>NZ_VTLA01000001.1:0-1017048 GCF_020514205.1 Synechococcus sp. MU1625
GAGTTGGGGATGAAGCTGTCGGTGCCGATCCGCACCGGCGAGCGTGCGCTGTTGGTGCCGAGTCTGAGGGCGGCATGGCTGGCGGATTGGAACCAGGCGAATGAGGGCCAGGAGATTGGCTACAAGTTCATGAAGAAGACAGTGAATTTCGAGTCACAGCTGGGCACCGAGAACGGCGCGTTGATTGAGGCGGGTCTGGATTACACGGTGCAGAACTTCAACGGCGTCTCGGTGAAGCTGTATGGCCGGGGCGGCATGGAGCTGTGGGCCAGCGACCGCGGCACGACATGGCGTGCGAGCGGCGGTGTCACCTTCCAGTTCTGATTATTTGAGGTCGATCTCCTATCGGAGATGTGATTAGTGAGGAGCCCCAGATTGCTGGGGCTCTTTGTATATGGGGGGGGCAGAAGGATTCACCGGAGCCCAGTCCAGCGGCTGAATCAGAGGGAACAGGCGGTCGTCCGTCTGCACCTCCTCGAGCCAGCCCTCCGGAAGCTCGGTGGTTCCGTTGATCGCCTGCATCAGCTGCCAGAAGCGACCCAGGTGTCGCTGCACCCGTTCTCTGGCCAGTTCGGTGGTGGTGCCGGCCCGGAGGATGAAGCTCCAGTCCGACGACTGCGCCAGCAACAGTTCTCGCGCGGCCTGCTGCAGCCACTGCATGGCCTTCTCGCTGCCCACCCCGCGGCTGCACCGCTGCACCATTGCTGCACTGGCCCGTTCCCACTCCGGGATGATCCAGGCGTTGCTGTCGTTCAGCCAGTAGTCGTGATAGCCCCCTTGCCCCCAGCTGGAGGGGGAGGGGTCACAGAGCTGGAGCTGGCCAACGCTGTTCAGCACATCGCGCAGCCGGGTGAAGTTCACCCCCTGTTGAGGAGCCTGCTGGAACAACTGGCTGAGAAAGGCCGGCCCTTCAAACCACCAGTGGCCGAAGAGTTCGGCATCGAAGGGGGCCACCAATAGTGGGGACACATCCATGGCACCGCCGAGCTGATCCAGCTGCCGCCGGCGGCCCTGCAGGTAATCGGCGGCATGCTCTTTCACCCGTTCAGCAGCCAACCCCGGTTCGTAGGGGCGTTTCTGGTCTAAGGGTGCGCTGTGATCGGTCACCCGATGCAGCTTCAGGCCAAGCGGGCGCGGTTGATCGAGCCCCAAGGGCTTGAGCTCTTCGATGGGCAGGTCCCAGCCCAGATCGCGATGGAACTCCCGGTAGTGGGGATCGCCGGGGTAGCCGTCCTTCGCTGACCACACCGGCAACGTGGCTTCACTGTCACGCCCAAAGAACGCCACCCCATTACGGCTGCAGATCGGGGCGTACACCCCGTAGCGGGGCCGGGGCCGGCCATGCAGCAGCCCATGGCCGTCCAGCACGGCATAGCGGAGCCCTGCATCGCGCATCCAGCGATCCAGCCCTTCGTAATAGGCGCATTCAGGCAACCAGATCCCCAGAGGCGATTCCCCGACTAGGCGCTGGTGTTCCCGCACCGCGGTGCGCAGTTGACCGCGCACCGCTTCCGGGTGATGGCGCAGCAGGGGGAGGTAGCCATGGGTTGCGCCGCAGGTGAGTAGATCGACCACCTCCTGGCGCTGCAGGGCTGCGAAACGCTGGATCAAGTCACCATCGCAGTCCTGCCATCCCCCTTTGTGTCGCTTGATGGCCGCCGCCAGATGCTCAGCGCCATCGCGGAGCGCAGGATCCGCCTTTGGCAGCAGCGCGAGCCTCTCGTTCAGCCACTGGGGAAAGCGCTGCTTGAGGTCTTGATCACTCAGCAGCGACAGCAGTGTCGGCGATAAGCCGATGGTGAGTTTGGGGTGTTGCTCTGGGTCTGCGCTGGCCTGTTCCAGCGCTTCGAGCAGGGGCAGATAGCACTCAATCAGTGCCTGGAAAAACCAGTCCTCTTCCAGAGAGCCCGGTTTTGCCGATCGCACGTAGGGCAGATGGGCATGCAACACCAGGGCGACAGCGCCTTTGGTCACGAACAAGCCCAAACGGTGGCTGAATTTAATCCGATTCCATCTCCATGCCTGAACTAAGATGAGTTAACTCATAGTCATTCCGACTAAGACCTCCGCTGGAGCCTCTTCCATGGCCAAGGACCCCGGTCGCGTCCTGATTTTTGACACCACCCTGCGGGATGGTGAGCAGTCTCCGGGGGCGAGCCTCAACCTTGAGGAGAAGCTGGCCATCGCCCAGCAGCTGGCTCGGCTCGGCGTGGATGTGATCGAGGCTGGATTCCCTTTCGCCAGTCCCGGTGATTTTGCCGCTGTGCAGCGGATCGCCCAGCAGGTCGGTGGGGACAACGGTCCGATCATTTGCGGCCTGGCCCGTGCATCGAGGGCAGACATCAAGGCCTGCGCCGATGCGGTTGCACCGGCGCCGCGTCGCCGCATTCATACCTTTATTGCCACCAGCGACATTCACCTCGAGCACAAGCTGCGCAAAAGCCGTGCCGATGTGCTGGGCATCGTTCCCGAGATGGTGAGCTATGCCCGCTCGCTGGTGGAAGACGTTGAATTCTCCTGTGAAGACGCAGGGCGAAGTGATCCGGAGTTCCTCTACGAGGTGATTGAGGCGGCGATTGCTGCGGGTGCCACCACGATCAACATTCCCGACACCGTTGGCTACACCACGCCGTCGGAGTTCGGTGCTCTGATCGCGGGCATCAATCAGCACGTGCCCAACATCGCCGATGCCGTGATCTCGGTGCATGGCCACAACGATCTCGGTCTGGCGGTGGCGAATTTCCTCGAAGCGGTTAAGAACGGCGCCCGTCAGCTCGAATGCACGATCAATGGCATTGGCGAACGCGCCGGCAATGCATCCCTCGAGGAGTTGGTGATGGCGTTGCATGTGCGGCGTCGCTACTACAACCCGTTCTTTGGTCGGGATGAAGACAGCCCCACGCCGCTGACGGCCGTACGCACCGAAGAGATCACCAAGACCTCCAGGCTGGTCTCGAATCTCACCGGGATGGTTGTTCAGCCCAACAAGGCAATCGTCGGTGCGAACGCCTTCGCCCATGAATCCGGCATTCACCAGGACGGCGTGCTCAAGAACCGGCTGACCTACGAAATCATCGATGCCAAGACCGTGGGGTTGTCTGACAACCGCATCTCCCTCGGCAAGCTCAGCGGTCGTAGTGCCGTTCGCGCCCGTCTGGAGGAACTGGGCTATGACCTCACCCGCGACGATCTCGATGAGGCGTTTGCTCGCTTCAAGGAACTGGCCGATCGCAAGCGGGAGATCACAGACCGAGATCTGGAGGCGATTGTCAGCGAACAGGTGCAGCAGCCTGAAGCCCGCTTCCAGTTGAAGCTGGTTCAGGTCAGCTGCGGAAGCAGCCTGCGCCCCACTGCCACCGTCACGCTGTTGGATGAAGAGGGCAGTGAGACCACAGGCTCGGCGGTGGGCACCGGTCCTGTGGATGCCGTCTGTCGTGCCTTGAATGATCTGGCGGGTGTACCCAATGAGTTGATCGAGTTTTCGGTTAAGTCGGTTACCGAGGGCATCGATGCCATGGGCGATGTGACCATCCGCCTGCGACGCAACGGTGCGCTCTATTCCGGCCACGCTGCCGACACCGATGTGGTGGTGGCAGCAGCGATGGCTTTTGTGAATGCCCTTAATCGCCTGGTGGCCGGGGAGGAGCGCCAGTCATTGCATCCGCAGAAGGATCCTGTTGTCCTGGAGACCCGACCGACGCTCTAGAGCCGACGCTATGCGCACCTCCACCGCCCGGGCTGTTCAGCTGGTGCTGCTGATTCTTCTGGCTCTTCTGGTGCTCACGCCGTTGCTCTGGCTGGTGAGCACCTCGCTCAAGGGTCCGGCGGAAGACATCTTCAGCAGTCCGCCGGCGTTGTTGCCCGCCCAGCCGAGCTTCGATGCCTACGTCAGGCTTTTTCAAGACAATCCCCTCACCACCTATCTGTTCAACAGCACCGTGGTGAGTGGCCTGGCGGTGCTGGCCAACCTGCTGTTCTGCTCCCTTGCCGCCTACCCCTTGGCCAGGTTGCGCTTCGCCGGCCGAGGCCTGGTGCTGGGCTTGGTGGTGGCCACGATCCTGATTCCTTTTCAGGTGGTGATGATTCCGCTGTATCTGCTGATGGTTCAGTTGGGGTTGCGCAACACCCTGCTGGCCTTGGTGATCCCCCAGGCGGCCACCGCTTTTGGTCTTTATCTCCTGCGCCAAAGCTTTCTTGGCGTTCCCAAGGAACTCGAGGAGGCGGCACGGATCGACGGTTGCAGTCGCTTGGGGGAATGGTGGAACGTGATGATCCCGGCTGCCAAAGCTGATCTCATCACCCTGGCGATGTTTGTCTTCATTGGCACTTGGAGTGATTTTCTCTGGCCTCTGGTGATTCTTGACGACCCATCGCTTTACACACTCCCTTTGGGGCTGCAGCAGCTGTCCAGCAGCTTTTCACTGGATTGGCGGATCGTTGCGGCCGGATCGGTGGTGTCAATCCTTCCGGTTCTATTGCTATTCGTGCTGTTGCAGCGCTTCATCCTGCCCAATGCCAGCGGGGATGCTGTGAAGGGATGAGTTGATGGACGTGCGCATGGCCGCAAAGGCATCCATGCGTTCCTGCATCAAGCCCATCTGTTGGCTGAGCAGGTCGCTGTGGGCATGGTCTGGTGTTTGTTGCTCCAGCTGATGGATCCGTTCTTGCAGCGCATGGATGCGTTGATCCTGCTGTTGCAATCCCTTCAGCAGCGTTACGACAAGAACACTCACAAGAGCGAGGCTGCCGCAGCTGATCAGTTTCAACAGCATGCGACCTCCCGAATCAGGCTGATGCTGACTTGAATGGGATGTTCCAACAAGAGCTGCTGTGATGTCTCTCGACGATCTGGATCAATTTCTGAACCTTCGGGACAGCGATCCTGGACTGGCCCAGGCCTTGGCACAGCCCATGGATCTTGAGCAGTTTCTTGCACTCGCTGCCGAGCGCGGATACGTCTTGACCGAGGCGGATGTCTTTGCGGCACAGCAGCGTGAACATCGCGTCAGAACAGCAGCGGAGCTTCAGCAGGATCAGGCCTCGGAATCGCGTCGCCTCCGCAATTTCATCAACGGCTGACCACCAACGCTTCACTTTTCATTGATCCAGTTTCACGACGTCCGGTGTTTCGCCGTGCACTTCTCCAATCCAGCGGGCGTGGGTGACGGCACCATCGTGGGTGTGGAAAATCCAGGCCTTGTCCAGGGATGGCTGCCGCTCGATGTGTTGATCAACGGCATTGACGCCGAGGTAACCGCCGGCTGAGGAGGACCGCAGCACGTAGCGTTCGGCGTACTTGGTGAGCATTAGCTGAGAGGGGGCTCTAATTGATCGCTAGCGGTGCGTTCTTGCAGCCTGCTGCGATCTGCGGAATTACTTTTCTTTTCCCTCCTGGAGAGTTAATAGGGTTTGTTGTTGCCAGGCCAGCCCGTCCGGTGCTGCAAACCGGCTCTGATGACCGCCGTCACGGAACCAGGGAGCGCTGAGGGCCGTGATCTTCAGTTCGTCCGTGTTGAGATCCCAGGTGTTTTGGAGGTAGCTGCGGAGTTGTTCCGTCTCAGGGGGATCGGGCTGTTGCCAGTGCACCACAGCCAATTGCCCCGGTCGTGACTGGAGAATGGCCAGACGGTGGTTCGGGTGGCCGTCGTTGGCGGGCTGCACGGATTCCTGAAGCTGCTCCTCGCAGACGTAAAGACGCAGCGGGACAGGGCTGTCAGGTTGGGGAAGTGGATATTTGTTGAGATACAGGGCACGAGCTTTCTGAAACGCTGCCCCCGGGGCCTTGGCCATCAAGCTGTTGTAGGCCTGCTGCAGCTGCTCACTCATGTCGTTGCCGCCATGTTGCTGGCTCCAGTGTGTGGATGATTCGGGGCCATGAACATGGGAGAATGGTGACACTTCCGGGATTGGATCGCGATGGCCAAACATCGCTCCCGCTACCGGTTGGTTGGCCTTGACGGTCAGCCTCATCCGGTGCTCGATGCCCCTTACGACACGTTGGAACTGGCCCTCGCCGAGGCCAGTGATTGGTGCACTGGACAAGGGGCTCGATGTTCGATGGGACAGCAGGGAATTGCAGTTGAAGTGCGAACCGACAGCGGTAGTTGGCGCACCATCGACTATCCGGTCAGCTGCTTGAGCCAATCCAGCGTGATGGTGGACTGATGTGGGTCAGTGTTGACCTCTGCGTTGTGCCGATCGGCGTTGGCGTCAGTCTTTCCCCCTACATCGCCGCCTGTGAACGCGTGATTGCTGCCACGGGCCTTCAGCATCAGCTGGGTCCCAATGGCACCGCGATCGAAGGCCCCTGGGAGGAGGTCATGGCTTGTGTGCGCGCTTGTCACTTTGAGTTGCACGGCATGGGAGCCCCACGGCTCTACACAACGCTCAAGCTCAACACTCGAACCGATCGGGAGCAGTCGTTCTCCGAGAAGGTCGCTTCCGTTGAGAACCTCCTCAGTGATTGAAAATCTATAGATCTTTAGTGGGTTTCGGCTCAGCTTGAGTCGCTTTTGGGATCAATGAGATTGTTCAGCGCTGCTCTGCCCCATGCGTCGAGGTTTCGGGGGGGTGTTGTTGGCTCTGCTGGTCATGAGCCTGACGGGAGGTGCCGTTCAGGCGTCAACGTGGGATCGCATCGCCAGTTACCTGCGGCTGCTGCAGCGGGCGGGCGTCAATGCGCTGGTGGCGCCTGACTGTCCTGCCGGCTTGCTGGGGGCCTTTCATGAGGGCAAGCAGGCCCTCTTGATGTGTGGCAACAACCTTCCCGACGATCCATCGGTTGTTTGGGTCGTTCTGGCCCACGAATCAGCCCATGTGATGCAGTCGTGCAACGGCGGGAACTTGATGCCCGCGCCGTTGTTGGCCAAAAACATGGCGGAGGCCCGCCGTCTTGAGCCGGATACTTTTCACGAGTTGCAGCTGTATCACACGAGTCAGCATCACGTTGAGGCGGAAGCCCGGCTGGTTCAGGCTCTGCCGCCCACCCAGGTGGTGGCCTTGTTTGAAAAACACTGCGCCACTCGACTCTCCCCTTGAAGCTGCTGATGCTCGACCCTTGGCTGATGGTGGTCGATAAGCCCGCCGGCCTGCTGACGCAACCGGGCCTCGGGCCTGATCAACAGGACTCCGTGATCACCCGCTTGCAGCGCAAGGAGCAAGGTCTGCGATTGGTCCACCGCTTGGATCGCGACACCTCGGGTGTGCTGCTGCTGGCCAGGAGTGCCGATGCCCTACGGCGGCTCAGTGCCCTATTTGCCGAACGTCGGATCAACAAGTTGTACCAGGCGGATGTTGAGGGGGAGCTCCTTGGCCGCGGCTGCATTGCTAGCCCCTTGGCACGACTGTCACGCCAACCCCCGCGCTACGGCCGCCATCCCGAGGGACGTCTGGCGCTAACCCTTTGGAAAGTCTGCGCTGCTTGTGCCCACGGCACGCGGATCTGGCTGCGCCCGCTGACGGGGCGCTCCCATCAGCTGCGGGCCCATCTGGCCGAGCTCGGACACCCCATCGTTGGTGATCCCATCTATGGGGATGCCGCTCGTTCGCTCCGCTTGCATCTGCATTCCCAGGCCTTGAGCTTTCGGCATCCCTTCACCCACCGACGCGTTCGTTTGATCTCGCAGGAGGTTCCCTTTGCAACTGAGTTCTGAACTCGTTGGCTACCTGGCCGCAGGCTTGACGACGGTCAGCTTCTTTCCGCAGGCCATCAAGACGCTGCGCAGTGGTGACACCAAGTCCATCTCGTTGGGCATGTATGGCCTCTTCACCAGTGGCGTTGCGCTTTGGTCGCTGTACGGCTTGCTGGTGAAGGATGGCCCTGTGCTGGTCGCCAACCTGATCACCCTGGTTCCGGCTGCCGTTGTGCAGCAGCGCAAGATTGTTGGATGCCGATGAAGGAGCAGCCGATCAACGTCGCGCTGGAATCGGATAGGGAATGCGGCGGTGGCGCATCCTTCGCCACACCTGTACGAAGGCACGGATCACCAATTCCACTTCGCTGCGGTTGAGGCTGCTTTTGCGCAGTTGTCCATCCCGCTGTCGTGACTCCACGATTCGTCGCACCGTGTCCACCGCCTGCGCATCAGAGGTGTCGGGAGGAAGGGATCGCAGGGCTGCCTCACATCCGTCAGCCAGCATCAAAATTGCTGTTTCTTTGGAGCGAGGTTCGGGGCCTTTGTACCGAAAGCGGCGTTCCTCAACCGTCCCGCCGCGCTCCTGGGCCTTGTGGAAGAAGTAGCCCATCTTCAAGGTGCCCTGATGTTCAGGTATGAAATCGGCGATGGGCCTTGGTAGGCGGTGGCGCCGCGCCAGCTTCAGCCCCTCATCCACGTGGGCCTGGAGCACCGCTGCACTCGCCTGGGGATCGTCCAGTGCGTCGTGGGGATTGGGGCCATCTTTCTGGTTCTCGATGAACCAGTCCGGCGCATGCAGTTTGCCGACGTCGTGATACAGCGAGCCGGTCCGGATCAGATCCACGTCCGCACCGATAGCCCGCGCCCCCTCCTCCGCCAGGCCGCAGATCATCAGGGTGTGTTCAAACGTTCCAGGGGCTTCGCAGGAGAGGCGCCGCAGCAGGGGGCGTTCCTGATCCGCCAGTTCCAGCAGCCGCGCCCGGGTCAGTAATCCGAAGGACCCCTCGAGAATGGGGATCAGCAGCAGGCTGAGCATCAGCAGCACCCCGAGCAGCAGGGTGTCGGTGGCCAGCTCATCCAGGCTGGGATTCAGGCTTCCCCAGAGACGCAGGCCCGTGAGGGGCTGTAGTTGCAGCAGCAGCCATTGGCCCACGAGGGCACCGATCGGCAGCAGCACCGTTAGTTGAAGGAGCTGTCCGCGGCTGCGTTGTCGGCCCGCGATCAAGGCGCCAGCTGCAGCGACCGTTGCTGCCACAAGAAGGCGACCATCTCCCAGACCCTGCACGGGTTCCGGCCAGAGCAGAGCGGCTACACCCATCCAGACCAAACCGCAGCCTGTACCGAGACCTTCAGCCAGCACCAGGGTGGGTGGCACCAGCACGGCGAGCGGGCTCACGGTTCCCTTGAACCAGAGTTTGGCGACCTGCACCAGGAGAAGAAGTCCCACCGCCAGCAGGGCGTGGCGTACCTCCAGGCCAGGCCGTTCGCGCCGCATCACCAACAGCATTGCTGCGCAGCCAGCAGCAGCTTCCACGAACCGCTGAAACCAAATCAAAGGTTGGGGTTCGCGGCGCACGCGGCCGAAATAATCGAGCACGTCGTAGGCCTGGGGACTGATCGGTTCGCCTTTGCGGGTGATCAGATCTCCCTTGCGCACTTGGATCGTCGGGATGGCCTGTTTGGTCAGCTGCTCTTCGATCAGCTGTTTGCTCAGGTTCGGGTCGGTGCGCAGGTTGCTGCTCCCGCGCAGGGTGCTGGTGAGTACCTTGGCGGCCAGGGAGCTCGCTGCCGGTGGTTGCAGCGCAACCGCCTTGAGTTGCAGGTTGGCCGCCTGGCGTAATTGATCAACGGCCAGATTGCTCACCAGCCCTTGGCTAAGCATGCGATCAGCGGTGCTGCGCACCGCCTCATCCCAGGCCAGATGTTCCCGTTCGCTGCGTTGTTCTAGCCATTTTTTCTCCGGCTCAGACAGGTTCACCGGCCCGATCCTGGCCCCAGATCCGGTGTTGGTGACCTCCTGCAGCTGCAGCAGTTGTTGCTCGAGCCGTTGTTTAAGTGCTTGATTCTGCTCTTGATCGATGACCTGCACCACCGATCGCGCCACCAGAGAGGCTCGCTGCTGCTCGAGGGCGGTGCTGTCCTGCACCAGGGCATCTTTCGGAGCGATGGCTTCAAACGGGGCCAGCGATCCGGGTTGGACTTTCGGCTTGATCAGCCAGGGCAGGCTGGAGGCTGCGGCCACGGAAAGGCACAGCAGCAGAACAACGAGGGTCTGCAGTCGCGTCCAGCGCAGCAGGCGACCCCCTGGGCCTTCGAGCCGCACCCAGTTCCGCCAAAGGCTGCTCAGCCGAGGAACGCGAACCAAAAAGGACCCTGTATCGGCCTAACGCTAGCTCTCTCTAGAGGGCATGCTGGAAGCAGTGCACGGGGATGCCATGGCCCTGCGTTTGGACGGCAAGGTGCTGGCAAGGGATGTGGAGCATCGTCTTCAAACCCTGATCGAACGGCGTCTGGCCGAGGCGGGGCGACCGCCGGGCTTGGCGGTGCTGCGGGTTGGTGATGATCCGGCCAGCGCCGTCTACGTCGCCAATAAGGAAAAGGCCTGTGCTCGGATCGGGGTGGCCAGCTTTGGCGATCACCTCCCCGGCGACACTCCTGCTGCGGTCGTGCTTCAGACCATTGAACGGCTGAATGCCAACCCGGAGGTGGATGGGATCCTCCTCCAGCTTCCGCTTCCTGGAGGCCTTGATGAGGGGCCACTGCTGATGGCCATTGATCCCGAGAAGGATGCAGATGGTCTGCACACGCTCAATCTCGGCCGGCTGCTCAAGGGGGAACCGGGCCCGCGCAGCTGCACCCCCGCAGGAGTGATGGCGTTGCTGCGCAGCAATGGAATCGACCCGGCGGGCAAGCGCGCTGTGGTGATCGGTCGAAGCATTCTTGTGGGACAACCGATGGCCTTGATGCTTCAGGCGGCCAACGCGACCGTCACCATTGCCCATTCCCGCACGGCAGATCTGGCGGCGCACTCCCAGGAGGCTGAGATTCTGGTTGTGGCGGCAGGGCGTCCCCAGTTCATCGGGGCAGACCACGTGCGGCCGGGTGCGGCTGTGGTGGATGTCGGTATTCACCGCAAGCCTGAAGGTGGTCTATGCGGTGATGTTCGCGCTGATGAAATCGAGTCGATCGCCGGTGCCCTCTCACCTGTTCCAGGAGGTGTCGGACCGATGACGGTCACGATGCTCCTGGTCAACACCGTGGTGGCGTGGTGCAGACGCCACAACATTGACCATGATTTGGACGATCTCGTGCCCTGATCGATTCAATGGCGCTGCACTGGCTGTTCCCAACACCCGTTCTGCAGGCGGATCTTGAACCGGATGTCGCGACGGCCGCAGCCATGCAGCAACAGCTTGAGCAGTTCGACGCGCAGGTGTATCAGCACCCTGAGTTCAGCGATCGCAACAACCTCACGGGAGATTTGTTGGGCCACGCCGGCCTGGATCAGTTGCATCGTATGGATGCGTTCCAGTGGCTGAACGCTCAGTTGTCTGTTCACGTGTCGGACTATCTCCGTGCGCTCCTGGGGAACGATCACGGCCTTGTGGCGCACATCCAAAAAGCCTGGCCCGTGGTTTGTGCCAGAGATGGCGGAACAATTGATTTGCACAGCCATCGCAATGCTCAGTTAAGTGCGGTGTTTTATGTGTTGGCAGATCCGGCGAACGAGAGTGGGGAGCTTGAATTTGAGGCCCCCGACGATTACTTCAGCCATGTGATGGCGATTCCCTATCGCGATGCCGCCGTCTCCGGTGGTGTTTTCGCGCCGACGCCCCACCGGCTGTTGTTGTTCCCTTCGGATCTTCGGCATCGGGTGCTCCCCTATGAAGGGGGAGGACCCCGCTATTCGGTCTCCTATGACCTGGCCATCACCACGGCGCCAGGGAAGGGACGCGAGATGCGAACACCCCACCCCATGGATTGGGTCCCACTCGGCATCAAGGACTCGGCCTGAGAGAATCCCGCCAGCCAGGGTCCACCCATGAGCGCCGAGTTTGATTTCAAGGCCTACCTCGGCAAGGCCAAAGAGCGGGTGGAAACTGCACTTGATGGATCCCTAGGTCCTGAGAGGCCGGAGTCCTTAAGGGAAGCGATGCGGTATTCGCTGCTTGCCGGTGGAAAGCGGTTGCGTCCAATTCTTTGCCTAGCTGCCTGCGAGTTGGCCGGGGGGGACGCATCGCAGGCTCTGCCGACTGCGGTGGCGCTTGAAATGATCCACACCATGTCGCTGATCCATGACGACCTGCCGGCCATGGATGACGATGACTTGCGGCGTGGTCGTCCCACCAATCACAAGGTGTATGGCGAAGCCGTTGCCATCCTTGCGGGTGATGCACTGCTGACCCGAGCCTTTGAAATGGTGGCTCTGCGCAGTCCGGATGTTCCTGCTGAGCGTCTGCTCAAGGTGGTGGGAGAACTGTCGTTGGTGGCCGGTGCGCCAGGTCTGGTGGGCGGCCAGGTGGTGGATCTGGAAAGCGAGGGAAAGGAGGTGGATCTTGAAACCCTCGAATACATCCACCTCCACAAAACGGGCGCCCTGTTGAGCGCTTGTGTCATTACTGGGGCCATGATTGGCGGCGCCGATGATGCGCTGATCAAGGCCCTACGCATTTACGCGAGGGGGATCGGCTTGGCGTTCCAGATCATTGACGACATTCTCGACATCACCGCCAGCAGCGAGGTGTTGGGCAAAACCGCCGGCAAAGATCTCATCGCCGATAAGACCACCTATCCCAAGCTTCTGGGGTTAGAAGAATCTCGCCACAGGGCTGACGCGTTGGTCAATGAAGCGAAAGAAGCCCTCCAGCCTTGGGCCGAGAAGGCGATTCCCCTGCTCGCATTGGCCGACTTCATCACCAGCCGCGACCGATGATCGAAGCCATTCCCTCCCACGCTGTTGTGCGGGAGATGTTCGACAACAGCTCGCTGACCTGGGGTTTGATGGCCTGCGGTGTGGCTCAGTTGTCCAAACTGTTCCTCGAGTTGCTGCTGCACCGCCGTTGGCGTCCGGCGGTGCTGATTGAAACCGGTGGCATGCCCTCCAGCCACTCCGCCCTGGTCACAGGGACGGCGGCGTGTGTTGGATGGACCCTTGGCTTTGATCACCCCCTGTTCGCCCTCGCGGCGATGGTGGCGTTTGTCGTGATGTACGACGCCAGCGGCATTCGTCGCGCTGCCGGGCTGACGGCGGAACGGGTCAACGGCCTGCCTGATTCGCTTTGGCCGGAGCCCCATGCGAAGCCGCTTAAGGAAAGCCTGGGCCACAGTCGGCTGCAGGTGCTGGTGGGCAGCTTGATGGGCCCCGCCATCGCCTTGCCTGGCTTGGTGTATCTGGGATCACCGCTGCATCTGGTGGCCCGTCTTGGAGCGGGGCTGGGGTGACTGCAGCCGCGGAGCTCACCGCTGATCAGCAGGCGGCGGCAGATGCCTTTGCGGCCTGGCTCAATCAGCCCGTTGATGGCACGCCGTTTGTGCTCAGTGGTTTTGCCGGCAGCGGCAAGACCTTCCTCTCAATGCGGCTGTTAAGGCAGGTGGAAGCCAGCGGATTGTGTTGGACCGTTGTGGCGCCGACCCACAAAGCGGTTGGCGTTTTACGCCAGGCGCTCGAGTTGGAGGGTCTCCAACCCACCTGGTATCCCTCCACCATCCATCGTTTGTTGCGGCTGAAGCTCAAGCGATCCGCTGACTCTGAACTCTGCGAACCCACAGAGCAGACGGCCATGGCCCTGGAGAACCTTGGTTTGGTGCTGATTGACGAAGCTTCCATGGTCGACAGCACCCTGCTGGGCATTGCCCTCCAGTGCGCCCATCCGTTCAAGACCCGTTTGGTGTTCGTTGGCGACCCCGCCCAGTTGCCACCAGTGGGAGAGGAGAACAGTCCCGTTTTTGCGATGCAACGGTCTTGTTCCGCCACGTTGACCGAGGTGGTTCGTCATCAAGGACCTGTGCTCCAGCTGGCCTCTGGTCTCCGGGAGGGTCGCTTGCCCTGCCAGATGCCGCCGCTGATGTCGCCGATTCGATCACCGCAGGGTCAGGTGTGCAGCTTGATCCAACGGGAGTGGCTGGATCAGGCCCGGCGTGCCTTGCGGGAGGCTTCGGTGCAAGACAACCCCGACGCCGCACGCATCCTCTGCTACACAAACCGCACCTTGGATCGTTTGGTGCCCCATGCGCGCCGTGCCATCCACGGGGAGATGGCGGATCAGATGCCGGTACTGCCGGGTGAGGTGCTGATCAGTCGTACTGCGGTAATGGCACCGGCCTCAAGGGATGGTGAAGAGGCCGGTGAAGAACCCGACATGGTGTTGGGCTCCAACCGCGAAGTGACTGTGCGTGACATCAAGCCGGAAGCCTGTGATCTGGCGGATTTCGGCCTGTCGTCAGCCGACGGTTCCGTGCCTGTGATCGAGACGCTGTCTGCGACAGTGAATGCCGGGGATCTGGAACTCACCCTGCGCCTGCAGCCTCCGATCGGGAGTTCCGGTCGTCAGGAGCTTGATGCTGTGATGCACCGCCTGCGCAAGCAGGCCCGTGATGCCGGTAAAAAAAACGGGCGAGCAATCTGGCGTCAGTACTTTTTGATTCGCGATGCTTTCGCTTCGCTTGGTCCTGCCGCTGTGCTCACGGTGCACCGCAGCCAAGGCAGCAGCTTCGGGGATGTGTTTGTGGCACCAGATGTGTTCCGGGCGGATCCCTCGATTCGTCAGCAGCTCTGTTACGTCGCTGTGTCCCGTGCTCGCACGGGGGTCTGGTTGCTCGGGGGGGAGACGTCGTCTGACCTGCGCGCCTCGTGGCAGCGCGAATTCGACAACGCGAGAGAACCCAAATGAATCAGCTCATCATCAGCCCACTGATGCCCTGCCAGCCCAGATAGGCCCCTAGCCCGAAACTCAGGCTTCCAACTACCAGTTCCCCGCGTCGGAGAAGGGCTGCTTTTCCGTTTTGCAGAAGCGGCAGGACCCGCTGACGTCCGGCTAACACAGCCAAAAATGGAATCAAAAGCAGGGCACTGGCCGCGGCGCTGAACCCTGCGCTGCAGGCAATTTCTTCACGCAAAGGCAACTGTGCGGCAAGAATCACGGCTGCGCTCTTGGCGAACAGCAGCAGGTCGTCGGGACTGATGACTTCTGTGACGCTGCTGATCAGTAACAGCAACGGAAGTGGCATTGCTGCAAAGCGATCCACGGCACCGCTCCAGGACGGGGCTTCTCCGTTTTCCAGCACGCCTCGAACCAGTTCACGCCCGCCCAGGGCGATTAAGGCTCCTCCGCCAATCAGATCCAGGCCTGTTCGGTGGTCGGATCCCTGGGTCATGTCCAGGAGTAGTCCATGTCCAAGAGTCAGCAGCCCGATAACTGCCAGGGCGCTGGTCAGCAGCCATCCACCCAGAAACAAGCCACCACGCCGCAGGGGAGACTCCCCCAGCAGCAGTAGCAACATCAGAACGATATGAATGGGCGAGAGTGCTACGCCAATCCCGTAGGTCAGCAGCTCAGTCCAGATCCTTGGTTCCGCCATTCATTCAGGTTAAGAACCTCGATCGTGGATGTTCGACAAGGGCCTTGCTCAGAGTCGCAGGATCAAGGCGGCCAGGCCAATACTTATCCCTAGGCTCACAACGCCGAGAATGGCTCTCCAGAAGGCTTTGTCTTTGGTGTCAAGGAAGTTGCTCAAGGAACGCCAGGTTCTTAGTCGTCAGTTTTGCCACCTGTTAGCAGGTAAGGAAAGGTGCGATTGATCGGGCGGTGCAGCGACCGCAGTGTTTTGTTGTAGTGAACGTTGGCCACAACGCTGTAGCGGCGCCCCAGAATCAGTGCACGGTCTAAATCGGCTTCACAGCTGCGGATGTCTGTGTGTACCAGGCGTGCCTGATCTGACACCGGTTCAGCAGCAGGAATCAACGCCGAAAACTGTCCTTCCCTGTGCCTCCAGCTCTGACAGGCCTCGAGGGCCTCTGTCGCTGAATCGAACACCTGCTTCGTCGTCTCCCGTCGCGTGCTCATCGCCTCCATGCCGAGCAGGGGCAGTGCTGTGATCAAGAGGACAAATCCGAAGCGGAGCATGCGTCAGGCGCGAAGGTCCTGCTTCAGCCGTAGCTAGGTGGGCTGAGCGTGGCAGCGTCCTTCCCAATGTTTTCGCTTGTACGTTTCAGTACCGCACTTCGAACCAGTCATCGCCTGTGACAGGGAGCTGGTTTGGTTTCACCCGAAGCACTCGCGCGCCCGGAGGTCCGACCTCACACCAGGCCCGAAGTTCAGACAAGGCGAGTGGTGGGCCTTCGGCTTGCACTTCGACACTGCCATCGCTTTGGTTGCGAACCCATCCGCTGATCCCGAGATCCAGGGCGCGCCGACTGCAGCTGGCGCGGAATCCCACCCGTTGGACGCGTCCCTCGATCACCCAGCGCCAGCGTTCGACGAACGGTTGGATCCGTTGGTGTTGCTGGCGGCTGACAAACCGTTTGGCGATCGCTTCTCCCCGGCTTCGAGCGCGGCGCGCCATCGGGAGCAAATCGTCGTAGAGCTGGCCCAGTGCAGGTGTACCCAGCTCGCGTGAACCGTCTGATCGACCCATCCTTCCGAATGTCGATGGACTTTCCATCCCTCAATGTCCCACAGCACTGATCGGTCGGAGGGCTGCCGATTGGTGTGCAGCTCCCAACGGTGAAATTCGTGACCAACGAGCTTTTGACCGCTCTGAACGACAGGGCTGTCCCGCCGAGCCTGCAGGCGGCGGTAGCCCACGTGCAGCCGGCCACGCTGGGCCTTGAACGGAAGAATGCCCGTCATGTTGTGCCCG
This sequence comes from Synechococcus sp. MU1625, assembly GCF_020514205.1. Lineage (NCBI taxonomy): Bacteria > Bacillati > Cyanobacteriota > Cyanophyceae > Synechococcales > Synechococcaceae > Synechococcus > Synechococcus sp. MU1625. Next base: position 16,494 of record NZ_VTLA01000001.1, read on the forward strand.
TTGCCATCGAGGTCCTGAAGCCTCTGTCCGAGCACGAGCATCCCACCGCATTCGGCGTAGACCGGCCGATGCTGCACGAACTGTCGAAGAGACCTCAGGCTTTGTTCACAGCCGCTGAGTTGGGCTGCATGCTGCTCTGGGAAGCCGCCCGGCAAGATCAGCCCCTTGGCTTCGGCAGGGATGGGCGCATCGGCAAGGGGACTCCAACGCAGCACGGGCATGCCCATTTGCTCCAGCAGTTCACAGGTTTCCTGGTAGCGGAAGTGAAAGGCAGCATCACTGGCAAGAGCCACAGGAAGGGGTGGCCCCTTCACCGCTGGGATGTCGGCCAGAGGGTGCGGCCCTTGGCGGGGTGCCAGAAGCAAGGGCTCCAGGCGTTCCATGTTCAGATGCTCGCTGGCCAGAGCGGCCCAGGCTTGGCGTCGTTGTTCGGGAGCTGCCAGTTCATGGGCAGGGGCTAAACCGAGATGACGGCCCGGCAGTGCAAGGGCCTCGGTGCGCGGTAGACAGCCCAGCAAGGGCATCTGCATGCGGTCAAGTACCTCTCCGAGGAGCTCCCGGTGCCTGGGGCTGCTGACCTTATTCAGTACCACTCCGGCGATTGCCAGGTTGGGATCGTGATCGCGGAATCCGCGAACGAGGGCGCCGAGGGAGGCGGCCTGACCCCCGGCATCCAGCACCAGCACCACCGGCAAGCCCAGCAGGCGGGCCACGTCGGCGGTGCTTCCCGTTTCACTGCTGCCGATGCCGTCGAACAGGCCCATCACTCCCTCCACGAGGGTTAGGTCAGCGACTCCGCCGTAACCGTGAAATGCCCGCCGAACCCAGTCTTCCCCGCACAAATTGAGATCGAGGTTGCGACAGGCCTGACCGGAGGCTTGGCTCAGCAGCTGGGCATCGAGATAGTCCGGTCCAACCTTGAAGGGTTGGATCCGTCGTCCGTTCTGATGCGCCCAGCTCAACAGCGCCAGGCTCAGCAGGGTCTTGCCGCTGCCACTGGCTGGTGCAGCGATGACGGCGGCCATGGCTTAGACGCGGCTCAGCCCAGCAGCCTGGCAGCCAGTGGTGCAGCAGCGGCCAGGAGTGGGTTGGTGCTGTCGTGACCGCCGCCGAGCAGTCGGGCGACATCCATTTCCGGGGTGTCGTGCTGAACGGGAACAACTTCTTCATGCAGCTCGAGGTTGGCCATGCCGCCACCTTCCAAACGCATGCACCCCCCGGATTCAGCGCAGAGAATCACACAAACGCCTTGGCCGCTCTCCGGCTCAGCAATCAGTCGAAGCCCCACCATCTGTCCCGCATGCACGTTGGGCTGGCCCGTCGGTACAGCCATCAGTTGAAAGCGCACCTCCGTGTCATCGGAACGCTTGAACAGGGCTGATGTGCCGTCGTCGGTCGCGGCGGAAGAGACCAACGTCCAGCCGAGCCGATCGGCGATCCAGGCGGCAAGTAGCAGCCCTTGGGCGGGATGATGCCCCTCCACATCGATGTCCAGGCGTGTGACGTGGCTTAAGGCATCACGCTGTTGCGGCGGGTCAAACACCATGGCGAGGGTCTCGCGCCAGCTGCGCAATCGCAGCCAGTTGAGATCGTTCACTGCCTGGCCGTTCTCCACGCGGGAGCGCAGCAGGTCAAGGCACTGATGCGGATCACCCATCGCTGTATCGATGATCAGACGACGGGGCGCGCTGGTCAGCCGCTGCATCAGGTCCGGCGCTTCATCCATGCATCCGTTCCACCAGACCCAGGCCGGCATCGATGACGGCAGCAGCGGTTCGAGAATTGAGAGTCCCTCGTTGAGGGCGCCATGGCCGCCCCGCAGAACCACAACGTCCCCACACGCGGTGGTACCACCCCCTTCTTCAGGCAGCGGGCAGTACGCGGCCACGAGTGTTTCCAACGACTGCTCCGCATCAATCGTTGGTGCCAGGGTGATCAGGCGACGTGGCATCAGTGCACTCAGGGCCGGATCGATGTACTGCCCACGCAGGTCTTCTGCGCTGGCCTGTCCCCCAAAATCAGCGATCGCCTTCACCACGGCCCCATCGAGGGGAGGTGTGCTGAGGGGGAGGTCGGCATCCATCACCGCTTGGCGACCCGCAGCGATCAAGGGGGCGGACTGCTGTCCGGTGATGGGGCCAGGCAGGCGGCCACTGCGGATCAATTGCTGCTCGGCCCAGGCGGGTTGCCAGATCAGCAGGCAGAAGGTGTTCGCACCGGTGCCCGTGCTGCCCTGCTGCTCGGGGGACCAGAGTTGCTCGAGGTAGTGGGGCACCTCCGCAGGTGCCAGTTCAAGCGGGGTTTGCAGGGTGAGCTGAGGGGACATCGTGACGGAGCAGCAAGGAGTGGAGCGGGACGTGTAGAGCTGAGAAACAGGGCAGTTATGGGCGTCGCCAGAGCAGTCCGTCTTTCGCCAGTAGGGCATCCGCTGCGGCAGGCCCCCAGGTGCGTGATTCGTAGGGATGGACCGGCAGCTGCCAGGGGCTGTCTTCAATCAGCTCCAGCAGAGGGGTGTACAGACGCCAAGCGGCTTCCACTTCATCGCTGCGGGTGAACAGGGTGGGATCGCTGAGCATGGCGTCAGCGAGGAGCCGCACATAGCCTTCATCGGAGGGTTCTCCGAACGATTTGTCATAGGAGAATTCCATGTCGATGGGGCGACTCCGCATCCCAGACCCTGGTGATTTCACCTCAAAGCGGAATTCAGCTCCTTCATCCGGCTGGATGCGCAGAATGAGCTGATTGGCGGTGGGACCTCCGGTGGCCGCATCAAAGAGATGCACCGGCGCCTCGCGGAAGGTGAGCACCACTTCACTCATGCGCTTGGCCAGGCGTTTGCCGGTGCGCACATAGAACGGAACGCCCTGCCAGCGCCAATTGTCGATGAACAGTTTCATCGCCACGTAGGTCTCGGTGGTGCTGTTGGGATCCACACCGGGTTCATGGCGATAACCAGCCAGGGGTGATTCCGCTGAACCACCGGGACCGTACTGGCCGCGGATGCAGCAGTTCCAGGGCTCGAGCTCGTCAGCGAGCCGGGCGGACTGGAGCACCTTGGCTTTTTCGTTGCGGATGGCTTCCGGATCAAAGCGACCTGGAGGTTCCATGGCGGTGATCGCCAGCATCTGTGTCAGGTGGTTCTGCACCATGTCTCTCAGGGCACCTGCCGATTCGTAGTACCCGGCTCGCTCCTCCACCCCGACGGTTTCAGCTGCGGTGATCTGAACACTGGAGATGTAATTGCGGTTCCAGATCGGCTCGAAGATCGTGTTGGCAAAGCGCAGAACCATGATGTTCTGGACGGTTTCCTTGCCCAGGTAATGGTCGATGCGAAAGATCTGGTTCTCCTGCCCACAGGTCTGGACCACACGATTGAGGGCCTGGGCACTGCCGTAGTCGCGACCGAATGGCTTCTCGATCACCACCCGGCTGCGTTTGGGATCTTTCAACAGGCCTGCGTCGGCGAGTGAGCGGCAGCCACTGCCGTAGAACTTGGGCGACACAGAGAGGTAAAACGTGCGATTACCGCGGGTGGCGCACTGTTGATCGATCTGCTCGAGCCGTCCGCCGAGCCGAACAACATCCTCAGGTTGCTGAAGGTCGACGGGCTCGTAGAAGAGTTTGCCGACGAATTGCTCCCAGGCCTGGGGGGCGTCCTTGATGGTGCTGGAGAGCGCTTCCGCCATCTTTCCGCGGAACTCCTCATCACTCCACGGCCGCCTTGCACAGCCCAGAAGGGCAAACTCACTGGGCAGTCGCCGTTGCTTGAACAGCTCGAAAAGGGCTGGAACCAGTTTGCGGTGGGTCAGATCCCCGCTCGCGCCGAAAATCACCAGACACTGCGGCGCGATCACGCGCTCCTGTCGCAGTCCAACCCGTAGGGGGTTTGTCATCGTGGCGACCATGGAGCATCCAGGCTTCTGACGCTGGTTTAGGCACGGAATTGGCAACAGACATGGACTTGCTGCTTTGTTTCCGTGTTGATCTCAGCTTTTGTTTTCAACCGAAAAAAAAAGTCCACCCCGAGGGGTGGACCGGAAACGATCTGAAGGCGATCGATCAATAGGTTTCAACGTGCCAGCGATCGGCTTTCTTCAGCTGCGGGCGCAGTTCAGACCAGTCGAGCCCCTTGGCAGCAGCAGCGGCTGTCATGGCTTCGTCGATGCCCGGCTCCATGCCGCGAAGACCACACATATAAACGTGGGTTTTGGGATCTTCGATCATGGCGAAGATCTCTTCAGCGTGCTCCAGAACACGGTCCTGGATGTACATCCGGCCGCCCTTGGCGTTCTGCTCTTCCCGACTGATCGCCTTGGTGTAGCGGAAGTTGTCGGGGTACTCCTTCTCGTAGTGGAGGAAATCCTCGTCATAGAGAAGGTTGGCTGTTTTGGGCGCGCCCATGAACAGCCAGGCTTTGCCGCGGAACTTCCACCCGTTGGTGTCTTGTTCGCGGGGCTCGAACATGCGGCGGAGATAGGTGCGCATCGGGGCGATGCCTGTGCCCGTCGCCAGCATGATCACGTTGGCCTCTTCATCGTCAGGCAGGAGCATCTCCTTGCCAACCGGTCCAGTGATTTTCACCTTGGTGCCGGGCTCGATGTCGCAGAGATAAGTGGAGCAGACCCCATAGATCTGTTCGCCGGCATCGTTCTTGTACTCGAGCTGGCGGACGCACAGGGAGACGGTGTTGCCCTCGAGGTTGTCGCCGTGGCGTGTGCTTGCGATGGAGTACAGCCGCAGCTTGTGAGGTTTGCCTTTGGCGTCTTCACCCTCGGGGATGATGCCGATGCTCTGGCCTTCGATGTACTTCAGCTGAGGATCACCACCTGCGAGATCAAAGGTGATGTGCTGAACACGACCGATCGCACCGTCCTTCAGCAGGGAGTAGTTCTCGGTCACCGTTCCCATGAACGGTGTTTTGGGCTTGTAGGTGTTGACCGGTACGTCGGCGTGGGGCTTTTTCTTCGGGGCGCTTGACGTCACGGCTTTCTTAGCGGGTTTTTTGGCGGTTTTTTGGGCAGGTGCCGGGGTGGCGGCAACGGGAGCGGCTGAATGCTCTACTTCCACACCATTCACCGAAACGATTTTGGCGCCACTGGCCCCCAATCGCTTGAAAAGTGCGGAAAACTGGTTCATAGCAACGGTGTAGGTCTGAACCACGGACGCTTGTGAGCCGACCTGGGGACCACTTGCCACAACAGTGAACAGAACCTCATTGCAATGTTCTGTCGCTGCATTGGACACCCGCATTGAAATCACCTGCTTTTTGTGGCGCGACTATAGGCGTGGCCTTCGATTTCACACAAAAAGGTTGCTCTTTGGAACAGAATTCGATGTGATTCAGGCGACCTCCTTAAGATCCCCAGGTTCGGTCTCTCGCTTCGGCGCCTCTTTTGGTTCTCCCCCAGACAATGTTTGGACGTGGGCTTCAAACCTCCAGCGATTCAGCGACTGCGATTGAGCAGACCATGGAGCGGCTGCCCCAGGGTGCGCGTCGTCTCGCTGCGGAACTGAAATCTTCGATGCCTGTTCAGCTCCTCTGGGATGTGCTGACGGATTACGAGAATTTGTCCCGGTTTATCCCCAACCTCAGCTCCAGCGAGCTGATCCAGCGCCAAGGCCAGACGGTACGGCTTCAGCAGGTGGGCAGTCAGCAGCTCCTGGGGCTTCGGTTTTCAGCCCAGGTTCAGTTGGAGTTGACGGAGTATCGCCACGACGGACTGCTGCAGTTCAGCATGGTGAAAGGTGATTTCAGGCGGTTCGAAGGTTCGTGGCAGATCCGTCAACGTCCCGACGGAAGCTCACTGCTCTACGAGCTGACGGTTCAAGGCTGCCTTGGCATGCCGATTGGTTTGATTGAAGAGCGACTGCGAGATGATCTTTCCAGCAATCTGAGCGCTGTGGTGCAGGAAGCGCAACGAAGAAGCCGCTGAAGTCGCTGCTGAACTCATCGCGAATTGAATTCGCGATGTTGTCTATACCCCCAAGGGGATTCGAACCCCTGTCGCCTCCGTGAAAGGGAGGTGTCCTAGGCCTCTAGACGATGGGGGCGAGGCCGTGATGAGCGAGCAGTCAGTGCTCCTGATCACTTGTGAACACTAGGGCTTGGTCGGACCCTCCGTCAAGACAGCCTGTCCCCATTCGACACCTTGTCCTTGCCAGATCGGCACCGTGAAGGTGAAGCAGGCTCCTTCTCCAGGGTCTGAGACAACCCAGATCTTGCCGCCGTGCACTTCGACGATGCGGCGGCAGACCGCCAGACCCACGCCGTACCCGGTGGTTTGGTCGGAGGTTTGCGGTAGACGAACCCGATCCAGAAAAATCCGCTGTTGTTCCGCTTCCGGAATACCGGGACCACTGTCACAAACACTGACCTCCACGCGCTGGCTGGTGCGGTGCAGCATGGTGAGCGAGATGTGCCCCCCATCCCCGGTGTACTTCAGGGCATTTTCCAGGAGATTCAGCAGCACCTGACGCATGCGGCGCTGGTCGGCAAAGACCTTGGGAAGATCAGCGGGGATATCAGTTTGTATTTCGACGTTTCGGCCCAACCACAATTTTTCGAGCTCGAGAATGACCTCGGCAGAAACGCTGGCAAGGTCGAGCCGTTGCGGGTTGAACAGCGTTTCCCAACGGGTGGTTCCCACTTCGAGCAAATCCTTTGACAGCGCCTCCATCTCCTGCAGGCGGCGGGTGATCACATCCTGAAAGCGATCCATGTCGATCTGTCCCAAGCGCTGGCTTTGCAGGGCTAACGCCGCTGCCGTGAGCGGTGTACGCAGTTCATGGGCCACCATGCGCAACAAGCGTTCCTGGGCATGAACGCGATCGATCAGCGTCTCGTTCTCTTGACGCAGCACCAAGAGTTGATCCTCGAGTTGGAGTTCCTTTTGGGTCCGACTGCCATCAAGTTCCGTGGGTCTGAGGCTGAGGCCGAGACCGCTCACCACCCCATCCTGTTTCCAGCGCGGCACCCACCCTTTGAGTTGCTGAAGGATGTTGCTTCCTGCAAAAACCTGTTTCGGGTTTGGAGCAAGTTTGATGAGGGCTGGCGTCACCACAAGGCGATGCAGTTCCAGAAGTTCGGGTTGGTGCGAGGGATCAGCGACCTGCAGGGTGACTTCGAAGCCCAGGTCTTCCCGTTCCAGAAACTGCACCACGGAACGAAGATCCTGGCCAGACAGGTGGTGTCGCGCTGCCACCAGCAATAGCTTCAACGGCTGATGGGTCTTGGGACCGTCCTTCACCACGCGGACTCAAGACCACAAAAACCGATGCTTACCTTATGGGTTTTTGACTGAACCGCCATCAGAGCTAAGACGATGGAGAACACTCCATGGCGTCATCGACGCGGTCCATGTCGCTTTTTTCCGCGCAAAACCGTGTTCCTCTGACCGCTCCCGCTGGAGTGGCTGTCCAGCCGACGATTCAGGTCGACAGCAGCCTGCGTCGCTGGTTCAACCGCAATTTGGGGGTCTGGCGTTCCAGACGGCAGTACACCTTCAGTGACGACCAGGTGCTGCATTTGGATATGAACCTCAAGATGGAGGCCTTCGCCCACCCCGAGGCCGGCGAGAGTCGGTACCGATTTAGCTGGTGGTCCGACCAGGAGGACCAGCATTCCGACGAATTTTTTGCACGGAAGCCTTGGTTTGAGCGCACTGGGGTGATGGAGGCCACGCTGTGGGGCCATCAGCTCCAACGAAGTCGTGGTTATCTCACTGGCGACCCTGTGAGAACCAGGATCCGGCAAGTGGATGAGCACGAAACCATTCTCGAATCCCACTATCAGCAATGGGACATCCTTGAGCACATTCGGCTTGTGGATCAGGACCGCTACCGCTATCGCGCCATTTACAGCTGGGAGAACGGTGATCTCTCCATCGTTGAGCATCATCACGAGATTCGACTTTCCGATTCCCTGCCGCTGATCGAGGACGAATAGGGGGTTCCGTTCTGCTGTTGTCCCAGTTCAACAACCGCGCCCAACCCTCGTGAAGCCTTTGCTTGGGCGGTAAGTTGCAAAAAAGTGAGCTGTCCGAGAACCAAGGTGATTCGTCGTTCGTTAGCCACCGCTGCCCTGTTGATTGCAGCTCCGTTGCTGTTTCCCGCCACGGCTCAGGCTCAGGCGTCAAAGGCCAAGCCCACCCCCGCTACGGCCATGGAAGTCAATACGTATGGGGTGATGTCGATCGCCACCTTCTGTGAGGCGAGGGCCCAGAAGATCGATTTCAGCAAGTCTCTTGCGGTTGCTCTTGCCGCTCAGTTGCATGTGATCTACGGCAAGCATGGCGGTCTGCTCCCTGGCTCCAAGACTCCTTTGCCTGAGAAGCAGTTCCTTAACAATGCTGGCTTTATGGTCGTAGGCGGCGCTTTGAAGTTCTGTCCTAAATCAGTTCCTGCCGCAGAGAAAGCACGCTTTGAGAAAGCAGCCGCGTCCTTGAAGCCCGCCAAGAAATAGGAAGAGCTCCTCTCCCGCTCTTGTAGTGACAAATATCTCGATTTTCTAGGCTATGAAAGATTCCGATCTTTGGATTGATCGATAATATTTAGCCCTACCACTGGTGGTCTAAGGGTTCAACTTTTGGCTGACGAGCCTCAGTCTTGGGTTCTGTCAGTCAGGATTGTTGAGTCCTTGCGTCGTTAGCCCATGACTGCAGCTGCTTCGATTCGTTTAGCGGACTACACGCCATGGGCCTTTGATCTTCCCGACATCGCTCTTGATGTGGATATCCAGAGCGACCATGTCGTTGTTAACTCCAGGCTCAGCCTTCAACCGCGTCGTTCCAGTGAGCCCCTCGTGTTGTGTGGCGTCGATCTGGCCATCGAATCTCTCGCGATCGACCAGACGCCTTTGAAGCCTGAGGATTACAGCTTCGCTGACGGCCTTCTGACCATCCCAGATGTTCCGACCCAGCCGTTTGTACTGGAGACCTGCTGCCGTCTGGATCCTTACTCCAACAGCTCTCTTGAGGGGTTGTATGCCAGCGGTGGTCTCCTAAGCACTCAGTGCGAGGCCGAAGGATTTCGACGCATCAGCCTGCATCCGGATCGTCCGGATGTGCTTAGTCGTTGGAGGGTGCGGATTGAGGCCAGCTGCAGCAGTTGTCCGGTGCTTCTCAGTAATGGCAATGCAATAGAGAACGAGCGCATTGGCGCTGACCGTCATGCTGTGACCTGGGACGATCCTTTCCCCAAGCCCTCTTACCTGTTCGCCCTGGTGGCCGGAGACTTGAGGGAGATTCGTGATCAGTACACAACGACGTCGGGCCGGCAGGTCACCCTGCGATTGCATGTTGAGGAGGGGGATGAACCCTTTACGGCCCATGCGATGGCGTCGCTGAAGCGATCCATGGCATGGGATGAATCTGTTTATAACCTCGAATACGACCTGGATGAATACAACATCGTTGCGGTGCGTCACTTCAACATGGGAGCGATGGAAAATAAGAGTCTGAATATCTTCAATTCAAAGCTTGTTCTCGCCGATGCGGTGACTGCAACCGATGCCGAGCTCGAACGAATCGAAAGCGTCATTGCGCACGAATATTTTCATAATTGGAGCGGAAATCGCATTACATGCAGGGATTGGTTTCAGCTCTCACTTAAAGAAGGTCTAACGGTTTTTCGTGATCAATGTTTTACTGCAGATCTGCATTCTGAAGCGGTTAAGCGCATTGAGGATGTTGCCATGTTGCGTAATACCCAATTTCGAGAAGATGCAGGCCCCACAGCGCATCCCGTGAAGCCATCGGAATACCAGGCGATCGATAACTTCTACACAACAACCATTTACGAAAAGGGCGCGGAGTTGATCCGCATGCTGCGCACCTTGCTTGGGCCAGAGCGTTTCATGAAGGGAATGGAGGTTTACATCCAACGTTTTGATGGCACGGCCGCCACAACTGAGGACTTTGTTCAGGCAATCGCCGATGGCGCCACCAGCCAGGGCGAGCCGCTTGGTTTTGATCTGGAACGCTTCAAGCGCTGGTACCACCAGGCAGGAACTCCGGAACTCAGCATTGATCGGCAGTGGAACCCTGAATCGGGTCAGTTGACGGTGGTCTTGCACCAGGCGACGGCTCCGACGCCGGGGCAAGTGGACAAGCAGCCCCTGGTGCTGCCGGTTGCCATGGCCCTGGTGGGTGAGCGAGGTCGTGTTGGTGAAGAGCAGCTGCTCGTGATGGAGGCTGAGCGAGCCAGCATCACCCTGCAGGGCCAGCCCGGTGACAACGCCCCTGCCCTATCCGTGCTGCGGCGGTTCTCGGCGCCGGTCCATGTGCGGTTGGATCAGTCGCTGGAGGAGTGCCTGCAGCTGTTGTCTTCCGATGATGACCCCTTCTGCCGTTGGGATGCGGCTCAGCGTTTGGCACGTCAGGTGCTTCTGGCACGGGCTGAAAACCAGCCGAAACGTGCCGTGGAGGAGGCTCTGATTCAGGCTCTGGATCAGAGGATCTCCGCTTACGACGGTGGTGATGGCATGGACCTGGCGGCGCTGCTTGCACTTCCAGGAATGGCAGAACTGGAGGCATTGCAATCGCCAGTGGATCCTCTTTCGCTGGATCAGGCGTTCCGGGAGTGGACCCAGGAGATGGGTGTTCGATTGCAGTCGTCCCTGCGACGACTCCTGGACTTGGCGCGGGCTGACTGGGCCATGGCTTGGCCAGCCGGTCAGGGCGGCCGTGCACTGACGGCTTTGGCTTGGCGCTGGCTTGCAGCTGCTGGGGACGCAATGGTTCAGGCTGAGGCACTGGCGGCGGTCTCCGGGCCTTCGATGACCCTCGCGCGGGGAGCACTGCGCGCGTTGCTTCCGCTCGACAGTGCTGAGCGTGAGCAGGCGATGGCCTTGTTTTACGACCGTTGGAAGGACAAACCCGTGATCCTTGACGCTTGGTTTGCGATGGAAGCGTCGGCCCCCAGGTCGAATGCTCTGGAGCGGGTTCAGCAGCTTTTGGAGCACCCACGCTTCGATCCGCTCGCTCCCAATTCCTTGCGCGCCGTCCTGGGCGGATTCACGGCCAATGTGCAGGCATTTCATGCCGCCGATGGCAGTGGCTATCGGTTCATGGCTGAGCAAATCGCAGCGGTTGATTCCCGGAATCCGATCACAGCTTCACGGATGGCCAAGGTGTTCAGCCGCTGCAACAGTTACGGATCCGACCGCCAGAAGGTGATGCGTCAGGCCATCGAACAGCTGGCGTCAGAGCCCCTATCTGCAAACACGGCCGAGGTTGTTCAGTTGCTCATGACGTGATCACCACAAGCACGATGATCGCCAGCAGCAGGATGACCAGCCAGAACTTTCTGTTGCTGCGCCGACTGCTCAGCGGCGTTGGGCGCGTGGGTCGGCTCCCTGCCGCAAGACCGCAGTTCTGACAGACCAGCCGTCCGGCCATGGATCGATCGGCACGAAACCGACGGCTTCCGCAGTTTTGGCAGATGGTGACGGCCAAGGTCTCTCAATCATCGTTCCACCAGCTTGCCTGGCATCAGTTAGTCCCGTTCCCAGCCTTCGCAGCCTGCTTTGGAGCGCTGGCGCTTCGTGCGTCGATAGCTCTCGTTCTGTTGGGCAAGAGCTTCGCTCGCAACAGCAACAGCTTTGCTGTCACTGCTTTCAGCGATGATCGCTCGATTGATTGCCATGGCGTTGCCCAGGCGATTCAGCACCTGATCCATCAGCTGGCACTCATCGAATGCGGCGCGTCCCGCGGCCGGTACTCCAAGCAGCAGCAAGGCCAAACACGGAGCAAGCAAGCCTTTCATTGATCAGCTCAGGGGCTGTAAGTGATGGTGCACTGATAGCGGCTGCTGAATCCCACATCAATGCTTTTGCAGGTTGTGTCGGTGATCGTTGCCCCTTTTGGGACCACGCGCATGGCCTCTGCGGTGGCGAACTGCTCTGAGGGGCCCTGGGCTGTGGCCCGATTCCCGCCTGCGAGAGCCGTGGAGCCCCAAAGGATTGTGGCCATCAACAGAGCCGTATGTCGCATGACGGGAGTCAGAAGTAGTGATGTCTTCGGTTTAGACAAAACGCGTTTGTGCGACAGCTGTGGTGGCATTAGCAACGGCCACGGCACCAGCGCTGACCCTGATGTCTCGGTTCAGTTTTGGATTCCGTGTCTTGATTCGCTTCGGGGACTGGCGGTGGGGGCAGAAGCGCTGCTGGCTGGATGGGAAGACGTCGCGATCCCCATGCCGCGTCAAAGGGAACCACCACGAGGGGAATCGGTTCCGCACTCCGCACCGGCAAGACCAATGCCCATGACGCGACAAGGGCTGTGATCAGAAATCTCATCCCGCCATTTTTGCTGATGCTTGATCTTCTTGCCGTAGTTTCTGCTGCCCCATCAGGGCTGAGGCCGGCGGCGACAGGGCAGGGGTGGAACCTGAGCCTGTTCAGGCCTTGGAATAGGAGACGCCGCGATAAGTCAGAACAACGGAATTGCGAACCAAATTGCCTTGATCGGCTCGATAGGATTTACCCATGTATTTGAGTTGGATTGTTGGCCTGGTAGTTGCTTTCTCTGACTTTGCATATTTGTTGCCCAAGAAGGTGAGTTCCATGGCTTGATAGGGAGTGAATAAAAATGTTTTCAAGTTCTACATCGTTGCTGTAGGCCCGCAAGGTTCCACTGGATACTTCGTTCTTTAGCCATTGTTAAAATGGCCTCGGCTTGATACAGGCGCCGTCGTCTGGCCTTGGCCTGACAGGGGAAAGGGGTTATTGCTTGTTATCGACTGTCGTCTCAGTTGTCGTGAAAAGCGCGAGGTATTGGCGATTATTTCTCTTTGCTGCACCGTTGGCATGCAGAAATTCTGTCTTTGTGATGCTCTGGCAATGTTAACCGAAAAGGGTCAACATCAAATTCATAACCACATGTGCATCTTGCGTGAAATCTCAGCTTTTTTGATTTTGTGAGTCGTTTTAAGAGGGTGATCTCTCCATAGATTTGCTCTGGCTTGAACCGATCAAGCTTGATACGTTCTTCGGGTGCATTTTTGATTCGTGCCTTATGCAGTGCGTTGCGCACTGAGTTTTCGCTGCCTTTGCCAAGGATCTTGGGGATCTGGAGAATCGATCGACCTTCCTTCAGATACAGACGCTTGATCTCCTCGATCTCTGCACTGGTGAAGCCAGACTTTTTGCCCACCTGCTTTCTCCCTTTATTTTGATTCTCTCAGGGCGTGTGCAAGGCAAGGTCTGATGGAACCCTTCCGCTCAATCTGACGCCTTGCCAATGAGAGGTCTGGGAGTCAGACCAGCAGGATTCACTGAAGGCGAGTTAAGCCACAACATGGCTGCGGCTCATATGGTCGCTGCTTTCGCCTCATCGGAACAGCATTGAACCGATAGCCGGGTGATGGTGTTGTTGGAGGGTCCACACCTCCATCCATTGGCCCCTGCATGGTCATTGGGCGCTGAGTGTCAGCGATCTTTCCCACGCCGACACCGCATGCACAGCCTGGCTCCTCTTTTGAAGGGGAGGAGTCAGATCAGCGTTTCTCACTGGTGCTGAGCAACTCCGCCAGCCTGTTTAAAGCATTTGGGCTCACTAGCCAACCTTTACCGACCAGCTACGGGCAGTCGTAACCGGAAGCATTAAGCGTTGAAATAAACATCAGCTCTTCAGTTGAGGTCTTCAAAATCGACCCAATGAATGCAATCGACAGGACAGGTGTCAATCGCTTCCTGGATTCGATCAATTGAATCACCGTCTTGGCGAATCGCACGACAGCGACCTGTTTCTGGAACCATCACAAAAGTATTGGACGCTACATGTGCGCAATAACGGCAGCCAATGCAGTCAACTTCCTCAACCCAAACTGCTTTGTCGCGAAGTCCTCCGCCTAAAGATGGTTCGGATCCCGTACGAAGCTGCCCAGGATGTGATGAAAAAGCTGCATCAACCGGATTCCTTTCTATGTACATCTGTATCAAGCTTCCATAAAAATTTCAGCGAATCGTAAACATCTGGCTGAAGATTAAAAGCACCAAGTAAAGGCTTCCAGCGCCACCAACAATTAAGAAAAGAAGCCAAAGCTTGAGAAGACGACCCTTTGGCTTTTCGTAAATCAGACGGGATACCGTCATTGGACGACTAATTTTATTGAAAGCATCTATAGACAACATCAACCCATCACGAATCAAGCGCTCGCGCCAACTCTCTCCATAGCGGGGAAGGCGCTGATAGATGGGCATCTCACCCTGAGGACGGCCTGGCAAGCTTCGATTAACTTGTTCAGGTATCTCATCATTGCCAAATCTCTCAAAATACTCAGGAGAGGCAAGAACAGCATCAACAAATCCTGAAAATCCCTGCTCAGCAATAACAATAGACCAAGACCTCTTTTCGTCTGAGCCATAAACAGGACGGCCCAAAACTCGCCCTACAACCTGCTCGACAATTCGCTCATTATTGTTGCATGCAACATATCCATTGTAAAAACGCTCTGAGAGGAGCAAGCCCCTTACGAAATCCCTTACTGTGATGCTTCCAGACTTAAATTGCGATTCCAGAAAAGGATCGCGATCAAAAGACATCGCATGAAAAAAAATCTGGCGGTAGCACTTCCCGATTATTTCAGATGCTAATTCTGCCGATAGATCTGATCGACGCTTAGGTAAGCGACCTGATATAGCGTCAACCCGGGAGTTTTGGCTTGATAGATTGAATCGTAAACGAGCCCTGGAAGAAAGGGAGGCCAATTAACCTGGAAATTCTTTAATGTAAGAATTGCATCCAAAGAATAAGAGGCAAGACAATAAGTGACAGCAAAATGAAGGATCAAAACATTTGCCCTGCAAAAAAGAGTCTAAACTTTGACCATTTGATACTTGCCCATAGTGCGTTTTGAAATCCTAAAACGCTTTTATCGTGCAGTATTGCAATTGTATTTGCTTGAATGAAACGTGGCTCTAAGTGGATTTGAAATTGCCATGGGTGGTATTGCTTCGATCCCTGTGGTCGGCGGACTGGTCTTGCTGGGTTATAAATCATTTGGTGAAAGCGCTCTGGATACAAGCAAGCTGAAACCCAAAAAGAAGCCACCAGTTAAACAGGAAAAAGCGGTCAAACAAGAAAAATCTGTATCTGATAAAAAATCATCTGCAACAAAGAGTGAGACTTCAGAGGGCCAAAAGAAGCCGTCCGCAACTGTGAAAGAACAGTCTGCTTCGGCCGATCAGTCAGCTGCAACAAAGAAATAGGCTTTCATTTCAAGTAAAAGAAGCCTGAAATTACTATAGAAACTTCAATACCAGGCCAAATGCCGTGGTTGGCAATGAAATTGCTTCCCGGTAATTAAATGGCCCGTGAGTAAGCATTAAGTAATAATCAATCAAATCCAGTCGAGTTTAGTTTTTTTTATGTGGTGCTTTAGGGGCATTTCCCCGAATGATTCGTATAGGGTTAACCAAGCTGCCCTTTCTGAGTAGCAAATTTATGTGCATATTGCATCCATTCTTGGCCGTCTTCGCCAAAAATCATCACAGGAATGAAAGATATATCAGCGCGACTGCGATCAAAATAATAACCGCTCAAAAAATCAATGGTCAGAATATGGTTTTTACTTCAATGGACTATCTAAACCTCCTTGTATGCATTCCAGTAATCTTTTGGATCGCGATTGGTATTCGCGCGCATAGTAATTGGATACAGTCTGTTTTTGTGGCCGAGAGTAAAAAAATTAAGCAGCAATCGCAAATGATTAGTGAGTTTGGCTACGGCTCGCTAAATAGTCGTGACAAGCTTGTGGCCAAGAAGGGTTTGGTCTTCGCCTATTGGGAGGGATCTCGTCAAGATCAAAAGCCGACGGCACAGTTGGAATCGCTGCAAAGCCCGGCAATTTTCCAATTAGTTAATTTTAGTTTGGTGGCTGGAACCTCAATTTGTCTGTTAATGATTCTGAGCAAAGGCCTGTTCGCTAGTCTTGGACTTATTTGATGGCTTATTGCCTTTGGCATAGATCTTTACTCCTTGTAGATTTTCTTTTGTACCCATAGTGCAATTGGCTCTCCTTGAATTGAATCGCTGCGCTGATACTTGCCAGTGCAGCGATATTGCTGTGTCTCATATGGTCAATGCCTTTGAGTGATTGTAACTTTGTAGCAACTTTGTTTAAAGGTATTGTGTGCGCGCAGGTTTCCGCTGCAGGGAATCTCTATTCAATAGTTTGTTTATTCATCATTGAATGGAGCAAAAGTTGATTGTTTTATTTTAGGGGAGTAGTGGTTTGGCCTCACCTCGCTGTGGTTGTGCAATGACGACCACATCCCACTGCTTTGACATTTATAAATTCAAGTTGATGAGTTCGATTTAATCACGCTGTTTCGAAGACGAGTCATCTGGCGTTGAAAACGCGTTCGAATCGGACCAGTGTGATCTGGAGTGATGACCTTGGTTGATTCTCGTGTCTCTGATGCGCGAATGAGACGAATCGATTGCGAACAGACTGGTTCAACCCGTTTCACCTAATTGATGCATTCATTCAGCACAAATCACAGCTCTTTTCGTTGAATTGCCATGCCTTCAATGCTTGGCGGATCTGGAATGGTTTGCTGTCTCTTGAACACCCCCGCCTGCTGCGGGAGGGAATGGTGCTGAACACAATGCTCGCCGATGTTTGCCACGCTGCCGTTGACAACAGCCCTTTTTGTCAACCGGGCTGTCACCACGGCAATGATCCCCATTCAGCCACTCCTTGATCGTCTCGCTGAAATCCCAGGCATGGAGCGCGGCAGCAAGCGTCTTGTTGTTGTGCTCGGCCAGCTGGGTGACTTCGACTCGATCGAATATGCCCAGGCGTTGGTACCGCGGCTTCCCCAGTTGGCGGCGGTCGGGATCAAGGTTCAGTTGTTCGGCATTGGCAACGCTGCTGGCGCTGAGCGCTTCTCTGCCTTCACGGGGTTTCCCCTGCAGCAGCTGATCGTGGATTCTTCACCGGTGTTGCATCACTCCCTTGGCTTGGAGTCCGGGCTGCATCTGCCTGGTGGGCCATGGCCTGGTTTTCTGCTGATGTGTGCCGGTGTGGGTTCTCCAGGCACTCTGCGTGAGGTGCTGCGTGGTTACACCGGTGATCGCTCAGCTGCCCAGATCTTCGATGACGAGGAGTGGATCGAGGCGTTTCCTCTGCCACGCTTTCGTGGAGGTCTGTTCCGCCGGGCCGGTGGTGATGGCTTTCAGCGACCTTTTGAGCTTGCGACCAAGCGTCTGCGCAACATGAACGAAGTGCTCCGGCACTGGCGCACCTATGTGCCTTGCGATGACTACATCACCCAGCGCGGTGCCACGGTGCTGCTTGATGCTGACGACAGCGTGATTTACAGCCATCGCGATCAAAGTCTGCTGGGTTATTCCGCCACCATGCACCGCCCCCTGGCGTTTCTCGATGCTGTCTTGTCTCACCCCTGACCTCAATCGGCGGAGGGCTCGCAATACACCGCTAGGGCCGCCACCAATCCACCGATGAAGCCTGCACTGTGGCCGATCCAGCTCACGCCGGCGGGTGAAACGCCGGGGATCAAGGCGATCAGGGCTGAGCCGTAGAGCCAAAACGCCACAAGCCCCAGGACGATGGACAGGATGCGACGTTCAAGCCAGCCGATCAGCAGCAGGTAGCCCAGGAGCCCATAGACCACACCGGAGAGTCCATGACTCCGTGTAGGCCAGAACAGGGCGACCGGAATGTTGATCACCAGCACGGACAGCCAGACGCTCAGGTAATCGCGCATTCCCCTGCTGAGGACCAGCCAGCTCAGGGGCAGAAAGGCCAGGCTGTTAGAGATGAGATGTCCAAAACCAGCGTGACTGATGGGGGAGGTCAGGACCCCCCACCAGGGTTGATCCGGTCCCATCGGCAGATTCCACTGCCCCGAAAAAATCAGCTGGTCGATCAGCTCCTGCCCCCAGGCCACCGCCAGGATTAGCAAGGGAAGCAGCAGTCGACCGCGCATCGTCTTGCGCCAATGACCACAATGATGACGCGAAAGCTGGGCAGATGATCAGAAGCGACGTCGACGTTCTGGTGATCGGCAGCGGCATTGGCGGACTTTGTGCCGCAGGCTTGATTGCCCGCGCTGGCCGCGAGGTGCTGGTGCTGGAAGCACACCACCAACCCGGTGGGGCCGCCCATGGATTTCAGCGCCAGGGCTATCACTTTGAATCCGGTCCTTCCCTCTGGAGTGGTTTGGGTCGCTGGCCCAGCAGCAATCCATTGGCTCAGGTCCTGCGTGCGTTAGGGCAAACCTTGGAGGTGATCCCTTACCGAACTTGGGATGTGCTCTTGCCGGAAGGTGATCTGCGCATCGCTGTAGGGCATGACGACTTTGAAGGCGTGGTTCGCGGCTTGCGGGGTCCCGAGGTGGCCGCTGAATGGCGGCGTTTTGTCGAAGCCCTTCGGCCGATTGCTGCCGCCGCCGATGCCCTGCCCCTGCTGGCCCTGCGCCCCGGGGTGGATGGCATGGCGCAATTGCTGAAGCGCGGCGGGCGCTTGTTGCCGCACCTCACGGCGATGCGCCATCTCTCCGGTTCCTTCGGCCCCCTGGTGGATCGTCACCTCAGCGATCCCTTCCTGCGCCATTGGGTGGATCTCCTCTCCTTCCTGATCAGTGGCATGCCGATGGGAGACACCAATGCGGCTGCCATGGCCACGCTGTTCGGCGAGTGGTTCGAACCGGAGGCCCATCTCGACTACCCCGTTGGTGGAAGTGCTGCGGTGGTTGAGGCCTTGGTGCGTGGATTGAAGGCCCATGGGGGCAACTTGCACACGGGTGTGGCTGTGCAACAGCTGCAGGTGGAGGGGGATCGCGTCGTGGGTGCGACGCTGGCGGATGGAACGTCGATCGCGGCGCGGCAGATGATCTGCAATGCCGATATCTGGTCCACCCTTGCGCTGCTGCCGGACTCCGTCGCGCCGAAGTGGCAGCGTCAACGCCAGGCGACGCCGGCCTGCAATGGCTTTCTACATCTGCATTTGGGCTTTGATGCCACGGGGCTGGAGGATCTGCCGATCCACACCGTCTGGGTTGATGACTGGGAGCGTGGGATCGACGCCGAACGCAATGCCGTGGTGTTGTCCATCCCGTCGGTGTTGGATCCTTCCATGGCTCCGCCGGGTCGCCATGTGCTGCATGCCTACACCCCGGCCAGCGAGCCGTGGGAGCTCTGGGCTGATCTGGAGCGCGACAGTGCGGCGTATCAGCGGATGAAACAGGAGCGATGCGCTGTGTTCTGGCGCGTGCTGGAACGACGTATCCCCGACATTCGCGACCGCTGCGAGTTGATCATGGAGGGAACGCCGCTGACCCACAGCCATTTCCTCAATGTGCATCAAGGCAGTTATGGCCCTGCGCTTTCAGCCGCTGAAGGGTTGTTCCCTGGGGTGTCGACGCCCCTTGCCAATTTCTGGCTTTGTGGGGCCAGCACCTTCCCCGGCATAGGAATCCCTCCCGTCGCGGCGAGTGGTGCCATGGCGGCCCATGCCGTTCTCGGTCGGGAGACGCAGAACCGTCTGCTGCGAGAGCTGGAGCTTTGAAACAGCTGCGTCATAACCTCCCTTCGGAACGTCCTCTCAGTCCATGAATTCCAACGCTCGGATTGATTCGCTTCAGCTGATGCTGACCGATCTGCGCATGCGCAACGAGCCGATCCGTCACAAGGCGGCGTTTCGTGGCTGCCAACCGGAATTCCAGGCGTTGGTCAGCCGTTTAATTGAACAGCTGGAGGGAGAACTGCTCGAGGAGAAGCAGCGTTCCCGCGCAGCGTCACGCCAGGCGTGACGGCCTCCGGTGTGCCCTCTTAGGGGGAAGCGGCTGAGGACGTCCTTGTCCTGCGAGGGCTAATAGGACCCCTGTTTCAGTTCAAAAATCACGCTTTCTGCGTCTAGGGCCACCAGGGTGTGGAACTGATCTTCTGCGTCCTCAAAGCCTCTGCGGCAACCCGTGCGAACAGCTGCTGGTCGGTGCAGCGAAAGGCTGAAGACGTCATCCGTGCGGTTCCGCAGCGGATCGGTAGGCGGCGGGGACGAGCACCAGAAACAGCAGCCACCAGGCCAACACGCCCAGGGCCAGGGGAAGGCTGATCCACAGGCGATGCAGGAGTCCCCAGGACCCGCCAACCACCAGCACCCCTGTGGAGACGATGGACCAAGGCTGGCACCACCAGGGTTTCAGAGACCAGAACGGCCGCTGCTCCGGGGGTGGCTGTCCCGGCGGTTCAGCGGAGGGCGTCGAGTTCACCGGCGGCTTGCATGGCGGCGAGGTTGTCGTAGCCACCAATCACGGATCCGTCGATGAACACCTGGGGGAAGGTGGTCATTCCACTGCGTTGTTGCACGGCCTGGAAGGCTGCGTCGTCGTTGACGGTGGTGACGGTGTGCGGCAGGTCCAGGGTTCTCAGGATGCGTAGGGCACGGCTGCACCAGGGGCATCCGGGAAGAACGGCGATCTCCAGCCGTGGTGTCGAGGATTGCGGCGCAGGGCTGCCTTCGCGTTGCTCAAGCACACCAATGAGCAGGTCGACGCCTTTCTGCACGATGGTCCCTGGCTCCAGGTGGCCTCCCCAGACCTGGCAGGCCCCATCCGACAGGCTCAGGTGCAGATGAACGCCCTCCGGGGAGAAGGTTCCATTGAGGGTGATGACTTCGAGGTCGCCCTCCAGCACTGTGGGGTCGGCCTGGCCGGGGCATTGAAACGACGCCTTTGTGAGGTTGCCGACCACGCCGAGAACAAAGCCGCTGATGCCGTCCCGCTGGGCTAGCTCTTCAAGGCTGAGGCGCAGATCACTGCCGGGAGCAAGCTTCAGCGGCAGGGAACGCATGGCGCCTCAAAACGGTGCTCAAGATTACGCAATCCTGTTTCGCACGATATTGTGCTTGTATTGGGTTGATATGTTCACGTTATCGTGCCCCTCCTTCAAGACCTGGTTCAGGAGTTGCAGCAGCGGATCGAGGGTCAGGCCATGGCCCCAAGCACGGCTGCGGTGGCGGATGCGGCTGGTTCGGAGCGCATCAATGTCACCCTGCCTCGTGGGGTGATGGATGATCTCAAGCGGCATGCACTCGCCGAGGGACGCAGTTGTGGAAATTTGGCCGCCTATCTGCTGGAAGAGGCCCTGCGTCGTCATCGTCCGCTGGGATAAGCAAAGGATCAATCAAGAAACTTGTTGGCGATGTTCTCCGCCTCGCCACTTTGTTGAAGCTTCAAAATCGACACCCCCATGGGCGTCCGCAGCGGGCTCGTTGGCTTGAGCACGAATCCGTAGGTTTCGTCCGACACGTTGAATGGTGCCAAACGCACCGCAAGATCCGGGTTGTTTTTGAGGTGATAGCGGATGGAGTGTCGATCGAAGATCAAGGCATCGGCCTTGCGTGACACCACCAACTGAACGGCGCTGTCGAGGTTGGGAGCTGGGACAACGCGCATCTCCCGGTTTTCCGCTATTTCCATTCCATCGGTGCCTTCAACGACGGCGACCCGTCGGTTGCTGAGCTGTTGAGGACTGTCGATCGCTGTTTCTGTTGCGCCTGAGAGAAACAACGTGAACGCCGACGCGAGGCTGGCGGTCAGGGAGGACACCGCAATCAGCGAGATCACCATCCAGGCTCCCGTGATGCCACGGCCGGTGCGCGTTACGGGCGCTTTGTCGCCATAGCCCACCGTCGTCAAGGTCACCAGGGCAAACCACATGCCGCTGCTGATGCCGGGAAGCCAGTCGCGGGGAAACTGTTCACTGTTCTTCTGCCGCTCGGCCATCCAGATCAGGCTGCCAACCACCAACAGCACGCTGATCAGCACCAAAACCGAGGAGATCACGGCCCAGCCGAAGAACACCTGAACGCGACTGAATATGGAGGGTGTTTTGAGGGGAAGAAGGATGCCCTCCTTGCTCAGGAAGTAGGGCTGGGTGAAGTCAATCCCTGGGATGGCAAGTCGGCGGGAGGTGATGCTGATCGGGCCGACGAGCACGTCGATGCTTCCGTCGTCCACCGCTTCAATGCCGGCTTTGGGCGTCGGTTGCTGAATCAGCTTGTAGCTGATGTTGTTGTCTTCGGCGACGCGCCTCCAGATTTCGAGGCTGATGCCGCTGAAGTGACTTCCGTCCTTGATCACGAAAGGAGGTGAGCCACTGATCCCAACCTTCAGCTGCTCGGCCTGCGCAGGAACTGCGCTGCTGATGCAGGCGAGCGCTAGTACAAAGGACCAGCGTCGAAGGGTTGGCATCAGCGCTGTTCCAATCGACGCACGATCACGGCCATTGCAGCCAGGGAACCCGCTAGCGCGATCAGCAGGGCAATGGTCATCGAAGGCTTAACGGTGGAGTGGTGCAGTCAGATTGGCATCTCTGGCTCCGAGTATCCAGTCGGCGACTTCCATCCTCAGGGCATAAGCACATTCGTAACGGCCCGCCTCTTCCAGAACCCTTAGCCGTTGTTCGAGTGTTCGAAGAGTTGAAATCGCGAGCTGGTGTGGACCCTCGCTTCGCGCCACAATGAGTCTCCTGGAGGTCTCCAAAGCTTGAGGCACGACGTCGGGAATCAGATGCAGCCAGCGCTACAGATCCGACATCTGAACCATTCATGACCCCATTGGAGTGGTCCTGGGGCAAGAGCTCCCTGACGTTTTTGCCCCAACGGGCGTTATGGCGGGCTGAGGGTCGTGAGCTGTTCGTGGCCGATCTGCATCTCGGCAAAGCCGAGGTGTTCCAGGCCCATGGGGTCCCCATCCCCAGTGACGGTGATCAAGGAACCCTGAATCCACTGCTGGCCCTGTGTCACGCCTGGTCGCCTGAGCGATTGTTTGTTCTGGGTGATTTGGTGCACGCCCGGATTGGCATCACAGCTCCGCTACGGGACACGTTGTTGGCACTGCCTGATCTCTGTGGTTGTCCGGTTGTGCTGATCGGTGGGAACCATGATTGCGGCAGCTGGATTGAAGGCATGCCCCAGCAGCCATCACAGCGGCTTGGCAATCTCTGGTTAAGTCATGCCCCTGAACGGGTTCCGGAGCCAGGTTTGTTGAATGTGTGTGGCCATTTGCATCCCATGACCCGGCTTCGCAGCCGTTCTGATCAGTTGCGTTTGCCCTGCTTCGCCTTTGATCCGGATGGTCCGCGTCTTGTGATTCCCGCGTTCGGACAGTTGACGGGAGGCCATGACTGCGGCGACCGTTACCGGCAATGGCTGGTTGCTGACGGCTCCATCATTCCTTGGTTCGAACAACTCCCCCACCACCGAGAGCGAAGGATCGCGTGACTCAGCCTGCTGAGTTGCTGACCGGACCCAAGCGGAGCAGGCAGCTCCGCAAGAGATGGCTGCTGCTGGCGATGCCGTTTGTGGTTTTCGGCGGCTTGATCGCTCTGGCGCCTGTCGCTCCCCAGCGCTCCGATCGCGGAGCCCGGGATGTCAGCCCTGCTCAACAAAAACGGCTGGATGCTGAGCCTTTCCGCTACATCCCAGACGACGAGGTCTACGCCCTAGATCTCGATCCAAGACGGGTGCGGTTCGGGTTGCTGGAGGGCTGGGATCGTGAACAGGACGCTTACGAGGACAGCGCTGCTCTGGCCTATGTCTCAGGCCCCATGTATGAGCGCCATGTGGACAATGCTGGCCGTGAGATCACTGTGCCTCTAGGCGATCTCAAATTCGGGAAAAAGGTCTGGCGTGGGCGGAACCGCACGGCCTCACGGCAGCGTGCCTATGTCGGCATCCGCCATGACGGCAGCATTGATTTCGGCTATGGGGAGCTGACTGATACCCGCAGCCAGACCTACGACACCTTCATCGGTGGCCTCCACAGTCTCTACAACGACCTCGAGGCGCCGCCCGAGAGCTACAAGGGGGCTTACAGCATCAGCATGGGCCAGCGAATCCGTTACTACCTCCCGCGGATCCGCATGGTGATGGGACTGCGGCAGGACGGTCGCATGGAAGTGTTGATGAGCCGTGACGGTCTGACCCTCGAACAGAGCAAGGAGCTGGCCCATCGCAGGGGCTACCTCGCGGCTTACATGCCGGATCATGCGTCGAAGAGTCGGTTCATCATTCCTGGGGTCAAAGGATTCACCGAAGAGGACGCCAACTGGATCAGTGGTGGGGCGACCAGTTTTGTGCATGTGCCCTACATGCTGCGGTTGAGCCCGCGCCAGATCCCTCTGCAGGGCAGCCTAATCGCTGGTCTGACGCCAAAACTGGTGATGGATGAGGCCTGCAATGGCCCGGTCGAATGTGTGTCGTCCTTCGGTAACCATCTCGCTGATCGCGCCCTGGCGGGGTTGAACAGGGTGATGGAACAGGGTGTCGAACCCTTGGCCAGGATGATTTGGGGACCATCAACCCCCATCAAGCCTGGTGCCCCTGCCGATGCCGGCGACGCTGGGGTTGATGTGGATCGCGCTCCTTTGCGGGAACCCCCCATTACGGCGGATCCGTTGGTCTTGCGGGAGCAGCCTGCCTTGATTCGGGAGCTGGAACCTGCCGAGCCCGATCCGGATGACAGTTGGATCGAGCCGCAGCCTTTCGCGCCGTTACCCCCCGATCTGCCGCCGCCGATCGTCCTCGATGAGCCCACGGCCAATCCCGCAGAGGTTCTCCTGGCGGAGCCTGCGGATGCACTGACCTCTGATCTCCTTCAGGAGGCGCCGCCGCCACCTGATCTACCGCCCCTCCCGCCGGTGCCCCTATCGGTTGAGCAGGATTGAGTTTTGGAAACCGAGTGGTCCTGGTGGCCCATTCCCGGCACGCAACGGCGGGTCTTGGTGGCGCGTCTGCCCCAGCCCTCGACGCGAGCCGTGCAGCGGGCGTTGAGTGACACACTCACCTGCCGGCTGTTCGCCGATGCAGGACACGTCGTTGCTGTGGATGACATCGGCCGCACGATCTACGGAAAGCCCCAGGTGCGTGATCACCCCTTGCACCACAGCATTTCCAACACCAGGTCACTCACCATCGGGGTGTTGGGGCCCGGTCCGATTGGCATTGATGTGGAGGTGCTGGACCGGCCTTTGCGCGTGGCGCCCGATCTCCTGACGCAACGTCTGTTTGCCTCTGCCGCTGAAGCAACGGACTGTTTAGAGCATTGGACGCTGATTCAGGCCTGGACGGCCAAGGAAGCCGTGTTGAAGGCAGCGGGGCTGGGGCTCGCTGGAGGCCTCGCCAACGTGAGGATTGCGCCGGACGGGGCCGCGGCACGGCTCCATGGCTTGCGCTATTCGCTCAGCCTGTTGACGCAGGAGGGCTTCAGCGTTGCTGTCGCAGAGTGCATCCGTGGCTAGAGGAAGGGATGGAGCATCGGAAAGCAGCGTGGTAACTCGACTTCAGCAACGTCTCGCCGAGGCCAACAATTTTCAGAAAGCGTTGATCACGTCCCTTCTCGCTTGGTTGGCCCTGGGAGTTTGGAGCTATCTCATCGTCGTCCCCATCCTGTCGGCCGTGGCATTTCTTTGGCTCGGGGTGACCGGCTGGCTCGTTTGGCGGATCTGGCGCAAACCAGCCTGCTGAACCTAAGAAATGAGGATCAACAACTTATAATTCTGGACGATTTTTGGTTCGGGTTCGGTGGAATTCACGGTAGTGATTCTGAGTGAGCAGGTCGGCTCATATCCACAAATTATTTGGACTGAGTGGAAAGATCGCAATCGCAAGCAGATGAAAAGTCAGGGAGATGTCTGGTCGATGGCAACACTTTCTGGAGCCACAATCTGGGATTGTTTGGAGAGCAATCAAATTGATCGCCTCCATCTCGTTCAATGGAAGCCTGCCGAGGATTCGATGTATCAGGTCAGCCTTCCGCGCAGGTGAAGTCTCTGTTGGAGTTGCAACCCCTGCGGCTCATCAGCCGTTGGCTGGCTTCGTGAGCTTGTAGATGTTCAAGGCAAAGAGGGCCATTCCAAAGCTGCCGAACAGGACGAGCAGGTCTTGGGTGCTGACAGCCATGGCTCTCGTTACAAAACTGTGTTGACTAATGTAACGGAGGCGCAGGGATGCGTCATCTCGTCGTTCCTAGGGGGCCGTGGGCGGTCCTCTTTTTTATGACCTACCCCTTTGGTGCCACGAAGACAGACCTCGAGAAAGCTTTTCGCCTCCCAGACGCCCCTTCCTCTGGGGAAACTCAGGACCATGAGCCTGCTGCCCTGTCTGAGTCAGAGTTGGCAGTCGTTTTGCACGAACACCCAGGCGTCTGAAAGTCGTCTTAATGAGCTGCGTGCATCAGGAATGAGCTCAAACAAACTTCGCCCTTCTTGAGGGCACGCCTCTGAACTGCATCGGGGCTTTTGAACCGGTGATTCAATTTGTGGGCAGATTGTGGGCAGATTTTGATCCCAGCGCGATTGTTGATGGCATGCAGGTGTCATCTCGTACGCGTGGACAAGCTTTGTCAGCCGGTGTCGGTTGATGTGTGGTCTAGAAGTTCACGAGGAGAAGCGGTTGAATTTTTTCCTCTTGATGACACAGCCGGCAATGCCGCAAATTACTTCGTGCGTCTCGTCGCTGCGTTGGATGTCGGTTGGTTTGTCAACAGGTGCAAGGCGTTTGCCGATCCTGCGAGCTTCCTTGAGCCACTGAAATGTCATCTGGTCAAAAGCCAAGAGGTGGACAGTAAAAAGGCAAGGTCCCACCCCTGCCTCTCCTTCTCACGACGCATGAGGAAGACCTATGAGCTACCTCAGCTCCACTGTCGACCGATTTGATGCAAAAGAAATCGGTTCAACAGCTCATTGCCAAAGGGTCGTCAGCCAGTGCGCTCTCTCGGGTCGCTGCGGGGTGGTTGTTGATGTGCTTTCTTCTTGTTTTTTTGGTAGCAACCAAGGAACAGAACGCTCGTATCGCCTCTGGTTTCTCCTGCGCTTCACTGGGTTTACATACCTGATTGGAGAGCTACATCGTTCGCGATGTCTGGTCATTCCAGTCGTCTTTGGCTTCTAGGCCGCAGTAAACCAGGAGCAGCACGTTCCAACGCGGTAGGCCAGGAGGATGAAGACCCCGATGGCTGCTGTGCTGAACGAAATTCCCATAGCTAGCTGACGGTTCTTCTCTTCAGCGGCCAAGTCGAATTGGGATTCGTTCAATGAAGATCTTCCGTTGCAAGGAAGCGTAGGCCATTTTGTATCGGTCGCGACACTTTTGAGTGGAAATACTGATGAACGTTGGCGCCCGATCTGGCAGAGTTTTGAGTCTGCGCCATGTCCTTGCCTGGAAAGCTCGCCGTTCGTGGGGCTGAGTTTTGAACAGCAAGGTTGGTTTTAGGGGGGAAAGACCCTTTGCATGTGCTCCATAGGCCAATGCAATGCCTTCACTCAATACCCCGGGTTGAGCCAAGAAAGTCACGTCTCCGCGCGGTTGATGCACCTGACGGGAACGAACGCAGGAGAGCAGGATGCTCGACTCGCTTCCGCTTTGATTCTGTGGGCTGACATATCGATGCTCTCAAGCCGCCACATCGACATCCTCGTAGCCCAAGAAATTCACCACTTTCCTCTCCTGTCTTGAGGCCAGTGCTTCTTCTGCTAACCGAATCAGCTGTTGCTCTCTTGCTTTGATAGCGGTTTGCCACCTCCTCTTCGGCTTCTGATTGACAATCATGATCGAGCCCCTGGGCGGCAGGTACTTAGCTGGATTCATTCGAATCGCTTGGACGATGGAGATTAAGGATCTATTTCTTCTCGAATCGATTGTTTACATACTTGTTTAAGTAGGTTCGTGGTGATACCTAGCTTTGGTATCTTCCTGAACACTTGAAGGGCTGAGGTCTTGTTGTTGCAGGATCCTCGCCCAGCTTGTCATCTCTTGACGCATACCAAGGAACTGAACCCTCTCTCTGCGTAGCGTTGGCATTGCTTTGTGGTCATCGTCATTTCATCAATCGGGAGCCCACGATGATGCCTTCGTCAGAAGCGCCATGTACTGTGCCGACAGGTGTTTGAGAACTCAGGCTTGGTCTATTTGTCTACAAAGTCCACCACGGAAGCTGGCGATACACACTCACTCGATCAAGCCAATCCAAGCGCTCAATGCTGCCCCCAGTCGAAGCCGAATCGCTTTTGAGCGGCAGTCTCCATCTCTTTCCGGATTTGTTGCATTGCCTCGCGGGCAAAGGCCTTCTCATTCTCCTGTGCGGTAATGATCTGCTTCGTGAGAGCACGTAGCTTTTCAATGTCCTTACAACTGTCAATCTCCCTGAATGCGGCTTCTAGATGGAACCTTTGTTCAACTGATAGATGGTGGTTGGTCATCAGAAAAAGTGAGGCTAGATACAGCCCTGGATTGAAGCCAGGGCCGCTTGGGTGTTAACGACTAATCAGGCTGCAGAAATGCTAAAAGGTGCCGCCGGATAGCTTGTTGGCATTGGATCGGATTCGCCCGCAGCAAGAGCTTTGGCACGACGATACATGTCGCTGTTGGTTGCACCTCGGGCTTCCATTGCTGCAGCAACGACTGCCCAGTTACGGATTTCAGTTGACATCTTTTGAAAAATATTGACTGCATAAATGTCGCAAGAACTCCATTCAACTGTGAGGTGGATAGCCGCCTGCAGGCCGAACCACAGTGACGGCAAGTGACTGCTAGCAAATACGGATCCAGCTTCTCAATTCAGAAGACCCCTGTTGCGCTCAAGCAAATCAATGTTGTTGCTAGCAGCACCCAGGCAACCAACTGGAGCCACTGTGTTAGTGGAGTTCCCATGGCTCAGTTGAGTGGGTCGTCCCATAGAGGTGGCTCGTCAAACTCCTCCAAAAGGGAGTTGGCTTCCAACTCTTTGCCCATCACAAGGAGGCGCACAATTCTGTCCCAAATAAAACGAGTCAGGTGTTCTGCCTCTCTCCCCTGGTGCCCGGTCTCGAACTTGATGGGCGGGACATCGCCTGTGTCGTCGTGGAACTGTGTGGTCAACGCCACGCGGTAGGAGGCTGCTACATCTCCGTCGTAACCCTCCTCGATTTGCAGATGACGTATCAACGGACCCCGTTCCCTTCGTCAAGTTGAAAAGCAGACATTGCTTCGCCCTCTGCAAAACAAGGAGGCATGCTGAAGGCATGCAAGCCAAGACGTCAGAAGGTTTAGAGGTCCTCGTGGCTGTGGTTGTCACTGCTGGCTTGGTGGCAGGCAACCTCGTTTTGTTCTCGCCGTTGCGCGTTGATAACCGTATACAACCTTCCTCAGCAGTCCAAAAGATTGAATCCACACCGCGGTGACTTCAGCCTTGGTTGGATCGTTCACCAGTACATCAGCCAATCTCACTGGTTTGACCAGCATGGGGCAGGTGACTGGCTCCCTCTCATGGCGGCAAGACAGTTCAGGACGTTCCGATTTTCCATCCGATTCACAAACTGATGGAAGTCAACCTTGGTCTTCTGATAACGGGGTGTTGTCTGAAAGGAGCACACATCAGCTTCACAAGTTCGTGTCGTTCTGGCTTTAGTTCCAGGTTGGGTAGTTGAATCATGTCCCTCTGGTGACCTACCACCAGTGTTTCCAGAGCTTCGAGAGATGACATCCCTGAAATAGGGGAGCGGTCCAAATGAATCAATCCCTCAGATGGGGGAAGTCATTCCCTATTGATGCAGCAATGCTGCGAATACAGGGGAAAACCTATCCAAAAAGCCAATAAGAACCATCATGAAAAATTTCACACTGCCTTTTCTGGCCGGCGCAGCTGGCGCCTTTGTTGCTCTCAGTTTCGCTATCTCCACTCCCCCAAAAGCAGAAGCTGGCGGGATCTATCGGAATAACAATGGCGGTGGCGGGGTTTTGTTTGATGCAGCTGACCACTGCCCAGCTTGAGATGAGTAATTCCAACTACAGCGAGTCCGGGGAATCAGGCCGATACTCCGTCCAACGGCAAACGGCTTGTGACCCCTGAGGAGCAGTACGTGAAATGTATGGATGCTGCCTATGCCGCTGCTGATAAAGAGACTTGCCACAAGATGATGCGAAAGGCAGAAGGTGTTCTGCGAGGGGAGTTTGGTGCTGAGCAAGCAGCCGATGGTGCTGGAGAGGAAGCGTTCGCAGCTTGAAAGGACGATCCCCTTGTTGGTCCTAAAAGAACGAATTCAAATCTCGACCCTGTGTGGCGTTGCAGTTGTTGCTAGGCAGTGTTAGCGCTTTTAATTGATTTACCTTGAAAAGAGGCGTCAGCCTGCCAATGGGACTTCTGGCGAGTGCATTAATTGTGTCTCCCGCGCTTGCCCAAAAAGTTTCGAAGGAAAACGTAAGTGCAATCAACACCGCCAGGATGCGCGCTGAATCCATTAACGGTGGACTAAGCAACTACTGAGCAGCGAAATGTATGTACGCCACAGGCAAGGGAGGTGGCGACTGCTTGAAGAATGCCAGCGACGGCTTCTTGTTCGTCTTTGATGGTGGCGCCCCAGGCTGGCAAGAGGCAGCTGAGCCACCAACGCTTGAAACTGAAATCCTGATCTCTGATGACGGAGCTTCTGTCTTGGAGGTCGTGTACAACGGCGATCCGCGTTAACCGAGACCCCCCCCCACACACCACCACATGTAGTGGCCAGGCCACAAAAAAGCCCGCTGCTGGAGCGGGCCGGGTGATGGGGGCATTCAGACTACCCCCAATAGCCGCTACATGCAGGGTCGCAGTCTTTGGAAAGACAATCGTTATGCAACTACACCACAGCATTAAGTGACTTTGTAGAACACCACATCTAGGGCATCTATGAGTACTATTCTTCCAACGCATCAAGATTTGGTGCAGATGGCCGGGTGATGGGGATTGCTACGGCTTTGAGAACCACTCCATATCTGGGGTGGTTTTTTTGTCTGCACCAAGCGTTTTATACCGACCCTGAATTTTGGATCAAGGCGAGGCAGCCGCCGTTTGGTCAGCTGTTGAGCTGCACCCAATGGCCTTGCGAATTTCAACCGCTCTCCATTGAGCCCCTTTGATGCCAGTCAGCCTGGCCTCAAAGGGGCCGGGTCTGGCTTAGGGGTGATCCACTTGAGTCTGTTGGCAGGAGATGCGAGCGCTTCGATGTCGTTCCCTGCCACCTGCTTTCATGGCCTATCGCTTGGGAAGAGCTGCAGGGATTGACGGGCTGCACACGAGATCCCCGAAGCGGCTGGGTGGAAGCACTGGCCGGTGGCCTGAAGATGGTGGGGCGGTATCCCTACGCCCCGCACTCATGTTCAAGGCTTTGCCCTATGCACCGTGGCTTTTGTGCAGAAAAAAGCCCCGGTGTTCGATGCCGGGGCTACCGCCTCTCATGACGTGACTCAGGTCTAGCAGGCTGCGTAAGTATTTATGCGTACGGTTAATGCGGCCTTCCAGTAAAAAGCCTTCACTGAAGAAGCGAAGGCGGGCATTGAAGTGGGCGATCAAGCTGGCAGCGCTCGGCGGGGGTGATGCTGAGGTCGCTACGAGGTGTGCAAGGGGGAGGCAGCTGTCGTTGTGGCGATCCTCGATTCGATCCGACAAAAAACTCTGAGCAAAGCCACACTGGCGACATGGCAAATAAACCCTGGTTCCAGGCCAACATCCATGCTCCCGGCACAGGCTTTGCGCTGTTGGTCATCGCGTTCTGCTTGCTGATGCAGACCATTCCATCGGCGATCTGCGTATTGACCCCAAGAAATGGATGGGATCCACCGCTGTCTCCAGAGAGGGTCAGATACTGCAAGGGCGGTTAAGTGAGAGGCCTCTGAAGCAGGAATATTCCGACAACAAATCCAAGCGGAACACTTCAGGCATTCATGTTCAGGCCATGACCTGCGACACGTGCAGTAACCCTTATTGGGTTGACAAAGGGGGCATCATCAATGTGTTCGCTGTGAACTTTTCCATGACAAACGTCCGCGAGATGGTCAACCTCCATCTGCCAGTTGTGCTCAAAGTGATCAACAGTGCTGCATTGGTCGTCATTGCATTGTCCTCCTTCTGCGCGGCTGACTCTCTGAAAGAGATGGCAGGCGAGGGTGTTGCTTCAGCAGCGATTGTCGAGACGGACTGAACGTCTCAGCAAGAAAGGGGGCGTTTCGCTCGCCCCCCTTGAAGGTCCGTGAGTCCTTCTGACCAGGCTGAATCAGTCATTCAACTCATCTGTTGTCTAAGCCGTATCGGAGTAGATGGGTTTGAGTGGAGCGACTGCTTAAACATTTACGTTGTAACCATCTTTGTTGCAGGGATGTCGTATTAACAGACTCTTTTGTCAAATGAGTGGGAATGCCAGTAACGAGTTGTCATTGGTCATGCGACGACTCATGCTCGACGTATGCATCCCAAAAAATCTCAGAATGTTTGGAGGTTGTTGTGTCTTTTGTTTTTACAGCTGGATTGGTGGCTTCCACCCTTATTTTCTTCTTGCTGTTGCGTGTGGATAACCGCATAAAGGCTGACACTGCATCCGAAACAATGACCACTCCTTCTCAATGATGAATTTCACGTTTTTGTTCAGTGGCTTCAATGGTGCCGCAAGCAAAGCCCTGCGCTGAAGATGGTCGTTATTCATGGGGTACCGTGGTTCATCGCATCCAACTCACTGAAGATTGTCAGTATTCGCATCATCGTCCTTTTTTTTCTCGATCTGGTCAAGTCGCTCCGATTTGATAGATAGAACATTACCCATATATTTTAGGCTGGCCAATTTTAGTTATTCCTTTTCGCCAAGTACCTTGCGTATGTTATTCTTTTCCCATCTCTTGGCATGCTTCTTGATTTATGCATGCTATATTGTGTGTGCAAGATAATATCAGTTGGCTTGTAGTTGACTGAAAATACATATTGCTGAATAGACTTTGCATAATAGACCATATTTGAGATTGATAAATTATGGTCAAGCGTTGTACCTTCTTCCACGCCAGAGTAACTCATTGCATACTTACTATTTATATTTAAACTCAGTGGTACAATGATGCTCAACTGCTTTTCACTGCTGTAAGATCTGTCTTGATGAGGTGGAATTGCCATGCCTCCTTGGTTAATCCAAAACACTTCAGCTGATAGATAATAGATTGATCCGTCAAAATATTGAGCTAAAATAGTTGACATCAGACGATTGTCTTTAATAGCTTTAGTCAGTGTTTCGCTGTAACAGCCACTGTATGCATGATAAATAATTTTTTTGTTGGGGATTTTATCTAGTCTATAAGCTCCGTTTAATGTTTTTTTGATAATACATTGTTCTTTAGCGAGAATCTCTTTTTCAGAATCAATGAGCACTGTTTTGCTCAGCTGATTGCTTATTATAGTGTGACTTTCTTTCCTTAAATTTCCTAAGTGGATTTCGGCGAGATCTTCATGCCTTTTTTTCTCCATTTCTTTGCACATTATGTAGATTGAATTGCATCAGTTAAATCTTCAATTAAATCATTCACATACTCTATTCCTATTGAAAGCCTGATCATGCTCTCTGTTACTCCTGCCTCGTGCTTTTCTCGCTCTGTTAATTGATAATGAGTTGTTGAGGCAGGATGCAGAATTAGCGACTTTGAATCACCTATATTTGCCGCATGTTTGAATATATTTACGTTTTCAATAATCTTTTCGGCAGCCTCATATCCGCCCTTTGGTTCAAATGTAATAATTGAACCATAACCATTCTTCAAAATTTTTTGCGCTTCTGCGTGATACTTATCATTTTCTAAGCCAGGATATCTAATCGTTTCTACCAATACATTTTTTTCAAGTATCTTGGCGATTTCCAAGGCGTTAGTGCAACTTCTTTCGGTTCTTAGTGCCAATGTTTCGATACCTTGAAGAATTTGATACGCATTGAAGGGTGAAATACACGGTCCCCAATCCCTTAGAGTCTCTGTCTTTACCCGATTTATAAAAGCTGGATTGAGATAAAATGGGATATTTAATTGCTGACACTTTTCAGCACCATAGCCCCAATCATCCCAAATGGATCTTTTCGTATGATCATTTTTTTCTGTAAAATGTGTGAATTTACCACTCGACCAATCAAACCTTCCTGAATCTACAATAATTCCACCCACTGAGTTTCCGTGCCCTCCAGCCCACTTGGTTAAGCTTTCTAAGACTATATCTGCACCATTCACCAATGGCTTGATCAGATAACCGCAACAACCCAGTGTGTTATCTATCACGAGAGGAATATCATTTGCATGGGCAATTTCTGATAAAATTTTAATATCTATAGGATTGAGTTCTGGGTTTCCCATCGACTCCGCATAGATTAACTTTGTATTTTTTTGAACTGAATTTCTGATTAAGTTGAAGTTACTCGGATCACAAAATGTGACTTCTATCCCAAGCCTGGGTAACTGTTCATGAAACTGATGATATGTACCACCATATAAATATGGTGAGCTAATCATATGATCACCGGTTGAGAGCAGATTATTCAATACGAGAAATTGTGCTGCATGGCCAGAAGCACATGCAACAGCAGCTAATCCTCCCTCTAAACTTGCTACCTTTTTTTCAAGAATATCAATTGTTGGGTTACTTACTCTGGAGTAGATATGACCTTGTTTTTCTCCTGAATTCAATTGCCTCCCAGCTTCAATACTTTCAAATTCGTATGATGTTGTTTGATATATTGGAGGCGATAGACACTTTTGATGGTCTTGGGAGTTATATCCTGAATGCAATGCTTTTGTATTGAAATGCACATTAGTTTTTTCTGTTATTGCTATTTTATTCAGCGTTCTCTTTGTTTCACGAAATGTTTCAAATCTTATAATGTTTCCCTGCTCTCCTAGCATTCTTCTTTACTTGTTCCACTTTGCATTCACATTTTGATTTCATCATTGTTGGGGGAGGCATTGCTGGGTTATTTTGTGGGTCCGAGATTATTCGTAGAAACCCGAAGCAAAAGGTTCTTCTTCTTGATGCAGAGCAACGTTTAGGCGGACGTGTACATACCGTCACGAATGAATACGGGGATTTGATTGAACTCGGACCGATGCGGATATTAGACAACCATAGTTACACTCTTGCATTATGTAATCAACTAGATATACCTCTTGTTAACTATTCATCAGACTTTGATCATTCACCTGTTTATTTTTCGGCCAATGCCTCTTCATGCTCACTCAATACAAAGGATTGCCTGTCACTGTATGATTTTATTTATAAACATCTTTGCAGCTTTTTTGGATTCCCCTTTTTTGATTCTCAATTTATTCCAACTATCAATGAGCTGATTCTTAGAGAACTCATGAATTCTGGGTTGACTCTTAAGTCTTGCTCTTTCTCTACTTTTGTAAGTCTTTTCTTCTCATCAGAGCAACAAGACATTCTTTGGGCACTGTTTCCTTATGACCACGTTAAAACTAAACCAGTTTCTTTGTTTCAATGTTTAGGTGCTATAGATAAAACAACTACTCATAGGAGCTTAAAGCCTTTAAATGGCTTCACTTCCATCACATCAGCTCTTTCTAACTTGTACCACCAGAATGGAGGTTTTTCGCGTCTAAACTGCCAAGTCAATCATATCAAACGAAATAACAAGTTGATTAATATTTCTACAAACCATGGGGACATTTTTTCTGCCTACCAAGTCATATTTGCAATTCCTCCCTCATGTATCCTTGATATCAATGGAGTCCTTTCTTTTTTAACCCCTGATATATTAACGAGCTTACGTTCGATTGGGCACTATTCTTCCCAGAAGACCTATTTCACATTCAATCATGAGGAGGAACTTTTATCTCTTCGACATTTTCACGGTTTTTTTCGAACCGATGATCCAATTCGAATTGGTCATTGGAATCCCTGCTCTACCTCTGCAAAGCATCACACTGTCTTAGCTGCCTATAATTCATGTTCGTCATCAAATATAGATTACCTAACTTGTCTTAATAAAAAATTGCCTTTTAATCTCTCATCACCAGCATCGGTTTGTGCTTTTGATTGGAAAGAATCGTTTGCTAAACTTTCCGCTCATTTCTGGATGACTGGCTCAGAACCAGACAAAGCATGTAATAAGTTACGCTCATTAAATAATAGTATTTATTTTGTTGGGGAGGCGTATTGTACTGATCATGGTTGGATCAATTCGGCGCTCTTTTCATCTCAGCAGCTTCTAGATCAACTATTTCCAGCTTAATTAATACACCTGCAATGCTTCATCTTTGCTGCATCCCATAACACATAGTGCCTTGAATCTAAGATTTGATTTGTTGTTATGGCTTGATAGTACTTCTCATTTTTCAGCTTTTTATCGATTGAATTGAGTTTGAAGAATGGGACGCTTGGGTTTTTATGGTGGGCCTGATGCATCCCTATATTGGCCGTTATCCAGTGCTCGACTTTATTAAATTTAAAGTTGCATGTGCCATACATCATTGCTTTTTCATATTCCCACGTTATCCCCATGGATGCATATGAATCATTAAAGTTGTGCTGTGCATGAAATAAGATATCAGTTAGCCAAAACGAAATCAAAAGATTTGCGATATACCACTGCAGAAAATTGAAGTGATAAGACATCAATAATACACTTATCCATATAGCAGTAGCTCCTAGAGTGTCGATTATTTCCCTTTTATTTTGCTTTAAAATTCTCGATTGGTTGAGAAGCTCAAGGTTTAATATATTATACCCTTCTCGATCTTTTTTCACTATCCATCCCCTTAGTAATCTTAATTGTGGTATTAGTGCATAGCGAATGAAACTAGTCAACCAAAGAACCGACCAATGTCGAGTTGCTTTATAAACTGATTTTTGCCTATCACTGAGGAGATTATATTCCTGTTTACTGATTATCATTAGCGGTCCGTTGTATGCAACTAGATTTCCATTATATAGATGATGAAAATGATGGCCTCTACTCTTGCACTCGATCGGACTTCCACTTATCCCACCAATAACAATACTCCATAAACGATTGTATTTATCATTAACGAACAAGATTTTATGTCCAATATCATGCGAGATAAACATCATTCTTGTTTGACTAACAAGCATCACACCAGCGGCCAGTAGACGCATCCATACATTCTGTGTCCAGCAGAGGAGAGCCACACCAGCAACAAAAATCAGAATCGTGAGGCTGATTTCTAAATGGCTTCTGATCTCAACTCTTTGTTTTATACTATGTGTCACAATTCATCCAATTTGATAAATTGTTTAAGTTTTCCTGAGCCACTTCTTTCAATATGGTCAACATGAAAAATTTCTACTGTTGCCTCACTTATCTTCTTTTGTTTCAGGATCTGCATCATTGATTGTTTAATTCTGTTGTCATCCGTCGAATTATCTCCTGCAAGATTGATTATTATTCCCTTCTTGGTCTGCTGAATTTGGTATTCACTTATGCATGGATAGTAATTCATTTTATCTACCATCTCCAACGCAGTAACAATTTTATTGTTTTCATATATAAATTTTTCACTTGCTCTGCCCTGTGGCTCCATAATCGTTCTAAAACTACACCCACATGATTCACATCTTCCTTCATCCTTAATCTCAACTTTATCGTCAAGTTGATATCTAATAAGCGGTGTTGTTTTGAGCCACAAATTTGTTATTGTCAACTTGCTCCCTATCGTTTCATATGTACAGTAATCTTCTGACAGGTGCATGCGTTGGTTATCCGCTTTGCATGTGAATGCAGAAAAACCCTCTGAACCTGCAAAATAGTTGTTAATGACTGGGTTGTCAAATATTCTTATAGTATTTTCTTTTAAATGTTTGTTTAGTGGTTCGGCACTCACCTTAATGAAGGATGGATTAATATCGAGATTACCTTGTTCTTTTTCTTTGATTAATCTTTCCAATATTGACGGCAATGTAATCAATACTTCGGGATTTAATTCTGTTAATCTTTGATTTATTGTATCTGGATCTCTAAAATATTCCTCGTCCAAATCGTAATCTCTCCTTCCTTGCATAATTGTTTTGCTACATCTTGGGCTTGCGAATAACAATGATTTGACTGTTAAATTTGCTATTCTAAGTTTGTCGAAATTGCTACTTACAAATCTTGAATACTGTGCACATTGTCTTAACCATTCCTCTTTGGTATATACATATATCCCTGGTCTTCCACTACTACCACTGCTTGATATCACATGATATTTACCCTTGTATAAATTCCATTCCTCCCTGTTTCCGGATTTGTTGATTTCTTTAAGGAAAACATCTATTTGATTTTTGGATAATTTTGCGTCTGTGCAGAATGCGTCCCAATTTTCTGTAAACTCTTTTTTATTTGTAATTGGTACATACTGACTCATATTTTCAGTTGTTATCTTATCTATTTCAACGTTCTTCAGTTTCTCTCCGTACCATCTCGATTTTGATTTTGCAAAAAATAGTATTTCTCTTAGCCGTTCTGTCTGGTATATATTTAGCATGATTTTATTCATTCGGAGACTTGCTCGTGACTCCCTTGTTAATTGCTCAAGTACCTCCCGTTCTATATTTTTGTTTTTTTTATCCATTTGTCTTCCTCGTTAATTTGTTCTGCAATTTTTCGTATAAATCATTAGTAGAAGCCATGTCTTTGTCTAAATACAAAACAGGAATTATCTTTTCTTGGAATTCTGCATTTATTTTTATTGTCTTTTCCTCTTCTAGCATTTTATAGGGTATTACATATTGCTTTACTGATTCCCCTGATTCCTTCAGCATGGCAACCCCATGCCATGGCATTAAATTGATTCCAAATACCGTTCTTGAGGCTATACATATTTGCCCATTCTTCTTGTGAATCGTCCATCGTATACAGTCAGGAAAACACTCTTCTATAATGTCTTCATTCATATCTCTATCGCTTCTGATCTCTGCTATGTATTTTATAGTTGCAGTCCATGCTTCGTTTAACATCTTTTCACTTTCTCTACCTATCTTATCAGTATTAGCACCCCCTCCTTTTAGGATTCCAATAATCTCTTTCATTGATTGAATATATTTTTCATCATTTGTTTCTTCTTGTCCATTGCTCTGTCTCGAAAGAGTTTTGTAGTTCATTGTAAATAATAGTGATAGGTAGAGTGACACAAATCGTCCAAGCTTTTTACTTTTTTCTGGATCCGGTTCTTTAATCAACGTTGCTTGCAACTTATTATGCAACTCATATGATTTAATCGAAGCCCCTATTTTTGCTTTGTATTCCTCCTCTACCTGGCTGCTAATTAAAGTCTTTAACCTTCTCCTTTCCTGTGTTAATTTTTCCTCAATCGTTTCCGTGTAGTCCTTTATTTCTATATAGTCCTGGATTTTTAGAAGCTTTATCCATTCCCCTAGCGAATTTCTATAATCGTCAATAGCAACCTTGCTTATATTGACTATATCCATAAACCTTATCGCATCACTTATGACTCTAAATGTAACCTTACCCTTCCATTCTGATTCTATGAATCTCCTTATTATGAATTCACTTACTTTACAGAATTCATACAATTGCAATAAAAAAGATGCTTCTCCCATATCTGCTTCTGTCGAACTACACTTTAAGATTGATGGCATTTTAAATGGTAGGCCAACGATTATACATTCAATATTTTCGTTTTTGGCTATTCCATATCTTATGACTGATGTGCATTTGTTCCAGTTGCATGTAGATCTCGCTCCTCTTGTGAATTGTCGTTCGCATATTATTTCTTTGATTATATCCTCCATCTTCGTTAGCTCTTTATTCTCTATGCGAGTACTAATTTTCTGTTTAAGCCAATTGATATGTTTTTGCGATGCTTCCCTGTTGATATCAGCAATTAATTCCAACCCCTTTCTGTTTAAATGGATTGTTTCCATTTGATTTGTTCTTCCATCCATTCTTAGTCTGTCCGAATGACGAGTGATGTAGTGATCACTAAATATTGCTTCTTCAAAATGATCTAAGCCTTTTTCATATTTTGACATCCTTCTATACTCCCTTGACTTTCAATTTTTTTAATTCTTCTAGTGTTCCGCATCCAGCTAGTATCATTTTTTCTTTTGTATCTTCAATGAGTTCGTTTAAATATTGTTCCAGTGCCATTGCGCCTCCTTCATTCAACTTCCAAAGAACAGGCTTTCCCAAATAGATTTTTTTTGCTCCAAGAGCTATTGCCTTAATTGCATCAAGACCACATTCAATTCCGTCACCGTAATAAAGATCTATTTTATTTCCCATTCTTTTTTTTATTTCATTCAGCATTTCAAGACTGTTAACTGTATCCTCAAGTTGTCTTCCCCCATGGTTCGTTACAACAACTCCACTTACTCGTGCTCTTTTTGCTTTTTTTGCATCACTTACATCTAAAATACCTTTCAACACTACTGGTAGATTGCAATTCTTGATTAACCACTTAAGCTCGTCCCAAGTGGCAGCATCCTTTGGTAGCTGCATGTCTTTCTCATTGTATTGAGTGCCATACACACTTTTTAGAATAGTGATCAAGCTCTTCGGATGTTCCCACCCGTGCTCAATTCTTGTGGCTGGTCTTTTTCCTGCACCAACCGTCACAACAATTCCTTTTGCATGATTTTCCTCTGCTCTCCTGATGATGGCTTCGGTTACATCTCTATCATTAAATAAATAGGTTTGTTGCCAGTAGAGTTTTGTATCTAGTTCGTTGATAATGGCTTTATATTCAGCACTTGCATAGGAACTGACTACATACGGTGTTCCTGTCCGGCTAGCTGCTTGTGCTGTTTCTACCTCCCCACCTTGGCAGGCAAGCTCATGAAATGCTGTTGGGCCAATGACAAATGGGTGTCTTGCCACTCCGCTGCAATCTCTAGTCCTTGTGTCTGGGTGAGAGGTATCACTTAGTACTCTCGGTATGATTTTTATATGTGTTAGCGCCGCTTTATTCTCAGCCATCGTTCGACCTTCACCTGCAGCATTATTGATGTAACAATCGATTTCTTTGGTGTTGAACTTTTTTTTAAAATTCATCGTCTCAACTTTATCTATTCACTATATTAATTCTATTCAAGATTCTACGTTTGTTATTTAGTTTTAACTTTTGTTTTGTATTTCTTTTGTGATTCACACACATGTCGTACCCCCGCTGAGTCCGTTTGAGTTTTTGTCCCTTTTCATGCGCATTTCCACTAACAACTTATGGACTGCCCTGGTTTCTTCCTGGTTTGGCTCTGGCCTGTAGCAGTCAATGCTTACGATATAGCGAGCTTTACCTGTGTTGTTCCATACTCGGTGAGGTCGCATTGAATCAAAGATCAATGAATCTCCCTCGTTCCAAGATTTCTTGATTCCGTCCACCTCAATGCCTATATCTCCTTCAGGTACTAAGACCCCAAAGTGACATCGATACATATGAGGATCATAATTTGTGTGTAGTGGAAGTTTTCCTTTGTTGCCATCAAGTCTCCATATATAAATGTTCGTGATTTCATTTTTATTTTTTCTGAACAATTCGCTTAGTACTTTTTCGGTATACGGAATATGGGTCTTATAGTATTCCTTGACTGCTTCTAATCCCATTATTAGGTCCAACCCCTTTAGGGTTTCTCGCCCGGGAATGAATTGATGATGTCTCATGAACTCGTGCCATGATTGACCCTGCTGTGTAATTGCGAAGAGTGGGTTCCAGGTTTTATTTTTATAGAATGACGACGCACTGTTGAAGTTCTCTATCATATTAATGTTTCTTGTATTGCCATTGATCTGTTCTTCTACTTCTAAGATCTCTTTTTTTATTTTTGCGTGCTCGGGCTTTAACTCTTCCAGAAAGGGGTAGAGATTCGTTGTTTTGTAGGCTCCCACTTACTTTCTTTGCGCGAGGTTTGCTCATCCTAGTCGTGCTGGCACGCCTTGTCATTGATTTTTTTGTTGATTTTGATTCTCTGGTTTTCCTCTTGATACGAAGTCCCTTTTTTTATATCTGTCTTGGCTTTCTGATATCATGTTCGAGTTGATTTCTGTTTTCTTTTTCTTTATCTGTTTTTCTCTTGGCTTTGATGCCCCAGTTTCGTTGACGTTTACGCTGATTTCATTTTTCCACCTTCAATTTAGGTTTTCTTTGGTTTAGCCTATATGTGTCTCAACTGTCATCATGCCGTGAGTTTCTGCTTTGTTCTTGTTGTTAGCTGTTGATCTGTTCTATTTGTTTTAATCAGTCCATTAGATTCACTTAAGTCTCGCCTGCGTGATCTCCCCGATGCCGATCAACTGGCTGGGTTGCAGCATCTGACCGTAGGCAAATCGAGCTACCAGCACGATCACCATGGTGCCGAGACCGCTACAGAGGGAATAGTTGATGTCTAGAGGAATGCTAAGCACCACCTTATACAGCATTGCCATGGCGATGCCATAGGCACTGAACACCAGCAGGGTCGACAGCGGTCGGGTTATTCCCTCCTACAAGCGTAGGCAGGAGGTGCCGATCACTTCAGCGCTGAGTGCCAGTAGTAGCAGGCTTCACGGAGTGTTTATCGATTCAAGCGATGGGCGTACTGGCTCCGATAGGTGTTGCGAATGGCAAGTGGGGTATTACCGGATTCGACTAGCAGTAGTTGGATCGTTCCATTGTCCAGATAGCGGCCGTGATAGGAGCCTGTTTCGCCAACTTCCGCCAGGCCTATCTCGCAGGTTTGGGGGTGGATCACCCCAATCACGGTTATGTTGTTCACGCTGGTAGTGATGCCATCTTTGGTGTGTTCCCGATGGCTGGCTGATCTCCAGCTTCGCGATCCTTCGATGATGCCATCCGAGTCCACGGTGATGGTGAGCGTTGTGGTGCCGATGTGTTTGCCGGGCTTATTGATACCGATGTTGTCGGCGGTGTAAGAGCCGCTGAGGGATTGCAGATTTTGGGCCGTTCACACAAAGAGCCCGACAGCTTTTCCTGAT
Source organism: Synechococcus sp. MU1625 (assembly GCF_020514205.1). Taxonomy (NCBI): domain Bacteria; kingdom Bacillati; phylum Cyanobacteriota; class Cyanophyceae; order Synechococcales; family Synechococcaceae; genus Synechococcus; species Synechococcus sp. MU1625. The sequence goes on from NZ_VTLA01000001.1 coordinate 59,216, forward strand.
CCTGTCCGCAAGCGCTAAGCGTGACCACAGTGATCACGCTGAGGTTGAGATGGGGTAGGGACAGGCGACGACGCGACTGCAACAGTTGATGCTGACGCTGAACGAGCGGAATGGTGGTACTCCTCCTTAGCTTGTGAAATCAACGCTTTAAGGACCAAAGACGGGATTCCGCCGTTGCATGAGAGGCGCTCGTCTCAAGCACCCGTAATGTCTGCGTCATTTCACACATCGACCACGGCAAGTCGAGCCTGGCCAACCGGAACATGCAGACCAGTTTCTGGACAACATTGACCTGGAGCGGGGGATCACGATCAAGCTCTAGGCCACCCGGATGAACGACACGGCGGCTGATGGCGAGGAGCACGTCCTCAACCCGACCGATACCCCGGCCCCATTAACTCCTTCTATGAGGTGGGTCCCTGATGCTTATTCCCCCAAATTCACCAAGACCACGCCAGCGGTGATCAGGCCGATGCCGATCAACTGGGTGGGCTGCAGCATCTGGCTGTAGGCGATGCGCCCCACAAGCACGATCACCACGGTGCCGATACCGCTCCAGAGGGCGTAGGTGATGCCGAGGGGAATGCTAAGCACCACCTTGGAGAGAAGGGCCATGGCGATGGCATAGGCGCTGAACACCAGCATGGTGGGCAGCGGTCGGGTCATGCCTTCCGACAAGCGCAGGCAAGAGGTGCCGATGACTTCGGCGCTGATTGCCAGCAGCAGAAGCGTCCAGGGATTGCTTTGTGGCACTAGGATTTCATTGCAGTTTTGCTGAATCTTTCAGATATTTTTTATCTATATAAATATAATCACCTCCTGTATTTGTGGCCAGGCTTTCCATCCAGCTTGACTTTATGCCGATTGCAATTGTATTGACCTTTAGAGGTTTGCTTCGTTTGTAATTAAGGTTCAGATAGTAGTTGGCTGAGCTCGAGTGGTCTGAAGATTTCCATATTCCACCGATACGATTGTGGTTAGGTTTACCATCGGATAAAAAATAGAGCGTTTCAGTTTCGAGGTCATTAAATGCCTCTTCCAATCCACCCCAGGGTTGAGTGCTTCCCCAGCTGAACACGTGGCCATCATCAAAAGTATTGACGAAAGCAATTGCCGACTTTCTCGCTCCATTTGAACCGAGCTCGACCAATCCCTTAGCTGACATCTCCCATATTTGATGGTTTTTCTTTCCCGGAGAACTAAAAGATCTGATACTAATGGCTGTATCATCAGGAAGATCGGTCAATAGTGAAATCAGTTCATGCTGCAAAGATTCCATTCTTGTCAAAGCGCATGTTCTTTTGCTCCAAAAATGCTTCTCCTTCCATGGATCCCAATACCACTTTTTAGCACCGTAACCGCTCCCCCACAAAATGCAGGCACTCATTGATCCGGAACCATCTACCAGAAAACGTATCTTGTTATTGGTTATATTCTGAAAATATAATCCATCCATTACGTTGCCAGCTTTTTTCTCGCTGTTGATGCGTTTGTCTGCCCTCGCATAGGCAACAAAGTAAAATGGATATGTTGTTATTTCTTTGTTAATTGCTTCAATCTTTAAAAAGCTGGTTTTGATGTCATCTGAGTTGTTGGTTGGATCAATAAATCGGATCAACTTTCTATGCTCATCAGTCATTAGGCGGATAGCAGGTTCACCGTAGTTTCTCTCGGGTGTTTTGTCTTGCTTAAAAGTAAATTTAATTGTCTCGCTTATTTGTTTTAGTGAAGTTGGAGTGTATTTTGCATTAATTGAGCACTCAGGCTGATCTGAATTGCATCGAATGACTCCAATATCGTCTATAACAACTGAAATATTTTGCTTCTCGGTTTCGTTGTACCGTCCATCTAGATTCATCCTGGCTCCACAACGCATGATTGAATAGCCTCGGCCAGTATTGCTGATTGAGAGGCCATAAAAAACAGGCTTATTAAGCTCTGCTATCTTTAGGCCAAAAATAGGCTTGAAAAGTGTGTTTGAGCTTTCTGTGATGTCATTACACTCTTTTGTTGATATTAAATAATCTGGATTGAAAATATCGGTGTGAGAAAGTTTTTTTTCTGGCTTAGCGCTTGAATGGACTATCAGATGAAGACTTCTCTCTATTTCTGCACGCATAAGTTTTTTCCCACTAATGGTGTTTTGTTGCAATGATGCTTTTCTATCCATCTTGCTTATCAAACTTCCTGTTGAGCGTAATGCGAGTGCTGATGCTCCGATCAAGACGACCCCGGCACTCGCTGCTACAAGCACTTCAGGTAATGTGAAACCTTGCATTCGGTTGAATGGTGAGAACTTAACCGAGGTGTTCGTGTTGTTGATGTTGATCATGATGTTGTGTATGCCTTGACAATGTGATTAAAGATTGGTTTGAAATCAGATGCAGATCATCGCCTGCGACATTGTGATTTCTCCCATGTGCCTCGGTGAAGATGTCCTGCCGTTGAAAGCTTGATACAGCGAATTGGCAGAGGACGTAGAGGGTCGTCGTATTTGGTGTTGGCTCTCACTAAGATAACCAGAGGATCAGTATCAGTACTCATGCCTGGTGGAGAAATTAAGTATTTTTCTTGAGAAAATTTTACTTCTACATCTTTTGAGCTCCTCGAAGCTTCCTGGCTGATGAGACGGTAGGGTGGGTCCCATGAACATGATGTTGCATCACAACAGTTCAGTCGTTTTTTACGTTCCTCGGAATCTAGGTGATTTAATTCAAGAACATCACTAGGTTTCGCAAAACCGCTGTTTGTATCGCCAGTACCAACAAAACTAGGATTGATGCTGATTTCGCAGCTGGCACCCTCCGCGGATTGTCTGGAACGAAGGCTGAACAGACCAGATTCAATTTGCTGACTGTACTGGTCCAGATGACTTAAGATCAGTTGTCGCCGATATTGTGGAATCACCCAACTACTACCTATTAATATTATTGAAAGGACCACAAGCAGTTCTAGAAGAGTAAATCCTCTAAATCCCAGGCGATTGGGTGGGTCTATTCCTTGTTTATAAAATACATTCATTGTAAAAGTGTGGATTGAGTTCAAGAATGCGCTTTTCATTTTTGATTGAGTTTTCAGGTGCTGAGAATGAATAAACCACAACTAAAATTCTTGGATTATTTACTTCCATATGTTTGTTGATCAAAAAATTTGCGTTATTTTCATTCATTAATGGCTTTTGGACTGAACCGACTCCATTGTTTTGGCTCAATTGCTCTTTGAGGTAATTGGCTGGATTCAGACATGCATATTTTTTCTTGTTGGTCGGTATAGAATCAAAAGTTAGCTTGGTGTCAGCTTGTTGAAGCATCTGAATATCGTTTTGGATAGCTGCTTCGATACGATCTCTCTCAACTCTATTGCGTCCACTTGTTATCGAAAGAATTGAGATCCTTGAAACAGCAACTAAAACTACAAGAAGTATGCACCCTGCCACAAGAGTTTCAACCAGAGTAAAGCCTGAAGTTATCGACATATGAGATGATTTTGGGTTTGAAACTTTTGTGGTTAAGTAGCGATATCGTTTCATTAGAATCTCTGGAATTTATCTAATCCGGTACCACGTACTCCTCGTGTTGTTTTTCGACCATATCCTGAAAATCCTTTGTCATTCCAGTTCCAGAGTTCTTGCACAGAATTCCAATTAATTCCCAAAATGTTGTTTTGATTATTATCGTTAAGTGTTAAACGATGGTTATTCGAACAAAAACTATGAGTCCAAATGATTCCATTGAAGATGGCATCGTTGGCTAGTGAAACTGTTCCATTTCGCATAAAAAGAAAAGCAGACGGGAGGCTGTTGCCGTTCAAGACCAATTGATGAGTAGTACTCTTACATTTGTTAGGCAATTGAGTTGAATCACCAATAATTATTAGTCTTTCTGGGAGATTGTTGCAGGCTTCTGAGTTTTTATCAACACCACACATGAGACCCTTTGGGCCTATTGTGATTAATCCTCCATTGTTCGAAATGTCAATCGATGTATTTTTTGTTGGATTAAGAAGATGGACAATAACAGGACGAGAGCTATTCTCGATGAGTAATTTTGATCTCCTTAGGTTAATATGATCTACGTATATATGACAATCACCTTTGCTCCCGATACATATATCTTCTTCTCTTAAATAGATTGAGGTCTTTGGCCACTTTTTGTTTTTGGGCCAAGCTGGGTTGTTTTGAATTTTTTGGGGTGCTGTGTAATTGTCGGCGTGAATGCTTCTTTGGCAGGCAATTCTTCGCTTGCAGCTGCCTTCTTGGAGAAGATTTTTGTCGTCAAATCTCCATACACGTAGATCAAGCTGTTGCTTTGGGATGTAATCTTTGGCATTTTTAACTGAGAAAATGCTGGTCGGCGGTTGTTTCTGATTACTGACTGGCCATATCCGGTGTTTTAGGTCGGATTCTTTAATTCCTTTGCCCTTTACTCGACTTAGTATGTCTTTGCTGCCACAGTCTTTTCTTATGTCTTTTCCGTCTTTTGGGTTGGTATGCCAAAGAATTAGACCCGGATTTTTTAGCTTTATTGGTCCTAGTTCGTAATACGTTGCTCCTAGTACTGCCCAATCTTCCGGACGAGTGGTATCAACCCAATTCTGGATGTAAATAGAGCGTTCTAGCGTGCTTCTTGCAAGGTACGACTTGGCGCCAGAGCCATCGCGACGAAGAATCCCTTCAATGATTAATTTGGCTTCACCACTTTCTGTTCCGCCAGAGGTGCCAGGACTGCTGTACCCCCTTAATCGGTAGAACATATTGATATTTGAAAATCCATCTTCTCGCAATCCTTCATTCCCTGAATTCAGAAGAATTTCAGTTGTCGGCCATTTTGCTTCTTTTTGTTGAAGTGGGTGTGGCGGTAGCCCAATGGATGTGTCTAAGCATAACTCAGAGAATGACGGAGCATTTTCAGTATTTAGGAGCTGCCATTTATACCCTTTTTTTGGCTCTTCAATATCTCCCTGATTATCAATGTTAAATAAAAAACCTCTACTCTTGCCAGGCTCAGCATTGTTCAATTCTCCAAGGATGCGATTTAATCCGTTATTTGCAGCTGCCTCTGCCATCTGTCGATAGCTCTCTTTTGAGCTTAATCGTTGAGTCATCAATTGACGCACTAAAAGACCGCTGATGCCTGTCAACATGACAATACCCAGCATCAGCATAAGCACAAGGGTCATTCCTCTCTCATCACAATATGAATTCTTCGAGGTTGAAATATATAATCCAATTAATCTATTGTGCTTGTCCATGTCTAAATATTTTGGCAATTAAGTTGTTCCGCTGTCACTTCGCTTTTGTGACTGCCTTTTTTAATATCCGATGCTCCAGTCTTTAAATCTAGACATGCTAAAACGTTGTAGGTTTTGGCGTCTGCGTTTAGGGGTTTGGCATGTAGAGTAAAGATATAATCCTTCTCTGTTGCTTCAACTTCATAGCAATTTAATGGATTATTAGGGTTGCAGCCAGTGCTGGCTAAGGTAATGGCAGAAAAATTGGGTTTGTTTGCAGCACCTGTTGGAGTCATTAGCGGTGAGATCGTGTTGAGGTCTTTCCAGCTTTTTGGTAAAAGTCCAACCTCCTCCACGAAAGCCGCGATCGTGGTTTGAATGTGTGAGAGTGCTGCAGTTGCTTCGTTTTGCCTGGTTTTCTGTAGTTGATGAAAGTATTGTGGGATCGATACTGATCCCAGTATCCCTATGATTGAGACTGAAATCAAAAGCTCCGTTAAAGTGAAGCCGTTTCTTGCTATCCAAAGTTGTGTTTTATATTTCATTGGCTTGGCGAGAAATTTAGCCTTTAGTATTTAATGCTTGGCTTGGAGAAGGTTCCGTCGGTGAGGTTTCCGGTAAATGTGACTACAACCCCTTTCGTGTTGTCATTTGTATCTATGCCTGTTGCGGTCACAACAAATGCTGCTTTGTCTCCGCTACATGCATAAGTAAAATTCGTATTATCCTCTTTTATATCGCCTGCATAAGCGGTGCATTTTGTGTGGGCATCTCCACTGGCAATGGATCCATTTTCCAGGTAGTAAGCAGCAGCTTGTTTCGCTATTGCAGAGGCTTGCTGAGTCCCTTCAGTTGCTGTAGCTTTTTTAGTCTGGTTAAAAAATTGTGGGAGAGCAACTGCACTTAAAATACCCACGATGATGATTACAACAAGGAGTTCAACTAAAGTGAACCCTTCGTCAATTAAGCTTGACTTTTTATCAAGACGAGATGAGAACTCTTGAATTGATTTTGCCTGAAGGGAAGTGATTGATGTCATCGGAATTTGAGTTGGATGTGCTTTGTACAAACAAATGCAAAGGCTGAATTCATGGAAAGAGCTCTTGAAGTGAGCCTGGACGAGCCTCTGCCACTCACCCTTGGTTGTTTTCCTAATAGTCATCGCAACCTTATCGGCTTTTCCCCGTGGATCAAGTGCTTTCGGCTTCCTTGCCTATCCCTTTAAGCCCTATCGCTCTAATCGTCTTCAATGAGCTCGGCAAAAAGCCCTTCAGCCCCCAGCAGTGGAGTGCCTTCTAGAATTCGGAAACGAGAATTACCAATCCTGAGGCAGGATTCCGCCGCTGCATGACCGACGCCCCCGTCTCACGGATCCGCAACTTTTGCATCATTGCTCACATCGACCACGGCAAGTCGACCCTGGCTGACCGGTTGCTGCAAGACACGGGCACCGTTGCCAACAGGGATATGCAGGAGCAGTTCCTGGACAACATGGATCTGGAACGGGAGCGGGGGATCACGATCAAGCTGCAGGCCGCCCGGATGAATTACACGGCGGCCGATGGCGAGGAGTACGTCCTCAACTTGATCGACACCCCTGGCCACGTCGACTTCTCTTATGAGGTGAGCCGCAGCCTGCAGGCCTGTGAAGGCGCGTTGTTGGTTGTGGATGCCAGCCAGGGCGTGGAGGCCCAGACCTTGGCCAACGTGTATCTGGCGCTGGACAACGATCTCGAGATCATCCCGGTGCTCAACAAGATCGATCTTCCCGGGGCCGATCCCGATCGGATCAAGGAAGAGGTGGAGGCGATCATCGGTCTCGATTGCAGCAACGCCATTTCCTGCTCGGCCAAGACCGGCCTGGGTGTGCCCGAGATCCTGCAGGCTGTGGTCGACCGGGTGCCGCCGCCGCAGGATGCGGTGGAGGAGTCCACCAAGGCGCTGATCTTCGATTCCTATTACGACCCCTATCGGGGCGTGATCGTTTATTTCCGGGTGATGAGTGGCCGGATCAACTGCAAAGACAAAGTGCTGTTGATGGCCAGCAAGAAGACCTATGAGCTCGATGAGATCGGGATCATGGCGCCCGATCAGAAGAAGGTGGATGAGCTCCACGCCGGTGAGGTGGGTTATCTGGCGGCCTCGATCAAGGCGGTGGCCGATGCCCGGGTTGGCGACACGATCACTCTCGTGAATGCGCCGGCGGATGAGGCCTTACCCGGATACATCGAGGCCAAGCCGATGGTGTTTTGCGGCTTGTTCCCCACCGAGGCCGATCAGTACCCGGACTTGCGTGATGCTCTCGACAAACTGCAGCTGTCTGATGCGGCGCTGAAGTACGAGCCGGAAACCAGCAGTGCCATGGGCTTCGGTTTCCGTTGCGGCTTCCTTGGTCTGCTGCACATGGAGATTGTGCAGGAGCGGTTGGAGCGCGAATACGACCTTGATCTGATCGTCACCGCGCCATCGGTGATTTATAAGGTGAACATGATCGATGGCTCAGAGGTGATGGTGGACAACCCCGCCACACTTCCGGATCCGCAGAAGCGTGAGTCGATCGAAGAGCCCTACGTGAAGATGGAGATCTATGCACCGAATGAATACAACGGCGCGTTGATGGGCCTCTGCCAGGAACGACGTGGCGAGTACATCGATATGAAATACATCACCACTGATCGGGTGACGTTGATCTACGAGTTGCCGCTGGCCGAAGTGGTGACCGATTTCTTTGATCAAATGAAGACGCGCACCCAGGGCTATGCCTCGATGGAATACAGCCTGATCGGTTACCGCAAGAATCAGCTGGTGCGCCTGGATGTGTTGATCAACGGTGAGCGGGCCGATGCCCTCACCACGATTGTTCATCAAGACAAGGCCTACAACGTGGGCAAGGCCCTAGTGGAGAAATTGAAGGAACTGATTCCTCGCCAGCAGTTCAAGATTCCGATTCAGGCTTCGATTGGTAGCCGAATCATTGCTTCAACCAGCATCAGTGCTATCCGCAAGGATGTGCTCGCCAAGTGCTACGGCGGTGATATCTCACGGAAGAAGAAACTGCTGAAGAAGCAGGCAAAAGGCAAGAAGCGGATGAAGGCCATGGGCAAGGTGGATGTGCCCCAGGAAGCCTTCATGGCTGTGCTGAAGCTGAATGATGGCCCTGGGAATTAGAGCTTGACCCTTCGAAGTCGAAAATAGATTGTGTTAGTTGAATTGTGGTTGTTTAGAGGAGACTTCCATCTTAAATATCGTCAACTCGTATGTATTCGCCAGAGGTTTTGCTCGATAGAAGCTGCATCCACTCTGAATTAAGGCCTACGCTTGTTGTGTTGAGCTTGATTGGTTTGTCGCCATCGCCTACCCGCGATACGTTCAGCGCCGCGTAGTGATCAGCGACTGAAACGTAATCATTGCTGCTCCATGTGGTCCCATTACGGTCTTTGTTGGGTTGTCCATCAGACAAGAAATAGATTGTGTCTGTAACCCTGTCGCTAAAGGCAGCATCCAGGGTGCTCCAGGGCATTGTTCCCCCCCAGTATTTGGGATCACTGCTGCTGAGGCTATTTACAAATCTGATGGCTGATTGTCGTGTTTCTGAATTGCTAGGACCCAGCTCGACAAGTTCATTGCGACTGTCTTCCCAGACTTTGTTATTGCGATAGCCACTTGTACTGAATGATGCAAGGCCAATTTTCGTGTAATCAGGGAGATTGCTAATGATGTCAATCATTTCATGTTGCAGTGCTTCCATACGGGTGAAGCTGCAAATTCTGGTCGTACGGAAGTAACCGCGTTCTGGATCATAGAAGCGTCGGCGCGTGTTCCCGTATTCACCGCTCCAGGCGACGCAAGCGCTCATCGAGCCTGAGCCATCGAGGATAAAACGTAAATTTCTGCTTGTAATGTTCTGGAAGAAAGCACCACCGGGGTATCCGCTTCCTTCGCCACTATCGGTCGCGTTGTAGCCAAACCGAACGCGTTTATCAGCCCGTGCAAAAGCAGAAAAGTAGAGATCCTGCTTGGTCTGAGATTTCACGCCGTTGGTGTTTTCAAGAAAGCTCGCAGAGATTTTGTAGGCATCGCTTTTGTTGTCGTCAAGTTCATATGGATCGATAAACTTCACAAGTTTTGTGTTGATGTCTGTTTGGATTCTGAGTGCTGGCTCTTGTGATACTCGTGCGGGAGACTTGCTTCCAGTGAATGCAAAGCTTGTCTGGCTTAAAATATTGCTCAGCGTTTTTCTTTCTGGGCATTGTTCGTCCTCAGCTAAATCATCTTCTTTGCATGGAATTGTGCCAATATCGTCCAGGATTCTGCTGATGAATATCTCAGATTTGACCTGTTCATTGGCCATTGAAGTATCGGTTTTGTTGTCCTCTGATGAGAGATATGTACCATCCATATTGAGTGGTGAACCGCAACGTAGCAGTGCATATCCGCGTCCATCTCTGCTTAGGCCAACTCCATAAATAACTGGATCATCCAGTTCGACCATGTTGATTCCAAAGACAGGGTTGAATCCTGCGGCTCGAGGCAACGCTTTGCAGTTGTTGATAATGTCGTTGTATTGAGTGAGATCGGTATCTTCTTCACCTTCTTGTACCTCCTCAGTGCGTGCAACCAAGATATTCATGCTCCGTTCAATCTCAGAGCGCATTAGGCGTAAGCCGTTTGTTGTGTTTTGTCTTAGTGTTGCCTTGCCATGGGATTCAGAGATCAGCGTTTGGCTTGTGCGCAGCCCAGTCGATGCGGCTCCAATAATGAGTGTTCCAGCGATGACGCCAACCAATAGTTCAGGAACTGTGAAGCCAGTTTCTTTTCTTGCTTGAGCAATACCTTGTTTCTGAGAGAGTCTAATCATCTTCTGTAACCTGATGATTGTGCGTACAATGATTCTGCTATTTTCATGGCTTTGTCAGAGAAATGGGCAGTGAGTTATTCCTGAGAATATTCTTAATCATGCTGTTATGTTGTTGTACAAGAGCCGCTGCTGATTGGTGATGTTGGATCCTCGAGTTTCCAGATTCCGTTAGAGACTTCACCTGTTCCATCAATTTGCACACAGCGGATATCGAGTTTGTTCTTGTTGGCTACGCAATCTGTGGCATCTTCTGCAGACAATGATTGCTTGTGGCAAATGAGAAATGTGATTTGTTCTGCATTCAATGTTGTGCCTGGCGGTGTGAATCCGAAATTTGTTGAGCTAACGGCGACACGCACAGCCTTTGACTCTGGCGTTGATTCGAATTGAACCATCCGGAGATTGTCTTGATCTTTACCTGTCAGCGTGCTGAGTGAATAGCCAGGTGCACCCGTGTTGCAGTCAGGGTCATTGGTGAGCTTGCTGATCTCAGAGTTACAGCACTGCATGGTTGTTGTGTTTTTACTGTTCTGTTGACTGAATTCAACGATATTGTCTGGTGTTTTAAATGAATATGCCACTGGGAATTTGATTTCACAGCTTGTTTTTTGCTTGCCAAGTTTTGCCTTCAAATCCAGCAATCCAGACTCAAGTTTCATCGCATAGCCGTTAACATCTTTTTGCCAGCGATTTCTAGTAATCGTTGGTACGGTCGCGGCTGTGGCGATCGACAGAAGTGACAGTGCAACGACCATCTCAACCAAAGTGAATCCGTTTGTTTGTCTTTTCATTGGAGGGAATAGCATTGGGATGAAAAGTTTGGATTGACTTCGATTCTTCGTTGTTCACCACCAACTGCGGTCTCAGGTGCTTCGAAGTTGTAGGTCAATACCAAGAGATATGGATCACTATTATTCCATTCCATTGCTACTTCAGGGTTTGGGGTTTTGCCTGCTACATCGGCTCTTTGAAGGTGATTCATCAGAAATGTGCTGGGGTCTTGGCAAGCCGTCTCCAGGCTTGTGTCGAGCCCCGTCTCAGATTTGATGGCATCCACTGTTAAGTAGGAATCCTGCATTTGAACCAACTGGATATGATCATTGATTGCAGCTTCAATCCTGTTGCGCGAGGATTGGTTGTGACTTGCCGCCATTGCGCTAACCCCAAAGCGGCCGACGGCTGTCATCACTGCGGCAACGATGAGACCGGCTATCAAGGTTTCGATCATGGTGAAACCAGAAGCATCGGAAGATCTTTTGGCTCTGGATCGAAGTTGAATGAATGGATGTTTCATTGAGATGACTTCGCTTCACTGATGCAGTGCATTGAATGCTTCTTCATTCCTCCGTCGTTCACTAAAAATAGTTTAAGGGCGATCGACTTGCTTAATCTGAGTCTTTTTATGGAACGGCTTTAAATGTTTTGAAGGGATGGCTGAATGTTCTCTGAGGATCTGTGTTGCATCTCTAGGCGTCTACCATCGCTCAAAGGTATCAAGGCTTGTGCCTCGAATGGCTCTGGTGACCATTCGCCCATATCCTGCATAATTAAATCGGCTCAGCCACCCCCAATTGTTGTTCGCTCGTTGAACGATGGGTGCCCCACTTTGATTGGTGTTTAATGTGAATGATGCGGGATTGTCGTTCTCGTCTAGAACGCAGATGCTGCTTGCCCATGCGAGGCCATTGAGTGTTGCATTGCTGGGCCGAATCGTGCCAGTTGGAAGATACAGCAGGGCGTAGGGGAGGTTGTCATCGGTGAAACTTAGTGATCGAACCTTTGTGTTGCAGGAGTCTTCTGGTGCAGTTCCTGTGGTTGCCATAATCACCAGTTGTTCAGGATTCTCATTGCAGGTTGAACCTCCGGGATTAACGCTGCAAATTTTTGCTGATCCTGTGAGGTTGATTGCGCGTGTGATCTTTCGATCATCGGGGTAAGCGACTGGTTGTTCCAGATGTAAGACAACTGCCCTCGCTTGTGTTGTCTCAATATGCAGTTCGGTGTTGTTCAGGTTGATATGGTCAAGATAGACATGACAGTCAAATTGATTTGATTCCTTGCAGAGTATGTCTGTTGTTAGTGTGATTATTGATGAATCGGGATTAATTTCGATTCCTTCGTTTGTTGCTGTTCGAAAATCTCCTGAATTCGTGAGGCCATAGTCCCCAGTATCGGTTTGATCAGCATCACGTACGCACACTGCCTCGCCACAGGGAAGTGCTGGATAAAGAATGGGTGTGCCATCGGCATTGAGGTCAATAGCACCGTCTGCATCTCGATCACCTGCTGCTGGTGCACTGTCGTCAAAGCTCCACATGCGAATCGTTTCTCCTCCGCTTCCATTGGTGGTGTCGTTGACGGGGTCTTTTTCGAAGAGGTTGGCCGGCGGCATACCGCTCACGCCACGTCTTTGGGTGTCGATATTGATCGGCCATACCTGGTTGTCCAGGCCTTTCCCTGCTAAGGCGTCGTTGCTGGATCCCACATCTGCCAGGAGTGATGAATCGCTGCAGCCACTTGCATATTGGGATGCCAGGTAATTGCCTGGAGTGTTCGTGAGATAGAAGATATTGCCTGGGCCATTGATCTCCGTATCGTTCAAGCGGAGATTGTGGCCGCTCATCACACTCCAGTCTCCAGCGCCAGCAACTTTGGAGCTCACATAAAGCGATCGTCGTAACAATGCTCTTGCCATGACCGTGTCTCCGCGGCTGACTATCCCTTCGATGTAAAACGTTCCTTCTCCATTGCCTGCTGCAGCTGTTGTGTTGTAGCTCCGCAGTCTGTAGTCCACTTGTACATCCTTGTTCCCTCCATCGTTGCGAACATTGCCGCTGCTAATGGTTATGTTTGGAGCTTCTGCTTCTGTTTGCGCTGGGTATGCTTTGCTGTAGTTGTTGACTGGTGTGCAGAGCTCAACCAGTTCAAAATCCGCTGAATTGGGTGATGCCCAACCCCATTCTCCTTCACTGTTGTTGAGCGACAGCAGAAAGCCTGTGTAGTTGTTGCGGTCATCTCGGTTGATGTCGCTGATGATTCGGTTCAGGCCATTCAGTGCTGCAGATTCAGCCATCTGTTGATAGCTCTCGGATGCACCAAGCTTGCGTGTCATGATCTGGCGCACCATCAAGCTTGTGCTTCCCGCCACCAGCACCGTTCCCATCAACAAGGCAATGACCATGGCCATTCCTTCCTCGTCTTTCGAGACTGTTCGTTGCTTTGATGTGTTGGCTTTGTTGGGAAAGGTTTGGTTGGTCATGGCTTAGCCGCAGTTGGGGGTATTGGCGGGGTCTGTGCCACTGCCGCTGGTTAGATCGCTCGCACCGTTGCTGACGTTGAAGCAGCTGCGGATTTTGTGGAAAGCTGCTTCCTTGAGTTCCTGTTCCTCGCGATCGGCTGGATCACTGACGGGTGTTTTGACGAAACAATTTGCTGTTAGTAAGTAGGTTGATTCACTTGGACCCTCTACAGAGAGTTCATAGTTGGTTCTCGGTAGTGTTATAGGTGCGTCAAGATCACCAGTTGCAGGACCGTTGTTCGTCATGACAGCGGCAATACTCGATAAGTCGTTCCAGGTTGTTGGTGCTTCCCCTGTTGCATCAATGTAAGCACTGATGATTGGTGGGATGGACGTTAATGTCGCTTTGGTCTCGGAGCATCTTGCTCTTTCTTGGCTTGCTATGTAGTTGGGGTAAGCGACTGATCCTAGGGTTGCAATAATTGCTGTAGTCACTGCTGCTTCTGTAATGCTGAAGCCGTTTTTTCTATTTTTTTGGGCTGTGTGTTTGGGGATTTTGATCATGTGTTGGAGCGATTTTGAATGGAAAAGATCGGTGCATTGGTTTTCAACTTTCTGCTATTTATGGTTTTAGAATCTTATTTAGTTCTTGTTGGCTTGCTCCCCTGAGGGTGTGTTTTTTTCTCTGCTGGGTTGGTTCAGATGCTTTATTGCGATTGAATCTTCTTGTGATGGCTGTTCTGAGTTGGTTCTTGATTTGATAGGATGCTTCTGCTCACATCTGAGTTCTGATTGTTGATCTGGTAGCCCTTTTGCTTGCTAAAATTTGGCCCTAGTGCTTTTTTGAAGTGCTTTAGGGCCTTTAGTTAATTGTAAATTAGACCCCCCACTGGCCGCTCACTTGGCCTGTAGTTGTTGTACTGATCGTACAGGTGGTATCTGCTGTTGGGCTAGTAACTGCTTTGTCTGATAGGCATCTATCGTCTGCCTTCGGCGTCAGGCCCGCTGCCTTATAGGTTTTTGTGCTTGATCCACATATCTCGGTGTCTACAAGAGTGACCCCTTGTGGTGCATCTGCTGCTAGTTGAGTCGGCACAGTGACATCTGCGAGAATTGCCCCTGAACAGTCTTTAGCGAGTGCCGTTGCTGATGCAATTGCAGATTTCTGATTAGCAGCCTCTTTGACTCCCAGGAAATTCGGCAGGGCAATCGCAGAGAGAGTTCCAAGAATAACAACTGTGATTAATAGTTCGATCAGAGTGAAACCTTTCTGAAGAGCACTCTTGGTTTTTTTGCGGTTGAGTAGTTCCAGCTGGAGCCGGCTGTTGAGTTTGGTCATGATTGATTTCTATTTGGTGGTTGGTTTCGGCACGGGAGGTGCTCACAGATCAACCATCACCCATAGCGTTGGCTTATGTGGGTAAGAACGGCTAAAGCTTGCTGAGAGTCGTCTTAGAGGGTTTTTGACCCCTTTGTTGACTCATTGTTTGGATCCAGGTGGCCTGGCAGTTCTGAAGTAGGTGTTGTTTTCTTCCCAACCTTGCCTTTCCCGATCCTTCAGCTGGAGTTCTCTTCTTGTTTGGCCCGTGCATCCATCAAGTCAGCCGCAGATCTTGAGTGTTGACGTACTGAGCTCTTGGAGGCGTTCAGATTGATGGTCCCTTCACAGGGGAATGCTTTGCAGCAGCACCACTTATTTGATGTTGCTTTTTGCTCTTACCGCTTCCAGTGTTCTGCTGCTGAGCAGTCTGTCGTTGCAGACCCTGGCTTTGCACGCGCGGCAGCGCAGCCATCAGGCGCTGGCTACCGCCCAGACCCGCGATGCTGAGCATTCGGTGGCAATGGCCTTTCAACAGCACGCCACCGGTGTCCATGCCTGCCTGTTGGCGTTGCCTTCCTCGGAGTGGGAGGGATCAAAGCGCTGCCCTGGTGCGAATCCTGCAGCACTTCAATCCGGCCGCGTCGCCGAGCGCGATTGGCAACTGCTGCAGTGGCTACCCAATGGCGTGATGGCTGGGACGCTCCAGCTGCGTTGGAGTGATGGCCGCCAGAGCCGTCTGGATCTGGAGCTGCTGCCATGACGCTCACGGAAGTTGTTGTGTCCGCTGTGATCCTGGGGATCAGCAGCCAGGTGTCGCTTCAGGGGTGGTCGCGCACCAGCCAGGCCGTAGTGACATCAGCTGGAACCGATCAGCAGGTGCGGTTGCTGGAGCAACGGCTCCTGGCCAGTCGTCGTGCCTTGGCCAGCGCTCCCGTCGTTGATGCTGATTGCCGTTGGGACCGTAAGGCGGTCGTTGCGGTTCTGGAGGGCTTGCCCAAAGACGTCGACCTTGAAACGACATTGCGTTTTGAACCTTCAGCGGATGGCCTCTGGCTCGTCGTCGAGCTGACGAACCCAGCTGCTGTGATCCCCTTCAGGCGTGGCCAGTTGGTCACTCCAGCAGGTCTGGGGCATTGCAGACGGGAGGTGACCGATGCCCAGTAATCAACTGCGCTGTGATCAGATGCTCTCTGACCGGACGACCCAGCTCCAGTGCAGTGCAACGGCGATTGGAACTGGATAGCGGCATGCGCCTGTTGCGGGTGGGGCTCGACCGGGGCCGGATGGCGGCGCAACGGGACCGCCGGCCCTGTGCCCTGCAACTCAGCGCGAACGGTTGGCAGCCACCACTGGCTGGAGACCTGCCGGCTTGTCGGGGAGGTGTGTCGTCTTTGGCTGAGTCCGGTGCAGGTGTATTGGAGTTGCGCAGCAACCTGCCGGACGCTGTTCGCTTCACCGTTAACGGCCTGGTGCTCGATGGCGACCTGGTGGTGTTGTCGCATCCCAGTCATCCGCAGGCTTTGTGCCTGGTGATCGGCCTGCCCCTGGGCATCAGTCGCAGCGGTACTTACCGCGGCGATGTGAGTGGCTCCCTCAGCAGTGCCCTTTGCCAACCCAGCGATGCGTAACACTCGCGCTCCACAAGGTTTCACGCTGGTGGAGTTGATGCTGGCGGCGCTTGTGGGATGTCTGCTCTGTGGTGTGGCGTTTCAGCTGTTGCTCGCAGAAACCCGCCAGGGCGGCTCTCTGGCTGAGAGCTTTCAGCTGAAGCAAATGCAGCGCCGCACGCTGGAGCTGGTGAAGGGCGATCTGGAGCGAGCCTCCACCTGGCAGATCGCCCCTGATCCGTCCAGGAGCTGGCCTTGTGCTTTGGCCGGTCGGCAACCCAAGCTCGCTATCACGCCAAGCGACGGCTCTGATCCAGTGCTGTACAGCTTGGGACCGGCGCCATCAGCGATTTGGCGCGGTTCAGTCTTGATGCGCTGCGGGCCTGCCTTTGATCTCCAGGGCGGAGTTCGCAGCGGCAGCCGCTATCAGAACCGTGTGGTCTTGGATGGCGTGGACCGTTTCCAGCTCTATCAGCCGTCTGGACTGCCGGTGCTGCAGATGCAGCTCGAACAACGCACTCGCTTTGGAGGCCGGGTCCGTTCCCAGGGTGTTGGTTAGGTCTCCGTGATCGGCTCTTGCTCCGGAGCCATCAAGAAAAACACTGTTAACGCCACTTCAGACAGCGCCAGGAACAGGTGATCCAACCAGCCGAATTCCACGCCCATGCCCATGGCAGTGATCCAGCTGTTCACCACCACCATCACCGTCGCAAAGATCGCCAACACCAGCGCAGGCAGAGTCCGCAACAAACGTCGTTGATCCCAGAGCATCCACAGCAGAGGAATCAAAACAACTGTGCAAACACCGTGCAGGATGCGCATCGACACGTCGCTGTGCATGTGTGGTGTGATCGCTGCCCAGAGATTCACGGGGATCAGCAGCGAGCAGAACACCAGGAACGGAATCATGACGGCAGGATCACGGTGAAGCAGCTGCCCTCGCCGAGGCGGCTGTGCACCTCAATGCTGCCGCCCATTCCCTCCACCAGCAGCTTCACCACCGAAAGTCCTAAGCCGGAGCCTGTTTTTGCCGGTGCGTTGCTGGCCCGTTGAAAGCGTTGGAAGACCTGATCCAGTTCTTGTTCAGGGATGCCGATGCCTTGATCGATCACATCGACCAAGGACGCATCGGTTGAATGCCGCAGCACCAGGCGGATGGGGGTGTTCTCAGGCGAATACTTGTCGGCGTTCTCGATCAGATCCAGCAGCACCTGCCGCAACCGTGGCGGGTCGGCATGGGCCATCGCATCGCGTGCCCTTGGATCGTCAGGAAGTTCCAGCAGCAGAGGGCGGTTCAAGGTGTTGCGGGCCAGATCCGCCACCTGTTCCAGTTGGTCGGTGAGGCGCACCGGTTCATTGGCGATGGCCAACTTGCCGGAGTCACTGCGGGACAGGTCGAGGAGATCGTCGAGCAGCCGGCGCATGCGGATGCTTTCATCCTCTGCAGTCTCTAGTCCTTTCACCTGGTCGGGGCTGAGGTTGTTGCCCCGTTTGATCGTGCGGTGCAGATAGCCCTGAACGATGGTGAGGGGGGTGCGCAGTTCGTGGCTCACAGCGCTCACGAACTGGCGTTGCTGACTCCAGGACTGGGCCAAACGTTCCAACAGGTCGTTGTAGGTGCGGCTCAGCTGCATCACTTCGTCAGGGCCCTGACCCAGCTGCAATTTGGCGTTGGCCAGGGTGTCGGCCGTTAATTGGGAGGTGGCGGCATTGAGCTGATCCAACGGCTGAACCACGCGCCGCACCACCCAGCTCACACTGAGCAAGGTGATCGCCAGGCAGCTGCCCCAGACCATGATCATCAACACCAGATAGTTGTTCAGGGCTTGAAGGTTGGAGCTGGCCCGTTGTGCCATCCAGAGGCGTGAGCCATCGGGGAGCTGCTTGATCAACTCGGTGACCAGCCGTTGATCATCGACGTCGATCGTGTGTTGAAGCCCCGGCTCCCTTCCTGGGTTGGTGGCCATAGCGGTTTGGATCGTGGCGGCCGACAGGGACTGGTGAATGCGGGGCCGCACCAGGACGCCGTTGTTGCCTTCGATCCAAAGGTTCGTGTTCAGATTGGAGTGGAACAGAAGCTCCTGTTCAAGACGAGCTGGATCGCTCTGCAGATCCGTGATGGCGTCTTCGCAAAGCTCGATGCTTTGGCGGACCAATTGCCGGTCGTTGGCCAGCAGATTCCGCTGGCCGATGAACAAGCCCACCGACGAGGCTCCGGTGAACCCCAGAAAAACAACGAGATAGGTGGCCAGTTGCAGCTGACCTTGGAGTCTGCCGAGGAGTCGTTGTCGCCAGCGGTAGCGGGAAGGCATGGCTTCATTCTTCCGCGGTTCGGGAGACAATGCATTTGCCCGAGGCCAACTTGCCCGTGACCCGCAGCCTCTCGACCCGCATGGCCCGCTGGGGGCTGGTGATCGTGGGGATCTACCTGTTGGTGGCGTTGATCACGCCGTTGCTGGTGAGTGTTGGGATCCTTCCGGATGCCAATGCTGGCCTGGAGAACCCGATCTATTCCGGTCCCAGCTGGACCCATTGGTGCGGCACGGACCGCTTGGGCCGGGATGTGTGTGTGCGCACCATGGCCGGCAGTGGGGTGGCCCTTCAAGTGGTGCTGCTGGCGGTGGGCTTGGCCTTGGTGGTCGGTGTACCCCTCGGGATGGTGAGTGGTTACTTCGGTGGCGCTGTCGATCGTGTGATGGTCTTGTTGATGGACACGCTCTACACCCTGCCGGTGCTGTTGTTGTCGGTGGTGTTGGCGTTTCTGTTGGGCAAGGGAATTCCCAATGCCGCCGCCGCACTCTGTGTGGTGTACGTGCCGCAGTACTTCCGGGTGGTTCGCAACCAAACTGCCCAGGTGAAGAGCGAACTGTTTGTGGAAGCCGCCCAGAGCCTGGGGGCGGGGCCGCTTTGGATCCTGCGGCGTTATCTGTTCCGCAACGTGATCACCTCTGTGCCTGTGCTGCTCACCCTCAATGCCGCCGATGCGGTGCTTGTGCTGGGGGGGCTGGGATTTCTCGGCCTGGGCCTGCCGGAGACCGTGCCCGAATGGGGCGGTGATCTCAATCTGGCGCTGGCTGCGGTGCCCACTGGGGTGTGGTGGACCGCGCTGTTCCCAGGTCTGGCGATGTTTGTTCTTGTGCTGGGCCTGTCCTTCCTTGGGGAAGGCATTGAGGCTTGGGTGAGCGGCGGCGAAGCCCGCCCCGCGTCAGACTGACCCCATCAGCTCGGGTTTGATGGCCTGGTGGATCAGCCTGATTTTGCTGAGCATGGCAGCGCTGCTCTGGAAGGAGAGCTGCGACAGCATGGACGATGTGATCGCTTTGCTCGAGCGGATCCTGGCCACCACCTTGGTGATGGTGGTGGTCCTGGTGAGCCGCAATTTGCTGCTGGAGGCAGCGGTGTTAATCGCTGCGATTCAGTTGCCTGGGGTGCCGCGGCGACCGCGTTGAACTCAGGCCTGTTTCGGGGCCTTCACCTCTCGAATCGAAATCCGGCAGGAGCTCGGGAAGATGGCGTGGGCTGCTTCCACGGCATGGCTGAGATCATCGGACTGGAGCATTTCTTCGCCCCACTCGTGGCCGCAGTGATACGTGACCGCGTACTGGTGCAGCTGTTTGTTGTCCATTGCTGACAATCCGCTGCTTTGGTTATGGCCCAGGGTTCGCGGAGATACAAGTGTTTTGTCGGATCAGCAGCGCAGCTTCACAGTCCGAGGCAGCTCTTCCATCAGTTCGCCCTCCTCACTCAGGGCGGGATAGGGCCGTTGCTGCTCTTGGCACCAGCGAGCAACCTCTGGGTAGGACCATTCGAACAGCAACTGTTGGTACTGCTCTGGCTTGAGTCCTTCGCCTTGGGTCGGCGCCAGGCCTGCCACCTGGCGTTGGCGCAGCGCCTCAAACAGCAGGGTTGCCGTGGCGACCGAAACGTTCAGTGACTGCACCATGCCGCGCATGGGGATGAACAGCGCTTCATCCATCAGATCCCTGGCCTGATCGGTCAGCCCCCATTTCTCCGCCCCGAGCACGAAGGCGGTGGGTCCGGTGAAGTCGCATTCTCGGTAGTCCTTGGCATTGATTCCGAGATGGGTTCCGTAGAGGCGGAACCCCCGCTCTCTTAAGCAGCGGATGGCTGTTTCGGTATCGGGATGGTCATGCAGGGGGACCCATTTCTGGCTGCCCTGGGCCGTGCTGTTAAAGGTGCGCGGACGCCCGTCGAAACTCACCGCGTGGGCTTCCAGCGCCCCGACGGCATCGCAGCTGCGCAGGATGGCGGAGAGGTTGTGGGGTTTCTCCACGTGTTCGAGCAGCACCGTGAGGTCCGCCATGCGGTGGTTCAGCACGGATTTCAGCCGCTCAAACCGTCGCGGCAGCAGGGGCATGGGCGATGAATCGGGTTAGAGCAACAGATGGGGATCCTTCCATGCTTGGGGGCCTGGCAAGACAATCAAGAAGTCTGTGCTTCTGTCGCCATCCAGATCCTGCTCAAGGATCCCTCTGTTGAACCGTACGTCTCCGGCGGCACCGGAGGACGTCTGGGTTCTGATGCATGAAAGCTCCCATCAAAGCCACGCAGATTGATGGAGTCGTCCTCATCCACATTTGATCAGCGTATCTGGAGCGAGGTGGCTCGGATCCCCCATGGTCGCTTGGCGACGTATGGCCAGATCGCTGATTTGATCGGTGCCTACGGCTGCGCGCGACAGGTTGGCTGGGCGCTGCGTCGCCTCAAGCTCCCATCCACCGTTCCCTGGCACCGCGTGGTGAATGCTCAAGGTCGGATCGCGATGAGCCTCAGCCGTAAGGGAAGTGACTGGATGCAGCGGGAGTTGCTGATGGCAGAAGGCATTCCGGTGGATGTGGAAGGACGCTTGCCCCTACGCCAGTTCCTCTGGCACCCGGACACCCATGCTGGAGCTTGATGCCTGGTGTTCTTGTCTGATTCGGCTCCGATTGGACTGCTGCCGCGCCGCCTCGCCTGGGATGTGTTGCAGGCAGTTGCGGCTGGGGCCTATGCCGATGTGGCGCTGGAGCGGTTGCTGCGGGAGAGGGACCTCAAACCCTCGGATCGAGGCTTGGTGACCGAGCTGGCCTATGGCGCCATCCGTCAACGCCGCTACCTCGATGCCTGGCTGGATCGGCTGGGCAAAGTTCCCGCGTCGAAGCAGCCGCCCAAGCTGCGCTGGCTGTTGCACGTGGGTCTCTATCAACTGCTGCTGATGGAGCGGATTCCAGATTCAGCAGCGGTGAACACCGCCGTTGAATTGGCCAAAACCAGCAAGGGGCTGGCACGGCTGGCTCCTGTGGTGAATGGGGTTCTGCGGGCGGCGCTGCGGGCGCGGGATGCTGGCGAAACCCTTGAGCTGCCGAATGATGAGGCGGCTCAGCTGGCCCAGACCCATTCCCTTCCGGATTGGTTCACCCAGTTGTTGCTCGACTGGCGCGGTTCGGAGGGGGCCGCGGCGGTGGCGAGCGCCTGCAACCGGGTGCCGGATCTGGATTTGCGGGTGAATCGGCTGCGCTCGAGCCCGCAGCAGGTGCAGCAGGCGCTTGCTGCGGCAGGAATCAGCAGTGAGCCCATCGTTGATTGTCCTGATGGCTTGCGCATTTCCGGTCACAGTGGCGACCTGCGCCACTGGCCCGGTTATGCGGAGGGCCATTGGTGTGTTCAGGATTGTTCGGCGCAATGGATTGCGCCTCTGCTGCAACCCCAGCCTGGGGACCGGATCCTCGATGCCTGCGCTGCGCCGGGGGGGAAAGCCACCCATTTGGCGGAATTGGTGGGAGATCAGGCTGAGATTTGGGCTGTGGATCGGTCTCCTGGACGGCTCAAGCGCGTCGCGGCCAATGCAGCTCGGCTAGGCCTTGCTTCCATTCATGCGCTTGCAGCGGATGCCACCAACCTGTTGGAAGAGCATCCTCAATGGCGGGAATCCTTCCAGCGGATCCTGATCGATGCCCCCTGCTCTGGGCTTGGAACCCTGGCCCGTCACCCCGATGCCCGTTGGCGGGTGACGCCGCAATCCATCCGCGGCCTTCTGCCTCAACAACAGGCTCTTCTGGATGGACTTGTGCCTTTGCTGGCTCCCGCTGGATCATTGGTTTATGCCACCTGCACCATTCATCCAGATGAAAATCAGGCTCAGGTGCAGGCCTTGTTGAAGCGTCACCCCTCGCTGCGATTGGAGGAGGAAAGCCAGCTCTGGCCGGATCAAGCCAGCGGGGGGGATGGGTTCTATTCCGCTGTGCTTCAGCGGGTTTAGGCCGTTGGATTAATCCCGGGTCCAGCGGCGTCCTTGGCGATCAACGTTGTCGTCTTGCGAGCGGTTTCTCCATAGGTAAGGCGTCTTCCGACGTGGAGGTGCCACGGGAGTGGGATTGGTCAGTTCCGTCTCTGCAGTCGGTTGAGGCGCTTCAGGCTCGGAGGTGGCCTTCGGATCTTGTTTGGGTTTTGTCTTGGGGGGTTTGGCGATCGTTTTCGGATCGACCGCCAGACGCATTTTTCGTTTCAGCTTGGGTTTGTCTGGGAAGGCGCGGACGGGAATCTCGTCCTTGATCTGAAGCATGAATTGTTTCCAAGCCCATGCCGCCTCGCCGCTCGTACTTTTAGTGGCTCGGTCGTCGTCGTATCCGAACCAGACGCCAGTCGTGAGCTGAGGAATTGAACCGATGAACCAGAGATCGCGGGTGTTCTCTGACGTTCCTGTCTTTCCGGCAACCTGCCGATCATCGAGTTTCGCGGCGATGCCTGTGCCGCCGGTCACGACCCGTTGCAGCATCCAGTTCATGGTGTCCGCGACATCACTATCAACCGCTCGTCGTCCTCTGTTTCCACTCAATCGCCGACTCCAAAGAAGCTCATTCTTGGGGCCACGGATTTCCTCAAAGGGGCTGGGTGTGAAATACACACCGCGATTGGCCATGCCTGCATAGGCCGCAGTCATGTCGAGGATGGTTTGCTCGTAGGCCCCAATAGCCATGGGGTAGTACTTGCCGAGAGGACGCTCGGTGCCGATGTTGAAGTTGTTGGCAATGTCAATGACGGCATCAAACCCAACGATGTCTTGAAGTTGAACAGCCACCGTGTTGAGTGAATTCTTCAGAGCATCGGCAAGAGAAATGTTGCCGTAGTACTTGTTGCCAAAGTTTTTGGGGCAGTAGCCATTCCAGCAACGCTTTGCGTCAAACACCTTGGTTTCGGGTTTCATTCCCCGATCAATGGCTGCTGCATACGGAAAAAGCTTGAAGGTTGAACCTGGAGAGCGCAGCGCCAGGATGGTGCGGTTGAACTGACTCCTGGAGAAATCCTTCCCGCCCACCATCACTCTCACCAGTCCGTTGCCGGGATCGATCGAAACCATCGCCCCTTCAGTGTCGAATGGTGCATTGGCTCGAACAACCTGCTGAGCTTTCTTTTGCCAGTCGAGATTGAGGCTGGTGTGAACTTGGACACCACCAACTTCAAGTTGTTCGGGAGTTAAAAGTTTGGGCAGTTCTTGGGCGATCCAAGTGGTGAAGTAGGGCGCTGCACTGTTGAAATATTTTGGTGTTGCAGGCTTAAGCCCCAGGGGGCTATTGCGACCGCGCTCCGCTTCGCTGGTGGAGATGAATCCGGCCTGCGCCATCCGATCCAGAACGATCGAACGCTGTTCCCTCGCTAGATCAGGGTTAACCAGGGGGGAATAGATCGAAGGTGCCGGGGGCAGCCCAGCGATCATCGCCGCTTCTGGAACTGTGAGCTGATCTGGGGTTTTAGAGAAATAGATCCAGGCCGCATCGGCGACGCCATAGGC
This sequence comes from Synechococcus sp. MU1625, assembly GCF_020514205.1. Lineage (NCBI taxonomy): Bacteria > Bacillati > Cyanobacteriota > Cyanophyceae > Synechococcales > Synechococcaceae > Synechococcus > Synechococcus sp. MU1625. Next base: position 83,258 of record NZ_VTLA01000001.1, read on the forward strand.
GCCGGATCCCAGGTAGACGTAATTGAGGTATTGCTCGAGGATCTCCTGCTTGCTCAGCTGACGTTCCAGCTTCATCGCCAGAGCCGCTTCCTTGAGTTTGCGTGTGATGGTGCGGTCTTGGCTCAGGAAGACAGTTCGGGCCAGCTGCTGCGTGATGGTGCTCGCCCCTTCACGGACAGCGCCCTGGCGGACATTGGTGACAATGGCGCGGGCGATGCCCCAGCCATCCACGCCGTCATGCTGATAGAAACGCCGATCTTCCGCGGCGATGAAGGCTTCCGCCACCGTTTGCGGCATCGTGCCGGGCTTGACCTTCTCGCGGGTCGCTGGCCCAAGCTTCTGGATCACCTTGCCGTTGGTGGAAAGCAGGGTGATCGTTCCCGGTCGGTTGAAGCTGGCAATTCCCCGGGCATCTGGAAGAGTTGCATCCACAAGCTCAGTGAGAGCTCTCGTGCCCAGTGCAGCGCCCACGCCCACCGCAGCTGCAGTGCCAGCGATCAGAGCCCATTGCAGGCGGGAACGGTTCACATCACCTGGGTCAGGGGGCTGTGGCCCACAGCCAAGGCGGTCACCAGCATTCCGAGCACCAGGAACGGCTGGGCGCTGGCTTGATATTTGACGTCAAAGGCCACGGGGTCTCTCAACAACCAGATGTCTTGGAAGGTGATCTGAGGAACAATCAAGAGAACCAACAGAACCGCTGCGAAATGCTGGCCGATCCCAATCAAGACGGCAACCATCGCCAGCTGAAAAACATCAATCATTCCGGCGCTGATCCAACTGGCACGTTCGATCCCGAAGACCACAGGCAAGGATTGAAGGCCGAGCTCGCGATCGCCTTCAACGCTCTTGAAGTCGTTGACGACAGCAATGCCGAGACCAGCGAGGCTGTAGGCGAGGGTGAGAAGCGCTGTGCCCCAGGTGAGTTGCCCGAACAGGGCCTGACCGGCCCACCAGGGAAGGGCGATGTAGCTGGCCCCAAGGGCGTAGTTCCCCAGCCAGCCGTTCTGCTTCAGCTTCAGCGGCGGAGCTGAGTAGATGTAGCTCACAAAGGAGCCACCCAAGGCAAGGAGAAACACCACTGGGGTGCTGTGCCCAGCCCAGCGGTCGAGTCCGTAAGAGACCGCCAGGCCTGCCAGCAGCAACACCCAGATCTGCAGCTTGACCTGGCCCAGGGGGATCGCCCCCGATGGAATCGGCCGGTACGGCTCGTTGATCGCGTCGATCTCTCGGTCGTAGTAATCGTTGATGGTCTGGGTGAAGCCCGCCAGCAGGGGACCACTCATCAACATGCAGGCGAAAGCTGCCAGCACGTGATCCAAGCGCCATTGGTAGTTACCGCTGGCGGCCGCGCCACAGATCACGCCCCAAATCAGAGGGATCCAGGTGACCGGTTTCATCAGCTGCAGCCGCAGCTTCCAGATGTTGGTGGTGCCGGAGGCACCTTTCATCCCAAGCAGCTGACGCGCGTCGCTCACGGAGACTGTCCTCAGGAGGCGGCGATTTCGTCTTCGAAGAACCAGCTGGTGGATCCATCACTGAGCTCGACCACCACACCGATTCCCTTGCCGTCGACGGTGCGGAAATCCTTCACTGTGCCGTTGGCGTCTTTCTTGAGAAGGTCCACCATCGCCTGTGGAATGCGATCCCGCACGCGGGTCACGCGAACCTTGGAGCCGATCGAGATGACGTCACCCTGGGACATGGCCTGCGAGGCTTGGATAGTGGCGCAACCTTAACAGTCGCTTTTGCGCCGAATCGATGGTTGCTCTGCGTTTGATTCCCTGCCTGGATGTCGCCCGTGGACGGGTGGTGAAAGGTGTCAATTTTGTTGGCCTGCGCGATGCCGGTGATCCGGTGGAACTCGCCTGCCGTTACAGCCGTGCAGGGGCTGATGAGCTGGTTTTCCTCGATATCGCGGCCAGCCATGAGGGGCGCGGCACCCTGATCGACATGGTGCGCCGCACCGCTGAATCGGTCACGATTCCTTTCACAGTGGGCGGTGGGATCAGCACCGTTGAGGGGATCACCGAGCTGTTGCGGGCCGGTGCTGACAAGGTGAGCCTTAACTCTTCGGCGGTGCGTCGGCCTGAGTTGGTGCGGGAGGGGGCTGATCAGTTCGGCTGTCAGTGCATTGTTGTGGCCATTGATGCCCGTCGGCGCGATGCAGGTGGGTGGGACGTGTACGTGAAAGGAGGGCGTGAGAACACCGGTCTTGATGTTGTGGAGTGGGCGAAGAGGGTGGCGGGCCTCGGGGCCGGCGAGATCCTGCTGACGTCGATGGACGGCGATGGCACCCAGGCTGGATATGACCTCTCCTTGACCCGGGCCGTGGCGGATGCCGTTCCCATCCCTGTGATCGCCTCCGGAGGAGCTGGTTGCATGGATCACATCGCCGAAGCTCTGGACGTGGGCTCCGAGGGAGGGCATGCCTCTGCAGCTTTGCTGGCTTCGCTGCTGCACGATGGCGTTCTCACGGTGGAACAGATCAAGCAGGATCTGCTCTCTCGTGGCCTGACGATTCGTCCATGAAGCCTGGTGATCCCGCGGCGGTGGAACAGCTGTTTGATGCTGTGGCTCCGCGCTACGACCGCTTGAACGATGTGCTCAGTTTCGGGCTGCATCGTCAGTGGAAACGTCAGCTGGTGCGTGCTCTCAAGCCGGCGGCTGGTGAACAGTGGCTGGATCTGTGCTGTGGGACGGGAGATCTGGCCTTGGAACTGGGGCGCTGTGTTCGCCCTGGCGGCACGGTGACCGGTCTGGATGCGGCCGCAGCTCCACTGGAGCGGGCCCGCCAGCGCCAACGGCAGCAGCCTTGGTTGCCGGTGTCCTTCCAGCAAGTGGATGCCCTGCAAACCGGATTGCCTAGCGCCTGTGCTGACGGTGCGGTGATGGCCTACGGGCTGCGGAATTTGGCGGACCCGTTGCAGGGGCTGAAGGAACTGCGGCGGCTGCTGAAGCCAGGGGGACGCGCAGGGGTGCTGGATTTCAATCGATTGCCGCAGAGCGGAGCGGCGGCTGCGTTTCAGCGCTTCTATCTGCGTCGCCTGGTGGTGCCCGCCGCCGCTTCAGTGGGGTTGCGCGAGGAGTACGCCTACCTGGAGAGAAGCCTGGAGCGCTTCCCTGATGGGTCTGAGCAGGAGCGCTTGGCACAGGAGGCGGGATTTGCTGAAGCGATCCATCGCTCTGTTGTGGGAAGACAGATGGGAGTTTTGACTCTCAGGGCGTGAATCTTTGGTTGTGTCGCTTGCGACGCACCCCATTGCTGACCTAGAAAAGCTAAAGAGAAAGTTAAGGGGAGGGTCCGGTTTGGCGTTTCCGCTGCCGAAGCTGCTGCCCCGCATCGAAGAGCTGCTTCAAGAGGTGGAGTGGCTGGATGGTCTGATCCTGATCACCGATTCCGATCGCGCCTGTTTCGTCTCCTTCTCTCAGGTGGATCCGCTGTTGCGCCGCCTGCGTCAGCGACCCAAGGGCCCGGAAGTGGCCGAAAAACTCTGCATGTCCCTGCTCGATTGCCACGGCAAGGGAGGCGCGAAGCCCGTTCTGGTCTTTCAAGGGGATGGCAGTTTCTGGCTCGGAATGATTGGCCCCAGCGGCAGCAATCCGCATCGCCATCACGCCATTGCGCACCTGCAGCGTTGCTTGGCCTTGGAGGGCTGACCGGTCACTGGGCAGAATCGGAACTCAGCTAGCCCCGGCCCAGTGCATTTTCTATGTACCAATCGATGATTTAACGCCGCTAGAGGCGATTGTGGAAGAAGTAGATGAATCACATTCACCATCTCCATCTCCTGAAAACGACGAACTGAATCGTGAGTATCGAATCCGTCGTGCTGCTTTTGGAGATAATCCGACTCAAGAGGAGATGAGAGCCGTTATGGCGTATGGATTAGAACAACGCAGGAATAATTTTCCTCACTTGTATTGATTAGCTCTTAGTCGATTGACTGAAGTTTGATGCGTTCTTTGGCTGCCATATCTGGATTGAGCTCAGCCCATTTCTTCATGCCAGGGTTGGCTTCTAAATATGTGTCAAAGCTGCAGCCATATTTTTGTAGTTTGAAGTCACACTTAGGTCCTTCTCTTTTTTCTCGTGCAGCCTTGGCAGATGGACTTTCCCATCCTGCAGGTGCTTTCTGACACGTACTGTTGTAGCCAACCTCTGGCTCTCCAGAAGGACATTCAGCATTGATTGATGCCCTTGCATTGCCTTGCAACTGCATAACACCAGCCCCATACCATAAAGAGTATTTGCATTTCCAATCTGATTTTCCAGCTACGCGTGGGTCATGTCCAGTATCAAATCCAAGGCCCGTTGCCGTGTTGTAGACACATTTAACTTCCATACAGTTACCTCCACCAACGTAAGCAAAGCCTGCAGGGCACTGATTGCCTTCAGCTATATCTGCACCTTGAGATCGAATTTCTCTAATTGTTGTCGTTGTGGTATCTCCCCTCATAGCTCTCACACATCCTGCATAGTCCTTGGCTTCAACACAGAGCTTATGAATCTTCGGATCAACCTCGGCTAACGTTGGAATCGCTCCAATAGCGATAGAGGCAGTAGCGATAGAGATAGCGAGATGTTTGTTCATGTGCTGAAGGCGCTTAACGCTGCAACCACGGACTTGGGTTCATCTTACCGAAGGGAGTAGTGGATGCAGTAAGTAATGTCCACCCAGAAAAATGACGGAAATTTCTGAGGCGCCTTAAATACATACTCATCCTTATTGTTTACCCCGTGCCGGGTATCTACGAATTTGATATTGGCAGTTTTGCTTTGTTTTTTTGTACCTTCTGCTGCTTCTCGCTTCGGTTGCAGCAGTTGGAGCGAGAAGGGGGCGTCTGTGCAGGTTTCGTTTGCTACCCTGAATTCAACCGAGATTTCTGGCCTTGTGGCGTCTTTTGAAGCTGAATACCTTTCAGTTGTGCTGGATGTGAAGCGATTCTGCTTGCTACCTAGAATCCCGATGCAAGATTTTCTGTTTGGGGTAAAATGAATTCAACTGATTTTCAACAGTGGAATTACTTTGTTTTAAAATTAAATATAACCAAGCCAGCTCCAGCTCCAAATCCAGAAGAGGCAAGTAAAAAACTCAAGGGATCGTTAAGCCCCACGTTTATCAAGGATCAGTTTCCTCAAGAGTATAAAGAGGTCAAACAGGGTCCCAGTCTTGAAAAACAAATCCAAGTTTTGCTTGAGCAGCTCGGCGCACAAGGTTGGGAGCTGATTAGTATATCTCCTGTTGGTGAAATATTATTATTCTTTTTCAAAAGGCCCCTGCGTATTGATCCTGCGATCGTCTCTGAGGGCTCAGAAGAGACTAAATAAATTTTTAATTTCTTTGAATAGTTCCTCCTCAAGTCTTGCGTACTTATTAGATTTAATTATTCCTTGCGGGTGAGGGTATGTATATGTACATCTCTGGAGTGTTGGTGCTCGAGAACTTGCCGCTCGAGCCCCCTGGGTTGGTCGTTAGATGTGTGGATCACGCCCCTGCTTGATGAGTAAATCTTTCAACATCTCGACAATTCCTTCTTGATAGCTACAGCCGTATCCGGCATCGGCAAGCGCTGCTCGAATCTTGGGTTTTGCATCCGCACTTACAAAGAAAGTAATTGCCGACCTTCGGATTCTTGAAGGCTGTTGATACCTTCTGTTCGGCGATTTATGTGGCATGCGCATGTCCATCGGAAGTGGAAGCCTTGATTCTTTCAAGCAAAATCCTAATTTCTCTTAAATCCACCTCCAATAAGAATTGGCTGAGAGTATCGAAGCAGCCTCAGCGAATACTCAGATGCACCAGTGTGATGTCGGCTGTCTGCACACAACCCGCCATCTTCTTTTGCCACAGGCTGAGTTGGATTTGTGAATATCCTTTTTTGTTTTCTACATGGCTGAGTCTGACGAGCGGGGAACTCTTGATGCAGTCACGTCTGAACGATGCTGGGCAGTCGCGAGCGTGCACTTTTGTGACGGTGTGAGCTTTCCGCAAGTTCATCGGAGCTCGCTTTGTATCGCAGCGAACCTTTTGGGTTCATTGCGTTGCCATCTGTTTGTCGAGTGAGTTGTTCTGCGCTCAGAACGCGCTCAACGGTTGGACAAACGCTGTATTTGGGAGAATTGTCAAACTCATGTCCAACTCGCCTAGACAGCGACGTTGGTGAGCGAGACAGCGCAACACCTTTGTGTTTCCTGTCCAACCGATGTCCAACTCCATGGACACCCAAACTCAAGGCTAGGACTGCGTTTTGCACTTCCAGGACATCATCAGCACGCTTAACCGGTTCTGGGCGAACCAGGGGTGTTTGCTGCTGCAGCCTTACGACACGGAAAAGGGTGCCGGCACCATGAGCCCCCACACGGTGCTTCGTGCCATCGGCCCCGAACCCTGGGCCGTGGCCTATCCCGAACCCTGTCGCCGCCCTACCGACGGCCGCTATGGCGACAACCCCAACCGGGCTCAGCACTACTTCCAGTACCAGGTGCTGATCAAGCCGTCTCCCGATGGCATTCAGGAGACCTATCTGGCTTCACTCGAGTCGTTGGGAATCAAGGCTGCTGATCACGACATCCGATTCGTCGAAGACAACTGGGAATCCCCCACCCTCGGGGCCTGGGGCGTGGGCTGGGAAGTCTGGCTCGATGGCATGGAGGTCACCCAGTTCACCTATTTCCAGCAATGCGGCGGCATTGACTGCAAGCCGGTTTCGATTGAGATCACCTATGGCCTGGAACGGCTGGCCATGTACCTCCAGGACGTTGAAAGCATCTGGGATCTGAGCTGGAACGGCAAGCGCAGCTATGGCGAGATCTGGTTGCCGTTTGAAAAGGGCCAGTGCCATTTCAACTTTGAGGCTTCCAACCCGGAGCGGCTTAAGCAGTTGTTTGCCATCTATGAGGCTGAAGCCTCTGATTTGATCGAGAAACAACTGCCGGCGCCGGCCCTGGATTTCGTTCTGAAGTGCAGCCACACCTTCAACTTGCTGGAGGCCCGTGGCGTGATTTCCGTGACCGAACGCACGGCCACCATCGGTCGTATCCGCAACCTGGCCCGCAAGGTGGCCGAAGGTTGGTTGGCGGAACGGGAGGCCCTGGGATTCCCGCTGCTGGAGGGGGGAACTCTCGAGACAGCGGCGTAATGGTTTCTGAGTCGACGTCTTTCCGTTGATGGCATTGCCCTCTGCCTTCTGTTCCTCCTCGTGCTTCGAGGAGTGCTGTGGGGGGCACCGACGCCGAGCTCATCCGATCCATCTCGCTTGATTCAGACACCGTCGGCTGCGGTGGTGATGACTGGTCGATTGGTCGCCGACGTGCGGCATTTCAGCTGGGGGTGTTCTGTCCTGCTGGAGGTGGATCGGGTTGAGGGCCACCGTGCCAGGGGTCGCACTGAGTTGCAGCTCCCTAACTGCGCTTCTCCGTTGCTCCAGGGGTGGCACGTCCGTGCAACTGGGGTTCTGCGGCGTCCGATGCCTGGTGCGCATCCATTGTTGCCGGGATCGGCGGAGCGTCTGGCCCGCCAAGGCAGTTGGAGTCGACTCAGGCTCGACAACATCGAGGTTCTGCGGCGTCCATCGACACCATTGGTTGATCTGCGGCGTGAGGTTGCCCAGCGGCTTCAGCAGGCCGTAGGGCCGCGGCGGGGCGGCTTCCTGTCCGCCCTGGTTCTAGGCAGCGCCCAGGTGCAGCTCCCCGAAGACGTGCGACAAGCGTTCCGCGTTGCCGGCTTGTCCCATGCGCTTGCTGCATGGGGTTTTCACTTGTCAGTGCTGCTGGGGAGTGTCCTGATGCTGGCCCGCCATTGGGCCCCTTGCCTGAGGCTTCCTCTGGCTGGCCTTTCGCTGCTGCTGTTTGTCTGTCTTGCCGGGGCCCAGCCATCAGTGGTGCGGGCGGTGCTGATGGCTGCGATCGCATTGTTGATTCGTGAGTCAGGCCATCACAGCCGTCCGCTCGGCGTGCTTCTGCTGACACTCAGCGGCATGCTGCTGTTTCGACCTGGCTGGGCCTTGTCGATCGGCTTTCAACTCAGTGCAGCAGCAACCGCTGGATTGATCCTTACGGCTCCACGCCTGGAGCAGCCTGTTCAAGGTTGCCTGCCTGATCGCTGTCGCGGCGTGGCCGCGGTGCTCTCCATCCCCATCGCGGCTCTTCTCTGGACACTGCCCCTGCAGTTGCTGCACTTCGGTGCGATGCCGCTTTACGCCTTGCTCGCCAATCTTCTGGTTACTCCGCTGCTGGCACCTCTGACATTGCTGGCCATGTTGTCGGCGCTGTTGGCGTTGGTGTTGCCTCCGTCCGTTCTGCCCCTGCTGCTGTGGCCGGTGCAGCAGCAGGGGCTGGTGATGGCCATCTCGATCTGGATCAGTCAATGGCCTGGAGCCCAACTGCTCACTGGGCGCCCCCAGGGGTGGGTTGTTGCGCTGCTGGTTGTGGGCTTGTTGCCCTGGCTGCTGAGGGCAAGTGCTTGGAGCCGGCGGTGGTCCCTGCTCCCAATGGCGACTGCCTTGCTGGCCCACGGCTTGTTTCAGCTCTCTGATGGCCTCGTGGCGGTCGAGCATTTTGGTCGCCACTGGTTGCTGGCTCGTCATCGTGGGCGTGCTGCTTTGGTGAGCACCCATGGCGATGATCGGAGTTGCCGGATGGCGCAACGGATGGCCACGGTGCATGGTCACTCCCGCCTGGATTGGGTGATGTTGTTGGATCCCGTGGCCACGGATGTACTCCCCTGTTGGCAACAGCTGGCACACCGCGTCGAGGCCCCTCAGCAGGGCCGCCCTCCAATTGCCAAAGGCAAGATGCTGCGGAGTGATGGCTTGTCGGTGCACCGCCCGCAGCACCGCATTGGATCACTGGTGTTGCGGGCGGGATGGCAGCGCTGGCAGTTGCTGCCCAGGCCTCAGGCGTTGTGGGCTCAGCAGGGGCAACAGCGTTCAGGCCCCCAGCACGTTTTCACCGGCATATGGCTTGGCTTCAAGCCTTCTGCACCGCAGCGCCGTTGGCTTCTGCAGCATTGGGCTGGCTCGCGGTTCATTGGCCTTTAAAGTTCCTGCACGTCCTCGGACGTGTGGAGAGGTGGCAGAGTCCGGTTGATCGCGCACGACTCGAAATCGTGTAGGGGTAACACCCTCGTGGGTTCGAATCCCACCCTCTCCGTTTTTATTGGTTGTCGTAGAGCAGTTGTGAAATTTGTGAATCGCCCTATGTCTTAAAAAATATTTTTCAATGAGGCGGTATGGATTCTAAAAAGGATTGTTCAAATGTATTGGCAATGCAGTTCGTCTGAATGTCGTAGTCTTGGATCGTTTTGAGCCACTTCTTGTATTCCCTGTGATACAAGAAATCAGATAAATTGCTGCTTAGTTTCCCTAAGAGGGCTATCAATGCTGCTCGCATGGATGGTTCATTGTCGGTGTGGAGGCGATCAAGGATGCGTTGGCGCCATTCTTTGGGTGAGGTGTAGAGAGTGATGATGTCGAGGCGTTTGGCGCGCGTTGAAATCTGCCGCAATAGCTTCAAGTTGCTGTGGTGGTTAACGCTGGTCAGGTCGATGTGAAGCAGTAGGCAGTATTTCAACTTTCGTGTTTTTTGTTTCTTGAAATTGTCTGGATTCATCAGCCGCTGCATGCGTTCAACGGTGGAGCGTTTCAGGCGTTGATTTGAATCGCAGTCCAGGTGTTTCAGCACCTTCAAAGTGAAGTGATCATGTGGCGGCTGGCTCATCTTTCGGATCAACTGCGTTTTGCCGGAGCCCGATGCACCTGCGATCACGATCACGTGACGAGCGCGCCGCCCCTTGGTCTTCGGTCTCATGGCGTCCTATGCCCTCTCGCCGGCTGCAATTCTGCATGTCGGAGGCTGTCTTTTCCGTTCTGAACGTTCTGAAGGCTTCCGGCGTCTTTGGCGTTGCTGCCCTGCCACTCCTCGAGATGGCTCCAGTTGATCTTTCTAGGAATGGAACAAGAGCACCAATCCCTGTTCCACTTGATGGAACTCTCGTTCCTCTCGGCTGAGATCGAGGCCCACATTGAGCCCCTCTTTGAGTGCATCCTCAAAGGGGGGTGTTGATGGTGGAGCACTGTCAATGCAGAGCGCAGCGATCCCAACTGCTGTTGCATGCCAACGGAACCGGCTCGTCGTGCCGATGTCCGGTTCGTTCAACGCCTCCTCCAGGAGGATGTTGATGGTGAGGTTCGTGCTGGACATGGACATGTGGACCAGCATCGTGACCTCGGCAGGGTCCTGCAATCAGCTGAGAGACTTCGTATCGTTCGTATCATTCCGGCTGGATGCCCTCGGCTTCAGACCAATTCCCGCAGCGGATCGCTCTGGTACACGAGTGGTTCTCACCACGCTCGGTCGGCGGAGCTGAACGTGTTGTTGAGGCGATCGATTCCCTGCTGCAATGCCGCGGCTGCGAGCCACAGCTGGCCGCCCTAATTGATGCCGAATCCTGCCGGTCTGGCAGTTGGTTGCAGGGCCGATCCGTCTTGACTAGCCCGATTCAAGGCCTGCCTTGGGGGCGTAGCCATGTGCAGCAGTACCTGCCTCTGTTGCCTTTTGCTGTGGAACAGATCGATCTCGGCGCAGCTGAGCTGGTGATCAGCAGCAGCCACCTGGTGGCCAAAGGTGTGCTGACCGGGCCGGAGCAGTTGCACATCAGTTATGTGCATACACCGGTTCGTTACGCCTGGGATCAGATGCACGCTTATCTGCAGCGCTCGGCGCTGGCGCGGCGCGGCCTCGGGCCCTTGATTCGCTGGCAGCTGCATGCCCTGCGCCAGTGGGATCAACTCAGTGCTCAGCGTGTGGATCACCTGATTGCCAATTCCCGTTTCACAGCACGCCGAATTCGCAAGTATTGGCGGCGGGAGGCCAGCGTGATCCATCCACCCGTGGAGGTGAATCGTTTTCGCTGGGATGCAGCTCGGGACGATGTTTACCTCTGCTTGTGCCGTTTGGTCCCTTACAAGCGGGTGGATTTGGTGGTGGAAGCCTTTAACCGGTTGGGACTGCCGCTCCTTGTGGTCGGGGACGGGCCGGAGCGTGCTCGGCTGGAGGCCCTGGCAGGGCCAACCGTCACCTTGCTGGGCTGCCAGTCCGGGCCACAGGTGGAGGAGCTCATGTCCCGATGTCGCGGGTTTGTTTATGCCGGGCTTGAGGATTTCGGCATTGCTCCTGTTGAAGCGATGGCCGCTGGCGCTCCGGTGATCGGCTTGGGGCGTGGTGGTTTGTTGGACACGGTGCGTTGTGCAGCGGCCGGGGTGAGGGAGCCCACAGGGGTGCTCTTCCCCGAGCAGACCGTCGAGTCGCTTGTTCAGGCTGTGGAGTGGTTTGAGCAAGGCCGGATCTGGCGTTCCTTCGATTCGGAAGCCATCCGTCAGTGGGCCGAGCGCTTTAGGCCCGAAGCATTCGCCGCACGCTTTGAATCTGCTCTGCAAGCGGCCTGGCAGGCCCATCGCCGCGGCTGTGACGTTGCAGCGAGTGACCCCGCGGAGATGCCAGGACTCCGCCTGTGACGTTGAGTGTGGTGAGTCCCAGGTTGAGCCTTTGACCTCGGCCTCTCGGCCCTCTTTGCTTCAGACAGCAGGACGTCCTGCGCGCCGCGGCAAGTACAAGCCCCATCTTGCGCTGATCTCAGCTCCCCCCTCGGCTCTGCCGGCTGTCGCTCTGATTCGCCATCAGAACCGGTGGGGCCGAGTGTTCAAGCGCACTGGAGACATCGTTTTTTCTCTGGCCGTTCTCGGCCTGGGCTCCCCAGTGCTGCTGCTCCTGGCTGGCTTGGTCAAGTTCAGTTCGCCCGGCCCGGTGTTCTACACCCAGCGTCGGGTGGGCCGGGGTTACCAACGTTTCGGCTGCATCAAGTTCCGCACCATGCGCGCCGATGCCGATGCTGTTTTGGCCCGCGTTCTGGAGGCGGATCCATCGCTGCGGGCTGAGTTTGAGCGTGACTTCAAGCTGAAGCGTGATCCCCGGATTACTCCCTTGGGTCGTTTCCTTCGCCGATCGAGTCTCGATGAGCTGCCGCAGTTTTTGAATGTCCTGTGCGGTGAGATGAGTGTGGTCGGCCCTCGCCCCATCGTTGATCAGGAACTCAGCCGTTATGGCCCATACATGGATGAAGTTGCTTCAGTTCGTCCAGGCTTGACGGGGCTTTGGCAAGTGAGCGGTCGTAACAATCTGAGCTACAAGAAACGCGTCAAGCTCGATCTGGCCTACGCGCGTGGTCGTTCGTTCAGCCTGGATCTCGCCATCATCCTGCGCACGTTTGGTGTGTTGCTTCTGCCGATGGATCGGGGCGCTTATTGATTGATTCCTGCTGAAAGGTGTTTAGAGAGTGATCACCAGCTGGCTGATCACAAAAGTACTCAGCCAGAGGGTCTCAAGACGCCCTGATGCGTTGAGCACACATCTGACGAGGTGCACGTTGGCCGTTGGCTGGCCAGCCCCAAGCACCGGTTTCAGAACCCGGCGCTCTCCATAACGGTTTTCCCCGCCAAGTTGGATCCCGATGCAGTGGGCGTAAATAGCTTCTGAGCGACCTGCATTCGGTGATGGGTCTGCCGCTCCATCCCGTTCCGCTAAGAGCACCCGTTGCGCCCAGCGCGTCCATGGAGGACAGACGAGGGGCAACGTCAGCATGACCAGACGGCAGGGCAGCCAGGTGAGCAGATCATCCAGGCGTGCACCCGCCGTTCCCAGCCAGCGCAGGCGACCCGTGCGATAGCCGAGCATGGAATCGAGCGTGCTGCTGGCCTTGAAGGCCCAGGCCAGAGCAAGTGGTCCTGGGCCTGAGGGCATGCCCATCCAGAGCAACGCACCGATGCCCATCCAGAACAACGGTGCGAACACGCCATCTACAGCGTTTTCTGAGGCTGTTTCGGCTGCAGCTCGGAGCAGCCCAGCTTGATCCAAGTTCTGCACGTCTCGTCCAACGATCCAGCCCAGCTTCTGGCGTGCCGGTTCGAGGTTGCCATCTGCCGATGGCGGAAGGGCGTTCAGTACCGCCAGCACGCTGTCCGTCAGGCTGCGGGCCGCCAGGGCGCTGGCAAGGCTCAGGGTCACAACTGCGATGCCAAGCCACTGCCATGGGGAGGGAAGCCAGAGCAGGCGCTCCACGCACCAGCCCGCAAGGGCGCTGCCAGGCACCAGGATCAAGGTGATCAGTCCACCCCCAAAGCGCAGCTTGATGGGATGCTCCCCAGCCCATTGCTCGACCCTGCACCGCAGCTGCCGGATCCACCAGCCCATCACCACCACGGGATGGAGCATCCGGCTCGGGTCACCGATCAGCTGATCCAAGAGGGCTGCCCCGAGGATCAGCAGGCTTCCCATCGCTCCTGAGTTCATTGGCGGGGACCGCTCAGGAGCCAACAAAAAGCCCCGCTCACTACCGAAAAGGCAGCAGAGCGGGGGGTGTGGTGAGTGCTGGAGTGAGATCCCACCGGGCGATCAGTGTTCGCGCTGAATCAGGCGTCCTTTAACCAGCTGAACATCGAGCGGAGTCCCTTGCCCACCTTCTCAATCGGATGCTGTGCATCACGGTCGCGCACCTTTTTCATTTCGGGCTTGCCGGCTTCGCACTCGGCTACGAAGTTCTTGGCGAAGGTGCCGTCCTGGATGTCAGCCAGAACGCGTTTCATCTCGGCTTTGGTGTCGGCGGTGATCAGCCGGGGGCCGCTGACGTAGTCGCCGTATTCCGCGGTGTTGGAGATCGAATCGCGCATGGAGGTCAGTCCTCCCTTCACCATCAGATCCACGATCAGCTTCACCTCGTGCATGCACTCGAAGTAAGCCAGTTCGGGCTGGTATCCAGCTTCCACGAGGGTTTCGAAGCCTGCCTTGACCAGTTCGGACAGACCGCCGCAGAGCACAGCCTGCTCACCGAACAAATCTGTTTCGGTCTCTTCCTTGAAGTTGGTTTCCAGGATGCCGGCACGGGTGCCGCCGATGCCTTTGGCGTAGGCCATGGCCAGGCCCCGTGCGTTACCGGACGCGTCTTGTTCGATCGCGAACAGGGCAGGAACACCCTGACCGTTCTGATATTCCCAGCGCACGGTGTGGCCTGGGCCCTTCGGGGCGATCATCACCACGTCCACATCGGCAGGGGGTTTGATCAGCTCGAAGCGGATGTTGAAGCCGTGAGCGAAGCTGAGCACCTTGCCTGCATTGAGGTGGGGTGCGATTTCTTTCTCGTAGACGTCCTTCTGGAACTCGTCAGGCAGCAAGACCATGATCCAGTCGGCCTTGGCAGAGGCATCGGCCACGCTCAGAACCTCAAGTCCATCGGCTTTGGCTTTCTCGGCCGACCGGCTGCCGTCATAGAGGCCCACAACCACATCGACCCCTGAGTCCTTCAAGTTCAGGGCGTGGGCATGACCCTGGGAGCCATAACCAATGATGGCCACGGTCTTGCCATTCAGCAGACCGAGATCGGCGTCGGAGTCGTAGAAAAGCTGGGCCATCCGGGGCGGGCTTGCGCAACAGTGCAGTGGACGAGCTTACGCAGTGGCCTGCCCCGTTCCGATCAGGCTTCGTTGGGGTGTGAGATCACGCGGTCGATGAGCCCGTATTCCTTGGCTTCCTCGGCGCTGAGGAAGTAGTCCCTGTCAGTGTCCTTCTCAATCTTTTCGAAGCTCTGCCCACTCATGTCAGCCAAGGATTGGTTGAGCATCTCCTTCATCCGCAGGATCTCTCGTGCCTCGATTTCGATGTCACTGGCCTGGCGCCGGCTGGTGCCGCCAAGGGGCTGGTGAATCATGATCCTGCTGTGGGGCAAAGCGACACGTTTGCCTTTCGTTCCGGCCGCCAGGAGGAAGGCACCCATGGATGCGGCGAGGCCGACGCAGATGGTGACGACTTCGCTCTTGACGTACTGAATGGTGTCGTAGATCGCGAGTCCAGCTGTGACGGAGCCGCCGGGGGAGTTGATGTACAGGTAAATCGGCTTGCTGCTGTCTTCTGAGTCGAGATAGAGCATCTGGGCCACGAGGCTGTTGGCGATGCCGTCATTGACTTCAGAGCCAAGGAAGAGGATCCGCTCCACTCCAAGACGGGTGTAGATGTCGACCCAGCGCTCCATCTGGCTGCCTGGGAGGCGGTAAGGAACGCTGGGAGTACCGATCGGCATGGTTCAGGACGCTGAAAAGTGGGTGCAAGTGGGGCGGATCAGATGCCGCTAGTCAGACGGAGCTAGTCAGACGGAGCTAGTCAGACGGAGCTAGTCAGACGGAGGTATTGCCGGGCAGTTCTTTGCGGCTACTGAGCACGCGGTCGATGAGTCCGTACTCGACGGCTTGTTGGGGTGTCAGGTAGCTCATCCGGTCGGAGTCCTTACTCAGCTCCTCCACGGATCTTCCGGTGTTGGTGGAAAGGATTTCAAGCATGGCCTGCTTGTTGTGCAGCACTTCCTTGGCCCGGATCTGGATGTCCGTGGCTTGGCCGCGGGCACCGCTGCGGGGCTGGTGCAGAACGATGGAGGAGTGGGGCAGAGCAGCCCGTTGGCCTTTTGTTCCTGCTGAAAGGATCACCGCTGCCGTACCCATGGCTTGACCGATGCAGATGGTGTGCACCGGGGGTTTGACGTAGCGGAGGGTGTCGCAGATGGCGAAGGCTTCGGTCTCGAAGCCGATCGCTTCTCCTGAGTACCAGCTGGTTCCCGTGGAGTTGATATAGAAGTAAATCGGCTTTTCTGGGTTGTCGAATTCCAGAAAGAGCAGCTGAGCAATGATCAGCTCAGTGACATCGATTCCCATCTGACGCTTGGCATCGTCGTCAGAGAACAAGGGCAAGCCCAAGTAAACGATCCGCTCCTTGAGTAGGAGGGACGGAAGGTCGGGAGGTGGTGTGCGCATCACGGCGCTGTCGCCGTAGTACGGGGCCGAAGTTGTCATCTCCACCATCGCGGTGAGGCGAGCCTAGCCGGGGTCAGCGGGCTTGCGGTGGCTGGTTTTGGCCGGTTTTCCCTGACTTTTCGATTTGGTTGAAGTCTTGGTGTCGGTTGTTGCATCTTTGGAGTCCAGACGGGCGAACACCATCCGACCCGTTGGCGTTTGCAGGGCACCAGTCACCACCACAGGCTTGCGTTGGCCGATCAGCGATTTTGCATCGTTGACCACCACCATCGTTCCGTCGTCGAGATAGCCGACGCCCTGGCTCTCCTCCTTGCCCTCACGCACGATCTTGAGTTTGAGTTCATCGCCGGGTTGCACCTCAGGCCGCAACGCGATCACCAGCTCACTCAGATTCATCACCTTCAGTTCTTTCACCTGGGCGACCTGCGCCAGGTTGAAGTCTGCGGTTACCAGGGTTCCGCCCGTGTCAGAGGCCAGCTGCAGCAGACGGTCGTCTGTTCCCTTCCCGTCGTAACGGGTGCTGTTGATCACAAGCCGTCGCCCGTAGGTCTCCCGTAGATCTTTCAGCAGCTTCAATCCGCGCCGGCCCTTGGCCCGTTTCTCAACATTGGTGGAATCCGACAGCTGCTGCATTTCATCGATGACTGATTCAGCGACGATCACTTGTCCTTCCAGCAAGCCGCACGCAAGCATTCCGCGGATCCGACCATCGATGATCACGCTGGTATCGAGGATCTTGGCCGTGGCTGGGGTGAGCACCCCATCGGCCACCAGCAGGGCTTCCGTGCTGGCGGGATTGAACAGGCGCAGCAGCGTGCGGCCATGCACCTCCGCCAGGTTGCTTCCCAGAATCCCGAAAAAGACATTGCTCACCACTGCCAGCAGCGGTTTGAGCAGGGCAATTCCCCCGGAGAACGGAAGCAGCAGAACGGGCAACAGCAGCAGATTGGCGACCAGCAGCCCGAGGATCAGGCCGACAGCCCGGCTCACCAAAAGATCGGTGGGCATGGTGCGCACTTGCTGCATCAAGCGCACCCGGAGCCTTTGAAACACCAAGCCGGCAATGACTCCGATGCCGCCTCCCGACCCGCTGAGAATCAGCCGGAGCCGTTCGGCATCAGTGGTTTCGGTGACCAGTCCGTCTGGAAGCAGATGAACTCCCATCCATCCGGCGGCTGCACCGGAGACCACGAACAGAAGAAGGATGAGCGGATCCACCATGGGTTCAGGTCGTGGCAGCTCAATCCGGATGCCAGAAGCATGCCCTATCCCATCCCTCCCCGCAGCGCTTATCTCCACATTCCCTTCTGCCACCGGCGCTGTTACTACTGTGATTTCGCGGTTGTTCCCTTGGGGGATCAAGCCCGTGCCGACCAGGGGCCTGGCAGTCGCTCCATCCGCGAGTACCTGAGCCTTCTGCATCGCGAAATCGCTGCTGCCCCAGTCGGTCCGCCCCTGTCCACGGTCTACATCGGTGGCGGGACGCCATCGCTCTTGTGTCCGGATCAGATCGCTGCACTGCTCGACGCCTTGGCGGAAAAGTTCGGGCTTCAGCCCGGTGCGGAAATCACCCTGGAAATGGATCCGGCCACCTTTGACTGCGCGCAGCTGTCTGCGGTTCTCTCCCTTGGGGTGAATCGCATCAGCTTGGGAGGGCAGAGCTTTGACGACTCGGTGCTCGAACAGCTGGGGCGGCGGCATCGGCAGCACGACCTTCAGGCGTCGATCGACTGGCTGGTGCAGGCCCGGCGCGACGGAGTCCTCCAGTCCTGGAGTCTCGACCTCATTCAGAACCTGCCAGGTCAGACCGTGGCCGCGTGGGAGGAGCAGTTGGATCAGGCCATTGCCAGTCAGGCCCCCCATCTCTCGATCTACGACCTTTCGGTGGAACCGGGCACCGTGTTTGATCGTCAACGCACACTTGGCGCGCTGAAACTTCCGGATGACGACCTCGCCGTTGCGCTGATGGACCTAACCACGCATCGGCTGGCTGCTGCAGGCCTCAGCCGTTACGAGATTTCCAACCATGCCCGGCCTGGCCATGCCTCACGTCACAACCGGGTGTATTGGAGCGGTGCCGGTTGGTGGGGATTTGGAATGGGAGCGACATCAGCGCCCTGGGGGGAGCGCTTGGCGCGACCACGCACACGGGCTGCCTACGCGGCATGGCTCGACAGCCGTCCTGAGGAAAACGTCGCCGAGGTTGGTCTTCCACTGGATGACCAATTGTTGGTGGGGCTGCGGCGCCGGGAAGGGGTGACGCTGCATGGCTTTGATGCCGATGCACTGGTCCGTCGCTGGCAGCCGTTCGTTGAGCGTGGATGGCTGCAGCAGCGGGCAGGTCGTTGGTGCCTCACCGACCCCGAAGGAATGGCTGTCAGCAATCAGGTGCTGATTGAGGTGATTCTGTGGTGGGAAGAGGTTTCGGAGAGGACTGCTAAGGCCAAAAGTCAGTCATATCCATTGAGCTGATGAACAAGAGGCTGCTGTTGCGACTGGTATCAGCGACTTGGGCGAGACACGTCTGAATGACAACTTCGCGGAGCATGCCAAAAAAAAGAGGTAGGCCCCTCAGCCCACCCCCAAACGACGTATTGAAGGCACCACTGCCTTCGAAACAATCTTCGCTGACAGGCGAACCCTCGCTGGGTATCAAATGCACCAAATTAGGCATTAATCACTAGCCAAATCTCCTCAAGTTGGCTGTGAAGATGAGCTGGGCGCCAGCACCACTGCAAGCGCTTGGGAGGCGGAATGTTCGCGGGTTCCCTCGCCCGCGTCTCCCCAAACGCTTAAATCAGCCGAATCAGGTCTCGATAAAAGTCTCCTATCACTGATCGGTAATCAGGTAGGGATCAACAAGAGTTGGTTCCACTAGAGAAAATTTCGACTAGTGCACATCTTTTGCCTGGCGTTGCAGTGCATCATCTGGTCAGGCAGATCAAGCAGGATCACCCATCAACTCTGAAATATTAGGCATGGGATCCGCCTTGCCGTCAGCAATTGCGCGAGCGCGAAGGTAAAACCAGCTCTCCGTATCGCCCTTGGCTTCCATGCTCTCAGCGATGGAGATCCAATTGTTGATTTCAGCTTGATCCATGGGGAAGCAAATAAAAAATCTCCGGAACCCCTCAGAACCAGAGATAGTTCAACTGTCTGGTTGCAGCTCAGCTGTCAGACCCTTGGATTTTAAAAATCGAGAGCAGGCAACGGAGGTACGGATGACCGTTGCCACCGGCCCCATGAGTCGTGGCTGTTTGTATGGGCGTACCAAGGGGTTCGGTGTTCGTGGATCCCAGCAACCTCGTCGTCAAGCTTGCAGCCCTCTTCCTCCGCGTCCGCCGCGGGCACTTCTTGATCGTTGGCGGCGCTCATGTTGAGCAGGGGGACTGGTGGATGCCTCAACCTTCAATGGCGATCCAGGGGTTGAAATGAGTTTTCTGACGGATAGGCCGGCTTGCATCTCCTGCCTATCAAGGAACAAGTTGCCACAAGATCATGGACATGATGTTTTTCATTGGCATGAACATCGCTCTTCTCGGGTTGCTCGTCTATGGCCTGCTTACAGCCAGGGAGAAAATCAAGGCTGGCCGTAAAGAGATCATCTGAAGTGTCAGCCCACTGACTGATACTTCCCGGGCTCACAACACCTGACGTTCTTGCTGGCATTTATTAGTCCACAACGGCGTCGGTCCTGTACTTCACCATCGGTGCGGCACCACCACAGCCGGCTGGCGGTACCGAAGCTGAACGAATGTCTCGTTTGCAACTCACTTGCAACCGCATCGATTCTTCTAATCACTCAGCCACTCATCTCCAGGTTTCGCATCAGTCGAAGCCCTTGTGGCGCGCGGCTTTTTAGGCTCTGATTGGAATTATTGATTGTCATGGGTCTTTCCTGTGATGGGTGGAGTTTGGTTCCGGGTCTGGTTGACCCACCCCTTCAACGCCTCAATGAACAGTTGGCGCCCATCCACAAGGGCCGGACTGAACGGAGGTTGTTTTGTTGTTAGGCCCAGCAGGTCTGCCGTGACGCGCACCTGGCCATCGCAGCTCTCACCAGCTCCTATGCCGATCACGGGAATGCTCAGGGCTTGTTGCACCTTGCTCGCCAGCTCCGACGGGACATGTTCCAGCACCAGAGAGAAGCAACCCTTCTGTTCCAGAGTGCGCGCCTGATCCAGCAGGCGCTCTTGGCTGATGGCATCCGTGGCCTGACGGCGATAGCCCAGACGATGCACGGCCTGTGGGGTGAGGCCAAGGTGCCCCATCACGGGAATGCCCATCCGCACCAGTCGGTCGATCACGGTCACGACCTCAGGCTCCGCTCCCTCCAGCTTCACTGCGGCAGCACTGGACTCCTTCAGCAGTCGGCCTGCAGCCGCTACGGCACGGTCTTCGCCGCACTGGTAGCTGAGAAAGGGGAGGTCGCAGACCAGCAGGGGTTGATCGGCCGGCATGGCTGTCAATCCCCGCGCCACCGCCTGCGTGTGATGGAGCATCTGATCCAGGCTCACAGGGAGTGTTGTGGCATGGCCCAGCGCCACCATGGCCAGTGAATCGCCAATCAGCACCACATCGGCACCGGCTGCTTCTGCGAGAGACGCAGAGAGGCTGTCCCATGCAGTGAGCACGGCGATGGGGTGGCCCTTCTGCTTGAAGCGGGTCAGATCAGAAGGACGCATGCAGCTTGAGAACCCCTCGGGGGCTCATTGCTAGCATTCTGCCGACTCGGACCCATGCGGCTCCGACGCCCAAATCTGGTCAGAACCGGAAGGGAGCAGCCACACGGGATGCTCAGGGCAGGCGTGGATTCCGGGTCACCACTTTCAGACCGCTCGATTGAGAGTCAGATTCCTAGGGACTTTCAATCGGAGCTGTTGTTCTGCTGCTGACGGCGACGCAGGAATTCAGGGATTCTGGCGCCGTTCTCTTCAGGTTCCGCTTGAGTCGCCATGGCTGGCATGGAGCGGCTGCGCTCACTGCGGTAGGGCTGCTTGTTATCGAATCCTGTGGCGATCACCGTGACGTGAATCTCTCCTTCGAGCGCTTCATCCACCACGGCGCCCACGATGATGTTCGCCTCCGGATCAACGACGTCGTAGATGACTTCTGAAGCGGTGGTCATGTCCTCCAGGGTCATGTCCTTGCCGCCGCTGATGTTGATCACACAGCCTTTGGCCCCATCGATGCGCTCTGTTTCCAGCAGTGGACTTGCGATCGCAGCCTGGGCTGCCTCCACGGCTCTGGACCGGCCAGAACCGATGCCGATGCCCAACAGTGCTGTACCTGCCTCGGTCATCACGGAGCGAACGTCCGCGAAGTCAACATTCACCAGGCCGGGGCACGTGATGATGTCACTGATGCCTTTGACGCCCATCCGTAGGACATCATCTGCACTGCGGAATGCCTCTTGAAGAGGTGCTCCGCCGATGGCCTCCCGCAGCCGGTCATTGGGAATCACGATCAGGGTGTCCACATGCTCTGCCAATCGAGTGATTCCTTCGTCGGCCTGACGCATGCGACGGCGGCCCTCGAAACTGAATGGCTTGGTCACGATGCCAACGGTGAGAGCCCCGACTTCCCGGGCAACCTCAGCCACCACAGGTGCGGCTCCAGTTCCGGTTCCACCGCCCATACCTGCGGCGATGAACACCAGGTCAGCTCCCTGCAGTGCGTCGTGCAGATCAGTGCGGGATTCTTCGGCTGCTTTCTGACCGATGGTGGGGTTGCCCCCGGCGCCGAGTCCCCGGGTCAGAGTTTGCCCGAGCTGTAGCCGTTGCTGGGCCTGGGATTGGATCAGAGCCTGGGCATCCGTGTTCAGAACGCGATAGCCAACACCCTCAAGATCGCTAAGGATCATGCGGTTGACAGCATTGCTGCCGCCCCCACCAACGCCAATGACCTCGATGCGGGCGGATTGGCTGGGCTGGATTCCAGCTGCCGTGTAGGACCCTGAGCCGCTCACCATCTCCATCGTCGAGGCTGAACCAGTTGGTTGCGTTGCATTATGTCCCTGAAGCCCTGTCCTGGCTTCAACAGATCACAAACCAGGCGCTGAGGTTGTGGTCTCCAGATTTTCAACGCTCTGGTCTCAGGGTTGCGAATTGGCGTTCTGGGGGACGGGTGGATTCGCTAATTGCAGTTCCGGACGGTCGGGATCGCTGAGATCAAGACTGCTTTTCCGGGCTTGGCGTAGATGCTCCGGCAACGTGTTGTTGAGGTGGATGATCGTCTCGATCTGGGTGTTGAGCAGGGCTGGTTCGCCTCCGAGATCAATCCTGCCCAGGCTCGTTGTGACAAGGCTGATGTCTCCGTCGGGGTGCACCACGATGGTTTTCAGCATCCCCTCGAAGCGATCCCGTTGTTGCAACAGCTCAGCGACATAGCCGCGTTGCTGTTCGTTCCAACCGCGCACCAAGATTTTTGTGAGCGGCTGCGGTGATGCGTCATTCAGGCTCATCCACTGCCCTTTGGCATCTAACAAGCCTCGTTCCCGCCCAGCGGGACCCTGACGCACAGCCTGGGCGATTGGGATCTGTGGCTTCAGGTTGACGATGAGGCTAGCGGGCAGCATCTGGCGCTCCACCTGAGCGCTGCGCACCGGCAGGGAACGCATCAGCTGTTGTTCAAGCGTCCTGGGACTGACCTCCAGTAGGGGTTGGGGAAAGCGCAGATTGGCCGCCTCGACGACTTGGTCCGTCTCAAGGGCAGCGCCACCCTCCAGGATCACCGCCTCAGGGCCAGGCAGGGTCCAGCCATGGCGCAGCAGGATCCAAGCGAATCCTCCGCTGAGAACAAGCATGGCCACGAGGCGCCAAAACTGAACCAACAGGGTCAGGCGCCGTTGACGGCGCAATTCCCTGCGACGGGCCATCTGGGCTGAGATGGGCCGTTCAGATGCTTTGTGTTTGCTGATGACCCGGCTCAAAGGTCGCACCGGGCCCGGGCCATTAATTGCTCACCCCAGCTGCGAGCGCGGTCGGCGTCGGAGAAGGGAACATCCATCTGCAGGTCTTTGCCGATGAGTCGCAGTCGACAGCGCCCCTGGGATTCATCCGTCAGGGGGGCATCACCGGAGGCAAGTGACATCAGTTCCACAAGCTCGAGCCGGCAGACATCAAACGAGCCCTGATCCTGAAACTTGCCGGCCTCAAAGCTGCTCCAGTGCAGTTCCCCGTCTTTCAGTCGGGCACCACCGCATCCGTCGAGCTTGGCCAGTTCCGAGCCTTCGGCCCAGGCACGAAACAGGTTTTGGCGCCGCCGTTCCAGCCATCCAAGCGAGGCCAGCAGCACAAAGGCCAGCAGTAGAGGAAACCAGAGCAGTCCGTGGCTCATGGGTCAGGCGAAGGACGCTGCGTTCATTCTCCTGCTGTTTGGATCAGTTGGTGAACCAACTGGTCGAGTGTTACGCCACTGGCCGCCCAGAGCATGGGGAACATGCTTTGTGCCGTGAAGCCGGGCAGGGTGTTGATTTCGTTGATCCAGAGCTGATCGGTGCTGTCGTCGTAGAAGAAATCCACCCGACCCATCCCGTTGACGCCAACGGCAGCGCAAGCCTGCAAGGCCTGAGCACGGATGCGGTCACTCACTTGATCGGGCAGGGGAGCTGGGATCAATGTGGTGCTGCGCCCAGCGGTGTATTTCGTGTCGTAGTCGTACCAGTCCGCATCAAAACGAACCTCGCCGACCACCGACGCCTCGAGCGTGCGCCCCCCCAGCACGGCGCATTCCACTTCCCTGGCGTTGACGCCCTGCTCCACCACCAGCCTTGGGTCGAGCGCTGCTGCCTGGTCGAGGCCAGCCTCTAGTTCCTGGCGCGAACGGACCTTGCTGATGCCCACAGAGGAACCAAGATTGGCCGGCTTCACGAAGCAGGGGTAATTCAGTTCTGTTTCAATCCGGTCCAGGAGAGCGGATCGGCTGTTGGGCTCCTCGAGTTCGGAAGCCAGCAGCGACACGTAGGGCACTTGAGACAGCCCGGCGCCGGCGAAAGCGGACTTCATCGCTTGTTTGTCCATGCTCACTGCTGAGCCAAGAACTCCGGCACCCACGAAGGGTTTGCCGGTCAGCTGGAACAACCCCTGAATGGTGCCGTCCTCTCCATTGGGACCATGCAGGACCGGATACCAGATGTCGACCGCATCGCAACCCTCAGGGAATCCTTGGAATCCTGAGGGAGGCAGCGGCGGTGTGAGCTCCGGAGCGGTTTCGGAGGCCAGGGTCGTCTCGGCGGGATCCGTTCCCCACCAGCGCCCATCACGGTCGATATAAATCGCCTGGACGACATAGCGATCTGTGTTCCGTCCGCTGCGCAGGCCGCGAACGACGGTCGCCGCAGATCGGATTGACACGTCGTGTTCTCCAGAGCGGCCTCCAAAGACGAGCCCGACCGTGATGGGACTGGACGGCATGGCTGCTGCGACCCCTGAGCAGTGGGAGCGCCAAAGGTATCAGCGTTGAGCTCAGCGGGGCAGGGGGCTACCGCTGAGTGAAAAGGAGCGAACGGCATCAATGCGTACTTGCACAAGATCGCCGGCTCCATAGACGTGACCATCCGGTCCGGTGGCACTGAAGAAGGTCAGGCGATTGGTGCGGGTTCGCCCCATGAGTTGCGATGGGTCCTTGGGGTTGATGCCTTCCGCCAGCACTTCTTCGGTTCGGCCCTCGTAGCGGGCATTGGCCTGGCGGGCGCAGCGTTCCACCAGGGCATTGATCTCGCGCAGGCGTTCCACCTTCACCTCCTCCGGCAGCTGGTTGTCCCAGTTGGC
Organism: Synechococcus sp. MU1625; assembly: GCF_020514205.1. Lineage (NCBI taxonomy): Bacteria > Bacillati > Cyanobacteriota > Cyanophyceae > Synechococcales > Synechococcaceae > Synechococcus > Synechococcus sp. MU1625. Next base: position 107,881 of record NZ_VTLA01000001.1, read on the forward strand.
GGCGGGGGTGTTGGGCCGTGGTGAATAGGCCGCCGTGTTCACCTGGTCGAACCCGATCTCCTCGATCAGATCGAGGGTACGGCGGTATTGCGCATCGGTTTCGCCGGGGAAGGCGACGATCACATCAGCGCTGAGGGAGGCGTCGGGCATGCGTTCGCGGATGCGGTCGATGATCCGCCGGTAGCGCTCCACGGTGTAGCCCCGGGCCATGGCCTGCAGAACATCGTTGTCACCGCTCTGGAAGGGAATATGAAAGTGCTCACAGAGCTTGGTCAGGTCGGCACAGGCATCGATCAGCCGCTCGGTGAAATAGCGCGGATGGCTGGTGGCAAAGCGGATCCGTTCAAGGCCCTCCACGTCGTGGACGTGATGGAGCAGATCGGTGAGGGTGTGCTGGCGGCGACCTTCTGGGGTGATGCCCGGCAGATCCCGGCCGTAGGCATCGATGTTTTGCCCCAGCAGCGTGATCTCCTTGTAGCCCTGGGCAGCGAGCCCCTCCATTTCCAGCTTGATCGCCTGGGGCAGTCGCGATTGTTCTTTGCCTCGTACCGAAGGCACCACGCAGTAGGTGCAACGTTCGTTGCAGCCGTAGATCACGTTCACCCAGCCGCAGATGCTGCTGTCCCGTCGCGCGGTGGTGATGTCTTCAAGGATGTGATGGTCTTCGGTGGCGACCACCTGCTGGCCGCTGTCCACCTGAAGCAGCAGGGTCTCGAGGCGATTCGCGTGCTGCGGTCCCATCACCAGATCCAGCTCCGGCACCCGCCGCAGCAGTGATTCGCCCTCCTGCTGGGCAACACAGCCCGCCACTACCAGGGTGAGATTGGGGTTGCTGCGTTTTCTCTGGGCCTGTCTGCCGAGGTAGCTGTACACCTTCTGCTCGGCGTTGTCCCGGATGGTGCAGGTGTTGTAGAGCACCAGATCGGCATCCAGTTCGGCCGACGCCTCCCGGTAGCCCATGGCCTCCAGGATTCCCGCCATCCGTTCGGAATCCGCCTTGTTCATTTGGCAGCCAAAGGTGGTGATCCAGTAGCTGCCCCGCTGGGGCTGGGCGGTGGCGTTAGTGGCGAGGGGGGCGGAGGCGACCAAGACTCGAGCTCAAGCCTTCTCAGTGTGAGCCACAGCGGTGTTGTGTCAGTTTGGGGATTGGTGCTCGGGTGTTGATGGGCTGGGCCCTCAGGCGGTTTTCGCTCACCAAGGCTGTGCCCCTCACGATCAGCCGGGGCACCACAGCATCTGTAGTGCGCTTGGAGCTCAGGCTTGACCGGGATGGTCTGATCGGTCGCGGCGAGACGGGTGGATTCGAAACCGGTCATCGGGCCTTTGCGCTCGAGGCGGTGGAAGAGGAGCTGCTTGCGTTGCTGCCGCAATTGGATGCTTTGGATCCCGACCGTCCGCAACAGTTCGAGCCCCTGCTGGCGGCCTTGAGTCCGCCGGCCCGTTGTGCCATCGACCTGGCCTTGTGGGACTGGTATGGGCAACGGCTCGGCCACCCGTTGTGGCGGCTCTGGGGATTGGATGCGGCCGAGGGTGTTGCGACAAGCGTCACCCTGGGACTGGCCTCTGTGACTGCTGTGCTGGAGCGTCTGGACCGCTGGTGGACCCAGCTGCCGGCGACGCGGGTGAAGCTCAAGTTGGGCAGTCCCGATGGGTTGGACCACGACCGGAGCCTGCTCGAGGCGGTCGCCCAGGCCATCACGCAGCGGTCCCAGCGGCAGGGGCTGGCGATGGAACTGCAGGTGGATGCCAACGGCGGTTGGACCGTGGATCAGGCCAAGCGGATGCTGGAGCCCCTGGCAACACACCAGGTGGTTCTGCTGGAACAACCCCTGGCTCCCGATCTGGATCCGGCGTGCGATACGGCGGGCTTCGCGGCACTGCATCCGCACTGCCCAATGCCTCTTGTGGCGGATGAAAGCTGCTGGGATCTGGAGGATCTGCTGCGCCTGGCACCGGTGGTGGATGGCGTGAATCTCAAGCTTCTGAAGACCGGGGGGCTTAGTCAGGCCCTGCTGATGGCCCAGGTGGCGCAGCGGAAGGGGTTGGACCTGATGGTGGGCTGTTATTCCGACAGCTCACTGCTCAACGGTGCTGCGGCCCAGTTGCTGCCCCTGATTCGTTGGCCCGATCTCGACAGCCATCTCAACTTGGTTGACGATCCATTCGCTGGTCTGGATCTGCAGGACGATCGCTTGCACCCTTCATCGATGTCTGGATTGGGGATTCGCCCCGCGGCAGTCAGGCCTTGAGCTGCACTGCTATCGGTGTGCGTGAAAGCACAGCAGCTTTATGAGCGGGATTCAGGCGCCGCCAGGATTTCGAGAGATGCGCTTGGTGCTGCTCCAGCACGGCGGTTTGGCCAGTCTCACCGGCAAGACCGGGCTGGCCATGCTGCGCCACCGTGCCGGCCCGATCGTCGCGGTGATTGATCCAGACCATGCCGGCCAGCCCCTGCAGCAGATCACCGGCATCGAGCGAGACGTGCCGGTGGTGGCGGATTTGGCCGCGGCGCTTCCGTATCAGCCGGAGGCAGCTGTGGTTGGCTTGGCTCCCTCTGGTGGGCGGCTGCCGGATCCTGTTCGCCACGATGCCCTGGCGGCGTTGCGCGCAGGACTCCACCTCGCCAGTGGACTTCATACCTATCTGGCCAATGATCCGGCATTGGCAGAAGCCTGCTGGCCCAACCGCTGGATCTGGGATCTCCGACGGGAGCCGGAGGCTCTCGGTATCGGCCAAGCACGGGCTGCAGCGCTGTCCTGTCGACGCCTTTTGGCAGTAGGAACCGACATGGCGGTGGGCAAGATGAGCGCATGCCTGGCTCTGCTGGAAGCGGCCCAGCGATCAGGGATTCCCGCGCGATTTGTTGGGACGGGGCAGGCGGGAATTCTGATCAGTGGCGAAGGGGTTGCCCTTGATGCTGTTCGGGTGGATTACGCGGCGGGAGCGGTGGAGGCGGCGGTGCTTCGGGCGGCGGATGCTCTGCCAGAGCAGGGCCTCGTGCTTGTGGAGGGGCAGGGCTCGCTGTGTCACCCCGCATCAACCGCGACCCTGCCCCTGTTGCGGGGAACTCAGCCAACCGCCCTCTTGTTGGTGCATCGGGCCGGCCAGCAGAGCATCGATCGGTTGCCTCAGATTCCTCTTCCCGACCTCGCAACCTTGGTGAGCACCACAGAGGCCTTAGCCAGTTGGGCACGGCCTGATGATTCAGGCGCTTCAGCCAAGGTGGCTGCCGTCGCCCTCAACACGGCACGCCTTGATGAGCATCAGGCAACGGTCGAGATTGATCGGGTGAGTCAAGTTCTGGGTTTGCCCTGCACCGATCCCATTCGCTGGGGTGCCGAACCTCTGCTGAGAGCCTTGGTCGATCGTTGAAAAAGGGCGAGCGAGGGGATTCGAACCCCCGAATAGCGGCGCCACAAGCCGCTGCCTTAACCACTTGGCGACGCCCGCCGCGTCCGTGAGAATCTACCAACACGAGCCGCAGCCAGCCTGGTGTCCCCTTCATCGCGTCCGCAACGTGTGCCTGCACTGGCGCTGTTGACGGGGGGTGTCGCCATGGCCGGTGTGCTGTCGCTGGTGTTCTCCAATCCGTCCATGGACGATTACGAGGCCCATGCCGGAGCTCAGTTGGTCAAGTTGGGCACCCAGGAACTGTGCGAGGCACCGAACCTGCCCATGGTGCTGCGTCTTTGGATTCGCAATTGCCCTGAGTTGATTGCCTCTCAGCGGGATGCTCTGGCGGCGCTGGCCGGTCAGTTCACCACCCGTCGCAACTTAGGGGTGGCCAGCTTGTATTCCACCCGGATGGAAGGCAAGGAGTTGTTGCCGGGGCTGCGTCTGCCCGGCTTCGATGTGCTGAGCCTTGGTGTGGCAGGTCGTTTTGTGATCCTCAGAACCGACGCCATCAACGGTGCAGAGGAGTGACGGATGCCAAGTCGCTCCAGTCACAGTCTGAGAGTGGTGTCCTTGAGGCTTGGGTTCCCCTGGGGCTGGTTGATTTCAACCCTGCGACGCCCCTGCCAGCAATCCAGAAACAGGGGCTGACGCCTGTGCGGCTCGCCTGGCAACAGGGACGTCTGCTTGAGCCCAGGCCCCTGACGGCTGATCAGTCGCCACCATCGCGGATGGTGCTGCCGCGATTGGTGGACTGCCACGTTCATCTGGACAAGGCCTACACCTGGCAGGAGCACCCCAACCTCAGCGGCAGCTACGGAGGTGCCCTGGACGCCAACCTGCAGGAGCACAACACCCGAACCGTGGCATCCGTTCTCCAGCGCGGGGAGCATGCGTTGGAGAGGGCATTCGGCCATGGGCTGCGTGCCATGCGTAGTCATGTCGACAGTGGTGGTTCCGGTGCCGAGCCCAGCTGGGAGGCACTGCTCACCCTTCAGCAGCGCTGGCGCAGCCGCATCGATCTTCAGCTGGTGGCGCTTGTTCCCCTGGAGTTCTGGTGTTCAGCTGAAGCGGAGGATTTGGCACGTCGCGTCGCCGCCAGTGGTGGCTGCCTCGGCGGTGTTCTCACCCCTCCCTGTAGATCGGCTGCGGTGACTCATCAGCTGGAGGAGTTGTTGCGCCTTGCCGATCGCCACAGCTGCGGCGTTGATTTGCACATTGATGAGGCCGACCATGGCCCGGCCGAGGGCATGGGTCAGCTGCTGAAGGCTCTGCGGCGCGTGCCCGTCCAGGTTCCTGTCACCTGCAGCCATGCCAGCAGTCTTTCTCTGCTGCCGCCTCCACGCTTGGCACGGTTGGGAGAGCGCATGGCGGCAGCGCAGCTCCGCGTGATCGCACTACCCCTCACCAATGCCTGGTTGCTAGCGCGATCGGACGACGCCACCCCGCTTCAGCGTCCGCAAGCCCCGATCCGTCAGTTGCAACGCTGTGGCGTCACGGTGGCGGTAGCGGGTGACAACGTGGCCGACCCCTGGTTCCCCGGAGGCGATTTCGATCCATTGGCCCTCCTGGCCGCGTCGATGCCGTTGACCCAGTTGTTGCCGTGGCAGCGCCTGGGCCTGGCCCCCTTCACGACGGCACCGCCGGCCATTCTTCAACTGGAATGGGATGGGGTGCTGCGGGCTGGTGCTCCTGCGGATCTGATCTGCATGGAGGGCCAGGGATGGTCGGATCTGATGCGATGTCCCCCGCAGCGCCAGGTTCTCGTAAACGGCCACTGGGTGTCGTCTCCGGGCGCTAGACCCTGACCAGAGTTCAGCATCGTCATGGGTCGCGCCGAAGCCTTAATCGCACTGCGGCAAGCCCTCAGCGCTGTCCCTGATCTTGCGCTGTTGGCTGAACCAGCAGACCTTCAGCGTTTTTCCCGGGATGCCTTCGAGTACTCCCCGGTTTTGACACCACGACTGGAACCATGTCGTGCTGACTTGGTGGCCCGGCCTCGCACTGTGGAGGCCGTTGAACGGCTTGCCTCAGCCTGCGCCGAGCATCAGGTTCCCCTGACCCTGCGCGGGTCCGGTACGGGGAATTACGGCCAATGTGTGCCCCTGCAAGGAGGCGTGGTGATGCTCACCACATCCCTGCGTCAGATCCGATCAATTGATGCGGCGACGGGGGTGGTCACCGTGGAACCGGGGTGTGTGATGCGCGATCTGGATCAGGAGCTGCGCAGGCATGGGCGCCAGCTGCGCTTGATGCCGAGCACCTGGCGCAGCGCCACAATCGGTGGCTTCGTTGCTGGGGGCTCCGGTGGCATCGGTTCGTTGCGCTGGGGCTTTTTGCGCGATCCAGGCCATTTGCTCGGGATGGAGGTCGTACCGCTCCGTCCCGATGCCCAACGCCATCAGATCGGCGAGGTGGATGCCGAAGCGTTGAACCATGCCTACGGCACGAACGGCATCATTACGGCCCTCAGATTGGCCACCGCTCCAGTGGTCAACTGGCAACAGGTGAGTGTGGACTGCGAGCGTTGGGAGCAGGCGATTGAGTTGATGCACAGGGTCGCGTCATCCGCCTTGGATCTTCATCTAGGAACCCTGCTTGAACAGCCGCTGCTGTCGCGGATGCCCAGTTGGGGAGGTCCTGCCGAATCTGCGCACAGGTTGCTGTTGCTCGTCGCGCCGGATGGGCTCACCAGCCTGCAACGGATTGTGCAGTCAGCCGGGGCCACCCTGCGGGATCTCGGGCCTGAAGATCTTTCAGGGGGCAATGGATTGCGTGAGCTGAGCTGGAATCACACCACCCTGCATGTGCGGGCCTCAGAGCCGGGATGGACCTACCTGCAGATGCTGTTGCCGCAGCCGGAGGCTCCAGCAATTGCAGCGTTGAGGCAGCGGTGGGGAGACGACCTGATCTGGCATCTCGAGCTTGTGCGCCAGCAGGGCTGTCCACGCTTGGCCGCCCTGCCGCTGGTGCGGTGGAAGGGGGCTGAGCAGCTGGACCGATTGATGGACGACTGCAGGGCAGTGGGTGCCGTGCTGTTTAACCCCCATGTGATCACGGTGGAGGATGGCGGCCTTGGCGTCATCGACGCTGATCAGGTGGCGGCCAAGCACCGCTTTGATCCCGCTGGCCTGCTCAATCCAGGCAAGCTGCGGGGCTGGGAGGAGCGCCTCTGACGATCAGCATCCGAGGCTGTCGAAGGTGGCGACTCCGGTGCTGGGGTTGATGCCCTCGGCCTCCCGACAAAGCCGGCGTTGATCATCACGATCGAGCAGTGCGTCGGTGAAATCAGCCCCCTCGATTTGGGCATTACTGAAGCTGCTGCCTGACGCGATGATCCCCGTGAGCACGGCGTTGCGTAGATCGGTGTCCACGAAGTCGGCGCGATCCATCAATGCATCGGAGAGATCAGCATCGCGGAAATCAGCTTCGGCAAAGGCCCCCTGGGTGAGGATCGCCCCATGGAGGTTGGCGCCTTGGAAATTCGCGCCGCGGCCAACGGCTCCTGCAAAGGATGTGTTGGCCAGGTTCTGTCCCTGGAAATCTCCGTTGCTTTGGTTGGTGAGCGTGTAATCCACCTTTTCCTGGAACAAGGCCCTGTCCTGCAACCCCACCCCGGCGGAGGTGTCCAGGGCTTGGGCCGGAGTTCCCATCAACAGGAGGGGCATGAGAAGGCTCAGCAGCCAGGAAATTCGCAGCACAGTCCACGCGCAAGCTGCGTTCACTCTGCCGTTACAACGCCGCGAGCGAACAGGTCCCCGATCAGATACAGCGATCCGGCAACAATTGGCATCGGCGTTGGCCATCCATCGCTGTTGAGTTGGTTCAGCACAGTTTCAAGGCTGTCGGCCTCTTGCAACTGGTTGCCGCGGTCTGGGAGTTCCTTGAGGAGGGCCGCCCGGCACCAACTCTTGTGGCCCGGCACTGGAATGATCCAGGCTTGGTCCTGGGGCTGAAGCAAGGCCTCGAGCATGGCGGCAGCATCCTTGTGGGCCTGAATGGCCAGGATCCAGACCACACCTATGGATGCGTTGGTCCAGTGAACGCGTTCCTCGGCCAGCTGCACCGCGGCGGGTGGATTGTGAGCTCCGTCAAGGCGAAGCCGGTGCTCCCTCCAACGCACGGTCTCCAGACGACCGGGCCAGCGGGCTGTCGCTAACCCCTCACGGATCACTGCATCAGGCAGGGTCCAGCCCAAGCTCGACAAGGCCTTTAAAGCTCCAAGTGCTACAGCGGCGTTGCTTCTCTGGATTGCTCCTGCCAGGCCCAGCTCCCAGGATGATTCCAGGGGCTGCACCCACGTCAGGTTGGCCTGCTGCTTTCGGCACGTCTCGTCCAGGACGGTCTGCACGGCGGGATCTTGTGCCCCGCTGATCACGGTGGCGTACGGCGGGATCGCCGCCGCCTTCTCCATCGCGATGGCGGTGAGGTTGTTTCCCAGGTGCTCGCAGTGATCCAGTCCAATGCTGGCGACGGCAATCACGGGCCGGTGGGGATGCGCTGTTGTGGCGTCAAGCCGTCCCCCTAGGCCTACTTCCAGCACCAGGAGTTCACAGGCGTGCCGCTGAAATTCCAAGAATGCTGCGGTCACGAGCAGTTCAAAGGGGGTCAGCCGATGCCGTTCGTTGAGGGGTTGGAGAGCCTGCAACTGGGATCGCAGAGTTTCAACGGCAATCGGCTCTCCCTGGATCCGAATCCGTTCGCACCAGCTCACCAGGTGCGGGGAGGTGGTGACCCCGCAGCGGAGTCCTGCGGCACAGAGGGCTGATTCCAGAAAGCTGACGATGGACCCCTTCCCGTTGGTGCCAAGCACCTGAATCGCGGGAACCGCCTGACATGGATGGTCAAGGTCTTGGAGGGCCGCATGCATGCGATCCAACTGCAGATCCATGCCACGCAGGTCGAAGCGTGGGATCAGATCAGAGAGCTCATCCACTCAGCTGAGGCTGGAGAGGGTCGCCGCCAGACGGCGCAGCAGTTCGCGGATCTCGCGCTGGTTGATGGTCAGGGGGGGAACCATGCGCAGCACGGAGGGCCCGGCCGCTACCAGCAGAAGGCCTTGATCAATGGCGGCTTGAGCCAGCTGAGGAGCCTTCCAGCTGCTGCTTTCACGGATCACGATGCCTTGCAGTAGGCCCCAACCCCGCACTGTTTCCAGGTGCTCTGGGAAACATTTCACCAGTTCTTGGAGTCCGTCGCGCAGCTGTTCACCTCGGGCTGTGACGTTGTTGAGTAGCCCCCGCCGTTCGATCTCGGTCGCCACTGTCAACCCGGCCCGGCACGCGAAGGGATTGCCGCCAAAAGTGCTGGCGTGGTCTCCGGGTTCGAACACGTCAGCTGATGCGTTCACCAGCAGGGCACCGATGGCATGGCCACCCCCCAGCCCCTTGGCCAGGGTGAAGGCGTCAGGGGTAATGCCCAGTTGTTCGTAGCCCCACAAGCGGCCGCTTCGTCCCATGCCCACCTGCACCTCGTCGAGGATCAGCAGGATGTTCCGTTGTGTGCAGATTTCGCGCAAGCGTGAGAAGAACGCGCGGTCTCCGGGATTGACGCCACCTTCTCCTTGGAGGGGTTCCACCAGCACAGCCGCGATGGAGGGGCCGGCTTGTTCATAGCGGTTGATCAGGGCTTCTAGGGCCGAGAGATCGTTGTAGGGGAAGTAATCAAACCCGGTCACCATGGGTTCAAAACCCTTGTGGTATTTGGGTTGACCAGTGGCTGTAACAGCAGCGAGGGTGCGGCCATGGAAGCTGGCTGCCGCCGTGAGGATCACGGGCTGTTCAATGCCCCGACGTTGATGGCCATGTTTACGAGCCAGCTTGATGGCGGCTTCATTGGCTTCGGCGCCGGAATTGCAGAAGAACACGCTGTCGGCGCAGCTGTGGTTCACCAGCCACCTCGCCAGCTGCTCCTGTTCAGGAATCTGATAGAGATTTGATACGTGCTGGAGTCGTCCCAGCTGTCTGCGCAGAGCGCGATGCATTGCCCTGTCGCTGTGGCCAAGCGTGCAGGTCGCGATGCCAGCGACCGCATCGAGGTATCTCCGACCTTGCGTGTCTTTGACCCAACAACCCTTCCCTTTGGCCAAAGCCAGAGGAAAACGGCCGTAGGTGTTCATCACAGCGGATGGATGGGAGCCGGGGGACTTGAACCCCCAAGACCAGTGGCCGGCTGATTTTGAGTCAGCTGCGTCTACCAATTCCGCCAGGCTCCCGCACAGGGATTGTATTGATTGAAGGGCCCCGCTTCAGGGGATGTTGCGCTTCACCTCAGCACCCACAGCGCTGAGCTTGCTTTCGAGGTCGTCGTAACCCCGGTCGAGGTGTTTCAGGCCAGACACCTCGGTGATGCCTTTGGCTGAAAGGCCTGCCAGAACCATGGCAGCGGCTGCACGAAGGTCGGTGCCAGTGACGGGGGCCCCGCTGAGCTGGGCCACCCCCTCAACGATGGCAGTGCTTCCCTTGAGACGAATGGACGCTCCCATGCGCTGAAGTTCGGCCACATGCTGCAGACGGTTTTCGTAGATCTTTTCGGTGATCACACTTGTTCCTTTGGCCGTGCACATCAGGGCCATGAACGGTGCCTGAAGATCGGTTGGGAACCCTGGGAAAGGTTGGGTGGTGATGTCTACAGCAGTGATCTCACCTGGGGTGACCGTGACGGACCTCCCGTTGATGTCGATGGTGCAGCCGCAATCCCGGAGCTTCTGAATCACAGCGCTGAGATGCTCCGGAGTAACCGGCTCCACCACCAGTTGTGAGCGAGTGATTGCCGCAGCCATCAGAAAAGTTCCGGCTTCGATCCGATCAGGAATGACCGGATAGTTGCTGCATCCTCGGAGCTGTTCCACCCCTTCAATGGTGATCACCGGGCCACCAGCTCCGGTGACGCGAGCTCCCATGGTGTTGAGCAGGTTGGCCAGGTCCTGCACTTCAGGCTCCTGGGCGGCGTTTTCAATTGTTGAGACCCCTTCCGCCAAAACGGCGGCCATCAAGATGGTTTCAGTGGCTCCGACGCTGGGACAGTCGAGAACGATCTGAGCCCCTGACAGGCGTTTTTTACTGCCCGGAACGGACGCCGTGACGATCCCATGCTCCACATTGACGATGGCGCCGAGGGCTTTTAGGCCGCGGATGTGTTCGACGACAGGACGTGCTCCGATGCGGCATCCCCCTGGAAGGGGAACCCGGGCATGTCCCAGCCGTCCCAGCAGAGGTCCGATGCTGAAGAAACTGGCGCGCAGGCTGTTGACCAGTTCGTAGGGCGGAGCTGAACCACTCAGTTCGGAGGCGGTAAGGCGAATGCGGTCAGAGGCCCGATCAACCTGCACTCCCAGCGATTCAAGGATGGCACTCATGCCATCGATGTCTGTCAGGGCAGGAATATTGGTGAGTTCAATGGTCTCTTGACTCAGGAGGCTGGCCGTCATCAGCACCAGCGCGGAGTTCTTCGCCCCGCTGACGCGAAGCGTGCCGTTCAGGTCGTGGCCGCCACTGACGTTCAGGCGTTGCTTGAGACTCTCCTGAGACGCTTCTGCAACAGCCATCATCAATTGCCTGATCCCCGATGACAGGATTTTGCCAATACTCACTGAGACCGTCTAGACGGCCGGCGTTCAAACTGGACAGTTTGCTTCCAGGGTGTTGGATCTAGGGATCGGTGATGCCCTATGTTCATCCGGTCGAATCTCGACACGCCAGCGGATGTGGCGGAATTGGTAGACGCGCTAGTTTCAGGTACTAGTGGTGGCAACATCGTGGGAGTTCAAGTCTCCCCATCCGCACTAGTTTGTCGGAAGTCAAGCTTCTCCCGGCAACAATGATCGTTCTCAAGATCTCCAACGCCTCGGAGGTGGTTGCTTCCAAGGTTGGAAAGTTCATTGAGCTTCTAACCCCCGACTCCATCGACCACACGACTGTGGAAGATCAGGTCATTAAGAAGCTGATTGAAAATCTTGCGGCGGAAGGGATTAAGGGCGAAATCGCAGCCATTAATGGGCTTGAACTTGAAGGTGAAAATCTCAGCGTTCACAAAGGCTTGAACGTGCGTAAACACGCAGAGTTCTGATTCGTTCTCTGGAATCCTCCTCCCCCCTGATCAGCAGCCGACGCAATCCCTTGGTCAAGCGTCTTAGAGGCTTGGCCACCCGTGTTGGGCGTGAGGCCGAAGGGCTGTTGCTCCTGGAGGGCACCCATCTCTTGCAAGAGCTTCTGGCGCGAGGGAAGGCGCCGGAGGAAATCATCGCAACGGAGGTCTGGCTGGAGCGTCATCCGGAACTCGCCGAACGTTGTTCCCAGGCGCGATGGCGGATTGTCACCGATGAGGTGTTGCGGGCAGCGCTAACAACGGTCACACCCGATGGCGTCGCCTGCCTGAGCCCACTGGAGGCTTTGCCCACCGTTCCGTCGGTGTTGGACTTCGTCCTGGTTCTGGATCGCATTCAGGATCCGGGCAACTTGGGCACGTTGTTGAGGACGGCGCTTGCCGCTGATGTGAACGCGGTCTGGATGGGCGGTGGCGTTGACCCCCTGGGGACGAAAGTTATGCGGGCGTCTGCTGGTGCTCTGCTTCAAATGCCGCATCAACGCTTTGGCCCCAGCGAAGAGATGGCGATCCAGCTGCTTCAGCAGCAACTCCAGCAGCTGGTGGCGTCGGGATTGCAGGTGGTAGCCACCCTGGTACCGGATCCGACGAAAGGTGATCCCCCATCTCCCTACTGGGATCTCGACTGGAGACGGCCGACGGCGCTGGTGCTGGGAACCGAGGGTGCAGGCCTGCATCCGGATCTGCAGGCCTGCTGTACCCATGCCGTCACGCTTCCCCACAGCTCACGCGTTGAATCCTTGAATGTGGCGTCTGCAGCGGTTCCTCTCCTCCTGGAGCGGCGAAGAGCGACAATGACCGCCACATCGCAGCAGTTCGGGTGAGCGACGCCAGCTTCGACTTCGACGTCATTGTTATCGGTGCCGGCTATGGCGGCTTCGATGCCGCCAAACATGCCGCCGACCATGGCCTGAAGACGGCGATTGTTGAATCCCGCGACATGGGAGGCACCTGTGTGAACAGGGGCTGCGTTCCCTCTAAGGCTTTGCTTGCCGCCAGCGGAAAGGTGCGGGAGCTGGCGGACGACAAGCACTTGTCGAGCTTTGGAATTCATGCGGCTCCTGTGCGTTTCGAGCGGCAAAAGATCGCTGACCACGCCAATCAGCTCGTTCAAACCATCCGGACCAATCTCACCAAGACCCTGGAACGGGCTGGGGTGACAATCCTCAGGGGGCATGGCCGTCTCGAGGGCAGCCAGAGAGTCGGGCTGCGGGAACCCAGCGGTGTAGACAGGGTTCTGACCGCTAAGGACGTGATCATCGCCACGGGGTCTGATCCCTTTGTGCCGCCTGGCATCGAAACCGATGGCCGCACGGTTTTCACCAGTGACGAGGCCATCAACCTGGAATGGCTGCCCCGCTGGATCGCGATCATCGGCAGCGGTTATATCGGCCTTGAATTTGCTGATGTGTACACCGCCCTCGGTTGCGAAGTGACGATGATCGAGGCGATGGACAAGGTGATGCCCACCTTTGATCCCGACATCGCCAAGATCGCTGGGCGTCATCTGATTGATGGTCGCGATATCGATGCACGTTCCGGTCTGCTGGCCCGCAAAGTCACCCCAGGCTGTCCGGTGCAGATCGAACTGGCTGATTTCAACAGCCGTGAATTGGTGGAGACCCTTGAGGTTGATGCCGTTCTGGTGGCGACAGGGCGTGTTCCCAGCAGCAAGGGCCTCAACTTGGAGTCGCTGAATGTGGAGACGAACCGCGGCTTCGTCCCGATCGACGACGCCATGCGGGTCTTGGTCAACGACCAGCCTGTTCCCCATCTCTGGGCCGTCGGAGATGTGACAGGCAAGCTGATGCTGGCCCACACCGCTGCTGCCCAAGGCACCGTTGCCGTGGACAACATCCTTGGCCATGCGCGTGAGATCGATTACCGCAGCATTCCGGCAGCCACCTTCACCCATCCCGAGATCAGCTCTGTTGGCCTGAGCGAGGCGGATGCCAAAGCTTTAGCCGAGAAGGATGGCTTCCAGCTCGGTTCCGTTCGCAGCTACTTCAAGGCCAATTCCAAAGCTTTGGCTGAGCTGGACAGTGACGGCCTGATGAAGCTGCTCTTCAACAAGTCCAGTGGTGAAGTGCTGGGGGCCCACATCTATGGCCTTCACGCCGCCGATCTGATCCAGGAGGTGGCCAATGCCGTTGCCCGCCGTCAAAGCGTGCGTCAGCTCGCCACCGAAGTCCACACCCACCCAACCCTCAGCGAGGTGGTTGAGGTTGCTTACAAGCAGGCTGCCGCCCAAGTGGCTGCCTGATCCCGCGAACCCGTTTCTCGTTCAAGCTTTTCCCCTTTTCCATGGAGATCCGCCGTCGTCCCCCAAACCCAAAGGTGCGGGTGGCCCATCTTGAATATGCGGTTCCTCACGATGACGAGGAGCCGCGTCACATCCTCGAAAAAATTGTCTGGGCAAAAGATCGTGAGATCGATGTGGCCCGCGACAAGGTCCCCCTGGACAACCTGAAGCAGCAGATTGCCAAGTTGCCTGCCACGAAGGATTTCCTGGGGGCTCTTCGGTCTGCCGCTAAGACACCGGCGGTGATCGCTGAGGTGAAAAAAGCGAGTCCCAGCAAAGGAGTGATTCGTGAGGATTTCGATCCGGTTGCGATCGCCAAGGCTTATGCAGCTGGCGGTGCAAGTTGCCTGTCGGTGCTCACCGACAAGACCTTTTTTCAGGGGGGCTTCGATGTCTTGGTGGAGGTCCGCCAGGCGGTTGACCTTCCTCTGCTCTGCAAGGAGTTTGTGCTGAGTCCATATCAGCTGTTTCAGGCCCGGGCAGCGGGCGCTGATGCGGTGCTGCTGATCGCGGCCATCCTGTCGGACCAGGATCTTCGTTATCTCAACAAGGCCGCAGCGGCTCTGGACCTCACGGTGTTGGTGGAAGTCCACGACGCCACCGAACTGGACAGGGTTCTCAGCATTGGTGGCTTCCCACTGATCGGGATCAACAACCGCGATCTCACCAGCTTCGAAACGGATCTGGGTACGACTGAGCGGCTGTTGAACGACTTCAACGACCGGTTGAAGCAAGAAGATGCACTGCTTGTGAGTGAGTCGGGTCTGTTCAGTAGAGCTGATCTTGATCGGGTTCAGGCCGCCGGTGCAGCAGCGGTGTTGGTGGGAGAAGCCCTGATGCGGCAGCCAGATGTTGAGGAGGGTCTGCTTCAGCTCATGAATGGCTAATGCAGCTGGTTGGTCGTGAGAAACCGCTGGATCATTCCCCATGAACCCAGAGTCACTTTCAGCCCAACAAGAATATTGAGGATGGGAAGCAAGCCACCACTGAGGACAGCCCCGTACTCTCCGCTGGGCAGATTGAACCCCTCCAGCAGCAACAGGCTCAGCACGATGAAGATCAGCACAGCGCTTTCTTCAAGCGTCTCGGCGTGAATCCTGCGATAAGCCCCCGTTGCCTCAGCGGAGCCGCCGAACAAAAGCACAAGAGCGAGTGCAGTCCCTCCTGCAACTCCAGCGGCAAATCCACCACCTGGGCTCAAGTGACCTCGCACGGCGAGTTCGACGGCGATCAATGTGTTGAGAACGGCGCCGAGGCGGAAGAGAACCACCGCCGCTTCGTCGTCGGCTGGTTTGAGATCGTGTTCGGCCGTTTCGCTGCTCAACAGGTGATGCACGCCCATTGAGGCCAATGTGAAGACAATCACTTCGCCGACAGTGTCGTAAAGCCTGAGATCCAGAACGATGGGCGTGACCACGTTTGGTACGCCGAACTGATCCACCAGTGCATTGACAGAAAGCGGGGCAGGAACGACCTGTTCCATCCCTTGCACCAGTCCGAGCCCTGTGCTGGTCAGCGTGATCAGCAGACCGAGTAAGGCAAGTAGGGGGATGATTGACGCGATCATCGGCTTCCGAGAGAGGGATCCAGAATGAGATTCATCTCCCTGACGGCGTGGGAATCACGGGCGGTGAGCTCGGCCAGTAAGGAGCGATGCCGGATGAGAACCGTGGGCTGGTTCTCATCGTTCCGGATGAAGGCTGCATGAAGGTCACCAGTTGCTGAAGACGGGGCGATTCCAATGAGTTCGAGACGCAGCCCCACCATGGAAAGAAGTCGTCTGAGCTGTTGCTCTTGCTCAGGGGGCATCGAGGCTTGGGGATGTTGGAGGAGTCGGAATGTGGTGGTGCTTTTGATTGCGACGGTATAGAGCAACGTGGAGAGCAACGTGCCCACAAGGGCTTCAGTGACGGCCACATCTACAGCGCCATATGTTGCGAATAGCAGAGAAGCGAAGCCACCCAGACTGCTTCGCAAGACAACGGCTTTCCAGGGATCGTCACAACGCACAAGGGCCAGGCCAATCAGGGGGATGCCCAGGAGGGGTGGGATGACGTAAGAGGGAGTCATCGGATGGCCTCCTCCTGCAGAACCCCGGTTTGAGGATCGGTTGCGTCCTCTGCTGCCAATCGACTCAAAACGATGCTGAAGGTGGAATTCCACAGCACAAGGCTGACAAGACTGAGCAGCAGCAAGGGCCATTCACGGCTGCGGAGTAGCAGCAGGCCGCCCACGATCAACAGGGAGCCGATGGTGTCGGAAACCGTGAGGGCATGAAGTCGAAAGAAGATCGACCGGCGCAAGAGCAGGGGAATCGTTCCCCAGAACCAGAGCAAGATGCCAAGCCCAATCAAGAACCAGGCCAGGATGGAAAGGACCGTGGTCATGGCTTGTCTCCCGCCCAGCGGGCCAGAAGAACGAGTCCGGCATCACCACTGATCAGGCTGATCACCGCGACCAAACCCAGCATCCAGTCATCTCGGATGACTGAAAGAACCAGAAGAATGACCGAAAGTCGAACGGACAGGCTGCCCAGGCAGGCGATCCGCGACATTCGGCAACTGGTTACGACGAGAGCCAGCGTGGCAAGTAGCGCAGCAAGCTCCATCAGATCGAGGGCAAGTTCCGTTGGAGTCATGACACTTTCTCCAGGTGGGTTCGCACCGTGTCTGTACTGGTTCCCAAAACCAATGTTTTTGGGGTGAATGAGACCATCACCAACCAGCCAAACCGCAGCATCGGGTCCCGCTGTGCCCATTGAGGCCAAGGATCCTCACTGATATCCGGTCGACTTCGGAGCCCTTGGAGCGGCAGGGTGAGGCCTTCCCGAATGCCTTGGAGTGTTGTTCCAGGAATCAGCCGGAGCATGGTGATCAGGTTGCCGCGGTTGGTTTTGCGGAGGGTTAGGGGCGGCAGCAGCAGACCAATGCCTAAACCGATCAGGACATTGAGCGTGCTCAGGCTGGCTGTGAGCAGGAGCCAGGCGACCAATGTTCCGGCGATCTGAAGCGGTGTTGTTGTTCGTTTCATGGCAGTGAAGCTCCCGTGGAGACGGTGCTGTTGATCGCAGTCCCCACCAGCAATGTGATGCCGATGGCCAGCACGATGGATTTGAAATTTTCCAGATCGGGTGGTGTCCAGATCCGTAGTGCTGGCCGGATCAGTCGTTCTCCCACAACTGCCATGCCCAGCACGAGCGCCAGTTTCAGCAGGGAAGACGCACTCAGGCCGAGGGGCTGCTGCAGCACATAGGGGAGAACAAAGAGTGCAATGCACAGCAACCAGATTCCCCGCACCCTGATTGCTGTATCCGTGCCCGCAATCTGAGTATTTGCAAGGTCAGTGCTGAGTTGGCCGCTGCTCGCGTCCTTGGCTGATGGGCTCGGCCAGCGATCGGGTAGGAGCTTGACCAAAACCAGTGCCGTGATCACGCCAAGCCAGCCCACCACTGCGGCTAGTGGCATGGGTAGGAGTTTGACGAGTGCAGTCTTGGCTCCGTAGCCCAGGCTGAGGGGGAGACCAATCAAGGCAAGGCTTGCGAGCAGCATCGGCCAACCGAGGCGCCCGTGGATCCCTGTCTGTTGCAGGGTGCGGATGGACCGATGAGGGAGTCCGCCTGCGGCGAGAAAGAGAGCGGCTTTGCCCAGCCCATGGGACAAGGCATAGAGGCCGGCGACAGGGGGAACGATCAGTGCAAATCCCATTTGAGACACCGTGCTCCAGGCCAGCAGCCGCTTGATGTCGTTTTGCACCAGGGCCGCTACGCCGCCGATCACAACGCTCAACAGCCCTAAAACCAACAAAAGTTGGGCGGCCTGGACGTTGATCAGGCCAAGTCGGCTGAGGGGGGCGATGCCGGCTGTCACCACGCTGCCCGACAGAAGGGCTGAGATTTCTGCGGAGATGGCGGCATGGGTTTTTGGCAGCCAGAACCCTGGAAGAAAGGCTTCTGACTTGATCAACAAACCAACCAGGATCAACAGGATGGCGACCCCAGGTGCAGTTGCCGCCGCATCGATGGCAAATGATCCTGTCTTGGCGTAAACCACCAACACACCCAGCAGGAAAAGCAACATCGCCAGATCACCCAACATCAGATAGCGGAAGGCAACCCAGAGCGTGGCTCGACGCTTGAGATCCACCATCAGCAGGAAACTCACGATCGAGATCAATTCGATTGCGACGTAGATGCTGACCAGATCAGCTGCGAGGTAAATCGAGTTGAGGGCACCATGCAGCACCAACAGCAAAACAGGTTGAAGGTGATTGTTGTGCTGCCGTTGTTGTTGCAGGGCTATGGAGAGCAGCACGAGCGCGTTGAGAAGCACAAACGGAAGTTGCTGCGTATCCAGTTGGAGGGTGACCGCTGGATTCGTGCTGATGTTGAGGGGCAGGAGCGATGCGTTGGGCCCTAAAAACATGAGAGCCACGCACAGGCTCAGTAGAGGTACCGCCCACAACAAAGGCCTCCCCAGCCTTGGGCTTAGGGCGGCCACAAATGCTGCGATGGCTGGAAGCAGCAACCATCCGATGACGACGCTGTTCACGGCCATGGTTCGACGACCTCGTTGTCGAAGTCATCAACACGGAGCAGCGGATGCTCACGGGCCATGTGCCGAAGCAGCACCAGAGCCAGGGCTTCCACTGAAAAGCCGATCACGATCGCAGTGAGGATGACGCCCTGGGGAAAGGGATCCGCGATGTATGAACCGACAATTTGAGCATCCACAACGATGGGCGAGGCAACACCAGTTCTGGAGGCCACCAAGATGAACAAGGTGACAACGCCTGTTGCTGCAACATCGATGGCGAAGAGTTTGGAGAGCAGACTTCGTCGCAGCGTGAATCCGCTCAAGCCGATCAGCACGGTGATCACAGCCGTACCGATGGGGGCAATGGGTGACAGTTGCACCACCGTCTCCTGGTTCAACAGGATCGTATGGCACGAACAGCCTCACAACTGCTGATGCAGAATCGGGATATTCAGGCGGTTCTTTGTGCTGATTAGCCTTTTGACCGGCATTGCCGCCGGGGCCGTGCATGTGGTGGGTGGTGCTGATCACCTGGTGGCGATGGCGCCCTTCTCCCTGAACAAGCCTCTGTCCGCCTTTCGGCATGCCATGGCCTGGGGGGCCGGTCACTCCGCCGGCGTCGTGGTTCTTGCCCTGATCGCCATTGGCCTCAAAGACCTGGCCCACGTCGAAGCCATGTCGTCCTGGGCGGAATTTCTGGTGGGTGTGGCCCTGCTGGTGGTGGGAGCCCTGGCGGTTCGCACCGCGTTCGGGCTTGAACTGCACACCCATGAGCATCGTCATGAAGGTTCCACCGAGCATCGTCACCTCCATCTGCATGTGCGCGGTGCCAGCAACCACCGGCGCCACGTTCACGCCTCCTCTGGACTCGGCTTGCTGCATGGCCTGGCGGGGGCCAGTCACCTGCTGGCGGTGATCCCAGCTTTGGCACTGCCGCCCCATGCGGCAGTGGGCTATCTGGTGGCGTACTTGCTTGGATCCATCGGTGCCATGGTGGCCGTCGTGTCGGTGGTGTCGTTCCTCACGGTTCGCAGCGGTGCTCGACTGATGCCTTTCCTCGTGGGTGGCACTGGAGCTCTTTCGATCGTCACCGGAGCCCTCTGGCTCCAGAAGACCTCACCGGTCTTGTTCTGATCCCCTGCTGGGGAGCCGACCCACCACCTCTCCGATCAGCAGGCTTGTCGCCACTGGTCCGAGTTGGCGGCTGTCGGTGCTTTCGGCTGGGTTGTCTCCCAACAACCACAGCCCCGTGCTGTCCAACCTGTTCAGGCGTTTGATCAGGCGAAGGTTGGTGCGCTGCGGATGCCATGTCACGAGCACGGATCCCAAACGCAGGGTCGAGTTCGAGTTCAGACGCCTGACCAGAACACGGTCTCCCGGTTCAAGGGTGGGCTGCATCGATCGCCCTTCGATGCGTAGCAGCAGCCGAAGGCCACAAAAAAGCAGCAACAGATCCCGAAGGCCTGCTGCTGCAATAGGGGCATTGGACCTGTTCGAACTCAGGATGCGGTGACCCAGGCGTCGGAACGACCCTTGGACTGCCAGAACATGCCGTGGATTTTTTCAACGGCGGCCATCAGCTCCTCTGCCTTGGCCTGATCGATGTTCACCTTGCAGGCGCTGCAGAGCTTGGCTGCTTTCCAGAAGGTGTCGTGCAGATCAGGGAAGGTGGCCAGGTGGTCGGGCTTGAAGTAGTCGGTCCAGAGGATCAACAACTCTTTCTTGGTCTTCTGTGCTTCCTCTTCCTTAATGGCGACGTAGCGACCGAAGGTGTTGTTGTAGGCGGCCAAAGCAGCCGCGTCACCCGCGGCGGGGGCCTCAAGGCCCTTCAGCTTCTTGGTCATGGACAGCACTGCTTCGGCTGCCACACGAGGGGAAGCCGGGTCGTAAACACCACAAGGACCGTCGCAATGGGCTTCTGCCACGGGGGCAGGAAGGGCATATGCAATGGCGGAAAGGGCCGTGCGCAGCATCGGTTCAGAGCGGAATTGGCTTGAGTTGAGCCTAGCTTCCGCTCACTTCTTCACGTCGAGCAGTTCCACCTCGAAAATCAAGGTTGCATTGGGAGGAATCACCCCACCGGCGCCCCGGGTGCCATAGGCCAGGTCGGAGGGGATCACCAGCTTGCGTTTGCCGCCCACTTTCATTCCGGCGACACCTTCATCCCATCCTTTGATCACCCGGCCAGCACCAAGAGGGAAGCTGAAGGGGGTGCCCCGGTCGTAGCTGGCATCGAACTGCTGTCCGTCCTCCAGGGTGCCGCGGTAGTGCACCACCACCGTCTGGCCTGCACTTGCTTCCTCACCTGTGCCCACCTCCAGCTCAGTGATTTTCAGACCACTGGCTGTGATGGTGGTGTCAGGGGCATCGAGCGGGCCGCCGAGGGCCGAAGCGTCGGCGCGAGCGGAATCGTTGGCCATGGCAAACAGGGTCGGATTGGGGTCGTCGGGGTCGAGTTCGAAGCTCAAGGCCCGTTGTGGTTTCGAAGCCTCGGACCGCACGGCAGCTGGCTGTACGGGGGCGGCGTCAACAGTGGAGGGGGCCACGATCTGGCTGACCAAGGCCAGGAGAAGGCAGGCCACGCAGACCGTTGTGCTGATGATGATGTCGCGCACGGAAAGGCTTCTGTTGCTCTAATTCTGGCCTCTGGTCCGCATCGCCGGTGTTCACTCAGGCCGGTTCATCTGCCGCAGCTGCTGCTCAAGCCGATCAATGCGTCCTCGCAGTTCATCCACTTCCTTCTGACTGGGAACGCCAAAATCTTGGAGCAGGTTGTCGCGATTTCTTTCCAGGTTGCGCCCCATCTGCTGCTCCAGTTCGGGCGTTTCACCGCGGAGTGCCTTGAGCACGTCATCCACCAGGGCGGAGGCTTCATTCGGATCAAGCCGGCCACTGCTGACCCAGTTCTGGGTGACGCCTCGTAGACGTTCAGCGACGAGGGTGGTCGTCCCCAGGCCCCGGAGCAGCAACTGCTGAAGAGGATTCGCGGGATCCATAGCGACAGGCGGGCGGGTCCGATCCAGGATGCCCCCGGCCGGGACTGCTGACCATGGGCAATCACCAACTGCATCCCGGATGGCGCGCTCTGCTCGGGGGTGTTCTGGCTGGAGTGGCTCCATCCCTGGGCGGGCCACTGCTGATGGTTCCTGCTCTGGCGCTGCTCTGGTCCGTGGCTGAGCGCCCCCGTTGGTCGGCTTTTTGGGCTCTGCTGGCCGTTTTGATCAGCCACGGCTGGTTGCTGGCCCTGCATCCGCTCACCTGGATGGGAGTCCCCACCGCGCTCAGCCTGCCTGTGGCGCTGTCCCTCTGGCTGGCCTGCGGCATCCTTGCCGCTCTGCTCGTCGCCGGCTGGTCTGTTCTGGCGCGACTTTTACCTCGCCACTGGCCGTGGTTTTGGCGGCTGATGCTGCTGGCTGGGCTCTGGGCCCTGGCTGAGCTGGTGCTGTCGGGGTCACCGCTGTTCTGGATCGGCGTCGGCGGCACCACCCTGCCCTGGGACCGCCCCTTGGCGGGGGTGGCCCGCTGGTTCGGCTCCGGAGGGTTGACGTTGCTGCAGTTGTGGTGGGGCTGTTGCCTGCTGGCGCTGTTCGAGCAGCCCGCGGCTTGGCGACGCTGGGGTCTGATCGGATTGGCCAGCGTGCTGCTGGCCCATGGGTTGGGGAGCCTGCTGTTGTGGGCGACGCCGCCGTCGGTCGGGTCCGTCGCAATGGGGGTCTGGCAGCCCGCTGTTCCGACACGAGAAAAATTCAATCTGGAGCGTCAACAAGCGTTGCCCACGCGGCTGGTGGATGCGATGCGTCAGCTGGAGACGAACGACGTTGTCGCTGTGGTGGCTCCGGAAGGGGCTCTGCCTGCGAATTTTCTGGTGCCGCCGGAGGCTCCAGACATTCCCCTGATCAGTGGAGGATTTCGTTGGGTGCGAGGTCAGCAACGCAGTTCTCTGTTGCTGTACGAGCCGCCGGACCGGTTTCCCGTTCCCCTGGCTGATAAGCATCGTTTGGTGCCGATCGGGGAATGGATGCCCCCGCTGCCGGCCGGCCTGACGGCGGGATTGTCTGCGGTGGGTGGCTTGGCCCCTGGCCCGGTTCCCCGCACGATGGCCGTGGTTGAGCCCCCGGCTGCTGTGGCCATTTGTTATGAGATTGCTGATGGCCTTGCATTGGCACGCGCCGCTGCAAATGGCGCGACCTGGCTCCTCGCGATTGCCAACCTCGACCCTTATCCCCGTCAGTTGCAGAAGCAGTTCCTGGCTCTGGCGCAGTTAAGGGCGATCGAGAGCGGACGCGATTTGCTCAGCGTTGGCAACACGGGTCCGAGTGCGCTGATTTCGGCTGATGGAAGGGTGGAATGGTTGCTTCCACCTGAGGCCCCCGGCGTGGCGCAGACCGTCATTCAGGTTCGTAAGCGCGCCACGGCTTACTCCCGTTGGATCAGCCCTCCACCGAGCACGACTTCACCGTCGTAGAAGACCGCAGCTTGTCCTGGGGTGATGGAGAACTGCTCCTCTTCAAAGGTCAAACGGCAGCGGTGAGGCCGCTCCCGTTGCTGATCCGCCTCGGTGGCCTCCAGGGGGACCAGCTCTGCACGCACCGGTGCACTGCGATAACGCACCTGAACCTCAATGTTTTGTGGGGCCTGGATGGGGTCGATTGAGACCCAGTTCACCGCGCCCACCACGCAGCTGTCTCGGCCCGCTTCGGCGCGAGGAGCGACGACCACCCGATTCATCGCAGCATCAAGGCGGATGACGTGCAGCGGCTCTCGCCAGGCCACACCCAGCCCCTTGCGCTGACCAATGGTGAAGTGTTCGATGCCGTCGTGCTCGCCCACAACGGTTCCATCGCCCAGCACGATCTCCCCTTGGCGGGGTGGCAGATAGGCATCAAGGAACGCTCGCATGGATCCGTGGTGGTCCGCCAGGCAGAGATCCTGGCTTTCTGGTTTCTCTGCAGTACGCAGACCGTGTCGGGCGGCTTCGAGCCGCGTGTCGGGCTTTGTGAGTTCTCCCAAGGGAAAAACGATGCGTCCCAAGACCTCCTGGGGAAGGTCGTAGAGGAAATAGCTCTGGTCCTTGCGACCGTCGAGGCCCCGCAGCAACTGATGACGCTGTTGATCGCCCCCATGGCGGATCCTGGCGTAGTGGCCGGTGGCGATGCGGGGCAGGTTCCGCTCTTGGAGGGCCCAATTGAGCATCGGTCCAAATTTCACCGACCGATTGCACTGGGAGCAGGGCAGTGGCGTGATCCCATCGCGGTAGCCGTCCACCAGCCGTTGGACGATCTCTTGTTGGAACGTCTCCCGCGTGTCCACCACGTGGTGGGGAATGCCCAGCTGTTCACAGATGCCGGCCGCATCCACCAGTCCTTCAGCGCAACAGGCTCCTTTCCCGCTCATCAGCCAAAGGGTCAGGCCTTCCACCTGCCAACCCGCTTCCACCAGCAGCGCCGCTGTTAGCGAGCTGTCGACACCGCCGGAGAGACCAACGGCCACGCGATGCTCTCCAGGCCATTGCCTAAGACGCTCAAGAGCGGCCTCACCAGCGCGGGTTGTGGTGGATCCGATGGCCATGGGCGGCGCAGGGAGTTCTCTCCATAGTGAGGTCCCGGCAACCTGCGATTGGTGTGGCCTCCCGCTGATTCCGATCATCTGCTCGTGGATGCCTCGTCCATGCGGGGTCTGGAACAGAGCCTGTTCGACAGCGGAATGCCCGTCGCCGCATTGATGGAGAAGGTGGGGCTTGCGATGGCGTCTTGGCTGCTGAAGCGCCGGGATCTGCTGCGGAATGGCGTGTTGGTTTTGGTCGGGCCGGGCCACAACGGTGGCGATGGCCTGGTGGTGGCGAGGGAGTTGCATTTGGCTGGCATTGAGGTCTCGCTGTGGTGTCCCCTTGCCATTCGCAAGCAACTCACCGCTGATCATCTGCGCCATGGGAAGTGGCTCGGTCTTCGGCTCCTGCGTCAAGACCCGGATCCAGCCGACGCTGCGCTGTGGCTGGACGCGATCTTCGGGCTTGGTCAGAGCAGGGCGCTGCCCGACTGCTTGGCAGATCTGTTTCGGTGCCGACAGCAGTTGCAGCCTGGTGCGCTGATCAGCCTGGATGTGCCGTCAGGTCTTTGTTCGGACCACGGAACTGTGTTGGGGGAGCAGGCGGCTTGTGCTTCGGCCACCCTCAGCGTTGGCTGGTTGAAGCGCGGGTTGTGTCTGGACCCAGCCCGTCCTTGGGTTGGGGCGTTGGTGCGGATTGATCTGGGATTGCCGCCTGCGGTGATGGGCAACGCCGCTGCGGTCTTGCCGCGCCGTCTGCCGGTTGGAGAGGCCTGTAAGGCCCCGTTACCAGCGCTTCCGCCCACAGCGATGAAGTACGAACGGGGCCGCTGTCTGGTGGTGGCGGGCAGTGATCGCTACCCCGGCGCAGCACATCTCGCGCTGCGGGGGGCCATGGCCAGTGGCTGCGGCTGCATTCAGGCCGTTGTGCCGCCCTGTCTTCAATCGAATTTGTGGCAGGTGTTGCCGGAGGTGATGCAACTGGAGGAGGGGGTGATTCCAGACCGGCTGGATGCGGTGTTGGTCGGTCCCGGGCTTGGCAACCCGTCTCGGTGGTGGAACCAGTGGTCGGAGCAACTGCGCACCGTCGCTGGTTTGCTGGTGCTCGATGCAGATGGGATCAATGCCCTGGCGTCCAGTCCGGAGGGGTGGCGCTGGCTGTTACAGCGTCAGGGTCCAACCTGGCTGACACCCCATGCTGCTGAGTTCGCGCGTTTGTTTCCTGATTGTGGCGAGGGTGATGCGCTGGAGAGGGTGATCGCAGCAGCACGCTGCAGCCGTTGTTGCATTTTGCTGAAGGGTGCGCATTCGGTACTGGCGGATTCATCGGGTGCGGCGGTGGTGCTGACAGGCACGTCTCCTCGGGTTGCTCGCACTGGACTCGGCGACCTGCTGGCCGGTTTTGTGACTGGTTGGGGTGCTCAGGTCGTCGCGGCACAGCAGCAGCCAGGGCTTGAAAGCTTTGTTGCCAGCACGGCTTTGCATGGTTTGGCGGCACGTCGTGCTCAATCAAGTGATGCTTCGGCGATTGCGGATTGTTTGAAAATCCTTGCAGCGCGGTGTCAGAAAAAGCAAACAACGATGTTCAACAAAGTCTGAACAAATGACTCTTTTTGTTCACTCGGCTTGCTTGTGTCCAAAGAGCTTTTGCTGGTTTTAAATCTTTCGCAAATCTGAAATGTTTCGATTTGCTGTTCTGAATCTGAAGGGTTGCTGAAAACACATCGACATTCTTTCTGTTCGTAGGAAAGTCATCTCACTTCCGCAGCACCCATGGTGTCCACCGCATCCAAGCCGCTGGAGACTCAACGTCGGCGCAGCAGCGACCCTGTCAGCTGGTACCTCGCCACCATTGGCAGAATCCCTCTTCTAACACCAGCTGAGGAAATCGAGCTGGGCAATCAGGTGCAAGCCATGATGGCCCTCACCGAAGACGGCTCCCGCGAGTTTGCGGATGGAGAACTCACCACGGCGCAGCGTCGTCTCCTGAGGATCGGTCGGCGCGCCAAAGAGCGGATGATGAAGGCCAACCTTCGTTTGGTTGTCAGTGTTGCCAAGAAATATCAGGGCAAGGGTCTTGAATTGCTCGATCTGATTCAGGAGGGCTCCCTCGGGCTGGAGCGTGCTGTTGAAAAATTCGATCCAACCCGGGGTTACAAATTTTCCACTTATGCCTTCTGGTGGATCCGCCAGAGCATGACCCGAGCCATTGCTTGTCAGTCGCGCACGATTCGACTGCCGGTTCACCTGAGTGAGCGGCTCACCACGATCCGTAAAGTCAGCCTTGATCTGGCCCACAAGCTCGGTGCCATGCCCAGCCGCGTGGAGATCGCTGAAGCCATGGATATTCCCTTGGATGAGCTCGATTCGCTGCTGCGCCAGGCCCTCACTACCAGCAGCCTGGATGCTCCAGTCAACGGCGAAGAGGGCCGCAGCTTCCTCGGTGATCTGATTGCTGATTCATCCCTCGATGAACCGCTCGACATCGTGGAGCAGCGGATTCATCACGAACAACTGGGCCGCTGGCTGAGTCACTTGAGCGAGCAGGAGCAGCACGTTTTACGCATGCGCTTTGGGCTTGAGGGCAATGAACGTCACACCCTCGCTGAAATCGGACGTCTCATGGAAGTGTCCAGGGAGCGTGTCCGTCAAGTTGAACTCAAGGCCTTGCGGAAGCTGCGCAATCTCACCCGTCGACTTCCGAGCGGTATCTGAGCCGGCTCGGAGCCGGCTTCTTTACAACTGAACCAGTTCAGCTGAATCAGTCTTCAGCCCAGATGTAGCGCGTGAGTTCCGATGGGTCGGGTTCTGGTGCTGAGAGGGCGAAGTCAACACAGTCCTGAACGATTCCGTCGATCTCCTTCTCGATCGCGCGCAGTTCATCGCTATTCACCAGGCCTGCGTCTGTCAGATCCCGTTCAAGAGCTTTGAGGGGATCACGCTTGGCCCAGAACTGCTTTTCCTCCTCCGCGCGAAGTTCGTCTGGATCAGCGAGGGAGTGCCCACGGAAGCGATAGGTCAAGCATTCCAGCAGGGTCGGACCTTCGCCGGCCCTGGCCCGTTCCACGGCCCGTTGAGCTGCTGCCCGCACCGCCAGAACGTCCATTCCATCCACTTCCTCGCCGGCCATCCCGAAGGAGCTTGCCTTGCGCCAGATTTCTGGATCACTTGTGGCCCGGTCGTGGGACATGCCAATGGCCCACTTGTTGTTTTCGACCACGAAAATGATCGGCAGCTTCCACAACTGCGCCATGTTCATGCACTCGAAAAACTGACCGTTATTGCAGGTTCCATCACCGAAGAACGCTGCAGTCACTGCGTTGCTGGAGGCATCGCCGAGGGCATCGCGTTTGTACCGGCTGGTGAAGGCCGACCCGAGCGCCACGGGGATCCCTTCAGCGATGAAGGCAAAACCACCAAGCAGGTGATGCTCCTTGGAAAAGAGGTGCATCGAACCGCCGCGACCTTTGCTGCAACCGGTCTCTTTGCCGAAGAGTTCACTCATGACCTCGCGGGCTGGTACGCCGGCGCTCAAGGCATGGACGTGATCGCGGTACGTGCTGCAGAACCAGTCGTGCTGACGCTTCATGGCACCGATCACACCGGTGCTGACAGCTTCCTGACCGTTGTACAGATGAACAAAGCCGAACATCTTGCCGCGGTAGTACATCTCGGCGCATTTGTCCTCGAAGCGCCTGCCCAGGGTCATGTCCCGGTAGAGATCAAGGCCCGTGTCCCGGTCCACGCTGGCCCGTTGTGCTGTGACCAGTTTTGAGAGCCGTTCGGCGTGGGGACCAGCAGTCGCAGTGCCAATCGGAGCGGAATCGACAGCGAGGTCCTGACCCATGTCCACCTAATGCTTTGGAGTGAACTTTAAGGGCCAGCCGATGAGCGATGGGCAAAACCCCAGACACTGACTAAGATCCGCGTCTCCTCGCAGCGTTGCTGTTGGATCTGCCCATTGATCATTTCCGACTCCTGGGCGTCAGTCCATCGGCAGAGCCAGAAGCGATTCTGCGCCGGTTGCAAACCCGTTGCGACAGTCCGCCGGACCAGGGATTCACCCACGAAGCGCTGCTCCAGCGGGCCGACCTCCTGCGTCGATCCGCCGACCTGCTGACCGACCCCTCCGACAGGGCTGACTACGAAGCTGCCTTGCTACGCCTCAGTGAATCCCATCCGAACGGAACGGTGGGGTTGGATCTCCCGACCAGCAGCGAGGTGGCCGGTCTGATTCTGCTCTGGGAGGCCCACGGAGCTGTTGAGGCTTTTCAGCTGGCACGGCAGGGGCTCCAGCCTCCTCAGGCACCAGCCCTTGGCAGCGGCCGTGAAGCGGATCTGACTCTCCTGGCTGCCCT
Source organism: Synechococcus sp. MU1625 (assembly GCF_020514205.1). Taxonomy (NCBI): domain Bacteria; kingdom Bacillati; phylum Cyanobacteriota; class Cyanophyceae; order Synechococcales; family Synechococcaceae; genus Synechococcus; species Synechococcus sp. MU1625. The sequence goes on from NZ_VTLA01000001.1 coordinate 136,113, forward strand.
GGCCTGTCGCGATGCTGCGCTTGAGGAGCAGGACCAGCGTCGCTATGAGTCGGCTGCTCAACTGCTGATCGACGGCATCCAGCTGCAACAGCGGATGGGCAAGCTGCCCGATCAGCAGCGCCTGCTGGAAGACGCGTTGCAGGCGCTCACACCCTTCCGGATTCTGGATCTGCTCAGCCGTGATCTTGGTGATCAGGACTCACACCAGCGGGGCTTGACCCTGCTGGATGAGTTGGTCGTGGCCCGTGGTGGTCTGGAGGCTGCCGACGTTGATGGCGATCACCAAGGAAGCCTGACTCAGGCCGATTTCGAATCGTTTTTTCACCAGATCCGTCGCTTTTTGACGGTTCAGGAGCAGATCGATCTGTTCAGTCGCTGGTTTGAGGCAGGCGCTGCTGATGCTGGTTTCCTCACGGTTCTGGCGCTGACCGCCGCTGGTTTCTCGCGGCGTAAGCCCGAGTTCCTCGAGCAGGCGCGCGAGCGGATACAAACGCTTGCCAATGCCGACCTCGACCCCATGCCGCTGATGGGCTGTCTGGATCTGCTGTTGGGCAACGTCAAGGATGCTGAGCGGCACTTCGCTGTTCTGCGTGATGCAGACCTGCAGGCCTGGTTCCTGAATCATCCCGGTGACCGGCTCGCTGCCCAATGTGAGTACTGCCGAGCCTGGCTTGAGCGCGATGTCTTGCCCGGTTATCGCGATGTCGACGCATCGGTTGCTGACTTAGATGCCTGGTTTGCCGATCGTGATGTGCAGGGTTACGTCGATCGTCTCGATCGCAAGGCCTCGCGCCAGCCCCTTACCGAAGAGATGCCCCTGGACTGGTCAACAGCAGGGACGGCATCACTCGATTCCTCGTTCGACCTGGGTGAACCGGATCCGGATGCTGAGTCCGAAGACGTGTCCGTGCCGCTGCCGTTCTGGCAGCAACGCTGGGTTCGTCCTGCTGCTGCGGCTCTTGCGCTGCTCGGGATCGCCGTTGGAGGCATCGCCCTCGTCAGACGCAATTTGGATTACGCGCCACTGGTACCGGAAACGGTTTCAGAAACCACGGAGGTTGAAGGAAACGAGGTTGAAGAGCAACTAAGGATCGACGCTTCTCCTTCTCCAGCGAAGCCGGCCGATGAGCCCGTCGCGAGCCTGAAGCCGGCCCTGCGGCCCTCCGCTCCCTCCAAACCGCTCGTTAGCGATGCGCCGACGGAAGCGGAGCTGCAGGCTTTGGTGCAGGGATGGCTCGATGCCAAGGCTTTGGCTTTGTCCGGTCAGCCGGCGGACCTCTCCGTTGTGGCGAGGGATCCCCTGTTGAAGCGCGTGGAGCGTGAACGGGCCGTTGACGCGGCAGCAGGGCGGTTGAAGTCGATTGATGCCTCAATTACCAGCATCGAAGTGTTGGACAGAAAACCTCTGAGAATTGAGCTGCGGGCCCAGGTGGCCTACAGCGATCGTCTCCAGGGTGCTGATGGTGCTGTCATCGAAGAGACAGCACCGAGTGATTTCAGCGTGACCTATGTGCTCGGAAGGGACGGAACCCAATGGCGTTTGCATGACTACATGCCGGGATCCTGAGTAGCAGGACCGTCGCTTTTTACGATCACTTCATTGATCCAGGGGCGTTACGCCGATGTTCGACGAGCTTTCAGCCCGTTTTGAGGATGCGGTCAAGGGGCTGCGGGGACAGGACACGATCAGCGAGAGCAACGTCGATGGGGCGCTGAAGGACGTCCGTCGGGCGTTGCTTGAAGCGGATGTGAGCCTGCCGGTGGTGAAGGACTTCGTCGCTGAGGTCCGCGATAAAGCCGTCGGCGCTGAAGTGGTGCGAGGGGTCAACCCGGATCAAAAGTTCATCCAGGTGGTCCATGAGCAGCTGGTGGAGGTCATGGGGGGTGATAACGCTCCTTTGGCCAAGGCGGCCGAGGCTCCCACCGTCGTGCTGATGGCTGGCCTCCAAGGTGCGGGTAAGACCACCGCCACGGCCAAGCTTGGTCTGCACCTCAAGGACCAGGGACGTCGAGCCCTGATGGTGGGTGCCGACGTCTATCGACCGGCGGCTATCGAGCAGCTCAAGACGTTGGGTGCTCAGATCGATGTGGAGGTGTTCAGCCTCGGAGCTGAAGCCAGGCCAGAGGACATCGCAGCGGCTGGTTTGGCCAAAGCGAAGCAGGAGGGGTTCGACACCCTCCTGGTGGACACCGCCGGTCGTCTCCAGATCGACACCGAGATGATGGAGGAGATGGTGCGGATCCGTTCCGCCGTGCAGCCCGATGAGGTGCTGCTGGTGGTGGATTCGATGATTGGCCAGGAGGCGGCCGAGCTCACCCGTGCCTTCCACGATCAGGTGGGCATTACTGGAGCAGTGCTCACCAAACTCGACGGTGACTCCCGCGGCGGTGCGGCCCTCTCGATCCGCAAGGTGAGCGGTCAGCCGATCAAGTTCATCGGTACTGGCGAGAAGGTGGAGGCGCTGCAGCCGTTCCATCCCGAACGGATGGCCAGTCGCATCCTCGGCATGGGTGATGTGCTGACGCTGGTGGAGAAGGCCCAGAAGGAGGTCGAACTCGCCGACGTCGAGAAGATGCAGAAGAAGCTTCAGGAGGCGACGTTTGACTTTTCGGACTTCGTGAAGCAGATGCGCTTGATCAAGCGCATGGGTTCGCTCGGTGGCCTGATGAAAATGATCCCGGGCATGAACAAAATCGACGACGGCATGCTCAAGCAGGGAGAGCAGCAGTTGAAGCGCATCGAGGCCATGATCGGCTCGATGACACAGCAGGAGCGGGAAAACCCCGACTTGCTGGCGGGTCAACCCTCAAGACGTCGGCGGATTGCCAGCGGCAGCGGTCATCAGCCCGCTGATGTGGACAAGGTGCTGGCCGACTTCCAGAAAATGCGTGGCTTCATGCAGCAGATGAGTCAGGGCGGTATGCCAGGAATGGGTGGCATGCCTGGGATGGGCGGTATGCCTGGAATGCCAGGAATGGGTGGAATGCCAGGAATGGGTGGCATGCCTGCTGGCGGTGGCCGCCCCGGTCGCGGCGGACCGCCCAAGCGGCAGCGACCGGCCAAGAAGAAGAAGGGCTTCGGAGATCTGTGAAGGCGGAACGGTATGGTGGTTGTTTGGCGGGCGTTTAGGCGCCGCCGGACCACCTCTTTTCCTTCATTCCAGGGCCACGATGATCAAGCTCCGCCTGAAGCGGTTTGGCAAGAAGCGGGAAGCGAGCTTCCGCCTCGTGGCCTGTAACAGCACCTCTCGTCGGGACGGTCGTCCCCTCCAGGAGCTGGGCTTCTACAACCCGCGGACGAAGGAAACGCGTCTCGATACCGAGGCCATCCGTGAGCGTTTGGGTCAGGGTGCCCAGCCCACCGATGTCGTGCGCACGCTGCTCGAGCGCGGCGGTCTTCTTGAAAAGACCGTGCGTTCTGCAGAAACTGTCGGTAAGGCCAAGCAAGCGGCCAAGCGTGAGGCTGATGCCAAGCAGGCCGCTAAGGATGCTGCTGATGCCAAGGCTGCTGAAGCTGAAGCGGCTGCTTCCGATTCCGCTGAAGCCGAATCCACCGAGGGCTGATCATTCCGGTGTCTGACGACGGCGAACGCGGCCGTTTCGTTCTCGACCTGCCTGATCCCGATGCTGCATTGGCTTTGGCCGGTGAAGCAGAAACAACCCTGCATCGCCTCGAAGCTCTGACAGGAGCCTCCATGGTGTTGCGGGGTCTTCAGTTGGTGATCACCGGGCGGCCGACGCAGATTGAACGGGCCGCTGCGGTTGTGGAACTAGTGCGCCCGATCTGGCAGGAGGGTCAGTCGGTCTCTCCCGTGGATCTTCAGTCGGCTCTTGGAGCGCTGAACACCGGCCGTGGCAATGACCATGCCGCCATGGGTGAGCAGGTCTTGGCAAAGAGCCAAAAGGGCAATCTGCTGCGACCGCGCACCCTGCGACAGAAGAAATATGTGGATGCCATGGAGCGCCACGATCTCACCTTTGCGCTCGGGCCTGCGGGCACAGGAAAAACCTTTTTGGCCACAGTTCTTGCTGTTCGGATGCTCACCGAACGCAAGGTGGAGCGTTTGATTCTCACCAGGCCGGCTGTCGAGGCTGGGGAACGCCTGGGGTTCCTGCCGGGCGACCTTCAGCAGAAGGTCGATCCCTATTTGCGCCCGCTCTATGACGCCTTGCATTCCCTTCTTGGAGCGGAGAAAACAAGCGTGCTGTTGGAGAAGGGGGTGATTGAGGTCGCTCCGCTGGCCTACATGCGGGGCCGCACCCTCAGCGATGCCTTTGTGATCCTTGATGAAGCTCAGAACACCACGCCTGCCCAGATGCGCATGGTGCTCACCCGTCTTGGAGAGCGTTCTCGGATGGTCGTGACGGGCGATATCACACAAGTGGATCTTCCAGCCACCGTGCAGAGCGGTTTGGTGGAGGCCTCCGACGTTTTGGATGGTGTGGAAGGCGTGTCTGTCTGTCGTCTCACCTCGGCCGATGTGGTACGTCACCCCCTTGTCCAGCGGGTGGTCGAGGCCTATGCCCGACGGGACGAACGCAAAACAGCCAAGCCTCAGCGTCGATAGGGACATCCACACTCCACCCCCTTGCCATCGCTGGCAGGATATGTGGACTCTTTGGTGACCTGGTCGACATGCCAGCAAGCAGCAATTTCCAGGAGGCGATCCGCCAGGCGCAATCCAGCGCCCTTGTCGGGCCCAACGTTGTCAATAAAGCGCTGCCCTACGTCGGTGGCGGCATGGTGCTCACCTCTATCGGGGTGATCGGTGGTCTGTCGATGATGGCCACCCCGCTGTTCATGCCCCTGTTCTGGGTGGCAGTGATCGGCAACCTGGTTCTGTTCTTCGTCGCGCAGAACGTCGCGATGAAGGGGAACAACGCCACAGCCTTGCCGCTGTTGTCGATCTACAGCCTGATCACCGGATTCACCCTGAGCGGTCTCGTGGCCTTCGCTGGAGCCGTCGCCGGTATCGGTGCGGTCGGCACCGCTGCCCTGGCCACCGGCATCACCTTTGTGATTGCGTCGATCGTTGGCCGTCGCATGAGCGATTCCGTCGGTCAGGCCCTCTCCGGCGTGGTTGGCCTCGGCTTGATCGGCCTGATTCTGGCGATGGTCGTCCAGTTCATTGGCGGGATCTTTGCCCCCACCATCTTCCATGGCACCAGCTTTGAGTTGATGATCGCCGGCTTTGGCACCGTGCTGTTCGTTGGCGCTGCTTTCGTCGACTTCTACACGATGCCCCGCTCCTACCGGGATGACCAATACCTGGCAGGTGCCCTGAGCATGTACCTCACCTACATCAACCTGTTCATCTTCATCCTGCGCCTGATCATCGTGCTCAATGGCGGTGGTCGTCGCGATTGACGCTCGCCCTGAATGAATCCCTTGCCCCGGCCAGTTCGGGGCTTTTTTGTGTCCGACGATCCGGTTTCGATTCCTTGCGGAGCAGCTGACAGCAAGTCATCAGGTCGCTGCATTTGGGATAGCCCTGCGGTTGACTTTGGATCCTTCGGCCTCTGCTCCCGAGCTGAAGCGGCAACGGCGGCGCTTGCGCTTCATCCTTCAGATCGCTATTTCGGCGGCCCTTGGCGGTTTTCTGTTCGGCTATGACACCGCGGTGATCAATGGAGCTGTTGGTGCCATTGGCGAAGTGTTTCAGGTGTCGTCGGGCGACTTGGGTCGTGCGGTGGCATCGGCATTGATCGGTTCGGCCATCGGTGCCTTGGTCGCGGGCTGGTTGTCCGACAGGATCGGTCGCCGCCACAGCATGGTGGTGGCCGCTGCTTTGTTCCTGGTCAGTGCCATCGGCTCCGCCTTGGCGCAGACTCTGACCGGTCTGATCGTCTGGCGGGTGATCGGTGGCCTTGGGGTCGGTTTCGCCAGCGTGTTGGCACCGGCTTACATCGCCGAGGTGTCACCTGCTGAGCAGCGTGGCCGTCTGGGATCACTGCAGCAGCTGGCGATCGTGGTGGGAATTTTTCTGGCCCTGCTGTTCGACTACGCGATCGTGCTGTTCACGCCGGATCGCAATCCGGTGTCAGCCGTTGGTCCTTTGGCGGCATGGCGCTGGATGCTGTTGTCGGAGGTTTTGCCCGCAACGCTCTATGGGGTGCTGGTGCTGGGGATTCCGGAAAGTCCGCGCTACCTCGTGCAGAAAGGCTTGCCTGAGCGGGCCCGCTTGGTGATTGAACGAACGTTGCACGAGCCGGCTCAGCAGGTGATCGCCAGAATCCAGCACAGCTTGGAGAACACCGATCACGGACGTTGGACGGATCTGCTCGACGCGAGGAATCTGCTGTTACCGGTGGTCTGGACCGGCGTGATGCTGGCGATCTTTCAGCAGTTTGTTGGCATCAACGTCATCTTTTACTACTCCAGTGTTCTCTGGCAGGCGGTGGGCTTCAGCACCACCGACAGTCTGGTTGTCACCGTGATTACGTCGGTCACCAATGTGGTGACCACCTTCGTGGCGATCCTGTTCATTGATCGCATCGGCCGCAAACCTCTGCTGCTGATCGGTTCCGTGGTGATGGCCCTCAGCCTGGGCTCGATGAGCTGGGTCTTTGCTGGGGCTGCGGTGGTGAACGGCGCTCCTCCGCTTGCGGGCATGGCAGCTGGTGTGGCGTTATTGGCCGCAAACCTGTTCGTCTTCGCCTTCGGCTTCTCCTGGGGACCGGTGATGTGGGTGATGCTCGGCGAGATGTTCAACAACCGCATTCGTGCCGTCGCGCTCGGTCTCTGCGCGATGGTCAACTGGATCGCGAACTGGTTCATCGCCCGAACCTTCCCGCCGTTGTTGGAGGCGTCTGGGCCTGCCCTTGCCTATGGGCTTTACGCCACGGCTGCTGCAATCTCCTTTTTTCTGGTGCTGTTCTTCGTTCGGGAAACCAGTGGCAAGGAATTGGAGGACATGGCCTGAGCTCTCCGCTCAGCCCTCTGCCACGGCATAAACGCTGTCTCCGATGGCTTGCTTCTGCTCGGCGTCATATCCCCACTTCTTGAGGAAGGGGACATCCTCGCCGCGGTTGTCGAGGGCTGCGGCCAGCAGTTGCTCCAGGCGCTCTTTCACGTCTGCCGGCTCCAGCAGCCTGAGCAGTTCGATGCAGCGGCTGGTGACCCGCTCCGAACCGGCCTGCTGAGCTGCATCCCCCGATCGTCGGTGCTGAACGGCCATGGCGGTGCTCATGGCCAGATTGCGGACGCTCAGATCAACCACTCCATCACCAGCGCTGCGCAGTTGCCCGACAACGGCGTCGGGCAACCGATCCATGAGCACACTGTCGCCCGCAAGGCTCACTACAAAAAATCCCCGGGCGCCATCTCGACTGGCCACCATTTCACCGATGCGGTCGGCCAGCACTTCATCACTGATCTCCTCGTTGTCCCATTGCTGCAGCCAAGCGGCAGTGATCTCCATCGCCTGCTGGAAGGTGGGCTGCTGATCCGCCATGGCCCTCTCGAAATCCTCCCCTCAGGCTATTGAACGATTCAACGGCGGCGCAGACTTGGGGCATGCACCCAACTCCGCTGCCAGAGGATTACCGCTCTGGCTTCATCGCACTGATTGGCCGCCCGAATGTGGGCAAATCCACCCTGTTGAATCAGCTGGTGGGGGAAAAAGTGGCAATCACCTCCCCTGTGGCTCAGACCACGCGAAACCGCCTGAGGGCGATCCTCACCACTGAGATGGCTCAGATGGTGCTGGTGGACACCCCTGGCATCCATAAACCCCACCATCTGCTTGGGGAACGACTGGTGAAGAGTGCTCGTAGTGCCATCGGTGAGGTGGACCTGGTGGTGTTGCTTCTGGAGGGGTGTGAGCGCCCGGGGCGGGGTGATGCCTTCATCGTGAATCTGCTGCAGCAGCAGTCCTTGCCGGTGTTGGTGGCCCTCAACAAGTGGGACAAGGTGGCGGAGGGGCATCAGTCCGAGGCGGAGGAGGCTTACAACGCCCTTTTGCAGGAGACCAACTGGCCGGTGCATCGCTGCAGCGCCCTGTCAGGAGACGGTTGCGCCGAGCTCACAGCAGCGATGGCAGCTCAGTTGCCCTTGGGGCCACAGCTCTATCCGCCTGAGATGGTTTGCGATCAACCGGAGCGGGTGCTGCTGGGGGAACTCATTCGCGAGCAGGTGCTTCTCCATACGCGAGAAGAGGTGCCCCACAGCGTCGCCGTCACGATTGATCGAATTGAGGAGATGCCGGCCAAGGGCAAAGGAACGGGGCGGACCGCAGTACTGGCCACGGTTCTGGTGGAACGCAAGAGTCAGAAGGGAATCCTGATCGGCAAAGGCGGGGCGATGCTTAAAACGATCGGCCAGGGGGCGCGTCTGCAGATGCAGGTGCTCATCGATGGCCCGGTGTATCTGGAGCTGTTCGTCAAGGTGGTGCCGGATTGGCGAAGCAAACCTGCCCGTTTGGCTGAACTTGGGTACACAGGAGACCACTGAACGCCTGCTACACGTATGTGTGTGAGTCCCTTCCGATGGGGCATGAGCACGTAATGTCCCGCTCATGCTTTCGCTGCTGACGCGCACCAAGAGCTTTCGGGATCCCTGGGTCGGTCACCCTGGCCTGAACAGATGCGGCCAGCTGCATCGACACCGTGTGCAGCTGGCGGAGACGCTTTGCCTCTGGAGACGTCTGCTTCGACCAGTTCAACTGGCCAGCCTGGAGCGGGATGGCTTTGTGGTGCTGGAGAACTTTCTGCCGCAACACGAGTTTGATGCCTTGCGTGACGAGGTGGAGGCTGTGGTCAGTTGCGCGTCACGCTCCCATCCAGCACCAGACAACACCCGGCCTGGCTTTCGCCCGAAACAACCCTTTCCTGGAGGTTTTGACCGTTTCGATGGTGGAACCCTCAACCGTTTTCTCCACATCGATCCCGAGCAGATGCCTCGGGCCGCTGCCTTCTCCCACGATCAGCGGCTCCATGAGGGATCGCGTCAGATCATTGGGCTGCCAATGAATCCGCGCAAGCTCGACATCTACCTGACGGTGCATGGCGAGGAGACCCGGACGCACGATTTGCAGAAGGATTTGCATCGCGACACGTTCTTTCGTGCTCTCAAGTTCTGGTTTTTTCTGCGGCCGGTGCAACGCCAGGACGGACCCTTCGAATACGTGCCGGGTAGCCATCGCCTCGATGCGCCTCGCCTGCGTTGGGAACAGGCCACGGCCACCGCTGCAGCTGAACAACGGCGGCAGCCGGATGTCTCTGGTTCGTTCCGCATTCGTGAAGAATCCCTGGCAGAGCTGGGGCTGCCCAAGCCCGTTGCCTTGACCTGCCCAGCGAACACCCTGGTGCTGGCGGATGTCTTCGGCTTTCACCGTCGTGGTGCCGCCGCCCAGGGACAGCAGCGGCTTGCGCTTTATGGCTGGAACCGCCCTTATCCCTTTCTCCCCATCAGCTGGTGACCCGGCTGAGAAGATGGTCTGATGAGCGAACAAGCCTTTCCCCCGGAAGACCCTGCCTCCTTTCTGAATCTCTGCGACGGTGAGTGGATGAGCCTTCGCAGCTGCTTTGAGCTGGCTGCTGGAGGTGATGACGACTGGCATAGCAGCGAGCGGGGTGAACTCACTGTCCGCTGCGTGGCAGAGCAGGGGGCTCTCGGTCAACTGCAGGTTCAGGCCCCTGGAGGCACCTGCAGCACCCTCACCTTTGCCGCTGATGGACAGCTGATCCTGGATGGTGATGCCCCTGGTAGCTGGAGGTTCTGGCCCGACGGCAGCATGGAGTTGAACCTCAGCCGGGCCGATGGGGTGTGTGTTCAGGAGAGGATCTGGTTCACGCGGGTCAATCTGCGCCTGCGCAGCACCACAGCTGTTGACGCGCAAGGAACACCGGTTCAGGGCAGTTTCTGCACGGACATCCGAAGGGTGTCCAAACCCGCGGCCTGAGGCGGCATGGCGCCCTATCGCCTTGATGTGGTGAGTCTGGCGCCGCAGGCGTTTGCCCCTCTGCTGGAGCTGGGGGTGATCGGGCGTGCCTTCAAGGCAGGAATTGCCGAGTTGCACCTGCACAATCCCCGGGACTTCTCCACGGATCGCCATCGCAAGGTGGATGACGAGCCCTATGGCGGCGGTGCCGGCATGGTGCTCAAGCCGGAACCGGTGTTTGCTGCGATGGAGGCGATCCCCCGTAGCTCCCGCAGCCGGGTGCTGTTGATGTCACCACAGGGGCGTCCCCTGCAGCAGCAGGATTTGCAACGCTGGTCCACCGACCACGATCAACTGGTCTTCCTCTGCGGTCACTACGAGGGGTTCGACGAGCGGATTCGCGGCTTGGCGGATGAGGAGGTGTCGATGGGGGACTTCGTCCTCACCGGCGGTGAGCTGCCGGCGATGACGGTGATCAACGGTGTTGTTCGCCTACTTCCCGGCACGGTGGGGACGGCTGATTCGCTTGTGGAGGAAAGCCACAGTGCACTCCTCCTCGAACACCCGCATTACACCCGCCCCGCTGACTTTCGCGGCATGACGGTTCCCGACGTGCTGCGCAGTGGTGATCACGGTGCTATCGCCCGATGGCGTCAGGATCAGCGGGAGCAGCGGACCCGCGAACGGCGGCCCGACCTGTTCGCCCGCTGGCAGGCCGCAACAATGGATGTCCCTTTCGACCCCATAGACCCCGGCATGGAGCTGCGCATCGGCAACGGATACGACATCCATCGGCTGGTGCCCGGACGGGCCCTCATCCTCGGGGGCGTGAGCCTGGAGCATCCCGACGGTCTTGGTCTTGATGGTCACAGTGATGCCGATGTGCTGGTGCATGCCGTGATGGATGCGTTGCTCGGGGCCCTAGCCCTTGGCGATATCGGCAAGTACTTCCCACCGACTGATCCCCAATGGAAAGGAGCCGACAGCTTGAAGCTGCTGGATCAAGTGGTGAAGCTGGTCAAAGAGCGTGGCTGGTCGGTGGTGAATATCGATGCAGTTGTGATTGCTGAGCGCCCGAAGCTCAAACCGCATATCGCGGCGATGAGCAGCGCGATGGCATCAACCATCGGAATTGCCGCTGACGCTGTAGGTGTGAAGGCCACCACGAACGAAGGCTTGGGTCCAGAGGGACGGGAAGAGGGCATCAGTTGCCAGGCTGTGGCACTTCTGCAGAGGAGCTGAATCGTGCATCGACTCAGGCTTGTTTTGCTTAGGGTCATCGGACCTTGTTTGGCATTGGTTCTGTTGTTGGGAGGGATTTCGGAGGCACGGGATCAGGCATGGGCCGACCTTCAAGTTGGTGACAAGGTGGCCGTGATTGAGCACCTGCGGCTGAAGGTGCCCCAGGAGAGTCGAGAGGATTGGATGGTTGCGGAACGCGGCAGCTGGGAGCCTTGGCTGAAGCACCAGCCTGGATTTTTGGGTCGTGATCTCTTCTGGGATCCGGTAACTGAGGAGGGGACGCTGCTGATTCGTTGGAGCAGTCGTGAGGCTTGGAAATCCATTCCTCCTGCGGAGGTGGAGAGGGTTCAGGCGCGCTTCGAGATGCTGGCCTGTGAGCACACGGGACAGAACCAGGGCAACCCCTTTCCCCTTGTGTTTGAGGGAGAACTGTTGCCGCAGTGAACATCCCTGATGCTCGTCTTGATCTGCGGCGCCGCCAGCGGTTGGGCATGGTTGAGGCCATCTGGGGGGAACACAAAACGGCCGATCAGATCATCGCCATCCTCGAGACCTTTGCCACAGCAGGAGAGTTGGGGCTCGTGACCCGGGTGGATGCCAAGAAGGCGGCACGGGTGTTCGAGATGTTGCCGGAGGTTGAGCTGCACCCTGATGCCCGCTGCCTGACCTTGGGCTCTCTGCCTCCTGTACCACCGCCTCCTGCTGAGGTGGTGGTGCTGAGTGGAGGCAGCAGTGATCGCACTGTGGTGGCTGAAGCCGCTCTTGCCCTGCGTTGCCATGGCATTGGCGTTGACCCTGTGATGGATGTTGGCGTTGCCGGATTGCATCGCCTTCTCGATCAACTTCCCCGTTTGGCAACGGCTCGGATCCTGATCGCCTGCGCGGGAATGGAGGGTGCTCTCCCGACGGTACTAGCCGGTCTTGTCTCCCAGCCGGTGATTGGCGTCCCGGTCTCTGTTGGTTATGGGATTAGCTCAGGGGGGAGGACCGCTTTGGAAGGGATGCTCGCCAGCTGTGCCCCCGGGTTGACGGTGGTGAATATCGACAATGGCTACGGTGCCGCGATGGCTGCATTGCGGATCCTCAAAGGAGTCGAGCCCGCAGAATTGGGCTGATTATTTAGGCGGCAGCAGCAGCAGCAGGTGGATCAATCTGGCCCAGTCGCTGGAGCTCGGCAGAGTTGCGGTCGCACTCCACGCGCAGCAGTGCATTTACAAGAGCATCCAGATCAGCCCGAGCCAGCTCGCCATCTTGTTGCCATTCCATGGAGCGGGGGTCGGGGGCCAACGCCGGAAGTCCAAATTTGGTTATCAGTAAATTAAGACTGATTCCTGAGAAGGAATACCCAGAAACCCAGAAAATCGGCGAAGAAAATCTTTAGTTCTTCAGAGGTGCTGCAGGTTGGGGTAGGCGGTGACGAGGTCGTTGGCGCTGAGCACATCACCGCGGCCCTCCGGTTGCCAGATCACTTCGAGGGCCATGAGTTCAGTGGAGGCGGTGGAACCGAGGATGCGCAGGGTCTGGCGCAGATCTTCCCCGGTGTCAGCTCCACCGAGCTTGGCCGTTGCCGTTGACGCGACGAGAAGCGTCACGACGATGAATTCGTTGGTGGCATCTGCCTCGCCAGCGCTGCTGCTGGTGTCGCTCATCCGCTGACCACCGACATTGCTGGTGAGCTCAGCGTCCAGTTTGCTGCGCTCGTTCATGGAGAGGCGATTGAAGGTCGATTCAGCGGAGCTGAACGGAACACTTCCACTCTCTGCATTGGCGTAGACCCAGAGGTCCGGTTGGCGTAGCAGGGCCAGGGTTGTTTCCTGAAGCAGCCTTTGGAGGCCGGCTGAACTGCTGGTGTCGGAGGAGGCAGCCAAAGAGCGCAGATCGTCCTGAAGGGATTTGGCACTGGCCAGCAGCCCCACTTGCACCTGAATCATGTTCACGTTGCGTGGCATGGCTGGAGCTGCTGCCGCACCACCGATGGCGGGAGCACCGCCGCCGCCCCGGACGGCGTTCACCAGCACACCCGCGATGGCCATCAGGATCAGCAGCCCGAACAGACCACCTCCACCGAATCCAAAGATCGGAATGATGAAGGGGAAGCCCATCCCCCCGCCGCGGTAACCACCTCCGCGGTATCCACCGCCGTAGCTACCGCCGCTGGATCGGGGCATCGAGGGAGCTCGGAAACTACCCCCTCCCATGCGTCCACCGCGGGCAGCATCCGCTGGTTGTGCCTGGAACAGACAGAGCCCCGCAAGCACAACAGGCAGCAGCAGTGATGCGAGCAGTCGTCGGGGTCGTGTCAACAGTCGGGGGGTGGCCACAGCAGCGCCCACAGCATCAATCCGGCGACTCTAGGAACCACCACCCACGATGGTGACGATCTCAAGGGTGTCGTCATCCTTCACCAGGATGCTGTCCCAACGGCTGCGGGGGGCGATGACCCCGTTGTGCTCGGCGACCACCAACTGGGGGTTGTTGGCCAGCTGGGCAACAACGGCAGCCAGGCTGGCGGGTTCCGGCGCTGGATCCAGTTCGCGGGTTTCACCGTTGACCATCAGGGTGAGAGGCATGGTTCAGAACGTGGCGTGGTCCAGGTGCTGGAGCAGTTGCCGACAGGCCTGCCCGGTGTCATCTGCATGCATGATTGCGCCGATCACCGCCACGCGCTGGCCACCAGCCGCAATCAAAGCCGGGAGGTTGCTACGGGTGATCCCACCAATGGCGAAGACGGGGCGTTGGCTGGTCGCCATGGCATCACGCACCGACTCCAGGCCAACAGGGGATCGCTCGGGTTTGACGGCCGTGGAGTGGATGGGGCCGAAGCCGAGGTAATCGATCGGCTCCTGCTGAGCTTGATGAACCTGATCGATGCTGTGGGTGCTGCGGCCCAGCAGACGCGCGGACCCCAGCAGAGCGCGTGCCACCTCGCTGGGCATGTCCTCCTGGCCCAGGTGCACCCCATCTGCATCGACCGCGAGGGCTAGGTCAACACGGTCGTTGATGATCAGCAGCGCCCCGAATCGGTTGCAGAGCTGCCGGAGCTGCTGGGCCTCTTGCAGGCGTTCGCGATCGTTCCCTGCTTTGCAGCGGTACTGCACCATGCTCACCCCGTTCTGCAGGGCGGCCTCCACCCGATCGCTCAGGTCAACGCAGGGGGTTGTGATCAGGCAGAGGCGACAGTCCTGAAGCTTGGTGCGTCGCCTGGCCCCCAGGGTGGCGTTGAGGCAGACCACCTCCAGGTCGTAAAGGCCATAGCGAATTGCAGCGGCTTCAGCGGCCAGGGCAGGGTCGATGTTGCGTCCGTACTCCTCCAGCACCCTCAGCGCTTCCTGCACCCGGGCGCAGTTGGCCGCCACCACGTGATCGGGGCTGTGGCGATCCAGTTGAGCTGGATGCTCCAGTCCAGCGCCGGTGTCGGTGCTGGTGGAGCGGGCTTGCTTGTAGCTGTCGTGATGGAGCCGTCCCAGCCGTTGTCGCCAGTCCTTGAGGCGCACCACCAAGTTCTGCTGCTCTAGGCCGAAGCGGCACCAGTCTTCGACAACCCTCAGGCCTTCCCGGGCACGGTCGAGGTTGGCATCGATCAGGCGTGCCACCCGTGTATCCAGGGATGTCTCGCTAGGGGTCGGATTCATGGCACCCTGTGGGCAACGGTTTCTGCGTCGGTCATGGAGAACGGTGGTTCTGAAAGCACCATGCACGTTCTGGTCTGGGGAATCGTTCTTCTAGGTGGCATCGGCGTGTTCATCGTCTGGGGCCTGGTGAATGCCTATCCGACCGTGGCCTGAGAGCCTGTCTGAAGGATCTTGCGGGCTTGGGCTGCGTCGCGGCCGATCTGGCTGCTGAGCTCCTCGAGACCACTGAATTTGGTCTGGCCGCGTAGGCGCTGCACCGGCTCGACGCCCAGGTGCCGCCCCTCCAGCTCCAGGCTCTGATCCAGCAGGTGCACTTCCACGGCAGAGGGAGATGTGGGATCGATCGTGGGTTGGGGGCCGAGGTTCATCACGGCTGGCAGGCGATCGCCTGCCCCATCCAGTTGGGCCCAGGCGGCGTAGACACCGAGCCCTGGAAGTGCTTTGCGGCCATCCACCTGGAGATTGGCGGTGGGCCAGCCCAGTTCTCGCCCCAGGCCTCGGCCCCGCACCACCCGGCCCTGAAAGCGGTAGGCCCTGCCAAGCAATCCTTTGGCTGCCTCTAGATCTCCCTGCTCGAGGGCCGCGCGGATTCTGCTGCTGCTCATCCGGCCCTCACGGTCTTCAACGATGGGCACGACCTTCACCTCAACGCCTCCGCGAGCGGCGAGCCGTTCCAGCATCTCGGCGTCGCCCCGCCGCTGATGGCCGAAGCGGAAGTTGGTGCCCACCGCAATGCGCTTGGCCTGAAGGGTGCTCAATAGAACGGTTTTGACGAACTCTTCCGCACTCAGCTGAGCGAGCTCCCGGGTGAAGGGCACCAGCACGAGCTGCTGGATGCCAAGGGGTTCAAGCAGGGCGAGTTTTTCGCTTGGCAGATCCAGCCTCAGGCGTGCTTCGCCGAACAGCACCTCACGGGGATGGGGCCAGAAGCTCACCACCGAGGGAACGGCCTCCTCTGGGATGCCCTGGATGGCCTCATCGATCACACGACGATGGCCTGCGTGGAGGCCATCAAAACTCCCCAGAGCGAGGGCTGTTGGCCGACGGGCCTCCTCTGGAGAGCAGAGCGGAATCAAGGAGGTGCAGAAGGTGCGCTTTGGTGGCAAGTTTGAACGACCGAGCACCAGGGCATGGCCGATCGCCTCGATTTCCAGAAGTTGTCCTTCGGCGTGCGTCGGATGGGATGGATCCGTTTCTGGATTCAGGTGGTTCTCGGCATCGTTGTGGTGGGTGTTCTCCTGTTCAACAACATTGGCGGCAGCCTGGCCCGCAATTCCGAACGTGCTGTCGGCCTAGGGCCTGGCCTGTCGCTCACCTCCCTGGCCTTCCTCGTGCTGCTGTTCAGCCTCTGGCAGGGCTGGCTGATCGTTCGTGCCGGTCGGGCCATCGACAGTGCTGCCCGACCCAGTCGGGGGGAGGTGGCACGGCTGATCAAGCGGGGGCTGCTGGCGGATCTGCTGGGCCTCACCTTCGCCACGATTGGCTATCAGGCCCTCGCCGGCAGTCTGTTCGTGCAGGCTTCGATGCAGACCCCCGGTATTGCCATCGGCGGCCGCGGCATGGCCGACAACCTGGCGATTACGTCATTGGAAATGCTGTCCGTGCTCAGCAACACCCAGGTGCTGTTCGCCCATCTGATCGGTGTGTTGTTCTCCCTGTGGCTGCTGCAACGGGTTTATCGCACGCAATGAATGGATCTCTTTGGCTCCGGTTGCCTCTCCATCAGTGAATGAATGCCTTAAGGCTTTTTCGTGGTTCTGATCTGGGGAGAGAGGCATCAGGTCGAGCCTCGATGATTGGGTTTGATTGCAAACCAAAGCTCTTCGCTTGACGTCTGGATGCGCAAATCTCGCTGAACTGTTGAAGGCTGAATTGGCTTGCGTCCAGGACTGTTTGGATCTTCAAAGCAGTCGCTTCTCAGTGATGCTGCAAGGCTTTAGGAAACTAAAGATAACTAATGATTCTTTAATTTAATTTTTTTTCGCGTTCAGAGGAAATTGGTGTTTCACAACTAAGTTCTCAATGCGCTCCCGTTGGAGTTGCGCCGTCAACGGTCTTTCGTGCTCGCAATTGCTTGGCAAAGGCTTTCAGTAATTCTGCTTTAAATGAACGCTTCCCTCTCACCCAAGTACAGGTTCGGCGCTGAGTCCAAGTCAATGGACGTTGGTTTTGCGTCGTCTCAGGCCCGCAGAGGGATGAGTCCAGCCGCTCTGACGAATGCCGAATATCTGAGGCAATCGTGTGCACAGATGCGTATTGGTGTAGGTCCAAGGGACCATGCTGAGTGTCCGCATCGGGTGACGTTTGATCGTTTTTCCCCCTCAGATAGAGAGGCTCTGCGCGAGTGTATTGATGCCGCATACCGGCAGGTTCTGGGTAATGCACATGTCATGGCCTATGAGCGCTGTGATTCTCTAGAAGCAGAATTCGCCGACGGACGTCTTTGTGCTCGTGAATTTGTTCGTCGTCTCGCCAAGAGTGAGTTGTATAAATCCCGTTATTTCTTTGAAGTTTCTGCCTACAGAGGGATTGAGTTGAATTTCAAGCATTTGCTTGGTCGACCCCCTCTTAATCAGCAAGAAATTATTAGTTCAGCTGCGATCCAATCTGAGCACGGGTTCGATGGACTGATTGACTCAATTATTGATTCTGCGGAGTATGCAGAAGTCTTTGGGGATAATACGATTCCTTATGTTCGATCGTTCACTTCTGCAAGTGGAATGTCGATGCAAAACTTTGTTCGAATTGCGGCTCTTGAGCAAGGTTTTGCAAGCAGTGATCGATCGAAAGGGAGCGATAGCGTTCTCCGTAGCAATCTTGCTGGCGGAGTATCCATTGCTATTCATGTGCCGCCGGCGCCAGAATATGTACAAATGTCTGCTGCATGGCTGGGAGGCAAGCCACCCGCAAATTATGAAAAGCTGTGGCGTGGTTTGGCTCTCGTGGGTGGTGCTCACCTCGCTGGAATGCTCGTGAATGTAGTGTCACAAATGCTTGGCATTCACGCACTCGACCGAATCCCTGCAATGTTCCTTGGTCTTTGACCTGACCTTTTCAGCCAATCCTGGGTGCAAGCCAATCAAGCGGCTTGTACCCATGCCAAGCCAGAAACCTTGCCAAAACATCTGGCTGAATTCCTTCTGAAAGGCCTTTGAGTTGTGTACGCACTGCGGCTTGTCGGCTCAGTCAAGTCTGTCCCAGTGCATTGAGCCTCTGCCCTTTGTGCAGAACGCTGTTGGTTGTAATCGTCTGTCTGGCTTGATTCTTTGGGACGTTTTCTGTTGTCCTCCAGGCGCTAAACAGTTTCTGACTCCCTGTCAGCAACTGTTGGAAAGTCGATCTAGCGCACCAGCTGATCGTTGAGCTTGAGATTTGGGAGGCCGTTGAGTGGCCCCCGCCAGAACAGGTCGGGTTGGATCGGCGTGAGGGAAGGGGAATTGGTATGGATCTGGGCCACATCGCTGGGCCAATCCCGGGGGCCTTCACCGGCCGATTCCAAATCCTGCACCGCTTCCCCGGCCAGCCAGTAGTAGGCGCGACCACGGGGGTCTTCCCGGCGGCTGAATTGCTCGTCGTAACGCCGGATTGAGAGACGGGTCCAGCGCAGTGCATTCATCTCCTCCCTGGAGCAGGGGGGGATGTTGAGGTTGAGCAGAAGGTTTTCGGGCCACTGGTCTTCGATGGCCTGTTCACTCACTTCCATGGCCAGGTCGGCGGCGGCTTGGAATTGACGCCATTGGAAGCAGGCGCTGCTGACCGCAAGCGAACGAATGCCTTCCAGGGTGCCCTCCATGGCTGCTGCAACGGTGCCGGAACAGAACACGTCTGTTCCAAGGTTGGGGCCGTGATTGATGCCGGAGAGCACCAGGTCCGGCTTCTCCTTCACCAATTCGAACAGAGCAAGCTTCATGCAGTCGGCAGGGGTGCCGCTACAGGCCCAGGCGGTGACTCCTGGAGCAAACAGTTCGTCGGCTCGCTCGGCACGGATGGGCGTCTGCAGGGTGAGGCCATGGCCGGTGGCGGACCGTTCCTGATCCGGGCAGACCACCGTCACCTGATGGCCACGGGCTGCCGCAGTAGCGGCCAGGGTTCGGATGCCGTCGGCGAAGACCCCATCGTCGTTGCTGATCAGGATCCGCAGCGGGGCCATGGCGGTATTTGCACTGCGGTGAACCTAAGCGGCTTGGCTGCTTACAGTCGGCAGCTGTCAGACACGTCCCTGTGAGCGCACCGGTCACCCTGCAGCAGCTCACCGATCAACTCGATGCCCTCGAGCAGCAGGCTGCGGCCGAGATCGCCGAGGCGGCCGATGCCGCTGCGCTTGAGCAGCTGCGGGTCGGGCTGCTGGGCAAGAAAGGTCGCATTTCCGGTGTGCTGGGTGCCATGGGCAAGTTGCCGGGTCAGGAGCGCCCCCTGGTGGGTCAGCGCGCCAATGTGCTGAAAACGCAGGTGCAGACACTGTTGGGCGAGCGGCTTGAAGCCGTGAAGCAGGTGGCCATGGCGGAGCGGATTGCCAAGGAAAGTCTGGATGTCACCGCTCCGGCTTCAGGGGTGCCGATGGGGCATCGCCATCCCCTAATCACCACCACAGAAGAGATCGTCGATCTGTTCCTGGGCCTCGGCTACAGCGTGGCTGAGGGGCCTGAGGTGGAGCAGGACCACTACAACTTCACCGCGTTGAACATCCCCGAGGATCATCCAGCCCGGGACATGCAGGACACCTTTTATCTCGGGGCTGACTTGCTGATGCGGACCCACACCTCACCGGTGCAGATCCGCCATCTCGAACAGAATCCGCCGCCGGTGCGCATCGTGGCTCCCGGGCGCGTGTATCGCAGGGACGCCGTCGATGCCACCCACTCGCCGGTGTTCCATCAGGTGGAGGTGCTGGCGATCGATGAAGGCCTGGATTTCAGTCATCTGCGCGGCACCGTTATGGCCTTTCTCAAGGCCTTCTTCGGCGACCTGCCGGTGCGCTTCCGGGCCAGCTACTTCCCCTTCACTGAGCCATCAGCTGAGGTGGATGTGCAGTGGCGCGGCCGCTGGCTGGAGGTGATGGGATGCGGCATGGTCGATCCCGCTGTGCTGGAGGGCCTTGGGCTGGACCCTGAGCGCTACAGCGGTTTCGCGGCGGGCTTGGGTGTGGAGCGGTTCTGCATGGTGCGTCACGGCATCGATGACATCCGCCGGCTTTACACCAGCGATCTTCGTTTCCTGGAGCAGTTCTGAGGGGCAAATACTGTTTTTCAGAGGCGCTGACTTTGAAGCTTGAACAGAGCCAAGCGTCTCTCCGCACCCTGCTCTCCTCGGTGGCGTCTTCGACTTGCCGTTGGCAACCCTGAACAGCGTGTTTAAAAAAGAGATTTAGGGGAGAGTCGATGGCACGTCTTGGCTGGCGACTGACCGCCTTCGCAACGCTCGCGATTGTGGCGGGTCTGGCGCTGCATTTCGGCGTCTCTGGTTGGTCGTCAACGTCAGTCGCGGCAGGCATCGATGCAACGGGACGTAGCTCCCTGGTTCTCTTTTCGATGGCCTTTGTGGCTTCGAGTGTGCAACGCCTCTGGCCGTCATCCCTGAGTCAGTGGATGCTTCAAAACAGGCGCTGGATCGGGTTGAGTTTCGCGTCGTCCCACGGGATTCATCTGGCCTTGATCCTTGCGATGTCTCTGGATTTTCCGGATCCATTCTTGAGTGAGCAGCCCGCGGGGAAGTGGCTGGTTGGGGGTGTGGCATATCTGTTGATTGCCTTGATGGCCCTGACGTCGACGAATGCGGCCCAGCGATGGATGGGTATGAAGCACTGGAAGCGATTGCACGTGATTGGCTCCTATTGGATTTGGGCAGAATTCGCCCTCACGTATGTGAGCCATGTGAAGAAAGGGCCAGCTGATTTTTATGCACCTTTTCTTGTGTTCACCCTGGTTCTTTTGGTCATCCGCTGGGTTGGCCACATCAAACCAAAAAGCCCGTTAAGCCCCGTGAGTGGATAAACATTCAGGTCTCTCTGAATAAAAGCTCAGTCAAACAACCAGCGGAATCCCATTGAAACCCCGTTTTGTGTGGAGGAGTAGGCGTCGCGTCCGTTGTGGGCTGCGTAGTCGATCCCGAAGTAGCGATAGGCCAGGGAAATCTGGGCGGAATTGCCCAGGGCGTAGGCCACACCCGCCTCGATGGTTCCTGACAGATCCTGTTTTCCGTTGAGCCCAAAACCACCGGCATCCATGGCCAGGAAGGCTTGCCAGTCTTCGCCCAGAGCAAGGGTGGTGTTCATGCCAACGAGGGGCTGCACCCAGGTGTTGTGCCACGTCTCACTGGCTGCATCGGCAATGTCGCGTTGAAGCTGCCTTGAGGGAAGGATTCCTTCGACGGTGACGTCGTCTTTGAACGACACGTCCATGTCCAATGAGGCGTCGATCAATCGC
Source organism: Synechococcus sp. MU1625 (assembly GCF_020514205.1). Lineage (NCBI taxonomy): Bacteria > Bacillati > Cyanobacteriota > Cyanophyceae > Synechococcales > Synechococcaceae > Synechococcus > Synechococcus sp. MU1625. The sequence goes on from NZ_VTLA01000001.1 coordinate 157,290, forward strand.
ATCCCTGTGAAGCCAATGAAGCTGACCGAACCTGGCGTCATCTTTGGCTTTTGAATCTCACCAGCGCGGTAGCGCAGGGCTAGATCAAAAATGGTTTGCTCGGTGTTGGTGACCGACTTAATCGTTCCCTTGGAGTTGACCCTCCGCTCCGGCAGGAGCGGGTGGCGTTCATTCTGAATGGGGTTCGAGCTGTTCCAGGACGAGACCGTCTCGGATGTGCTGAAGCTGAGATGGTCCAGCCCCGCTTGCAGGCCAAAGCGACCTTTCTCAACAGCCACCTTGCCGCTGAACACACCGGTGAGCATGTCCAGCACATCGCTGAGATCCAGCGTTTCTTTGGTGCTGTTGTTGTCCAGTGTGGTTTTGGAGTGGGTTTCCAGGGGGAAGAACCCGTAGGCCTCCACATATACGCGGGTGTCGTTGTCCTTGTCTGCGGCTTCCTCTGCGGTAGACGGCAGTGCAAGCGGAGCGAGCAAACAGGCAGTGGCGAGGCCAAGCAGGCGGTTGAGACGCATCGGGTTTTGGAACGGAAGAATCAGGCGATTGATAGAGACGAAGCCATCAGCGTGGCTTGCGCACAGGACCCATCAGGGGGTTTTGAACCGGTCCGGCAACGCCATAGGTCACAACGAATCCCTGGCCCCCTCCAAATGTGGAGGTGCGGCCCCTGTAGGTGGGGTTGATCACGACTTCACCGTCGAACCAGTTGTTGGCGCTCCAGAGATTTCCAGCGTCATCAACGATCACATCGGTGGTCATTTGAATAACGCCGCTTTGGTAGTTGTGAATCACATCCCCAGTGGTTTTTCCTGCGGGGCATTTGGCGGGATTGACGCCGCAGATGTGAGTCAAGCTTTGACCATATAAATTGCCAACCCAGACATTGTCATTGCCGTCGATTGTCACACCCCATGGGATATAAGCGGTGCCTTTAGCGATGTCCTGCTTGAGAATTTTCATGTCGGGTGAAATCAACCCAACTATGCCAGTTTGCGTGATGTTGGGGTTGGTTAAAAGGTATTCAGCACCGGCCTCAAACTCCTCCATGATGGTCTTGGGTTGTGGTGCATTGGCGGGGATGTTGGGAGGCATTTTCGCGCCTGGAGGTAGTGCTCCTTGAGGAGAATTAGATTGCTGGGCAATCCACACGTGCCCTGTTGAGTCAACGGCAACACCACGTGCCCCAAGGTTCACTTCGATCGTTTTGGCCTGATCAGGAGCGTCCCCTGGGAACACGGTGAGTTTGTTGTTGTAACTGCTGCTCACCCACACTCTGTTCTGCGCGTCAACGGCAACACCAAAGGGTGCTTGGAGCCCATTGATTGTGATTCGTTCTCCCTGGGTGTAATCGCCACCTGGGAAATGAATCATGTGGTTTGCGGTGTTGTCGGCAATCCATACATCTCCGTTGGCGGCTGTGGCGACGCCCTGAAGCTGACCCACTTCCCCATCAATGTTGGCTGGCCCGAGGGCTTTGCCGTCTTTGAGGTCGAACACCCCAACCATGTTGTTGAATGCACCAACCCAGGCATATTTTTCTGAGACGCCGGTCCCCCAGCCCACACCGTTGATGCCTTGGCCGTTGTAACCGTTAATTGCTGGTGAGAGGGGTGTGCCACCTGGGCCGAAGTGGGTCACACCTCCGCCGATGTTGTTCACCACGCCGGATTGAGATCCCGGCATCCAGTTGGTTCCACTCCACATGCTTCCCTTGCCGTCAAACATCAACTTCCCGAGCCCTAAAGCACCGCCACCGTTAAAAACCAGGGAGAGGGAAAAGCTTTTGGGTTGAAACAGCAAATAGGGAGCGGTTGCAGTTGTGCGCAGCTGTGTCGCTTTGTTGATCGGGTATGCGCTTTGGAACAGCTGATAGAGCGCGCCGGCGTTCTTCCAGGGTTGACGGGCAATGGACGTCATTGCCGAGAGTGTGTTCTCTGAACTCGTCAGTGCTAGCAGCTGATCGCATGCTTGAGATTGCGTCGGTTGCCCGCACAAAGCAATCAGATCTGAGAGCACATTCATTCGAGCCGCAGTCTCGGAATTCAGCAGGTTGGTGCTCTTCAGCAACGTTGCTCCAAAGCGTCCTGTGCTCTGGTTCACCAGGTTTTCCACTTGGCTCGATCCGATCGCTAGGGCGCTTTGGCTCCCTTCCAAAGCTGTGCCTTCAAGCAGCTGAGCATTGGGCCAAACCGAACCAACCGTGGTGAGCTCGTTGATGGCCACCTGCTGATGTTCATCTCCGCCGAGCACCGTGAGCATGGTGAGTTGGTCGGCGCTGGATCCTCCGATGTCGCCACCCTGGGCCACGAGGTAGTGGACGACCCCTTGCGTTGCTTGAACCTTGAATCGGAACGCACCGCTTTTGTTCGAGCGATGGGTGCTCAGTTGTTTGGGGAATTGCCCTGCTTGGGTTTGCCAGAGGGTGATGGATGAGCCGCTCACCGGCTGACCCTTCAAGGAGATCTGCCCGTTCAAGGTTGAATGCCCTCGGGCTTCGACAGATCCTGTTGCTGTCCCGAGAGTCAGTGCACTCAGGGCGAGGACCTGCCCAAGCGTTTTGAAGGCTTTCATGGACGTCAATACGTTTATTTTGGTCTAGGGAGAAAAAGAAATTTGCGCAGCGTTTCGATACAGATCACGTACGGATGGGCTTATGCCAGTCCCGTCGGACTGATCGTCAATGACGGCAAGCCGCTGCCTCACTAAAAAGATCCGGCGGTTCTCTTGTTGAGTCTCGCGATAACCGACCGATTTGTACCGCCTCTGCTGTTTGGCTCGTCAGAATTGGACAGTTTTAGGAGCCTTCATGCTTCGTCGATTTCTGCTCAGCACGATTGCGGTTTCCGCTCTTGCTGGAACTTGTTCAACTGCGCAAGAGATCAGCGAGGTCGAGGCTCAATCCCGTTTTGATTACAGCCCTCTGACAGAGACGGAGCCAGACGAAATCGCTCAGGCTCAGCAGATTGCCTCGGAAGACAAAGCCCCTGGTGTTGTTGCGGCAGAAGCCGCTGGCCCGGATCAAGCAGCTCTGGCCAAAGCGGCACAAAATCCCATCGCCAGCATGATCAGCATTCCCTTCCAGTGGAATGCCACACCTGGGACCCAGTGGGCACCGAATTCAGTGGACCCCGATGCCAAGCATGACAGGGTCATGAATGTGGTCAACGTTCAACCTGTTTTTCCGTTCAAGTTGAGTGACGACTGGACGCTGGTGACGCGCACCATTGTTCCGTTCATTAACGCCCCATTCGCCAAACCAAAGTTCGATATCACCCCAGCAGGTGAACCTTACTTTGATGGTTGGAGGGAGAAATACACTTTTGGTGTTGGTGATGTCAATCCCACCGGTTTTTTTGTGCCAACCCTGGAGGGGGATTTCACCTTTGGTTTCGGTCCCACCCTCAGTTTTCCTTCCAACAAGATCCCGCTGAGCACCGGCAAGTGGACTGCCGGCCCTGCGCTCGTTGGTGTTTACACCAAAGGGCCTTGGGTTGTCGGTGGCTTGGTGAACAATATGTGGTCTTTCGCGGGAGATGATGACCGCAAAGATGTGAACAAAATGTTGATCCAACCTTTCATTAACTACAATCTTCCCGAGGGTTGGTATCTATCGGTTTCACCCATCATCACGGCGGATTGGGAGAATGAGGACAACGGATGGACGGTCCCTGTCGGTGCTGGTGTTGGACGAGTATTCACACTTGGTAAGCAACCTATCAATGTGTCGTTGCATGCTTACTACAACGCCATTAAGCCTGAAATTGGTGGGGAAGAGCTGATGGGGGATTGGACGATCCGCACCCAGGTTCAGTTCCTTATTCCTACTGCTAAGAAGTGACTCTGAGCAGGAGAAGAGACCGTGAAGTTACGAGCCTCTTCTCCTGTATCTAATTATTGATACCTAAATAGTGTTCTCTGTTTTGCTTTCCTCCACAGTAAAGACCACCTCGTCCATCTTTGCCAGTCTTCTGGTTTCCGTTGCTGGCCTCGCTTCAGCACCAGGTTCAGCCTTGGCAGAATCCACTTGCCCACAGCCCGCCGTGGTCTTAGCAAGCAATGAGGTGGTGCCCGTTACCAAGGCCAACTATGCCGAAGCCGAAACGCAGACGGTGTTTGCGAAGTACATCGCCGATGTTGCAGCCGCTACCTGCACCGGAGGTTTGGGAACGATTTTGAATCTCCAGAAGGCTGCGGATCCCAAGGATCGCACGGTGATCCGCATTAACTTCGACACTTTGTATTCCTGGTTGATTCTCGATCTGATCACTCCGGCGACGTTTACGCTTCCACAAACAAATGGCCGCTACCAGAGCGCCATGGTTGTGAATGGTCAAGGGTATGTGTATGTGGAAAAAGATCCTGGTGACTACACCCTTACGGAAAAAGAGGTGGGGACCCGCTATGCCTTGGTGGCATTCCGCACCGGTGTGAACATTCAGGATCCTGAGGATGTGGCCCAAGCCCAGGCTCTGCAGGCCAAGTTGTCAGTATCTCAGGCTGAAACAGGCGACTATATCCAACCCAATCAATGGGATCTTGAGCAGATGATGGCTCTCCGTGCCGCTTACAACGAAGAGCGGAATGAGAAAGGTGTGAAGTCGGAAGACCTGTTCGGCCGTAAGGGGGAGGTCACTCCTGATCAGAACAACATGGGTGTGGCTGTGGGGATCGGCGGATTACCCAAGGAAGGCGCTGTTTATCTCTTCTACACGCCATCGTCATCTGAGCCTCAAACGCTGACGCTTAAAGATGTTCCCAACGGGGTCAATGCCTTTTGGTCGTTGACGGTGTACGACAAGGATGGCTTTCCCAGTGGCAGCTCCTTCAACCTCAACAGTGCCTTTGCCAAGCCCAACGCGGCTGGTGATGTGGTGATCAACTTGGGTGGAGACAGCAACCAAGACAACCATCTGGAGATCTACCCGGGGTGGAACGCCACCTTGCGGATCTACAACCCGAAGCCCGCCTATTTCGATGGTTCATGGATCCGGCCTGAGCTGGAGTTCAAATGAATCGGCGCGTTTAATCATTGCTGATGTTTTGAAGGCTTTTGTTGACTTGACTAGGTTTGCGGGGGTCTTCAGGCCCATGCAGGCCTCTTCTCATTTTGCTGTTCAATCAAGGTTTTTTCGGACCATCGACCGCTGACCGAGCTTCTTTCTCTGCCTAGCTTGAAAAAGAAGTCGATTGCATCGCATGCTGAGCGCAACATGGATGAAGGGCGCCTCCAAGGGTCTGTCTTTCCTTGCTCTGTCGGGTGTTTTGTTCGGTGTGCCCACCGGAGCGAAAGCAGGGGCTGATGCCATTCCAGCCGGATATACCACTCCGATCCCATCAGAGCTGCTCACACCAGACAAGGTGCGCACGTCGGTAGGCACCTTCAACTTCTTCGACGGCATGCCTGATCCGGAAACGGTAAAGGCGAGTTTCGATAATCTCAAATTTATTCGGGCTTACGAGACATTCCTCACGTTGATGCCTGCGGCAAGCATTGAAATGTTGCGCCATGGCCATGAACAAATCGGTGTGGATGATCACACCAAGGTGAATTTGATGTCACCGTTGAATTCCAATCCCTTGTTTTTAACCGGTAACACAGATACTGTTTATGGCTCGGCTTTTTTCAACCTTCAACAGACAGGCCCTTTGGTGATTGAGGTGCCAGCTGGTCTGGGGCCTGGCACGATCAATGATGCTTACTTCCGCTTCGTGGCCGATACCGGTGGCCCTGGTCCGGACAAAGGCAAGGGGGGAAAATATTTGATTCTGGGGCCTGACGATAAAGAGCCTTCAAACACTGATGGCTACTTTGTTTTCCGTTCACCCACGTATTCCAACTGGTTGATTTTGAGGGCCTTCCTGGATGATGAGGGTAAACCTGATCAGGCAGTTGCGAACTACGAGAATGGTCTGCGGATGTATCCGCTGTCGCAAAAAGACAACCCGCCCAAGATGACCTTCGTCCAAGGCGGCGACAAGGTATTCAATACGGTTCATGCCAACAACTTTGAATTCTTCAACGAACTCAACCGGGTGATTCAGCGTGAGCCCATCGATTTCCTCGATCCGGAAATTCGGGGTTTGGCTGCTGGTATCGGGATGGAAAAAGGAAAGCCCTTCAATCCTTCAGCAGCGGATCGAGCCTTGATGGAGGAAGCCGTCCAGGTGGGTGTGGCCTATGTGCGCTCCGACATGGTGACTCCTCGTGCTGCAGATGCATATACCTATGAGGGCAATCCCCAGTGGTTCACAGCTTTCGCAGGGGGAAGTTACGAGTGGCTCAAAGATGGTGGCCGGGGAGGCCGAAATCTTGATGCCCGCAACAATTTCTTCTGGGCTTACACCGTCAACACTCCGGCCATGGTGCTGGAAATGGTTGGCGTTGGCTCTCAATATGCCATTGCTGGTACGGATGAAAATGGTGCTGTTCTTGATGGTGGGAAATCATACAAATTAACCATTGACAAGAATCCACCTGCCAAGGATTTCTGGTCCATCGTTGTGTATGACTCCCAGACGCGATCTCAGCTGCAAACCAGTCAGCCCTTCCCCGCTAAGAACAACAAGCGCAACAAAGATATGGTCGCCAATGCTGATGGTTCGGTGGATTTGTATTTCGGACCCAAAGCACCTGTGGGTAAGGAAACCAATTGGATTGAAACCGTACCTGGAAAAGGGTGGTTTACGGCCTTCCGGCTCTATGGCCCGTTGCAACCCTGGTTTGATCAAACCTGGAAGCTGAACAATATCGAAGTACTCGATTGAACGAACGATTCAAGTCTCCCCATCTTTATTCATTGATTTGTCATGAAAGGCCTCAATTCTGTTTCAGCTCTCTTGGCTTCCACTCTTTTGATCGGAAGCTCTGCACTTTCGGTTCAAGCGAAGGATGTCACTCCCAAGAATTACAACACTCCGATTCCTGAAGATGTCTTAACGCCAGATATTGTTCGTACCCGCATCGGCACCTTTCGCTACTTCGATGGCTTCCCGGACGATGCCACCAAAAAGGCCGCCCGTCGTCAGGTGGATCTCGGGCGCGGCGTTCAGACCTTCCTGAATTTCATGCCGGCTGCATCTCTGGAGATGCTCTACGTCGGGCATCGCGATGGTTATGGATTGAAGCCGAATCGTGACATTGGTTTGTTTGAGGAGCTGATGAGCTCCACATCCCTCTGGCTCACCGGCAACACCGATACGGTGTATGCCTCCGCATTTTTAGACCTCAGTAATGGCCCAGTGGTGGTCGAAGTTCCACCGGGCACGGGTCCCGGCACGGTCAATGACGCCTTCTTCCGCTTTGTGATCGACATGGGCGGCCCTGGCCCAGACAAAGGCAAAGGCGGTAAATATCTGATTCTTGGCCCTGGTCATCAAGCACCCGCCAATACCAATGGCTACTTCGTTGCCAAAACGCCAAGCAAGATCAACTGGCTGATCCTTCGAGGTTTTCTTGATGACAAAGGCAAGCCTGATACGGCGAAGGCTGCGTTCAAGAATGGCCTCAAGGTGTATCCCTTTGCTCAAAGGAACAACCCTCCCGCAAACACGTTCACCAACCTCACCGGGTCAGATGTGAACACCATCCATGCCAATGACTTCAAGTTCTACGAGGAACTGGACGAGGTGATCCAGCGCGAGCCCTCCGAGATGTTCTCGCCTGAGCTTTTGGGCATGGCATCGGCGATCGGGATTCAAAAAGGCAAGCCATTCAATCCATCGAGTGAACAAAAAGCCCTGCTGACCGATGCGGTTGCCATTGGTAATGCCACGGCTCGTTCGATTCTGTTTGCCCCGCAAGACCCCAAGGCCTACATCTACCCCGGTAAGGCTGGCTATTGGCAAACCGGATTCCCTGGAGGCAACCATGAATATCTCGTCGATGGCGGCAATGGTGGGCGTGACATGGACGGTCGCACCCTGTTCTTCTACCTCGCCACGGTGAACACACCGGCGATGGTGCTGGAACTTCCAGGCGTGGGTTCTCAGTACACCTTCAGCTCTCGGGACAGCAGCGGTGCCTATTTGGATGGCTCCAAAACCTACAAAGTCAATATCCCTGCCAATCCCCCGGCTCAGCGCTTTTGGTCGTTTGTGGTCTACGACCCGCAAACCCGCTCGATGTTGCAGAGCAAGGAGATGCCTTACCCCAGCAAAAACAACAAGCGCAATCCCGAGATGGCGAAAAATGCTGACGGAAGCATTGATCTCTACTTCGGCCCTGAAGCCCCTGCAGGGCAAGAAGCCAACTGGGTGAAGACGGTTCCCGGCAAGGGTTGGTTCGGCATCTTCCGTCTTTACGGCCCGGGTCAGGAATGGTTTGACCGCAGCTGGAAACTCGGCGCGATCGAACAGCTCTGATCGATTCCCTTGGAACTCATCGGTGGGTGTTGCATCCACCGATGAGTCTTGTTTGTTGTCCTGTTCTCCGTTGCCTCTCTGTTGATGCCTCGCTCAGTTGATGTCGTTGTGATCGGCGGTGGTTTCGCCGGGATTACGGCGGCTCGTGATCTCAAACATCGCGGCTTCAATGTGTTGCTGCTCGAGGCCCGTGATCGCCTTGGTGGTCGTACTTGGCACAAGGAGGTGAATGGGTTCCATGTCGAACTGGGCGGAACCTGGATTCACTGGACCCAACCCTTTGTTTGGGCAGAAAAGGAGCGCTATGGCTTGGAGGTGCAGGAAACCCCTGGCTGTGTCGCCGATCGTGTGGTAATCAAAGTGAATGGGCAGGTGCATGACCTGCAGGAAGATCAGCTCGCTGAATTTCTTCAGGGCTTCGAGCTGTTCTTTGCGGAGGCCAAGCAGGTTTGGGAACGGCCCTACGACCAAGATCACTGTTGGGATGCCATCTGTGTCCACGATTCACAAAGCGTTGCTGATCGCTTTGCCGCCTTGGAGCTCACCCCCCTGCAACGCACAGCGATCGGTGGATTCCTCGAGATCCTTTCGATGAACCAACCCGAGAACGCCTCCTATGTGGAGATGATGCGCTGTTGGTCGCTGACGGGTTGGAACTATGAGTTGTTTAACGACACCGCAGCCCGCTACAAGTTCACCAATGGAACGGGGGAATTGGTTGATGCCATCACTGAGGATGGTGGGTTCGATGTGGAGCTGAACACGTCTGTTGCTTCAGTTCAGCAATCGGAGGCTGGCGTTGTGGTGACAACAACCGACGGTGACGTTGTCAATGCCAAGCGTGCGGTGGTCACCGTGCCGTTGAATCTGCTCAACAGCGTCAGCTTCGAACCACCGTTGTCTGCTGCGAAGCAGGAGGCCTCAACCCTCAAGCATGTTGGTGGTGGCTACAAGGTGTTTTTTGAGGTGGAGGGCGATCCCGGTGCGGTGATGACCCTGTCGCGTTCAACAGATTCTCCCCTAATTGGCAGCTTCACCTACAAGCGCGGCGAACAACACTCCGTTCTGGCTGGATTCAGCCTCGAACCCGGTGCTTTGGATAAGTCCGTTGATGAATGGCAAGTTGTTCTCGAAGAATTCCTTCCAGGCGTGAAGCTGCTGTCGACCTTTGGCCACGACTGGGGGGACGATGCTTTGTCCCAGGGATCCTGGTGCACGTATCGGCCCGGCACGATCGCAAGGTTTGCCAATGCCCTGCCGCAGCAGGAGGGCAATCTTGTGTTTGCCTCTGGCGACCATGTCCAAGCCTGGCGTGGCTTCATTGAGGGAGCGATCGCCAGTGGGTCGAGAGCGGCACTCGGGATCGCTAGCAGTCTTGCAAAGTGACCTAAGATTCTTTTGGTACAAAAAAGACGCATTTATTCAATTTCCATGATGTTTTGATTGCTTTCTAACTGTTAAATTGGCGTCCCTTTGATCTGCATGTGGCTAGGTTTAAGTCACCTGTATCTGATCTCAGGTTTCATGAAACTCCGTCTGATTGCTTTAGGCGGTGGCATCCTTGCTCTTGCCGCCTGCTCCACTCATCTCGGACTTCAAAATAAAGCCAATAGTGCTCAGTTTGATCGCACAAATCTGCCGATTGCTGAGCCGAGGCCAGAGAAGGTCACCAAGGTTCTCCCTTCAGAGGTGCCATTGCCTCCCCAGTGGGAGGTGACGGCACCTGCCGATGCCCCCAATGTGGTGATCATCCTTCTTGATGATGTGGGCTATGCCGCACCCTCCGCCTTTGGTGGTGCGGTGAACATGCCGACGGCGGAAAAGCTCGCCAATAATGGGCTTCGCTACAACAAATTTCACACCACAGCCCTTTGTGCTCCAACCCGCGCGGCGTTGAAATCCGGCCGTAATCATCACAAAGTTAATACAGGATCGATTCCAGAAATTGCAACTGGATATGCCGGTAACTCCACTGTGGCGCCGGATTATGCGGTGCCTGTTGCAGAAATCCTGCGACTGAATGGTTACAACACAGCTGCCTTCGGTAAGTGGCATGAGACTCCTGGCCGTGAAACCACGGCGGCCGGCCCTCAAACCCGCTGGCCAACGCGTCAGGGCTTTGAGAAGTTCTACGGCTTCGTTGGCGCTGAAGACAACATGTGGGAACCCACCATCCACGATGGCGTTACCGTTGTCGATGCACCTCAGAAAGAGGGTTACCACTTCACTGAAGACATGACCGATCAGGCGATCGGTTGGATGCGGCAGCAGAAAGCGATCAAGCCAGATAAACCATTTTTCATCTATTACTCATCCGCCGGTTCTCACTCCCCTCACCATGTGAGCAAGGAATGGATTGCCAAGTACAAAGGCAAGTTTGACGAAGGTTGGGATGTTCTCAGGGAACGCAATCTCAAGAATCAGATCAAGGCAGGGATCGTTCCCGAAGGCACTCAGATGGCCAAGGCGCCAGACAGTATTCCCAAATGGGACAGCCTCACGCCGCAACAGCAAAAAATCTATGCGCGTCAAGCCGAGGTTTTTGCTGCTTTTACGGAATACTCTGATTATGAAGCTGGCCGTTTGATTCAGGCGATTGAAGATCTGGGCGAGCTCGACAATACGTTGGTGATCTATATCACCGGCGACAATGGCGCCAGTGTTGAGGGAGATCGAACAGGTCAATGGAATTGGAACCATTATCTCAATGGTGTTGGAGAAACCCCTGACGAACAGGAGGCCAAGCTTGACGAGTGGGGTGGCCCAACCACCTATCCCATGTATCACATGGCTTGGGCCATCGCTTTCAATTCACCCTTTGCTCTCTCCAAGCAAGTGGCTGGTGATTTCGGTGGCACCCGCAACGGAACAGTGATTCATTGGCCCGAACGCATCAATAAAGCTGGTGGTGTGCGCACGCAGTTCTCTCATGTGAATGATGTTGCGCCAACGATCCTTGAGGCCGCCAATTTGCCAATGCCCAAGACAATCAATGGCATCCCACAGATTCCCATGCAGGGAACCAGCCTGATCTATACCTTCGACAACCCGGATGCCAAAGAAAAGCACAACACGCAGTATTTCGAGATCATCGGCAACCGAGGCATTTATCACAACGGCTGGATGGCGCGGGCAACAATCATGTATCCCTGGATGGCGCCTGAAAGAATGAACACGGTTGCGGCAGATGATGGTTGGGAGTTGTACGACACCACCAAGGATTTCAGTCTCTCGAATAATCTTGCTGATCAGGAGCCGGAACGCCTTGAAGCAATGAAGAAGAAGTTTATGGAAGAGGCGATTGAAAATCAGGTGCTGCCCCTTGATGATCGTCTCCTTGAGCGCCTAGTTCCTTCTGTTGCTGGCCGGCCGACACTTTTGGGTGATCGGACATCCATGGATTTGTATCCCTATGCCTGGAACATGGTCGAAGACTCGATTCTCAATGTGAAGAACGTGTCGAACAGTGTAACGGCCTTTGTTGATGTGAAAGGTGGCGAAGAAGATGGCGTGATCTTCTCCCAGGGTGGTCGATTTGGTGGATGGTCGCTTTATGTTCAAAACAACAAGCCCTCCTATACCTATAACTACATGGGAGAGCTGATCACCCTGACGAGCAAAAAGCCATTGCCCGCCGGTAAATCCGAAATTCGTTTCGAACTCGACTACGACGGCGGTGGCGCTGGAAAAGGAGCTGATCTTCGCTTGAAACTCAACGGTGAGGTGGTCGCTGAAGGCCGCCTGGAGAAGACGATTGCATCGCGCTTCTCCATTGACGAAGGTGCTGATGTTGGTCTCGACCGTGGCTCAGCGGTCACCATCAAGACCATCGGGCCCCGTCGTTACAGCGCCTATGGCGGCCAGATCGACAAGGTGACACTTCAGATCTACCCCAAAGACACTGATGCCAAGCAAGGCTGATCGTGTCTAGTTCGATGTCGAATTGCCGGGATGGAATGATCGCCATCCCGGCCGGTGACTATCAAGTTGGCTCTGATCGCTTTTACCCCGAGGAAGCTCCCATCCGACAGGTGTCGATTGATTCATTTCAGATCGATCATGCACCGGTCACCAACGCAGAGTTTCTGCAATTCGTGGAAGCCACCGGCTACCAAACGGTTTCGGAGCGTCCTCCTGATCCAACGCTGTATCCGGATCTTCCGCCTGAAGAGCAGATTCCCGAGTCTGTTGTTTTCTTGCCGCCGCCCCCAACGGTGGATCGCAGTGAACCTCTTTCCTGGTGGGCACTGATTGCTGGTGCTGACTGGCGCCATCCCCAGGGGCCTGACACCAACCTCGACGGATTGATGCAGCATCCCGTTGTCCATGTCGCCTTCGAGGACGCCCTTGCTTATGCCGATTGGGCTGGCAAACGGTTGCCTATGGCAGACGAGTGGGAGGTTGCGGCGCGTGGTGGTTTGGTGGATCAGGACTACGCCTGGGGTGCCGACAAGACTCCTGATGGTCGTTGGCTGGCCAATGTCTGGCAGGGCCCTTTCCCTTGGGACAACCAAGAGACCGATGGTTGGTTTTGGACATCACCCGTTGGAAGCTTCCCTGCCAACGGCTACGGACTTGTTGACGTTTGCGGGAACGTCTGGGAGTGGACGTCAACGCCGTACGCGGTTCCTGAAGGTGAGCAGGAACGACGTGTTATCAAGGGCGGTTCATTTCTTTGCGCCGACAACTATTGCCATCGGTTTCGGCCCTCTGCCTTGATGGGCCAAACGCTGGACACAGCAACCTGTCACATGGGTTTTCGCTGCGCTGCCGACCGTTAGGGCTGGTTTGAATGCCGGCCCTTGAGTTCTCTCCTGAGTAGAACGACGCCAAGTGCGATGTGAAGCAGGGCTGCAGGGAGTGCAACAGAGGCCATTGCATCGCCTGAGAAAGCGAAGATAGCCAGCAGGAGGCCGCTGATGATGTTGTACATCGTCAGGCCAATGCTTGGCCTCAGACCTTGGCCTGACGATTGGTTGTTGGACCAACAGGACAACCCGAGACAGATGATTGCGGCTCCAAACAGTTGGGCCATCTGATTCCCGCCGTTGGGAAGGGATGATCCAACGATCAGCGTCATTGCCAGCCCAGGCGTCAGCAGCAATGCTGTTCCTGTTGCAAGTTCAATCAGACAAGACAACCGTTGAGTATTCATCTGAAGCTTTTTCATTGAAATGACCCAAACAAGAATCGGGATGCGATGGAGTCATATCCCGATTCTTGTTCAGTCTCAGTCAAAGAGGAAGCGAATGCCAATGTTGGGTCCGTGGGAGAAGGTCTTGTATCCGTTGTCATTGCCGTAGGCTGAATATTCCAGGCCGAAGACTTTGTACGACAGCGAAATCTGGGTTGAATTTCCGACTGCGTAGGCGATGCCTGCTTGTGCGTTCCCGCTGAGATCCTTTTCACCGGCCAGACCGAAACCAGCGGCGTCCGCATACATAAAAGCTTGCCAGTCAGGGCTGAAGGCATAAGTGGCGTACATTCCGATCAATGGCTGCACCCAGGTGTGTGACCAGGAATCGCCAAAGCTTTGCTTCTTGGAGCGTTCAGCCTTAACGATTGGGCCCTCGTAGGACGCAGACAACTCAACGTCGATATCGGTTTTGATGGTGCCATCCACGAGGCGTGCTCCTGCGAAGCCAACAAAGCTGAAGCTTCCTTGGTCCATTTTTGGTCGCTGAACATCACCCGCGCGGTAGCGCACAGCGAGATCGATCAAGGTTTGGTCGAGGTGAAAATCTCCTTCGACATCACCTTTGAGGGTGAGTTTGCGCGTCACTTTGTCGCCGGTGAGTTTCCGGACGCGTGAGTGATCACGCGTTACATATTTCGATCCACTGTCGTTGAAGTCAACAGCTCCGTGAAAAATGCCCGTTTGCAGGCCCCAGCGCCCTCGTTCTACACCTGCACGAACTGTCGCAATGCTGGAAACATTCTCAAGAATGTCGCTAAGACTCAAATTGCCCTTGTTGGTGTTTCCATCCAGCTTGATAGTCCCTTCATTCTCGTGCGGTAGAAATCCGTAGAGATCGAGGTAAAGCCGCCAGTCGTTGTCATCGTCCTCTTCCTCTGAAGCAGTCTCATCACCCTCGGCTTGAGCAAGCAAGTCTTGAGTCACCCAAGGGGTGTAAGACCAAGCCAGATCTTCCGACGCTTGAGCACCTGTACTGAACAGTGCAGGGATGGCAAAAGCGAGCGGTAGAAGAAGGCGACGCATGCCGATCTGGGTAGAAATCCCATCAAAATTAGAGGTTTTTTGTTGGCCGACAAATAAAAACGCTCGAATCGTCCCAGGCCCTGTACCGCCCCACGGAGGGCCTCTGTGTCGAATGCAGCCCAGCCTGATTCCGTTTCCGCCAAGGCTCATAAAGTGATCTCGTTCTGCATCTGAGGCGGTCAGTGCCCCGCATTGGACTGATCGTCAATGACGGCAAGCCGCTGGCGGTGCAGACGGCGGACACGATTCAGCAGCGCCTAGAGGCAGCCGGCCATGCCGTGGAGCGGGCCAGCAGCTCCGGGGGGATGGTGGGCTTTGCTAACCCCGATCAGCACCTGCGGCTTCGGGGCTACAGCGCCTGCGTGCCTCAGGGCTTCGACCAATCGATGGTGTTGGCCATCGTGCTTGGTGGTGACGGCACGGTTCTCTCCGCAGCGCGTCAGACCGCACCTATAGGGATCCCAATTCTCACGATCAACACCGGTCATCTGGGATTCCTGGCGGAGGCCTATCTCGATGATCTGGACCGGGCCCTCGACGTGGTGCTTACCCAGCAATGGACGATCGAGGAACGCAGCAACCTCGTGGTGAGTGTGATGCGGGGCGATCAGCGCCGTTGGGAGGCGCTTTCTCTCAACGAGATGGCACTGCACCGTGAGCCGCTTACGAGCATGTGTCACTTCGAGATCGCCATTGGCCGCCATGCCCCGGTGGACATCGCTGCCGATGGTGTGATCCTCTCCACGCCGACGGGATCCACGGCCTATGCCCTCAGCTCCGGTGGGCCGGTGATCACGCCCGATTGTCCGGTGCTGCAACTCACCCCGATCGCGCCCCATTCCCTGGCGTCCCGCGCCTTGGTGTTCAGCGACCGTGAACCTGTCACGGTGTTTCCGGCCACGCCGGAGCGCCTGATGATGGTGGTGGACGGCAGTGCTGGTTGCTATGTCTGGCCGGAAGATCGGGTGTTGATCCGTCGCAGCGATCACCCCGTGCGCTTTGTGCGCCTCGCCGACCATGAGTTCTTCCAGGTGCTGCGCAACAAACTGGGTTGGGGTCTGCCCCACATCGCCAAGCCCGAGCGGGAATGAATGCTGATCCCCTGTTGCTGTTGGCAGGCCCTTCGGCGGTTTCCCTGGCGCCCCGTCTAGCTGCATCGGGCTACGCCACCCTCGACTGGCTCAGTGCCGGCCCTTCGGCCCATGCCCCTGAACCGGGTGAATCCCCTGTGGCTGCTGTGCTGGCGGCCGATCAGGCCGCTTTGATTCAGGATCTGCGCAACCGTTTCGGGGGCATGCCGATCCTGCTGGACCTGGAACGCGACAGCGTTGAAGCGCGCGCCTCCTGCCTGGGAACCGGCGCCGACGATTTCTGGCTGTCTGAGATCGGGCCCAGCGATCTGCTGCTGCGTCTGCGCCTGCACCGCACGATCCAGCAGCGGTCGGGTCAGCGACCGGTGCTGCTTCAGCTCGATGATCTCAGCGTTGATCCCACCAGCCGAACGGTGCGTCGCGGGGGGCGTGTGTTGGCTTTGACGGCGCGGGAATTCATGCTCCTGCAGGTGCTGTTGCGGCGACGGGGCCAGGTGTTGAGCCGTGATCTCTTGCTTCAGGAGGTGTGGCAAGGGGAGCGGTCCAGCAGCAATGTTGTTGAGGTGTACGTGCGTTATCTGCGCCAGAAGCTGGAGGCTGGCGGTGAGCGCCGTCTGCTGCACACCGTGCGCGGCCGGGGCTACTGCCTTGGTCAGGTGTTGCCGGAGGCTTGAGCGGCCATGGATGCTCTGCCCCCTGAGCCGCCCCCGCAGTGGTTGCCGATTGGTGCCCGCTGGTGCGTGGCCCAGCAGCGTTGCATTGATCTCGAGGTGGCCCGCACTCCGGAGCAGCAGCGGCTGGGCTTGATGCGGCGGCCAGCCCTGCCGCCCTTGCGCGGGATGTGGTTCCCCTTCTCCACCGCGCAGCCGCAGCGCTTCTGGATGTTCAACACCCTTGCGCCTCTGGACATGATCTTTGTTCGCGATGGGCGGGTGCTCGATTTGGTTCGCGCAGTTCCAACCTGCGCTGCGCTGCCCTGTCGGTCCTACGCCGCTGATGCGGATGGCAACGGACGGGCTGATTTTGTTGAAGCGGTGATCGAGATCGGTGCCGGGGAGGCGGAGCGGCTTGGAATTGGCGTCGGCGATCCGGTTCAGATTGCCCCGGTCACACCCTCCAACTGAAGTCGTCTCAATCTGGCTTCGTTCCAGTCACGATCAAGGTTGGGTTCATCGGAGCCAGGCGTGTGCCGTCCCCCAGCGGTTGTCCTCGCCAGGCCTGCAGCTGTTGCACGCGCACCGCTAACCCGGCGTTCTCGAGCAGGGGCCGAACGCTGGCTAACGCCTCCAGGCTGGCCAGGGGAATCACGACAACGCCTCCAGACCGCAGACGCTCCACAACCAGCTGCAGCAAGCGCTCCCGTTGCGCCCCTCCGCCTCCGAGCAGAACACGATCTGGATGGCTGAGCTCCTTGGGAAGGGCGCCATTCATGACCTGGATGGCGTCTGCTTCCAGCACTACTGCGGGGCTGACGCCTAGCCGTTGCGCATTGCGCTGGATCAGTTGAGCGCCACCGGCGCGCCGTTCCACTGCCAGCAGTTGCAGCCGTGGGCGCAGGCGCAGAGCTTCCAGTCCGACGCTGCCGGTACCCGCCCCCAGATCCCAGAGCACGCCGTGCTCAGGCAAGGCGAGTTCGGCCAGCAGTTGGACGCGCACCTCCCGCTTGGTCATCAGTCCGGGGTGATCGCTGTGCTGCAGGTAGAGCCCGTCATCGAGCCCGAACAACGGCAGCTCATGCAGATCCGGCACGGCGGGTTCCCGTGCGATTAGCAGTGCAATCAGCAGCGGATGCAGATCCTCCGGCAGGGCCGTGCCTGGGGCGATCTGCTGCACCCGCTCATCGGCGTGCCCGAGGTTTTCGCAGAGCCACAGGTCTGTGCTGGCTTCAAGGCCGCTGCTGCGCAACATCCGCTGCACGGTGCTAGCGCCACCCTGGTTGGGGTCCGTCAACACCGCCACGGCCGCCGGTCGTTTTTGCAAGGCGCTGGCCAGGATCTCGGGGTCCCGTCCATGCAGGCTGACCCAGTCGGCGTCCTGCCAGGGGCGACCGATGCGGGCGAAGGCCAGTTGCAGCGATGTGGGGGCGGGATGAAACCGAAGCCGCTCCGCACCGATGCGGTCGCAAAGGATGCGCCCTAGGCCGAACCAGAGCGGATCACCGCTGGCGAGCACCACCACAGATTGTGCCGCCGGTCTTGATTGCAGGCTGCCCACGAGAGCCCGCGGGTCGTCGCTGCTGATCAGTTCCTGCAGGTCGTCCCCCAGCCACTCCCTCACAGCGGCTTGCAACCGTTGTGGCGCAGCAATCAGCGCGGCAGTCCGCAGCAGCTTCTGCTGTGGAGCGGGCAGCGAGGCTGGAGCCCCCGCGTCGGTACCGATCACATCGATCATCCCGTCATTCTGGTGTCAGGGTTTGTTGGGCCATGGGACGGGGGGATTTGCTGGTCGATCGCTTGGTGGCGGGAGGCTTTGTGCGACCTGCGGTGCTGCTTCGAGGTTTGCAGCTTCGTCGTCCGGCCCTCTCCTGCTGGAGGGTGAGCCTGGTGATGGGACTCAGTGGGCTGGTGGTGGAGCCCCTGGCTTGGGTTCAGTCCTGGCTGTTTGCTCGCCGGTTGCAGAAGGTCGAACTTCCAGACGACCCGATCGTGGTGATTGGCCACTGGCGCAGTGGCACCACCTATCTGCATCAGTTGCTGGCCTGCGACCCAACGCTGGCGACGGCACGCAATTCGCTGACCATGGCGCCGCAGGTGGCGTTGCTGCTCAAACCCTGGATTCGTTCGGTACTCAAAGCGTTCATGACGCGGCAGCGGCCGATCGATGCGGTGCCCTGGGGACCGGACGATCCCCAGGAAGATGAGGTTGGTCTGGCACGACTCACCATGGACACCAACATGGCGGGGATGGCTTTCCCACAGGCCTACACATGGTTTTTCCGTCGCAACGTTCTGGGGTTGTCCCGTGCGTTTGAGCGAGAGTGGCTGCTCTTCACCAAGCTCACCTGGCTCCACGACGGCCCGGGCAAGACTGGTCTGCTGATCAAGAACAGTGCTCATTCCGCCCGGGTGGAGCTGGTGCTGCGGCATTTCCCCAAGGCGCGGTTCGTGGTGCTGTCTCGTGATCCGCAGGCTTCGATCCGTTCGCTGGTTCAGGTGAAGCAGCGATTGGGTGGCTTGGTGGGGCTCCAGCCCGTGCCCGATGCCGTGACCCAGGTGGAGGAAACGGTGGCGGCCCATCGCCAGCTGCTCCAGGCCTTTGAGGCGTCTCGGCATCGGATCCCTCAGGGTCAGTTGATTGAGCTGCCCTACGACGCGCTGGTCAGCCAACCCCTTGCGGCGGTGAAGCGGATTTATGACGAACTTGGGCTCAGCAGTTGGTTCGTGGCGGAGGCACCGATTCAGGCTCGGATTGCCCAAGCTCGGAGCTACATCGCCGATCCTGTGACCCTGCCCGTTGAAGCGCAACAGCGCCTGCACGACTTGATGGAGGTGGCATGACCCCATCCCACGATCGCCGTCAGCGTTTGCATGAACTTGTGATCGCCCTGATTGCGCGGGAGGACGATCTCCCCTTGCTCGATCCTGATCAGCCCGACCTTGAGGGGACGGCCCCCGGTCGTTGGCTGGATCAGAACCGGCGCAGCCTCCAGCGTTACCAATCCTTGGTTCGCACGGCGGTCACGCTGGATGCCCTGCTCGACGCCGAGGACAATCCATCACCCTTGTCCACGGGCTGATCTGAACCGCTGGCTGATCGCGGTAAACCTGGCAATCTGGGGCGACTCTCGGCCCCTGCATGGCTTCGTTCGGTTGGTCCGCTCTGAACTCCCTGCTGGGCCGCGGCGCCAAAACCTCCAATTGGCAACCACCGGAGGCCTGCTGGAGCCATCCCTTTGGCCTGGGCTGGGATAAGCCCTACACGGTTCGCTACGTCAGCAACCTCGATGACGGGCCCAACCACGGCATGCCGCTTGGGGGCTTCGGGGCGGGCTGCTTCGGTCGTGCCCCCGACGGCAACATCAACCTCTGGCACCTCGATGGTGGTGAGCACTGGTTCGGCGTATTACCCGACTGCCAGTTCGCTCTGTTTGAGGGGAATGGTCGGGGCAATCGGGCTCATGCCCTGGCGGTTCAGCCCCATCAGGATGCGTCGCGTCCGGAGGCTGGCCAGCCCCTAAAGGCCTGGGAGTGGTATCCGGCCAGCACGCCGGAACGCAGCACCGGCATCTACGCCGCCCGTTACCCGCTGAGTTGGACCAGCTACGAGGGGGTTTATGACGCTGAGGTGCGATGTGAGGCCTTCAGTCCGATCCTGCCTGGGGACTATCAGCGCACCAGTTATCCGGTCGCGGTGTTCGTCTGGACGCTGCGCAATCCCACCGACCAGCCTCTGGATTTGTCGTTGTTGTTGAGTTGGCGCAACACCACGGGCTGGTTCACCAACACCGATGCCTCGGCCGAGGTTCACTTCCGCGATGACGGAAGCCCCGAGCACAATTACGCCCCGGCCATCGGCATGACCAACGGTCAGCGCAATCGTTGCGTTGAGGATGGCTCCCTCAAGGGGGTGGTGCTGGAGGGCAACGTCTCCAAACCCGTCGCCGAAGGCGAGGGGCAGTGGTGCATCGCCACGGCCGAGCAGCCTGGTGTGACCGTCCAGCGCTGTAGCCGATGGAATCCCAGCGGCGATGGCCGTGAGTTGTGGGACAGCTTCAGTGCCGATGGCTCCATCCCCGAGAGCAACAACGATCGACGCAGTGGATCCGATGATCCCCTCAGCGCGGCTCTGGCGGTGCAGTGTCAGCTGGCTCCCGGGCAGAGCATCGAGATCCCGGTGGTGATTAGCTGGGATCTTCCCGTGACGGCTTTTGCAACCGGCAGCCAAGCTCTGCGCCGCTATACCGACTTCTTCGGTGCTGATGGCAACCAGGCGGTTGCCATTGCCGCTGAAGCGCTGCGCGACTGGCAGACGTGGCGCCAGCAGATCGAGGCCTGGCAGCAGCCGGTGCTGCAACGCCAGGACTTGCCGGAACCGCTGCGGATGGCTCTGTTCAATGAGCTCTACGACCTCTGCAGTGGCGGCAGTCTCTGGAGCGCGGCCTCAGCCGATGATCCCCACGGCCGCTTCGGCGTTTTGGAGTGCCTCGACTACGCCTGGTACGAGAGCCTCGATGTTCGTCTGTATGGATCCTTTGCCCTGTTGCAGCTCTGGCCCGAGCTCGACAAGGCCGTGTTGCGCAGTTTTGCCCGGGCCATTCCGGCGGCGGATGCCACGCAGCGGCCGATCGGTTGGTATTTCACCCAGGGCAAAGGCCGGGTGGAGGCAGACCGCAAGGTGAAAGGAGCCACGCCCCATGATCTAGGGGCTCCCAACGAGATTCCCTGGGATGCAACCAACTACACCGCTTATCAGGACTGCAACCTCTGGAAAGATCTCGGTAGTGATTTTGTCCTGCAGGTTTGGCGCACGTCCAAGCTGGCGCCCAGCGGTGAAGACATTCGTTTCTTGGCCGACTGCTGGCCGGCGGCTGTCGAGGCCCTCCGCTACCTCAAGACCTTCGACGTCAACGATGATGGCTTGCCCGACAACGGCGGTGCTCCAGATCAGACCTTCGATGACTGGCCTCTGAAGGGGGTGAGTGCCTATTGCGGTGCCCTCTGGATCGCGGCTCTCGAGGCTGCTCTTGCCATTGCCCAGACTCTGCAGCTCAAGACAGGTCTTGATACCTCAGCCGAGCAGAAGGAATTCAGCGGTTGGTTGGAGCAATCCCGTGGCAACTTCGACAAGTTGCTCTGGAACGGCGAGTACTACGACATCGATGCCGAGAGCGGCACGCCGGTGGTCATGGCCGATCAGCTTTGCGGAGATTTCTATGCACGCTTGTTAGGTCTTCCGCCGGTGGTGAGTGACAGCAACAGTCGCAGCACGTTGAAGGCCGTCAAAGAGGCTTGTTTCGAGGCCTTTGATGGCGGATCCCTTGGTGTAGCCAACGGCTTACGCCGGGATGGCACTCCGTTGGATCCCAATGGCACCCACCCCCTGGAGGTGTGGACGGGGATCAACTTCGGGATTGCCAGCTACTACCGATTGATGGGCGAGAAGCAGACGGCGGAAGCCATCTGCTCCGCGGTGGTCGAGCAGGTGTATTCCGGCGGCTTGCAGTTCCGCACCCCTGAAGCCATCACTGCTGTGAACACCTACCGGGCCTGTCATTACCTCCGGGCCATGGCGATCTGGGGACTCTGGGCGACCGAGACCGACTGGAGTCCAATCCCCGGATCGGATGCCCGTTGAAGTGTCGCTCTTGGGGATTCTCCGAATTGGTTGCGGTAATCCCGAGCGAAGTGATTGCGACTTTGAAAACCGTAATGGGAGGCAACCTCTTGCACCGTTCGACAGCGGATGGCGTGTTGCACGTCCGGCTCTCCCAGGGCGTGTTGCACCTGAGCGAGCCGGATCTGTTTGAGCAGCGCCATGGGACCGATGCCGAAGGTCTGACGACAGTGCTGAACGATGGAGGAGCGTGAGGCAAAGATCGTTGCGCTTAGATCGTCAAGCGTGATGGCCTGGCGGCTGTTCTCGAACCCCCATCTGACCAGATCCTTCATTAGGGCGGTCCCCACGCCGAGTTCACCACTCGCTGTTCCCTTCAGCTCATGCGGTGTCAAGGCTTCAAGCATCGCGACCTCGACCAGATCCTCCTGGGCCACTCCCATCAGTTGGTCCTGGATTAACGCGCTGATTTCTTGAAACCGTTGGGGGTGGAGGTTGGCGGAATTGGAACCATGGATGACCTCAAGCACTTGGTGGTCGCCGGTGGTGGTGGCGAGCTGTTCAAGCCTTCTCTGCGAGACGAGCGCCACCTGGATGTGAGCCCCTGAGGGAAGCAGAAAAAAAGTGTCTGTCAGGCCTGCATGAAAACCATGAATGGAGCCCGGATGAGTTTCCGCGCCACGAACCACCGGCTGCTGATCGGTGGTGTTCAAGCTGATGGGCAACATCCCCGGGCGCCTGTTGCCGTGAAGCACTAGGTCTTGATTGGTCTGGATCGACAAGACCGGCAGCTGCCGCGAACCACCCAGGTGGAAGACTCCATCGAGAGCGCCCTGGCTCAATTGAGCCACATCAATCTCAAAGCCGAGTGTTCGGAGGGTCGCGCCGAGGCCTCGAGCTGAGTTGAAGTCGAGCTTCATCGGTCAATTGTTGGTCAAACTCACCTGTTGGGATGATTTGTTGTGAGAATTCTCTGACTGATTTTTCCGGTATGCGCCGTCTCCTGTGTTGTCTGATGGCCGCTCTAGGGCTGTTGTTGCTCACGCCAGGGATGGCCTGGGCCCAGGTTCACCAACACGAGAGTGAGACCGGTGTCGCCATGGTGCGCTCTCTGGAGAGCCTGCGGGATCTCGATTACGACAGCTGGCAGGCGGTGGCCTATCGCGAGGGGCCTCCTGGTCAGCCAGTCGTCTTGCGCGTTGTGGGCTATCCCGGAAGATTGCGTCTGGATCACCCGGTGGGTCTTCAGGTGCTGGCGGGTCGACGCGAATGGCTGCTGGATGACATCACCATGGCCAATCCGGTGCTGGCCACGGATGGTCGTGAGGCGGCGGCTGAATTTGCCCTCGATCCCTTGCTGAACGATCTCAGCAACAATCGGCCGCTTCGCTTGGCGTTGCCGGGAGTCTTCACCGAGTTGCCCGTACCTCCCTACGTCGTTGGTGAATGGCGCTCGCTGCAGGAACTTCCCCTCAGCTGATGTGGGAGATCTGGATGCGGCGGGCGCTGGCCCTGGCTGCCCTTGCCCAAGGTCATACCAGCCCCAATCCCCTGGTGGGGGCTGTGGTTCTGGATCGGGATGGGCGTCTCGTCGGCGAGGGGTTTCATGCGCGGGCCGGTGAAGCCCATGCCGAGGTGGGTGCCCTGCTGCAAGCCGGCGCTGCGGCACGTGGAGGGACCCTTGTGGTGACCTTGGAACCTTGCTGCCATCACGGCCGCACTCCCCCCTGCAGTGAGGCGGTGGTGCAAGCCGGTATCCGTCGTGTTGTGGTTGCTCTTGAGGATCCAGACCCTCGTGTGGATGGGGGGGGGATTCGCCAACTGCGTGAGGCTGGCCTGGAGGTGATCAGCGGAGTGCTGCGCGACGAGGCCCTGCAGCAGAACAGGGCTTTCCTGCATCGCTTGCGCACCGGCAGGCCTTTCGGGATTCTGAAGTGGGCCATGAGCCTGGATGGCCGCACCGCCTTGCCCAATGGCGCTAGCCAATGGATCAGCGGCCCGCCGGCGCGTGATTGGGTGCATCTGCTGCGCAGTGGCATGGATGCTGTGATCGTGGGGGGCGGCACGGTTCGCGTCGATGATCCGTTACTCACCAGCCGGGGCAGGCGTTCACCGGAACCGCTGCGGGTGGTACTGAGCCGCAGTTTGGACTTACCGGATCAGGCGCAGCTCTGGAACACCGCGGTGGCTCCGACCCTGGTGGCCCATGGGCCCGATGCTGATCCCAATCGTCTGCCATGCGGCCCAGAGGGGCTTGGGCTTTCGGTCTGTGATCCGTTGCAGCTGATGGAGGCCCTGGCGCAGCGCGGTTGCAACCAAGTGCTGTGGGAATGCGGCCCCGAGTTGGCGGCCGCGGCGATCCGACAGGGCTGTGTGCAGGAGATTGCGGCGGTGGTGGCACCGAAGCTGATGGGGGGCACAGCAGCCCGCACTCCTCTGGGGGAGCTGGACTTCAGCGCCATGGATGAGGTGTTTCAAGGGGGATGGCACCAGTGCGAGCCGCTGGGGCAGGACTGGTTGCTGCGTTGGCGCAGCAGCTCCTGAATCCATTCCTCTTCAGTGAGTCTTCCCCTCAGGTGATGAACAACTTTGGGTCTCTAGTTCAGGGAACGATCGGATTGTTCTCGAACGATGCAGCTGTGCAACGTGAGCTGCATGCACAATTCGGCATCAGCCCTCAGAATGAAATTTGAATCAAATGAATGTATGAAGGGCACTCAGGCCATGGCCTACGCCATGGGAACAATATTTATTCTTGGAGAAACAGCACGTCGAGGCCTTGATTATTTTGCGATCAATGCAACAACGATGCTTGAGGATTATGGGTCGGGAGTTTTGCTGATCCTTGCTGCTGCCGCATGCACTGCCAAGCTTGCACAGTCCACGATTTATTTGGCTGGTGCTTGGGGATATTCGGCAGGAGGAATGTTCGTGCCCTTCTTTGCGCACTTAGAAGCATATCTTCGTGGGGCGACTTTTCGGCCAGATCATCCCATTGAAGATATTAATGGGATTATTGTTAAAGGAGTGATATGGGGTATTTGCGTGGCGGCGTTCATCGCAAGCCTTCGTCAGACATCAAATTAAGTTGCTTTTGAGCCTAAAGTCTTTAGCATTGAAGAAGGCTTGATTTGTGAATGTTGATTTCTGATTTGTCGCAATCGACTGTTGCGAGTGCCGCGCCTTATCTGTGGTCGTTGGTGCTGTCGTTCGCCACGCTGCTGATCAGCATCCTCCTCCTCTACATCGCTCGATTCAGCGCAAGGCTTGAAATCAAGGATCTGGCGGCTCTTCGTTCCATGTTTGATCGTTTTCCGGCGTGGGGAAAGCGTGCTAGTTGGGCACAGCAAAACAGTTTTGAAGCCTTCACGATCCATGCACCTGCGGCACTGCTTGCTGTTGTTGCTGTTTTGAACGGACAAACCCTTCCGTCCATCACCGTTGCGGTGGCTTTGGCGCATCCAGCGCTACGTGTTGCTTACATCAGTGCCTATCTCTTCAATGTTCCCATCGCTCGATCCGTGGCTTGGCTCCTGGGTCTGCTGTGCAGTGGAATTCTTTATGGCGTGGGATTGGCAGCCCTTGTATAGCGATCGATGTTGATAGCTCTTGAGGTGATTGAGGTGGATGTCTTTTGACTGGGTCTTGTCTGTGAGTCCACTCTCTGAGTTTCAAGTTGATTCGTTTTTGTTTTGTTTGCCAGCGTTCAAGGCTTTTGGCGTAGCGGCCTTGTTCTCTAGTTATTGCAGCTGATCTGTCGGAGTCTGTGCGCATAGCTGAGGCATCGGTTGCTCTTCCGTGCGCACACGCCAGATCTCCAGCAGCAGGTCGCGTTCCCGGTTAAGGGCGCCGCGAGGCACGGCAGGCGTCGAAGCCCGCAAAGATAGTTAGAAACATTTGGCGTTATGGCCCCCACCAAGAGAGAGATCCTCGCCGCATCAGCAGGCTGGGTGGCCGTCACCTTGAACGTGGTGCCGGGTTTAGGCGCCGGGTACCTGTACCAGCGCCGCTGGAAGGCCTACTGGATTACATCTGCTCTGGCCACGACCTGGTTCGTGCTTGGGGCAGTGCTTGGCCAAGGAGCAGAGGGTGCCCAGGACATTCAAAACCAATTGGTTGGCCTGGTTGGATTCATCGCTCTGGCGGCTGGAACAGCGGTTGAAGCCGGCTTAGCCGTGAAAAAATCTCGTGAAGAGAAATGAGAAGTTTTTGACGCGGCTTGCTGAGCACAACCCAGTAATGGAGTGGGAAATGCCTAATGATTAACTTGCTTGGGGAAGATTTGCTTCTAAGTCAGTAAGTGAAAAGAGTGAAGGCTCAAAATGTGACTTCAAGTTGAAGCCATATGAATGCAGCAGTAATGCCTGCTTTGGAGCAGATTAAGCAATTAAAAGTGGGCAGAGCTGATTTCAGTGATGACATTCCAGGAATGTGCAGGGTTTAGGCGAGTTGATTCACGGAAAATGAAATTAATATGAGATCAGAGATAGATAGATGCTGAGGTTGGATCTAGTTGGTAGCATTAAGGATCTGGCTTGAAACAGTTGAACTCTGGCACCATTCGACGCCTCATTCTCACGCTGGCTACAGGGTATCTAACTGTATTTGGTGTTAGACAAATTCCTTACGAATTTCAGAACGAATGGCTAATTCTTGTTCCAGCGCTTATACTTGTTTATGCGTTGACGGTTTGGATTGAAGGTAAGATATTCAAGGATGATGCAGTTGTGATGTCAAAAAGTAATAAGCCTAGGCCTCAGATCAGCAAAGCCCCCAAGAAAGGGTTTGGATCTGACTGACTCCCAAAGCCTCGTGCACGCGGTTGTTATGGGGCGGTTGTCATGGCGAGGTTTCGCATAGTTATGGCTATTGGCTGATGGTTTGCTGATCGACTCTTATTCGCTCGGATCCTCCAAGTGTCACTCCTCGGGTCGCTAAGTCGTACATTTCTTGGTGAATATTCTTTGATTCATTCGTAAACCAATTCGTTAATTCCGGCGTCGTGCATTTTTTAGGTCCAAGGTCTATAAATCTATATTCAAGGGTAATGAAGTCGCCTTCCGGTGTTTTGTAGCCAAGCTCGAGAAGGATTAGGCCATTTGGAAAAGGGGTGTCGATCTGGGCTTGCGTGGCATGACGTCCAATTTCAATGGATTTGTTAGCAATAGTTCCATCGCCTGATGCATCTCTGATTCTTATCATTAACGTCGTGCCTTGGTTCTGACTTATTAATTGCTGCGTCTGCTTTCTCAAGCCCCATTCGCAACTAATTGTATTGGACTTGGCCGAGGCTTTGAGGAAGGAGACGTCTCTCTTCAAGGTTTGGGTGTTTTTTTCTTGTCTTAACAGCCCTAGTTTTGAGAGAAGCCACTTCATGCTGCCTATTTTCGGTGAGACTGTTTTTAGCTTATTTGCTGGTGATGCTAAGAAATTCTTCTCAATGCTTAACTTGAGTATCTATTGCTACCAATAGTTCGCTGAATTCTCTTTGTCGCACCTATGGGGCTGGTCTTCATAGGCTGGAAAATTGGCGAACTGTGAGCGTTGTAACGCCATGGCTTTGATGATTAAAGCCATGACAAAGGGGCTTTCTTGGCAAGTTCAATGGCTTCAGAAGATCTGATTGCTCAGACCCCACGAGGTTCGTCCATTCAAAGAATCGACGACGGTAAATTTTTGGTGTGTAATAGCGAGAATTTGTGCTTCTTCACCCGCAGCCTTTATCTGGCTGAAGAACAGCTGGAGGAGATGGAGCTTGGCTACCGCTTCCCTTACTCCACCAACTTCCGTGAGGTGAAAGTATGACTGGTGTAAGCAAGTTGGCTGGGCTCCATTGATTCCTGTGGGGAAGAGAAATGGGTTGAATGCACGTTTTGCGTTCACGCTTTGCATTCACTCTTCACCCCGTCGAAAGATGGGGTTTTTTAATGGTCACTGGATTGGTGGTGAAGAGCGCCACAACTCTCCTGCAGCTCATTTGGTCGCTGCCAGTGACTCATTTGAACGGTGCTGTCCCTATGGTCGCCGTCAAGGTGAATTTGGAGTCCCCAAGACCTCCATCCAATGGATCCACAGCCATTGGGCGCTGGTAACACCACTGACTCCCTTCTGACGATGCAGGGAGTCAGATCAGCGTTGAACTGCTTTTAGAGATGCTGATGTCCATTGCCAAAGAACCTGCTCGGGTTGAGCTGTTGAGTTACACGCGACCTGACGGTGAAGAACTCGTTGGGCTTGCTGTGGAATTAGGCCAAGAGCCCAATGGTGGCGTTCAAGTACGGGTACTAATTGATTCAAATGTCGTCAACGACGTAACAGTGATCCCCTTGCAACAAGGTGGTTGCTGCGAATAAGTGGCTATAGCCATAGCTAGAGCAAGATTTGTTATTCCCGGCATGACCATCATCAGCACAGGGTTTGGGGTCATAAATCCCGTCTTTGTCCAAGGGGTTTTCTGGGCAAGCACGATGGCTACAGGGCTCACCAGGCATCCCTAGCCGACCGGCTTCTCTGTCGGGGTGTTTCTACATGTGGCGTCGTCCATGCGTGGCATGGCCTGCAGGCTGACGACGTCTCTGCCTCGTCAGTGTTGACCGGAAACTGGGCTTGGCACGCCATCCCCACAATCGTTCGATCAGCCTCAGAAGGCAATAAGCACGACAGCTGATTGCCAGACCCTGCACCGCTGACGAGAGTGTGTTCATTGAGATCGGAGGAGCCCATGACGGCCGACACTCCACCGCAGCAAAACGCAGAAGTCGCCTGACTTTTCAAGCCACTGCTCCACAGGTTTTCTCACCATCCATGGGCTTGCCCTAAATCCCGGCACCGTCTCGCCGGGGGGCACTCACCAGAGTCAGAGAGTCCACCACCTGGAACCTTGGCCCCAGACGCTTGAAGAGCCCGACACTTCGCCTCTCGCCAGCAATGGCATGCGGCATGGCCCCTGTCTTGGGAAAGCGGGGGTGTCGGAAGCGAGCAATAGGAGAGGTCACCCCATTCCTGTCGTAGGTGGGCTGGCCTCTCAACCCCTGAACAACTCACGGGTTCAACATGCACAAACGAGCGAGCTAGGCCGTCTTTCCATCGGGAAGGGCGGCCTTCCTCGTTGAGGAGGATTTAGGCATTAAGCCTTAGCCACCGGCGAGAGAAAAAAACAGCAGACTCATGCAAACCCCAGAGGCTGCATGAAAGGACTCCACACGAACGTTGCTTACTTCAGTGGAACCGTTGCGATTGCAGTGCTTGTTATGGCTTTCGTCGTCAAAGCAACGGCCTAAGGCCCTAGACGCTGATCCGTTCCCGTGGGTACAAAGCCGCTGCAGTCCGCATGCAAACGGCTTTGCTCAGCCATGGCTTGCATCTCTGCGGCCCAACTTCTGTCGAATTCGACCCTGATGACGATTGTCTAGGAACAATCACCCCCAAAAACACAATCTGTCCCGCCGATAGCCATATCTCCTCAGATTTCAGCCACAGCACTGACTTATCAGGTCTTTTGAGCCATCTTTGACTCGGTGGAGCCTGAGTGGGGAAACTCAGCGTTGACGACCCTTCTTAGCAGTGTCGTCAATCCTCCACCCCATACCTCTATGCCCCTGCTTTTGGTTAGGGCTTGGAGAAGGTCTATTTAAAAGGTTGCGTTCTGTAGTAAGTGACGCGTAATTCCGGCAATTGCCAGGGATAAGAATGAAGAGCCGGTGGTTATGAATGCAGGGCTACCGGTGGCGGAACCGCATTGCTTATCGCTCAGTGATGTGGTTCCGTCCTGTTGCAGTAAGCGACTGACTGATTCAGCCAGACTCCGGGCCATGTACTTTTAAAAGTAATATTTGCCAGGGCGATCCGCTCACAGCGTGTTCCTCTTGAATCCTCTTGAATCCCTGGGGAATGGTTCTGTTCGTTTTGCCCCTCGCTGGCTTGATATTGGTTGTCGCTGGAATCTTCTACGGGAACACCCCTCAGAACCAAGGCTGATGCTGCCATGCGGATGCCGCATATAGAGCACAGGTGCGTTCTTTTCTGACAAGCATTGAATCGTCAGGAAGCGAAATCCTGAAAGCCGGGTTGTTCCACGCCCGACGAGAGGGGGTGAACCGCCCAATCTCCTGGGGTTGATTGGGCGGTCGCTCTTCTTTGCGCCAATCGGTTGCCAAAGCCAACGCGACGGCAGACCTCGTGGCAGCGCTCAAGGTCTGATTAATCAAGCCAGGCTGCGTGAACTAGCTGAATACACCACCCAGTAAAAAGTGAAAGAAGATATACAAAACGACTCCGATTGAGAACGTTGGAATAGTAAATCCCATGGCCATCTCGCTTGCCAACTAAACCTTAATAAGCTGATTGCGGTGGTTCTGCATCATTGATCACACAAAACTTTTAGGAGCATTAATGCTTAGTCTGGCCATTGAAGCCTTCGACGCACGTCAATTTCATTTTGTGGCATTTGGCACATTTACCCCATGCTTACTGAGGCCATGATTTCTGTGCCAAGGGTTTACTCATGGACTCCCAACAGAAGACATGCCACGAATTGAGCAAACAGCTCTCTGTCTATCGCGCATTCAACAATCAGACCGCAATAGCAGCAATCATGAGGCAAATGGCTGTGTCACATTGCCCCATCGGAGCATCCAAGCACCAGTAAGAGAAAGTTCGATAGGCGCATAAAAGCCGGTTCATCACGCCCGGTCCATGTGCAGATCAACCTGCCTATCGGCTTACATCTGACGCGCAAGAGGGCAGCACGACCCATCCCTCACCCCATCCTCTCTTGTGATTCGGGCTGCATCACCAGAGAAGATGGGGGTCCAGTCGTCTGGGACTGCCGTTGTCTTCCGCCTCAGCCCTGCCGCCCTTGCGCTTGGCCGTCGTCGGCCATGTCGAGTGGGTGGAATTTCTGGCGGTGGATCAATTGCCCCGACCCGGGGCCATTGGTCACGCCCTGCGGACCCTGCAGGAACCCGCCGGCGGTGGTGCTGTCGTTGCTGTGCAGATGGCACGGTTGCAGCAGCAGCCCGTCCAGTTCTTTACGGCCCTAGGCCGTGATTCGGTCGGCGAAGCCTGCGTTAAGCGGCTCGAACATCTGGGCCTTGAGGTGCATGTCGCCTGGAGGGAGGCGCAAACCAGGCGGGGCCTGAGCTTGGTCGATGGTGAGGGGGATCGGGCGATCACCGTGATCGGCGAGCGGCTGACCCCATCACTCGACGATGACCTGCCCTGGGAGACCCTGGGCGAGTGCGACGGCCTCTTCGTCACGGCAGCTGACGCCCCTCTGTTGAAAGCCTGCCGCTCTGCTGCAGTCCTTGCCGCGACTCCGCGGGTTCGTTTGCCTGTGCTTCAACAGGCCAAGGTGTCCCTCGACGCCCTGATTGGCAGTGGGCTTGATCCGGGTGAGCGGGTGGAGCCGGAGCAGTTGAACCCAGCTCCCCACACGTTGATTCGCACGGAGGGTGCCGCAGGGGGCCTCAGTCGTCCTGGCGGGCGCTATGACCCAGCGCCACTCCCAGGGCCAGTGGTGGAGAGCTATGGCTGCGGAGACAGCTTTGCGGCGGGGGTGGTCACCGGCCTTGCCGCGCGATGGTCCTTGGCGAAGGCCATCGCTTTGGGTGCGCAGTGTGGTGCCGCCTGTGCGACGCGCTTTGGACCCTACGGCTAGTCAACTTGGACGGTTCGCCCTGACCGAGGATCCCCTCCACATCGGTTCGGGCCGGTTTCTTCTGCCGACGGGCCGTGGTGGTCACCAGACCTTGACCGTCTCGCTCGGCTGGTGCCTGGCTCACCCCCATTCATCTCTAATTTTGACTGGTGCTTACTGGTCTCTGGATTGCCGGTCGAGGCTGCTGGCATAGCGGCCTCTTTTTTCAGTTATTGCAACTGATCTGCCGGTAGATGTGCGCAGATTTGTGCGCGTGGCCGGGCCATGGGCGGTTCTTCTGTGCGCACGCGCAAGGTCTCGAGCAGCAGGTCCCGCTGCAGGTGAATCAGGCATCGGCCCAGCATTGTGGTGGCCTCCCCCAGGTCTTCCTCCCCGATCAGGGCCACACATCGGGCCAGATCGAGGTGATCACCCCAGGGGATCGGCATGGGCGTTCGCTGGCAACGCTTCAGTTTGGCGAGGGTGCTGGCCAGACTCCACCCCATGGCGAACAAGGATCGCTCTACCAACCCCCCGCAGGAAAAGCCTGGCGGTGAGGGTTGGCTGGTGAGTCCTGAACAACAGCTGCTTTGTCAGTTCAAAGCTGACTCAGCAACGGTCCATGCGCAGTGGGTTGCGGTGCGCACCTATCGCTGGGTTCCACCATGCCCACCGGTGCCGCAAACCCGCAGAAGGATGCTTCGGCATAACGCCATCGAGGCGTGGGACAAGATGCTCAAAACAGGTTGGCGGCTGTGTTCACCACCAGTGAGATGAATGGTGTCAGGTGACGCACCAACTGCTCAAAACGGTTCGCTAGACCTACTCAGTCATTGGAGAAATCATGGAAATCCACATCGCACATTCTCAACCAATCGGCGCACTCATCTTTGACGGCAATCACAAGCCATTTAATGCCTTGGCCTGTCCATTGCGGCGTTCAATATCCAATAGGAACAGCAAGCGAGGCTGAATCACGATCGGTCCTGTAATCACCAGGCACAACGCCATCGAGGCGTGGGAAAAGATGCTGAAAACAGGATGGCGTCGGTGCAGGCCGCCGGTGCGTTGATTGAAGTCATTGTGTGACGACCGATACAAACCGCGCCATCATTCGCGCAATCGCACCTGTCCGATGCTCGGTCGACTTTCCATCGGACTGCTGGCTTCCGCCATCGCTTTGAGGGTTTCGCCCTGCAGCTGATTGCGTTTGAACCATTCGGTGCGTTCGTCGTCTTCGGGTAAGACTGCTTCGATGGCTTCGGCGGCTAGATCCCAATCCAGCTGATCCAGGTTGTTGGTGTTTTGCGGATCCGCGATGAGGTCATGCAGCGTTGAGCCTTCGCCGTCCAGCAAGAGCTGATCGAAGCTCGTGGTGTTTCGGATCGCCATGGCCCGTTCAACGGCGGCCGCCAGCAGATGGATGAGGCCGAGCACGCCCGTGAGCAAGAACTGCAGCAGCGGGTCGAGGAACTGCAGAAGGATGTTGATCAGCTGGAGAAATCGCTTGAAGGCGGTAGCGAAAGCGCCAGTTCCTAATCGGTGGCTAGAAGCAATGCGTCCATGCCGGAAGACTAGTGATTGCTCCTCTGTCGTCAGTTCTGGCAAGGATTATGCGATTTTTCTCGTTGCCTAAATCCCGGGGCACTGACTGGAATATGCCGGTCGGTGGGAGCGAGCTTCTTGGGGTTGTAGATATTCGAGCCAATGATCACTCACTCAAGTGAGGGCTCACTGTCATTCGATGCGCGCTCATTTCGGGTCTCTACTTTTCGACTGTCTTCCTCTTTATGGACATGGCATTCGACGGGGTAGACAAGACAGCCCGCTTCATCATTGCGGCCAGGGCACGTGCTCAAGCTGCTTTGCATGAAACGTCTCCAAAGCTCACGGCTCTGGAGAAAGCGATGTGGCTCAAGTTGAGGCGAGGTGAACGTCCCTGCAAAAACAGCAAGGCTGCTTAGGGGAACAATTTCTAGCCTTTTCAAAGAGGAAGGCCGCCCTTCCCGGTGGAAAGACTGCCTAGCTCGCTTATGCAGGGTTAGTCGACCATTAGGCCGATCGGCCTTAAGTCGCTACACCCACAACGACAGTTGCAATAGAAACGACGATCCCTCCCCACTTCACCCATTCCGTGTCGTGATCATGAGTGTTGGCGAATAGGAGAGCGCCAAGCTGAATAACAACAAGCTTTTCGAACATGACAGAAGAGCCAATGGCCGTCTTTTTGTAACCGATGGAACGTGTTCGTGCGGTTACAGATGCTCTCGAATTATGTATTGCTCGTTACTTTTTTGCCTCTACTGTTCGGCCTTGTCTTCAGGCGCAAGATCTAATGCCCAAAGAGGAAGGCCGCCCCTCCCGGTGGAGAGACGGCCTAGCTCGCTCGTTTGTGCATGGTTCAACCCATCACTGCTGAAGAGAGAGAGGGTCGAAGCTTCTGGCTAGAGGCGCCCTGGGGCCATTTGCTCTAGGTGTTGGGTCGTTTTCTCCGAGGGCACCTGAGACGATGCAAGTGGAGCGTCGATTGGCGTGACGTATCTGATGTGTACCTAACCAAACGACCAACCCAGGTCATTTTTGAGACTGTTGGAGCAGGGGCCAGAAAGTCAGTCTGCTTCTTTGATCTGCTGGGGTGGAGTTTCGGCCGTCATGGGCTCCTCCGGTTTCGATGCACTCAGTTTTGTGCCTTTAGGGCACAAAGTCATCGGCATTAAGGCGCATTGCCTTGATGGACTGAGCCATCGAATGTTGGGGTGGCGTGCCTGGCTGCCTGCGAGCAGTTGGTTCCACTGCTTGACCGTCGACCACTGCGCCGGCTAGTACTAATGTACTGACGCTGGGCGGTGATGGAGGAGTGGGACTTCGTTGATGAGCGAGATCTGCAGAACTGGAAAGGCGGAGTGGGTTGCATGACTTCCCAGCACTTCACCTATGGCGTCGATCAGCACTGCTACACGATGGTTGGCTGCAACCTCAGGCAGAAGCAGCTCCAGCAGGGACCGCATCTAAAGAAGCGGTGCAAGCTCTAGGCACCGACTTGGTTGAAGGTGAGGGACTTGTCTCTTATCCCGCGATGCTGCAGAGCAACGCTGGAAAGAGCTTTTGCGGTTGGGCTGGTAAGGCACTGACCCTACTTGGGGTGCTGAGGTTGAGCCGTGACCTCATCTCATTTGGTCGGCACTAATAACTCAATTTCAACTGCGCTGACCTCACGCCATCGCCATGGTGGTATCGGAGTTTCCCCTCCATCCAATGGTCCTCGCAACGGCCCCATTGGACGCTGAACAACCCACTGACTCCCTTGTCAAAATTTTTGCTGGGGAGTCAGTTCAGCGTTATTCAGCTCTCCAGAATTTTTTGCTCATGTCCACTCCTGAGGAATTTCAACGTCTTGAGCTGTTGAACTACACGAATGCCAATGGTGAAGAACTAGTTGGGCTCGCTGTGGGATTGGTTGAAGATCCCAGTGGCGGAGTTCAAGTTCTGGTATTTAGGGATTCAAATGTCGTTAGCTGCGTATCAGTGGTCCCCTTGAAAGAATGCGCGGTGACCACCTCGCAACAATGCGACTGCTGCGAATAATAAGCAGCAAGCTTCCTCTCTCTGCTTTATCTGACGGGGCATGGTTCATTGAATTGAAACGAATACCGGGGCTTTAAGAGATCCGGTGCTCATCGGTGAACGTTGAAGATAAAGTCCTTAAGAGGTTGCTCGCCATGGGGCAATCGATGGAAATGCCACCATCCAGCAGATCCGCATGCTATGGCTAGAGCAATTGCAACGAACGTACCGTAGTAGACGTCTTTTTTGTAGGTGAAGTTGCTTCTCATGGTTGTTTTGTTGCTAGTGAATAATGTTTTGTCGGGAGATGGATGGCGACAATCGCTGTTTCCTACTTAACCTCAACTCCAGGACGTAGTGAACCTGATGATGAGCCTCGGTACACTAAATCTTCTGCTTCAAGTTCTGTAGTTTCTAGGCTTGTAGAGAAAGGGAACTTTTCCATTGCCACCGCAGTACCAATGGTGATTCCGAGCATTACAAAGCAGGAAATTATTAGTGCTGGATGAATGTCATTGTTTTTAGCCATCATGAGTCAAGTGTTTGGTAGATATACAGAGCCCGCCATCTTTTTTTGCTGATGGGGTGCTGATCAGGGGGACGGTTGGTGGAGCTGTTCCAGCTGGTCCAACCACTCTCGGACCTCTAGATCAGTCATCTCCATGACCCGCTTCAATAGGCTGTGTCGGTAGATGTTGAGCCCTCTGCAGCCCCTGAGGGGTTCCATTAGTCGGTCATAAAGATGGGCTTTTGCTGTGGTTCCTGTCATGGTGTTTTCATTCGTAGTTATCTAGAAGTTCGAAGAGCAGTTCTGTTGTCCCAATCACTGCTGCAATAACGGCGATGTTGATCATGACTATCTAGATGGTGGATAGGGTTCTGTCGGGAGATGGATAGCGACAATCACAACGCCCCCTGCTTTTCCCTTGCGGGTTTTGTATTGCTTTCAGCCAATAGGCATCAGGCTTCCCGACAAGAATTGCTCAGCAGCCATAACCAGCGCACTGTTGGTTGAAGCCTGGGCTGGTCATATACGTTCTGCCATAGGCATTGGTTTTTTGGGTGAAAGTATTCCGACGCGGGCTTGCATAGGGGTCATTTCCATATCCGTTCCGAGTGTTGTTGTTGTATCCATAACCGCCGCCGTAGTACTGAGCTGAGGTAGGGGTTGCAGTAGCGATCAGTGAACCGCCGAGAACAACAGCGGTAGCGATTGCGGTGAAGAGTTTCATTTGAGTTTTGGTGTTGTGGAGGTCGTCCCCCGTGAACACACCATCTCCGTTCCAGCTGGGAATCACCTCCCCCGATCTAGTGATTTATTCAGCAGGCTTTATCCCCCATCTAGGTAGGCAATAAAAAACCCCGCCTGTCATAGCGGGGCGGTTTGTATGAGGTTTTGTCGAGAGATGGATAGCTCGCAGTTTTACCAATTCGCAAAGCCACGTCGCCCGCCACCGTTGCCCCAGGCACCTGAACCATTGCGCCAGCCACCACCACCGGCATTAGCGAAACCGCGCCCGGCATTAGCGAAACCGCCACCATTGCGCCAGCCACCGCCACCGCCGTTAACCCAGCCACGTCGATAGCCACCGTTAGCCCACCCAGCGATCTCCAGCGGTTGGTGCAGCCTTGCCTTCAACATGTGCGACCAGCTGTCGTCACCTTGTGCAGCTGCAATGCGTTGCTCAATGCTGTTGTCGGTTTTTTGAACAGAATATGTACCGGCCTCAGTGGCGCCCACACTGCTCCAGGTGCTGAGCAAGATCAGTGTTCCAAGAAGGGTGGTTGGCTTCATTAGGGCCATTGAGCAGTTGAACTTCTGCAGTACTAGCCACGATGCAAGCGGCTGGTCATGGGTCAGTCGTGACTGCCTTGAGTGTTCCCCGCTCTGCACAAGCAATGACGCACCATGCCTTGCAAGCGAGCTAAAGGAAAAGTAGCGCAAGGTATAAAATTGAAATTCTCGGGACCATGGATGTGATTAAAGAAAAAACCTCGATTTCAATGGGTTTTGGCGGATGGTCACACTTTTATGAGATTTTGGGTTTGGTATTTAATAATCACGAGATGGTGATACGGTAATCAAGGCTTAATCAAAATAGGGCCATCTATTCTCGGAATTCCGAGGTTTTCTCTGATAGCAGATACTTGCACATTGGCAACAGACCAGAAGTCAAGGTCCTGGATGATATTGACATTACAACATAACCCTTTTTCATAGCCAGCCATTGCATCATCGGGAACAAAGGAACCAGTTGATGGTGGAATAATATCGCCTACAGTCGAAAACTTCTTCCCTAGATGAAAATCCAAAATTACCTCTAGCAAAGATTCAAATCCAAACCCGTCGCTAAAAAGTCCTGCTTGAAATGCAGCTACATTCATTTCGCCATATGTATCGGTGTTGAATCCTCCAAGAATGTGACAGCAGTCATGCTTTATCAAGAGTTCTGACATGCTTTTATGTTCACCAGGTAACGGCCATTCCCTATCTCGATACCAATAAAAAATTGAATGCCCAAGGCTCCCCTCGGGATAATTTACGAGACCCTTATACTTGCTTGCTAATATTGGGTCGCCAACTGATTGATGAATAGCATCGACAAATCCCTTGACAAGCTTAGGCGCTGAGTTCAAACCAAGAAATTCATCCATTGAGCGACGTCCATAGTCCCATAAAAGACGCTTTAGCTGATTATCCTTGACCTTGTGCAAGTCTCTTAAAGTATTTGGATTAAGCCCAAATGCATTTGCATACTCATCAACCATGTCAATCATTTGTGAATTTAGGCTCATATCCACGTAGGGCAACAAGATCAGTATCTGTATTAATTGAACCCTTTTATCTTCGTCCTTAATAAGTGCTGCGCATGCGGCTGGTGTTATTGACTCTAAGTATTGAATATCAATATCGCTATGGAGAACATGGCTTTGGACTGATTTTATGAATTCAAGGATAATAGCTTCTGGGCTCCCATTGGCATCAAGGCTGCCGACTGAATTCATAGCCTGTAAAAAGATTTGCGCTTCACTCGCGTTCCACTTAGGAAGATTTTTCATTTAGCCAGTGACAGGAGATCTTAATGTAGAAGGGTCAACCCAAAAAGCGGTATCATGAATTACGGTCTATGTTCCAAAATACGATAAGCCTGGCAATGGGTGCGATCATGGAATATTTTCATAGCACCCTCTCGGAACCGTATTAATTACCATAATCAACAAGCGAATCTTGGTATTGAAATAAATATCTGATTTTAACATATAAATATATTTTAGTAAGCATTTAATTGGCTCTCTATTGCAGTAAAGAGCTAGTGAATCCAAGGGAAAAGTCGGGTGTCGCTGGTCATGGGTCAGTCGTGACTGCCTTGAGTGTTCCCCTCTCTGCTCAGGCAAGAAAAAAACCCGCCGTTGCTGGTGGAGAAAGAGAGTGTGATCTTTATCAGCAAGTTTGCATGATTCTGTTCTTCGCTGGCTGAATCCAGACTTCCTGCATTGAATAGCCAAACTCTGCTTCCGATGCTCGCAATTCCGTATAGTTTCTAATTACCCAGGCGTCTAATAATTTGAGTGCAGAACTTGCACTACTACCATTAGCACTGCCTCCAGATAATCCTCCATACATTCCCATCATCTGTCTCTGCGTTTTTGCTGCCTTACAAAGCGCGTCGGCGAGAAAAATCACTTTTTCACTTGCCTCCTGTTGAGACATGGTAGTAACAGCTTTGGATTTGGTCCCTGTGACTACGGACAAGAAAGCAAGCAAAATCAATGAGATAGAGAATTTTTCAGCGAGACCTGAAGGGTTGATTGAATTCAACAATTTAATATGGTTCAAGGATGAGGCTTGCGCTACGGAAGACATAATCGCAATTGCAATGAAAAAACTCCTCCCTGATTTGGGGTGAATTCGATGAGAATTGGATGAATACACCCGCCCAAACAACGGAGTCATGCCTCAACCGCTTCTCCCTCATATATCCAGCCTCAGGAGCCCAGCCAACTTCCTTCTGCCAGGTGGGTGCCCAGAGCAACCTTTTTGATGCTTCAAGTCAACTCAAGCGTCACGCTGAGTTTCTAAAAACTATTGCTGTGGCTGCATTTCTGCTGGCACTCACTGGTCTCTGGATTGCCGGTCGAGGCTGCTGGCATAGCGGCCGATCAGCACGCCCATCACGGCAGCGAGGTAGAGCGGTCCGGCGACGCTCGTGGCCACACTCACCATTCGAGCGAGGGGCAGCACCGGACTGATGTCTCCGAAACCGACGGTGGTGAGGCAAACGAAGGCGAAGTAATTGATCGCTGAAAAGATGCGGGCGCTGGCCAGAACGCTGGTATCGCTGAAATTGGTCAGGTCCAGGGGTTCGAAGCTGCCGGGTTGGATGGTCTCCAGGGCACTCATCACAAGCCCTGCGGTGAGGCCGATGTGCAGATACCCCGCGGTGGCGCCCATCAGCAGCGCTTCGGTAACGCGTTTTGTGCTGGCGAGGCGTGTAACCAGGCGGATCACGCTCCAGCCCACCAGCACGCTCCAGCTCAGGGCCAGCGGCATGCCGCTGTAGATCAGCTCCAGGGGTGTGAGGAGCCAGAGCCACATCGTGGCAACTGCGAACAGTCCCAGACCGCGATACAGAGCATCACTCCAATCCGGAGCGTTGCTGCTCCCCACCATGACCTGCGTAAGCAGTAAGGCAATCAGGGTGTAGCCGATGTAAGTCGCCCAGTCCAAGCGAGGAAAGGCGAAGCCAACGGTGGCGATCAGGGTGCAGAGCAGCAGCAGTTTCAGCTGTGTGCCATCGCGCAGCAGGATTCGCTGAACCAGTCCCACCAGCACGTTGGCAACTGCGGCTGCCCCCCAGGGTCGGCAACAAGCGACGGCTGTCAAGCGCTGTTCACTCCAGGAGGGACAGTTGCTGGTGGTTGTTCTTGCTGGATGCTGGCTTCAGCGTTCGGCATTCCCATGGGTCGGGTGGCGATGGCGTGAGCATCGGCTCGAGGGCGCGACGGTGTGCCCCATCTCCAGGTTCCAGCCAGATGCTTTCCAACCCGTCGGGAATGATCACCGGCATTCGATCGTGCAACGGCTTCACCATGCTGTTCGGTCGTGTCGTGATCACGCAGCAGGTCTCCACTTCACTGCCATCGGGCCCAATCCATCTATCCCAGATGCCGGCTAGCCAGAACAGCTGCCGGTCTTTGCGACGGATCAGATGTCCCTTCTCAAAAAAACCCGTGCTGGGAAGAAGGCAGCGGTGATGACGCCATGGACCGCGGAATGAGGCTTTTTCCGCAATGGTTTCCGCGCGGGCATTAATCGGTCGTGGAGCCTGAAGCGGGTCCTTGACCCAGCCCGGCAGCAGACCCCAAAGCATGTGGGAGAGGTGGTCTTCGCCATGCTCACGCCGCACGGCAAGCACCGGCTCCTGGGGTCGGATCAAGTCGCGGGGGGCGTAGTGGGCCAGCCATGCGCTGTCGTCCGGCCGAAGCCAGCTGTTCAGCACCCGCTGCAGTTCAGCGCGAGGCGTTTCGAGGCAATAGCGGCCGCACATGGCCAGAACCTAGGTGCCGTTCGGTTCTCACACCCATTGATTGCAAGAGATCCCTCGTAGCGTGGCGGGAACTTCAGGCCATCCATGCCGATCCGCCAGGACGACAACCAGCCGAACCGCCGCTTCGGGATCATCAATCTGGTGCTGATTGGCTTCGGGGTGCTGCTGTTGCTCAGCAGCTTCATTCCCAGCAATGGCATGCAGCAGGTGCCTCGAGTGCCTTACTCGCTGTTTATTGACCAGGTCAATGACGGTGCGGTGAAGCGGGCGTTCATCACTCAGGACCAGATCCGTTACGAGCTGAGTGATCCCGAAGAGGGCACGCCTCCGGTGCTGGCCACCACGCCGATCTTCGACATGGATCTGCCCCAGCGCCTGGAGACCAAGGGCGTTGAATTCGCTGCAGCACCCCCGAAGAAGCCCAACATCTTCACCACCATTCTGAGCTGGGTGGTGCCCCCCTTGATCTTCATCCTGGTGCTTCAGTTCTTCGCCCGCCGTTCGATGGGTGGTGGAGCGCAGGGAGCTTTGAGCTTCACCAAGAGCAAAGCCAAGGTGTACGTGCCCGATGAGGAGTCGCGGATCACCTTCGCTGATGTGGCGGGTGTTGATGAGGCCAAGCAGGAACTCACGGAGATTGTCGATTTCCTTAAGCGGCCCGAGCGCTATGCCGAGATTGGGGCACGTATTCCAAAAGGCGTGTTGCTCGTCGGCCCCCCTGGCACTGGCAAGACCCTCCTGTCCAAGGCCGTCGCTGGCGAAGCGGAGGTGCCGTTCTTCATCATCTCCGGTTCGGAGTTCGTGGAGCTCTTCGTTGGTGCCGGTGCCGCCCGCGTTCGCGACCTGTTTGAAGAAGCGAAGAAGAAGGCACCTTGCATCATCTTTATCGACGAACTCGATGCCATCGGCAAGAGCCGATCGGGCTCGATGGGTGTCGTCGGAGGCAATGACGAACGGGAGCAGACCCTCAACCAGCTGCTCACCGAGATGGATGGTTTCACCGCTCAGGACAAGCCAGTGATTGTTCTCGCGGCCACCAACCAACCTGAGGTGCTGGATGCTGCGCTGCTGCGCCCCGGTCGTTTCGACCGTCAGGTGTTGGTCGACCGTCCGGATCTCTCGGGCCGGAAAACCATCCTCGAGATCTATGCCAAGAAGGTGAAGTTGGCACCGGGGGTTGACCTCGACAGCGTTGCCCAGGCCACCAGTGGTTTTGCTGGAGCTGATCTCGCCAACCTGGTGAACGAAGCTGCCTTGCTGGCGGCTCGTGCGATGCGCACCAGCGTCGAGCAGCAAGACCTGGGAGAGGCGATCGAACGGGTGGTGGCTGGATTGGAGAAAAAGAGCCGGGTGTTGCAGGACGACGAGAAGAAGGTGGTCGCGTATCACGAAGTGGGCCACGCGATCGTGGGTCACCTCATGCCAGGCGGCAGCAAAGTTGCCAAGATCTCGATTGTTCCGCGCGGCATGAGTGCCCTCGGTTACACGTTGCAGCTGCCCACAGAGGAGCGTTTCCTCAATTCCAAGGAGGAACTGCAGGGTCAGATTGCAACGCTGCTGGGCGGTCGCTCCGCGGAGGAGATTGTGTTCGGCAAGATCACCACAGGGGCTGCGAATGACCTGCAGCGGGCCACCGATCTGGCGGAGCAGATGGTGGGCACCTACGGCATGAGCGACACCCTTGGGCCGCTTGCCTACGACAAGCAGGGTGGTGGTCGTTTCCTGGGGGGTGGCAACAACCCGAGGCGTTCCGTGAGCGACGCCACTGCTCAGGCCATCGATAAGGAGGTTCGCGGGCTCGTGGATCAGGCCCATGACGATGCCCTGGCGATCCTTCGGGAGAACATGGCGTTGCTCGAGACGATCGCCCAGAAGATCCTTGAAAAAGAGGTCATCGAGGGTGATGACCTCAAGCACATGCTCGAGGCGAGTGTGCTGCCTTCAGGCGTGACCGCTTGACGGCAGCGGGCCTCATCCCCGATAACTGTCCTTTGAACCGTTGCGATGGCTACCGCTCCTGCGGGTGTTGCTGCTGTCCTCTCTCCGCTTTGCGGCCGTGATTTCCTGTCATCGGCGGACTTCTCCGCCAATGAAACAGCGGCGTTGCTGGATCTGGCTGCACAACTGAAGAGCGGTGATCGTCGGATCGATCTCGGCAACCGTGTGCTGGGGCTGATCTTCAGCAAGGCGTCTACCCGAACCCGCGTCAGTTTTCAGGTGGCCATGGCCCGCCTCGGTGGTCAAACGGTTGACCTCAATCCTTCTGTGACGCAGCTCGGCCGCGGGGAGCCCCTCGAGGACACGGCCCGTGTTCTCAGCAGGTATTGCGACGTTCTGGCGATTCGAACCTTCGCGCAGCAGGAGCTGGTGGATTACGCCCATTGGGCGTCTGTTCCGGTGATCAATGCCTTGACCGATCTGGAACATCCCTGCCAAGCCTTGGCTGACTTCCTCACCATGCAGGAAGCCCATGGCGATCTTGCGGGGCAGACCCTGGCTTATGTAGGCGACGGAAACAATGTCGCCCATTCCCTGATGCTGTGCGGTGCCTTGCTGGGGGTGAATGTGCGGATTGGCTGTCCAGAGGGCTTCGAACCTCTGCCGGGCGTTCTCGAGCAGGCACGATCCCTGGCGCAGCATGAGGCATCGATTGATGTGGTGACCGATCCCCGGGAGGCTGTGGCCGGTGCTCAAGCCGTTTACACCGACGTCTGGGCCTCGATGGGCCAGGAAGCTGAGCAGATGCAGCGTGAGCAGGCCTTTGCCGGTTTCTGCGTGGATCAATCCCTGATGGATCTGGCGTCCTCAGAAGCGATCGTTCTGCACTGCTTGCCAGCCCACCGCGGCGAGGAGATCAGTGCCGAAGTGATGGAGGGAACGGCAAGCCGCATCTTCGATCAAGCGGAAAACCGCCTGCATGCACAACAGGCTCTGTTGGCGGTGTTGATGGGAGGTCTGTGAAGGTGGTCTGGTTTTTTTTGCTGCTGTTGATGGTTACGGCCAGTACGGGTTCAGCGGTACTAGCCACCAGCAAAAAACAGCAGAGCACCATTGCCCGATGGACAGGAGAGCAGATCTGCGCCATGGGCGTGGATGCGTTCTATGCGTTGCCGGACCCTGAGCTCAAAGCGTTGTTTGAGCGAGACACGTCGATGCGCTACGAGGACATCCCTACCGCACCGAATGATCAGGAGCGGGCCCGGATCACGGGGCAATTAATGGGTTATCTGATGGCTGCGTGCCCGCAACAGCTTGAGAACTACAAGAACCGCTGAAGAGCCTCGTGATGCGCAAGGAACGTTGTTGGGTCTGGTTCAAAGGTGGCCTGTCTGAGGAGGGGCACTGGATGTCGGGCTGGGTGGCGACCCAAACCGATGAACCGGGTTTGGTGATTGAACATCCCGGTTACGTCACCTGCCGTGTTCCTGAATGGCGCGTGGTCTTCAAGGAACCCCAAGATCTCAACGTGGCGCCGAGCATCCCAGAGCCTGCGGTGTGGAAGCTCGTCTGACCTGAGTCAGCGGTTGCGGAGCCGGGCGAGGAACGGTACAAATGTATTGCCCGAACCTTTTCTGCGGTGACTCGTGCCCTTCAGGAGCCTCTCACCTCTGCTCAGCAAGAGCTTTACGACTGGCTGGCTGACTACATCGGCACGCATCGCCATAGTCCATCGATTCGCCAGATGATGCACGCGATGGGGCTTCGTTCGCCCGCTCCAATCCAAAGCCGGTTGCGTCATCTCCAGCAGAAAGGATGGATCACCTGGCAGGAGGGCCAGGCACGCACCTTGCAGCTATTGGGTGACATGGTGGGGGCAGCGGGTATCCCGGTTCTTGGGGCCGTCGCTGCAGGTGGTCTGGTCACCGCCTTTGATGATGTTCAAGAGCACCTGGACTTGGCGCCTGTGCTGGAGACCCGTGGTCTGTTCGCGCTGACGGTGAATGGAGATTCGATGGTCGACTCCCACATCGCTGATGGTGATGTGGTGCTTATGGAGCCTGTTCAGGATCCCCAGCGGCTGCGCAACGGCACGGTTGTTAGCGCTCTGGTGGCCGGCAGCGGCACCACGCTGAAGCACTTCCATCGCCAGGGCGCGACGGTGGTTCTCGAAGCAGCTAATCCTGCCTATCAACCGATTGAGCTCCCTGCCGAGCAGGTTGAGGTGCAAGGTCGCCTGGTTGCTGTTTGGCGTCAGGTCTGAGGCCTTCGCGGTGTAAGCTCTCACACGACGCCGGTCGCACGAAGCTTCCACGTCGCAATGGGGCCATAGCTCAGCTGGT
The DNA here is from genome assembly GCF_020514205.1 of Synechococcus sp. MU1625. Classification (NCBI taxonomy): domain Bacteria; kingdom Bacillati; phylum Cyanobacteriota; class Cyanophyceae; order Synechococcales; family Synechococcaceae; genus Synechococcus; species Synechococcus sp. MU1625. Next base: position 202,265 of record NZ_VTLA01000001.1, read on the forward strand.
AGAGCACCTGCATGGCATGCAGGGGGTCAGGAGTTCGAATCTCCTTGGCTCCACTAGGTTTTCACTGAGTGGATCAACCCAAGTAGAGCAAAAGCTAGAGCAAACCAGCTCTAGCGTCTAATTGCTCTACCTCCACCCGTACGGACTCCAGGATTAGATCCCTCTGGAGTCAGTGGAGCCCCCGTGCCCATCGTTGAGATGGCAGCGCTCAGATCGTGCTCAGCCAGGCAGGTGCAGCATCTCGCGATCGTCAGGTGCTCTGCCCACATCAATGGTTTCATCGCACCAGATCATTGTGCCGAAGGTCTTAGACAGACTCCACCCCATGCCGAACAAGGACCGCACCACAGATGCATCCACTCGAACTGTTCGATCGCTTTCGTCGCTGGTTTGGCTGGGTTATGCCAGGCAGTCAGCTATGGGATCGCAATCCTGAGCAGGTGGCCCCGGATCGCTCTGATGACTGGCTATTGGAGCCCGCGAGCCTGGAAGAGGCTCGTTTGTTGTTCCCTCAGTTGGATGAGGAGCGGGCCTTGCTTCGCTACCAGCAACTCCGCCTGGAAATGAGGGAACGTGACGGGCGCGGTTTTTGATCGCCCAGCCAACTTGCTTCTCACATGAGTGTTCACTGCTGGCCAGACTTCAGCGGATGCCAAGTAAGGACCGCGCCACCAACCATCACCGCCCGGTTTTTCCGGCGGTAAGGGTTGGCTGGTGAGTCCTGAGCAACAGCTGCTTTGTCAGTTCAAGGCCGACTCAGCAACGGTGCATGCGCAGTGGCTTGCGGTGCGCCACGATCGCTGGGTTCCACCACGCCCACCAGTGCCGCAAACCCGCAGGCGAATGCTCAGGCACAACGCCATCGAGGCGTGGGACAAGATGCTCAAAACAGGCTTGCCATGGTGCACACCATCAATGCGCTAGGTATCCATGCAATCTTTTATCAGCAGCCCAATTCAAACGGCGGTCGCTGCAGTCGTCTCAATGGGCTTAGCTCAAGCTCTTCATTTGCCAGACCCTTATTGGGCGCCCATCTCCGCAATCGTTTGTTCTTTAGATGCTTTTGAAGGCGCTGCTGCTACAGCCCGTCGTCGTCTTGTAGGCACTCTCATTGGCGTTTTTCTGGCGGCGCTGCAAGTTAGTTTTACGGCATACAACCTTATCAATTACGGTCTGGCTATCGCTTTGCTTGGGTTGCTATGTCGTGCTGCAGGGCTGCACCCAAGCTCACTACGATTTGGCGCCATAGCCTTAACGGTGGTCGTCAGCGATCCAGACAAATCTGTGGTGTGGTTTACAGCTGCTGCAAGATTTGTCGATGTTGCGCTTGGGATAGCGGTTGCTCTTTTTGTGGTTAAAGCCTGGCCCAAAAGTAGCAAGCAAGATTAATGAACAACAAGCGTGTTGTCGCAAACATCATGTCTAGATGATCAAGTACCCACTAAGAACAGCAATTGGAGCAGTTTTGGTCTTGGTATTAGCCCAGACTTATTGTTCGTTCATGACCCCTTGGATTGCTCTCCTGTTTCTGCTTTGGGTGCTCGGAGGAAGCAAACTCACCTGATGTTGACAATAGGCTGGTGACAATGCGCAGCACTAGTCGAGTAATGCTGTGCTTGCTGTTCTGGATGAGAAGAGGAACCAGTTCTCGCAATAGCGCCTTATGGTTGTTGATAACCATTGGATCGAGCTTTTGGGAACTTCCAAATACAGGATGACTTCGACCAAGAACCAGCGCTGTTCGAATCAGGTACTGGTCAACTGACCAGTGCTTTGGGCACTAAAAAGCCCCCTCACCAATTTGGGGAGGAGAAGCCCTGAAACCAGGTAGAACAACTGCCCGAATGGGGGAGATGGATGCCAGCTGGATCTGTGAGGGTTGGTTCAGAGAGAACAAGACCAATGATCATGATTGACATCGTCATTGCGGGTGCCATCTGGACCAAGGTCATAGCTCTTACTTGCAAATGTATTGCTGATGTCTATTCAGCTTTGTTGGGAAGCCTTAAGCCTGCTGACGGCGTCTATGAAGCAGGCTTAAGGCTATAGAAAACCCGTCGTAGAAAAGCAGGAGGAGTTGTGATTGTCGCTATCCATCTCCCGACAAAACCTCTCACACTTCAGCCATTCAGCAATAGTGGGGTTTTTGGGTTATCCATTTGAGGGATATGGCTGTCTAAATTACCCCTTAGTTGGATGGTTTTTATTCCATTTATGTGGTTTGCTTTTTCTCTTGGAGTTCAAGGCTAAGAAAATAATTCAAAAATGTTCGCACTACTGCCACAGCGCCCAGTGCAATCAAGTCGGATGCTTCCCGGCTGATTGTGGTTTGCACCACATCAGCTCCAAGTTGAAACTCAAGTGCCAAAGCAAGCCATCCGCCAAACGTCAAGCGGGCTGCTGTCAATGGTCCACGCTGTAAAAGATGAGGGGGGAGGTGCCGCCGAAGGATGCTCCGAAGTGGTCCACGTGAACTGAATACTGCAATCAGGCCAACGCCAACACAGAGAACGGAGAGGTACTCAAGGATTAAGCGTAATACGTCAGCTGTATGTGTCAGCAGATGTTCAAACCATTCCATTCGCTGAGACTTTTTGTGTGTATGATTTTCAATTCAATGGTAGTAATTGATTATGAAATTTCAATAGCTAATCCTGTAGTTGTAGTACGGCTTAAGAAGACTGGGCGCGACACGTGGGCTACATATCCCTCGACTGGTGGGTGGTGCTCCTGACATCAGGCACAACAATGGCTCGAATGGGGGAGGTGCTGCCATGCCATTTCGGCGACCTTGTCGTCAGATGAATTGAATTGATGAAAGGTCTACATCGCACTGTTGCTGCTGGTTTTGTCGGTGGTCTGGCAGGTGCCCTTATGGGCGCGACCGCTTTTCTTGCGGTGAATGGGCTGATGCCTTCGACTGTTGAGGCCCAGCAGCGCAATCCCGCAGGACAGGGCTACTACCAACGCGCTAATCCAGCAGGGGAGTGACGCGCCTGGGCAATCCATCCTGATAACGCTGAACTGACTCCGCTCCATTGGGTGCAGGTTCCCTCCGGCGGGAACTTCCAAAGACACCATCCCCCCTGCTTTGGGTTCACTGCCGTCAGGCAGAACAATCAACCGGTGCGGGCTAGCTTCTACGACAAGCAGCGATTCTCACCACAAGACAGAGCCAGCAAATGGAATCGGTAATCAACGAAATCGAGTTCGACTTCGACCAGACCGTCAGCATCCGAACTGACGTGAAGCTGAGCAAAGACGATGTGAAGCAGATCGTCTCAGAAGCTCCTGAAGAGACGCTGGAGGAGATCGTTTACCAAAGTCTGGTGACCGACGAGTTGTACCTAAGGGCAAGAGCAAAGGAGATCGTCGCCAAGTTGAAGCAAGAAGACCTGGACGTGAACAGGATCGAGTATTGGGACGACGAAGGAAACAAGGTCTGAGCCTGCAAGCGCCTGAAGCCAACAAAACTCTCAGCGGAGCCTCAGAACAAATCTGAAGAATCCTCTTTAAGTGGCAGTGGACGAAAACCCCAACCCAGGAGACCTCTCTTCCCTCCTGGGTTTTTTTATTGCTTACCCACCTAGGGGAACCCTCAAGGCAGTCACGTTTGTTCCATGTCTAAAGACACCCGCATTGCCCTTTCGCTGCTGGGCGACCTGGTCGCCAGTGTCCACGCTGCGATTGATTGGAAGCACACCCACCCATGCCCTTGGACACGATGATTCGCACAACACTGGCCGCTGCAGCCATCGCCATCACCGCCCTGGTTGCAGCACCAGCCCGTGCCGACACTGCTGATGTCTGGTGTTTTACCCAGGAGACAGGTTTCTCACCGACTGAACTGAAGGAATGCGGCTTCAGCCAACGACAAGGCAACGTCAGGGTCTATCGCGACAATGTCGCTTACTTCTTCGCTGCTGACCAGCAGGGCAAGAGCTACGAACGCATCGCCGAGGAAGGTGGACTGATCTTCAAGTCACCCAGGGGGCAACTGCGTGTGTTCTGGGAACGCCCCTGCAACAAATGGAACGGTTGCGCCGGTGGTGTTTAGATCCAAGCCCCAATCCATCGAAGGCTTGTCGATGAGAATGATCTTTTCTGGGGGCGCGCAAAGACCTTGGGGAGCCAGTGGTGGAGAAGCTTTTACTGGACTGGCTTTACCCGTTCCTGACGCACGAAGATCAGACAGGTTGCTGGGTTGCCACCTGGGAGTGAGGCTCTAACCGGTATGGAGATCTGGTTGCTTTCAACATTCCTCAACCGCATCCTTCTTGGTAACGGTTCCATTCATCGATCAGCAGCTCGGGTTTGCCCATAAATGGCGCTGTTACTGCTGTAGCACCAACAACAGCGATGACGGTAAGACACTTCTTATCGCTATTTCTCAACCTGTAGGCATATTGATCGGCTGACTCTGCCGCCGTTTTGCAATTCATCTCACTTGGATTTGATATGCACTTCATAACAGCTTGCTCGAAGTGATCCTTTACGCGTGCGTGAGCAGCAGTACTCCCGACCAGCAGGAGGGCCATAAGGTGTGGCAGATATTTCATTGATGGTTTGTTGATGCGGAAAGTTTGACCCGGGTCCCCGCAGGCCCGCATCCCTCAACTGGTGGATGGGACTGCTGAAATTGGGTAAAAAACACCCCCGGATTTGGCAGTTGTTCGCAGGCCGTAGCCGCGACGGAGGATTCGAGGGGCGTTGCACTGCCATACAAAAGCATTCAATGACACATATTGGCTTCATTACTCACTCACTTCTCAGGTAGGTATCACCCATATGGGGGAGCAATAACCTGGTATCCCTGGTGAAACTAGATCTATAACCGTTCGACAATCAATGACTGTGAAGCGTTCGCTTTATCTGGATCAAATCAAGGCAGTGGTGGTTGCTCTCGTCATTGCACTCCATGTCCCAATAGCTTTTGGAGGGGGTATTGGCTGGCTTGGCGTTCGCATTCCTGTTGAGGATTCTGTTGGTCCATTCTTCAAAGGATTTTTCACCTGGTACATGTATGCGATAAATTCTTTCATCATGCCGATGATGTTTTTGATCTCTGGATATTTCGTTCCTCGCTCAGTGCATAAGAAGGGAGTGGTGCACTATTTGAAAGACCGCCTCTTTCGGCTGGGTGTTCCCTTCTTGGTTGGCATGCTGTTGATTAACAACAGCTTACTTCTGCTCAGCAGGCTCTCGCCGGCCAGCCCTTTTGCGAAATTGCCATTGAGTAATCTTCCTTTTAATACCGTAATTGTGTTGTGGTTCTTAGTCGTTCTGTTTGCTTTTGATTTGCTTTATTGTGCCTGGGTGGCGCTGAGAGGAGATCAATATGCAGTCGATACATCTGTTTCCACGCCAAGGATCCGTTCATGGTTGATCAGTGCCGTGGTTCTAGGGTCTCTTGAAGTGGTGATGACAACGCAAACCGAACTCTGGTCTGCTTTAGTGAAGTCACCTTTAAATGGTCTGGGCGCACAAGGAATGCACATTTTTACATATGCATTCTTGTTTTTTGCGGGATGTAAGGCATCGTTCCATCGCTGGTTTGAGAGGCTCGACACTCATCTTGTTGTGAAGTGGTTCCGCTTTTCCATGTTTTTAATCCTATGTTTCCTTGGCCTTGCCCTGACTCTGTCATTTAATCCTGGCCTTGTGGATAAGCCGGCAAGATTAGTCTTTCTTGGTAAATTCTTCCATCCCTTCATCGCATGGGGAATTCTCTCCTATCTAATCTTGTGGTTCCAGCGCAATGAAGATCGCTTTGGCCAATGGTTGGCAACCGCTGGGGTTAATAGCTATGGAGCGTATGTTATTCATTCATTGATTCTTGTTGGGGTTTTGATGGCAATTGGTTTTATCGGAATCAACCCTTGGCTCATTGCAATATCTGCAACGGTCGTGACGACGATTGTTTCGTTCGCTCTTGCTGGTCAGCTCAGACGTATTCCAGCTGTGGCGAGAGTGCTTTGAAGGCCGTAGTTAGGCCTTGGCTTGAATTGATAAGAGCAAGGCACTGTTTGTCTCTATCCATCTCCCGATAAAGCCTCACACGCTTCACTCCGTCAGCAATGGCGGGGCTTTTATTGTCTGGCTGATGCCGTGTGGCTTCGTATGTAGTCCCAGGCCTCTTCTGGAGTGTCAGAAAAATGAATTAATTTCAAGTCATCACCTGAAATCAAGCCTGTCTCAGCGAGGTATTCAAAATCAACAAGCCGCTTCCAGAAGTCTTTACCAAAGAGGACAATTGGCATGCTTCCTTTTGTACCAACTTGTCTCAAGGTGAGTAGCTCAAACAGTTCATCCAGCGTGCCAAATCCACCTGGAAAGAGAATGGCTCCAATAGATCGCATCACAAAATGGAATTTTCGAAGAGAGAAATAATTGAAATTAAAGCAAAGGTCTGGAGTGATGTAGGGATTTGGGTGTTGTTCAAATGGTAGGGAGATGTTGAGTCCGATCGATCGGCATCCGGCTTCAAAGGCGCCACGGTTCGCTGCTTCCATGATTCCTGGCCCACCGCCGGTCACGATCACGTGTGATGAGCATCCATGGTCGTTTTCTTTGTTGCCTTGGCCATGCTGAGATGCTAAGCGGGCGAATTCACGGGCTGAATCGTAAAAACGAGATAGCTCCACTAACTGTTGATGATGAATCACCTGTCTTTTTAAGCTTGAAGATCCTGGATTTTTACTCAGGTGTTGTTCTGCTTCCTTGAGTCGCTGTGTTGCAGTTTCTCTATCGATAATTCTGGCTCCACCAAAAACAATGATGGTTGATTCAATGCCGGCTGTTTGTAGATGAAGATCTGGTTTGGTGATCTCAAGCAGCATTCTCACGCCTCGCATGGCCCTGCTGTTCAGTAATTCTGGATCTTCATGGGCGATTTTGTAGGTTGTTGATTTTAGAATGGCATCCAGATTGGTTTGCTCGGGTTTTGAGTAATTAGCAAATTGAGTCATGGTGATGAGTTCTTGGTTATGTCGTTATGAATCAGAGGATATTTGCGGCCAGCTCAGCAAGTTCACTGCGCTCTCCCTTCGTGAGGGTCATGTGTCCCACGAGGGGCTGATCTTTGAGCTTTTCGACCAGCCATGTGAGCCCGTTGCTTTCCGCATCGACATAGGGGTTGTCGATTTGATAGGGATCACCGGTGAAGACAACCTTTGTGCCCTCGCCCACCCTCGTGACGATGGTCTTCACTTCCAGGGGAGTTAGGTTTTGCGCCTCATCCACCACCAGGAACTGATTGGGAATCGATCGCCCTCGAATGGTGTTGATGGCTTCAACCTCCAGTAAGCCCATGCCTTGGAGGTCTGCCCAGGCGTTACGTGGCTCTCGCTGCTTTTGTCTTTTCGTCTGTTCAGCGGCATCGCCAGGTGAAGTGCCGGTGATGAAGTCAATGTTGTCGATGATCGGCTTCATCCATGGACCAAGTTTTTCTTCAAGTGTTCCCGGCAGGTAGCCAATGTCTTTCCCGAGTGAGATCGGCGGGCGCGTCACCAATAATCGTGCGTATTGATGGGTATCAGCGACCTGGTGTAAACCAGCTGCCAGGGCCAACAATGTTTTGCCTGTTCCTGCCTTGCCCACCAAGGTCACCAGAGCGATGGATGGATCGAGCAGCAAATCCAGCGCGAAGCTTTGCTCTCGGTTCCGCGCCTTGATCCGCCCCAAATGGGCGCGATTCAGCCAGTGCAGAGGTTTGAGGGTGTTGCTGTTGCCTTGAAGACGGGCAAGCAGGGTGTGGCTGTCGTTGTGCTGATCCACCATCACTACGCCTTCATTGGCTTGGAGATGTTGTTCTTCGCTATCTGTTACTGCTGCGAGAGAGAGTTGATCCTCGTCATGCAGTGTCTTCATCGTTTGAGCATCTGTGCTGAGCTCACGGAATCCCGTGTATAAATCGTCGATGGAGACGTTGTCGTTGATGTAGTCCTCGGCTTGTAATCCCACCGCATCAGCCTTGATCCTCAGATTGATGTCTTTGCTGATCAGCACAACCTCAGGTGCCTCTTTCAGCCCACTGCATCGCATCTGCTCCAAGGCCACCGCGAGGATGTTGTTGTCGCCGCCGCCAACCCCCAGCTCTGGAGGTAATTCTTTGAGGGCATTAGTTTGACAGAAAATCACTTGCAGCATTCCCTTGTTAGTGCCTTCAATCAGCACGCCATCAGCAAGGCTTCCTCGCTGTCGATAGGAATCCAAGAGTCTTGCAATCCTGCGGGCATTCCTTCCTTTCTCAGAGTGATCTTTTTTGAATCGATCAATTTCTTCGACCACCTGCATTGGAATGACGACTCTCAAGTTTCCAAAGCGGTGTGGAGCTTCGGGGTCATGGAGCAGCACATTGGTGTCGAGAACAACAACTTTTCCTTTCATTGATTTTCACCATGGAGATTTATTTGGAATTAGATCAAGTATTGGCGAGCTTAGTTTTTCTGATTTGTTTTCCGTATTTTTGCTGGTTCTAGGCAATGCCTTGCTTTGCATGATGGGTCTTGAGTTTCTCTTTTCTGGTTCTTAGAGAAAGATTGACTCCGCCTGCTTTTGGATTGGCTCGTGACGCATAAGCCTCTTGAAAAGTGATTGTAGTTTTCCTCATCTTTCTTTTTTTCGGCTGTATCTTCTCTACTCCTTTCGCGTTTGAATGCAATAGGTACTTTACCTTTGCCGTTACAAAAGCAGGCTGTCTTCCGTTTCGGCCAGTTATTCGCTTGGCTTCTTTTTGATTTTTTCTGGTGCCACCGATGGTTCAGGTGTTGGCCTTTTTGTTCTGCTTTTGGTTATCTGATATTTGAGTGCTTTCATATCGATGATCTGTTGCATTGAAATCTGTATTCATGCCGATGAATCGAAGCGATCTTGAGTTCTGAGGCATCGAGCTTTCAGGATGTTGCTGTCTCGGATCTCGGCCATCTCGCCAAGGGGTGAACAACAGGAAATTGCCGGCCACCAGGCCAGCCGTCACGATCACCGCGGCAAGCTGCTCGAGCTTTTCAATGGTCATCCCTGCATTGTCATGCTCTCCCTTCGCTGAGAGCAGTTTTCGATCAAGGATGGTGAAGCTGGCCCACTAAGGGTGACATCTCACCTGTTTCCTGGTCGGTGCTCAGCCCTGCCTGCAGTTCCAGGCACAGGGCAGCTCCCAGCATCACCATTGTCACGGCAAGCCACTGACTGAACCTGAACTGCCGTTTTGGTTTGCGAAAAATACAGCGGGTCATTCCCAGGACCTTGCTTCTCACCCTGGTTTAACTGTGTTTTTCGCTTGAAAATGAAGCGTTCGCCTAGTGATGTATGGGAAACCTCTGATTTGATCAGTTTCAGGTTTCCTGAGGCTTTTCCAGATCGCGGCGGATCAGGGCCAGCAGGTAGGAGGGTGATTTGTAACGGGTTGGGAGGCAGCGGTTCAGGGTTTCAAGATGTCCCCAGCAGACGGTGCGTTCAATGTCTTGAGCTGTTTTCCCTTGCTGGAGGAGGCGCCTCAGCGCCTTGCAATACATCGGATAGCCCGCCTCTAATTCACCGATGGTGAGTTTCGCCTGAGGCATAGGACCACTGAAGCCATTTCCAACCTATGCCCCCGTGGGTCAGGCTCAGCTTCCAAGCCATGCGACACAGTCGATTTCCACCCTTGCTCCCTTGGGTAGTGCTGCCACTTGAACGCAGGCCCGTGCTGGGCTGACCCCGCTCCCAAACACGTCGGCATAGATGCCGTTGACGGTCTGAAAGTCGCTGAGGTCTGCCAGGAACACCGTTGTGCGAACCACTTGTTTCGGCGTGGCTCCGGCCTCTTTTAAGACAGCGACTAGGTTCTTCAGCACCTGATGCGTTTCCGCGGCGACATCACCGTTTCCCACCATCTCCCCAGTGGTTGGATCAAGCGGAATCTGCCCAGAGCAGTAGAGCCACTCGCCGGCAAGGACGGCTTGGTTGTAGGGCCCAACCGGTGCAGGCGCGTCTTGAGTGGTGATGGCCTTGGCGCTCATGGGGTGGTTCTTCACGCGATCACCATGATCATCGCCGTTGGTGATCCCGTTCTTCGCGTTGGGGCGTCCCCGGTCTCCACTGATCCTTCCGTGTGCGCAGCACCCCCAACTCGGTGGCTGTTTTGGCTTGCAGGAACAGGTTGGTGCGACGTTCTACACCGATGCTGCTCGGAAGACTGAGGGCGCCTTTTGAACGAAGGGTTCGCACCTCCTGCAAGCGGTCAGCCAGAACCGTTTCCTCAGGGCGTTGCTCAACGGCCCATTGCAGGTTGGCCTCTGTGTATTCATGGGCGCAACAAACCTTGGTCTCGTCAGGGAGGCTGGCCAGCTTTTGCAGGGCTTCATGCATCTGTTCAGCGGTGCCTTCGAACAGGCGGCCGCAGCCTGCTCCGAACAAGGTGTCACCGCAGAACAAGACGGGGCCCATGGCCTCGTCTTGCAGGTTCGGAGTGAAAAAAGCGATGTGGGCCCTGGTGTGGGCGGCGACATCCATGACGTCCACCTGCTCTCCCAGCACGGTGAGCTGGTCACCATCCCCCACCGGCATGGTTTGGAAAGGAATCCGCTCCCGGTCAGCTCTGGATGCAATGACCTCGGCTTTGGGCCAACGCTTCAGCAGATCCGGTGTTCCTCCGATGTGGTCGGAATGGTGATGGGTCTGCAGCACAGCGGCCAGTGTCAACTGTCGTTGCTCCAGCCAGTCACGCACCGGAGAGGCGATGGCGGGGTCGATCACAACGGCCTCCGCTCCCTTCACCCAGACCCAGATCACGTTGTCTTGCAGCACAGGCAGGGCATGAAGTGAGGAATGCATCGTTAAAGTCCTGCCTGGTTAACCGGTCAGCGCTGGACCCATGATCACCGTCGCGTTGGCCAAAGGAGCGCTACTTAAGGATTCGGTCGCCCGATTTGCGGCGGCAGGTCTTGATTTCTCAGCTGTTCTCGACAAGAACAATCGCCAGTTGATGGTGCCCACCCCCTGCGGACGTGCCAGGGCCCTGCTTGTTCGTAACGGTGATGTGCCCACTTACGTGGCCTACGGCCAGGCCCAACTAGGCGTGGTGGGATACGACGTGCTCAAGGAACATCAGCTACCTGTAGCCCAACTGGTGGATCTTGGCTTTGGCGGTTGCCGAATGGCCGTGGCGGTTCAGGAGAGCAGTGGTTACACCCGAGCCGCAGATCTCCCTCCCCATTGCCGGGTAGCCAGCAAATTCACGCACTGCGCCCGGGAATATTTCGATGCACTCGATCTTCCTGTCGAGTTGGTGCATCTCAATGGTTCGGTGGAGCTGGGGCCGATCACAGGGATGTCGGAAGCGATTGTTGATCTTGTGGCTACGGGTCGGACCCTGCGGGACAACGGCTTGATTGCCATCGAGGACCTGTTCCAGTCGACGGCTCGGCTGGTGGGGCATCCGCTGTCCATTCGCCTGGACCATGGTCCCCTTGCCTCCATCGTGGAGGCGATCCGCGCCGCACGAACGCCCGTCGGGAGTCCCAGCTGATGGGAGCTGTTGCGGATTGGCGCCGGGTTCGTCGTCTGGGCCGTTATCTCGTGCGGGATCGTCGGCGTCTTCTGGTCACCCTGGTGCTGCTGGTTCCCGTGGCCTTTGCGGGTGCCGTTCAGCCACTTCTCGTCGGCCAGGCTGTCAGTGTCTTGCGCGGAGAACCCAGTCTTCCGTGGCTTTCGGGGCTGAGTCTTTCCGGATCGATCCGCGTCATCATCGGGCTCTATTTCATCTCGGTGCTGCTGAGGCTCTGCTTGCAGGGGGTGCAGAGCTTCAACATTCAGGCCGTCGGTCAACGCCTTACCGCTCGCATCCGCGACGACCTCTTTGAGCACTCGCTGTCGCTGTCTTTGCGCTTTCACGACGGCATGCCGGTCGGCAAGTTGCTCACGCGGCTCACGAGTGACGTGGATGCTCTGGCCGAGGTGTTCGGCAGTGGTGCTGTGGGGGTGCTTGGTGATCTGGTGAGCCTTCTGGTCATTGCTTCGACGATGCTCTTCATCGAGTGGAGGCTCGGGCTGCTTTTGCTGTGCACGCAGGTGCCCGTGACGCTTGCTGTTCTCTGGCTGCAGCGTCGCTACCGCAAGGCCAACTACCGCGTTCGAGAAGAGCTCTCCCAGCTCAACGCCGACTTTCAGGAGAACCTCCAGGGCCTTGAGGTGGTTCAGATGTATCGCCGCGAAACGGTCAACAGTGCCCGCTTCCTCCGCACGGGCACGGCTTACCGCAACGCAGTCAACGGAACCATTTTTTACGACAGCAGCATTTCCGCTTTTCTTGAATGGGTCGCGCTCGCAGCCATTGCGTTGGTTCTGGCTCTGGGGGGTTGGATGGTGACCAGTGGCGTGATGGGGTTGGGCACCCTCACCACCTTCATCCTTTATTCACAGCGTTTGTTTGATCCTTTGCGTCAGCTGGCCGAGCGCTTCACGCAGATTCAGGGCGGACTGACTGCTGTGGAACGAATCGGTGAGTTGATGGAGCAGCCCCTCGAAATCGCCGAGGCCAAGGGGGTTGATCCTCACGTTGCTGGCGGTGGCGGCGAAGTGATCTTCGACAACGTGAGCTTCTCTTACCGGCCGGATGAGCCCATCCTCCGCAATCTTTCCTTCCGCATCGCTCCTGGAGAGCATGTGGCGCTGGTGGGCCCCACGGGTTCCGGCAAGAGCACCATCATTCGTCTGCTCTGCCGCCTCTATGACCCCCAGCAGGGACGCATCCTTCTGGATGGACGTGACATCCGCAGCATCCCGATGGCAGATCTGCGGCGTGAGCTGGGGGTCGTGCTGCAAGACACATTCCTGTTCAGCGGCAATGTGGCCGACAATCTTCGGTTGAATGTTCCGGTCAGTGATCAGGAGCTTGTTCAGGTCTGTGCTGAGCTCGGTCTCAACGAGCTGTTGTCCCGACTCCCCAACGGATTGGAGACGCAACTGCGCGAGCGTGGGGGCAATCTTTCCTCAGGAGAGCGTCAATTGCTGGCTGTCGCCCGGGTGGCGATCCGCAATCCAACGGTGTTGGTGATGGATGAAGCCACTGCCTTCATGGATCCTTCAACGGAGGCGACGCTTCAGGCCGATCTGGACCGTCTTCTGCAAAAACGGACCGCCATCGTCATTGCCCACCGTCTCGCCACGGTGGAAGCCTCCGATCGCATCCTTGTGTTGCGCCGAGGTGAACTGATCGAACAGGGCACCCATCACGAGCTCAGGGCCCGAGGTGGCCTCTATGCCCAGCTCGCAGAGCTGCAGGAGCGGGGGTTGGCGCGTTTGTGATCGGTTCCTCCCTGCCTATACCTGCTGAGCCTCTGCTGCAGCAGTACGGCCAGGGGGCCCGTCTCTGCCCCTGTGCCAACGACCAGCTCACGTTGGTCTTTAGCCAGGAATACCCCTTTGATTTGGTGGAGCTTGAGCAACTTCTGGAAGCTGTGGGCTGGAGCCGCCGTCCGATTCGACGGGTTCGCAAAGCACTGACTCACAGCCTGCTCAAGGTCGGGCTGTGGCGTCACGACGCTCGGGTTCCTCGTTTGATTGGTTTTGCGCGCTGCACCGGGGATGGTGTTTTCGAAGCCACCGTCTGGGACGTCGCGGTGCACCCCTTGTATCAGGGCAATGGACTTGGCAAGCAGATGATGGCGTACATCCTCAACGCCTTGGCTCAGATGGGAACAGAGCGCGTCAGCCTGTTCGCGGACCCCGGCGTCGTGAGCTTCTATCAAGGCCAGGGTTGGGATCTGGAGCCCCAGGGCCATCGCTGTGCCTTCTGGTACGCCAACTGAACTGAACTGAACTGAACTGATCGGATCGTTCAGCGCTGGTACATCCGCAACAGTTGATCTGCTGATCGCCCCTGACGCCATAGCCATCGCAGACGGGCGTTGCGCCAGGCCTGCATCAGCACGCTTCGCTTCTGCCAGCGCTGAGCGCTGGTCAGCAGGGCACAGTTCAACGAGCGGATGGTCGCGATCTTGCTGAGGCGTTCCACCAGGTCCAGGTCTTCCATCAGTGCCAGCGGGCGGTAGCCACCGATGCGCTGATACAGCTGGCGATGAATGAGCAGTCCCTGATCGCCGTAGGGACGCTGCAGCCAACGGCTGCGCAAGTTCACCATTCGCTCCAGAAGCCACAGCATGGGCCGCGCCTCTGTATCCACTTTGAACTCGAAGCTCCAGGCGCTGAAGCGCGCTTGCGGTGTGTTCAGAATCTGCTCCACCCTGTGGTGCCAGGAGCCAGGCAGTCGGCTATCGGCATGCAGCACCAGCACCCAGGAATGACAGCTGTGGTCGACGCCCCAGCGCAGCTGCGGACCTCGTCCTGCAGTCGGGCTGTCGAGCACGGTGGCGCCGCCGAGGTGAGCCACTTGTCGGGTCTGATCCCTGCTTCCACCGTCACAGATAACAATCTCCAACTCCCCTTGCCAACGCTGCAAATCCGCCAGCAGCAGCGGAAGCCTGTTGGCTTCCTCCAGGGTCGGAATCACGACGCTCAGCCCTGCCATGGCTTCAGATCACTCGAGTGATCCAGATCATTCCTCCTGGGCAACAGTGCGGTGGAGATTGCATGCGCGCTGGCAGCCTTCAGGGTTGATTCCAGCACCGTCGGACCGCCCCAGGGAATGCCAATCAGCGGCCAGTGCTTGGGGGTATGGATCAGGTTCGCTCCGATCCCCAGCAGCCAGTAGCCACCATCTGAGGCTGGGCCCAGCACCAAATCGTGGGTTTGCAGTTGTTCGATGGCCCGCTTCAAGTCATCGGGATTGAGTTCGGGCAGATCCGTGCCGATCACGAGGGATGGCATGCCGCGGCGATGGCCTTGCATCAACTGCCGTCGCAATCGGGTGCCGAGTTGCCCCTGCCCCTGCAGCCGCACCAGCGGCAACCCCAGCTGTTGTCCCCAGCGTGCGGCAGCGTTGGGTCCAAGCCCGCTCACCGCCAGCACCGGCTCGATCACCATCGCGTCGGCGAGCCCGCGCACCACAGCGGTGGTGTGCTCGGTAAGACGCGTCTGGATCCTGGCGGCGCGCTCGCTGCTGTTGGACAAGCCCAGCCTGTTGTAGAGATCACGGGACAGGCGGCGTTTGCATCGGCCCGGTGATGGCCATCGGGCCATCACGATGATCTGCAGCATCTCAGTTGTTCCGAGGCAGTTCGCGCGGGCGCACCTGCACCATCAGCTCCTCTCCATTGCGTTGGAGGGTGAGCTCCATCGGTTCTCCCACCTGGCCGCGATCCACGGCGAGTTGCACTTCGGTGGGCGTCTGAACAGCCTTGTTCTCCACCTTGAGAATCAGATCACACTGGCGGATGCCAGCGGCAGCAGCCGGAGTGCCGCTGACCACATCCTTGACCAGGACGCCATTCACTTCAGGAACCGTACAGGCGCTGTTGGTGGCATTGATCTCCCGTGCCAGCTGCGGGGTGAGGTTCATGAGCTGCACCCCGATGAAGGGATGGGAGGCCTGGCCGGTGCTCACAATCTGCTGCGCGATGCGCTTCGCCAGGTTGATTGGAACGGCAAAACTCAAACCGCCTCCAGGGGCGGTCCGAATCGCCGTATTGATGCCAATCACCTGACCGGCGGCATTGATCAGGGGGCCTCCGCTGTTGCCGGGATTCACGGCTGCATCGGTCTGGATGTAAGGAATCCGCTGGCCTTCACTGATCGCATTCAGTCGGCCTACCGCGCTGATGATGCCGGCGGTCACGGTGTTATTGAGACCAAATGGGTTACCGATGGCAATCGCCCATTCCCCCGGCCTGAGCTGGTCGGAGTTGCCCAGGGCCGCCACCGGTAGGTTGTCAGCCACCACCTTGACCACTGCAACGTCGGTGAGTGGGTCTGTGCCGAGCACCTTGCCCTTGAAGTTGCGTCCGTCCGGAAGGGTCACCGCCACCTGATCCGCTCCGCGCACGACGTGTTCGTTGGTGAAGATCAGGCCGCTGGCCCTGGTGATGAATCCTGATCCCTGGCCTTGCTGACGCTGGCTGGACGGTCCCATGCCAAAGATCCCACCGAAGGGGTTGTTCACCTCTTTGACTACATCGATCCGCACCACGGCAGGTCCGACGCGGTCCACAGCCTTCACGATCACGTTGTCTCCCGGCTGCAGTGGAGCGCTGCGGGGCTGATCGTGCACCACAGGAGGCAGTGCCACCGGTGCTTTGGGGGTCAGGCCCAGCTGGTCCCTCACCAGGCTGCAACCGGAGAGTGCGCTCCCGGCCAGGACGATGGCGAACCAATGCTGGGCGTTGGGCATCACGACGAGATGTGTGCTGATGCATTTAAGACGGCCTGAGCGGATCGGCATGCGTAGATTCAGCGCTCGGGTGCATGGCGGTTTTAGGTGCAGACGGGCGAAGAGCTCTGGATCAAGGTGCGAGATGGGTTGCAGGCAAAGCTGAGCAAGCCCACCTTCGAGACCTTCATTCGCCCGACGGGTTGCAGTGGCTTTGTCAATGGAGAGCTGAAGCTTCTGGCCCCCAATCCGTTCGCCAGCGTCCGATTGCGGGAGCAGCTGCTGCCCACGATCGCGGAGCTGGCCAGCAGCATCAGCGGTCAGCCCGTTCAGGTGACCGTGCTGGCGGAAACCGCCCTGCCGCTGCAGGAAACCAGTGATGATTCCGCAGATGCGAGTGATGCAGCGCCGCCTGCGGCCGCCCAGGAATCAGTGTCGGCTCCGGCCCGGAGCGGCTCACCGCGGCGCTACCTGCCCGGGCTCAACCCCCGATATGTGTTCGGCCGTTTCGTGGTCGGCCCCAACAGCCGAATGGCCCATGCGGCGGCTCTTGCCGTGGCCGAAGCGCCAGGGAGGGAGTTCAATCCCCTGTTCATCTGCGGCGGCGTGGGCTTGGGAAAAACCCACCTAATGCAAGCCATTGGCCATTACCGGCTGGAAATCGATCCCGGGGCTCGCGTGGCCTACGTCTCCACCGAAACCTTCACCAATGACCTGATCCAGGCCATCCGCAAGGACGGCATGCAGGCCTTTCGCGATCGCTATCGCGCCGCCGATCTGATCCTGGTTGATGACATTCAATTCATCGAAGGCAAGGAGTACACCCAAGAAGAGTTCTTCCATACCTTTAATGCCCTGCACGAGGCTGGGCGGCAGGTGGTGATCGCCAGTGATCGTCCCCCCAGTCAGATCCCACGCCTGCAGCAGCGCCTGATCTCCCGTTTCCAGATGGGGCTGATCGCTGACATTCAGTCACCTGATCTGGAGACACGTATGGCGATCCTCCAGAAGAAAGCGGAGCAGGAGCGCATGTCGCTGCCCCGAGATCTGATCCAGTACATCGCTGGGCGCTTCACCTCGAACATCCGCGAGTTGGAAGGGGCCCTGACCCGGGCTGTGGCCTTCGCCTCAATCACGGGGTTGCCGATGACCGTGGAATCGGTGGCGCCAATGCTGGACCCCACCGGTCAGGGGGTGGAGGTCACGCCGCAACAGGTGATCGACAAGGTGTCTGAAGTGTTTGATGTCACGGCCGAGGAAATGTGCAGCAGCACCCGTCGCCGTGCCGTCAGCCAGGCCCGTCAGGTGGGGATGTACCTCATGCGCCAGGGCACCGACCTCAGCCTGCCGAGAATCGGCGACAACTTCGGCGGAAAGGACCACACCACGGTGATGTACGCGATTGAGCAAGTCGAGAAAAAACTGGCGTCCGATCCCCAGCTCGCGGGTCAGGTGCAGAAAGTGAAGGATCTGCTGCAGATCGATTCCAGAAAGAAGCGCTGATCAGCGGCAGGCTTTCTTGTCGCCTTTCCAGCCCGGCATGTCTTGAGCTGCCGCAGAGCAGACCAGCTGGCGTGCTGCCGCGAGTGCCGGATCCAGTCGCTTGGAGCTGAAGGGTGGCAGGGGACGGGTGCGTAGCCAGGCTGCCCAACGAAATTCGTGATATGGGATCAGCGGTTGGGGTTTAATCCAGCCTTCCTGCTTGAGCTTCCAGACCAGGCTTCGGTAGGGATCGTCTTCGAGCCCCATCAGGCTGGTGGGCAACTGCTCGGTTGGGCGGGGACCGATGCCCCGACCGTCGTAGAGATAAAGCCACCCTTGGCTTTGCAGAAACGACAGCACGGCACTTTTATCAGTTGTCGCTAGCTCCTGCACCACATAAGCCCAGGTGGTGGCGCCTGGGTCAATGCCGATCAGGCCCCGCAGCCGGTGGTGACGATCCAGCATCCACATGGCGCCATCGGCAGAGCGGATTAGGGGGACGGGTTTGCCGCGCAGGTAGGCAAGACGCTGCTGGCGTGTGTCTTGGGCGAAATCACTCTCGCGTGACCAGATCTCAGCCAGCCCCACACACCATTGGGTCGGCTGCAACTGTGCCGCTGACACCTCGATCAGTTCGTTTTCCTGCTCGGGGGCCGGAATCGGTTGGTAGGCAGGCAGCCGCAGGGGCACGACTCAGTTTTGACGCTTCCGCACTATGACCCACTTAAGAAGGGACGGGGATCCTGATCAAAGCGATCCCGCACCGGGAGAGGCTTGGCTTGCTTAGGCCCGTCCAGTTGCGCGGTGGATTCGAGCGCCCGACGCAGCAAACGAGCTGCCGGTAAGGGCATATCTCTCGGAACTGAAATCCGATCGCGCAGGTAGCGGAGCCCCGCCGCACTTCCAGATGGAGGAGGGCATGGAGTGTTGTGGATCAATTGGGTCAGTGCACAGCGGAGGGGCCGGTCAAAGGCATCAGCACCCATTGGATTGACCTCCCGTAGCCGCTGCTGGTGTCGGAGGACCCTGCCGAGAGCGATGCTGGCCTGATCGGCTTGATTGACCCCAACCCAGCAGGCTTCGTCTTCGCCAAGGCCATCGCCTCGGTCGATCCGTTCGGCCAGGCGTTGCGCTTCCGTTGCGTCGTCCGACCAGCAGCCGCCCATCTGGGGAGGAAGGTCATGGGCATGGGTGTGAAAGTCGCTTTGGGTGCCGCGGTAAGTCTCCAGTTGCTCCAAGGCGCGGAACCAGCGGTCAATGGCTGGATGTTCAGCCCTCAGCCGATATCCCTTGTAGTAGGCCAGCGAGGCATTCATTCGTTCCACGTAGGGAACGAAGATCAGATCAACGGTTTGTGGCTCCTGCCCCCGCAGAAATGGACCTTCAACCTGATTTAGCTCACTTTCGAAGCGTCGGGCGATCCCCTGAAACTGGTCCCGGGCCAGGATCTGTTGCTTGGGGCTCAATCGTGGCGAACACAGCCAGATGCACCAGGCCTGAAACAGCAGCCGTTCGAGACGGCGCAGCTCGAGGGCTTCCGGCGACGTCATTGCCATGCCGAGGGGGCCGAACTGTTGTTCGAGTGCCAGCAGGATCTCATCACTTTCCGTGATCAGCTGCCCGTTCAGCTCGAGGGCGGGCAACATTCCTGAGGGCACTTTTTCGAGGAACCATGGCTCTTTGGGGCCATAGCAACGCATGGTGACTTTGCGGATCCGGTAGGGGATGCGCTTGAACTCCAACCACAGCCAAATTTTTTGGCAGTAGGGACACCAGGCGTGATGGTCGCGGTAAAGCGTGACCATCAGGCTTGATTCAGGCTGACCGAACAAACGCAAGTTGGCCTGGGCACTGGTCGGCCCTTCAATTCGATCCGGTTCAGCCTTCGCCAGCCCGGCCAGTTCCAACCAACTCAGTGGTTCAGCTGATTCCGATGTAGGGGGCATGCAGGATCGGCGCAAGCGTGGTCCGTCCATAGGACTGCCAGTCGCCAAGTTCATGCATCAGCGCCAGACAGTCTTGTTGGCGGCCCTGCTCAGCGAGCTGCTTGAGCCGCAGCTTCATGTCGTCGCTGGTGATCATCATCGCGATTTCGCGACGCTGCAATCGCTTTTGCTGCAGCTCAGGGTCAGGCGAATGCCTGCGACGTTTGGAAGGATTTTTCATGGTTTAAGGACGCTGTTGAAATACGTCCGGTTCGTCTTGGGCTTCTACGGCCCTCTTCCCCGGACCATAACTCCATCTTTACGAATATGCCCGTCGTCTCCGTCACCCCCGTGGGAAGAAGAATGGAGGGAAGCAAACGGCTGTCATGGGCGCTGATCTGGATCTGATTGTTCTTGGGGCGGGTTCCGGTGGGCTTGCTGCCGCAAAACGCGCTGCCAGCCATGGAGCCCGCGTCGCGATCGTTGAGGGGGATCGCGTTGGGGGCACCTGCGTGATCCGCGGCTGTGTTCCCAAGAAGCTTTTGGTCTACGGCGCCCAGGCCCGGCATCAACTGGCGGATGCATCGGCCTATGGGCTGCACATCCAATCCGTGCGTTCTGATGTGCCTGACCTGTTGCGGCGCGTGCGCGCCGAGGTGGATCGGCTCAATGCGCTCCACCTTGGATTTCTAGACAAGGCTGGCGTTCAGCTGATCTCCGGTTGGGGTCGCTTCACGGCTGTGGATCGCATGGGCATCTCCGATTTACGCGGTGGGCCCGTTCAGACGGAGCTTTCAGCACCTCGTTTTCTGGTGGCAGTGGGTGGCCGTCCGGCACGGCCGGAGATCCCAGGGATTGAAAAAACTTGGGTGAGTGATGACATGTTCCAGCTTGAGGATGTCCCTCCGGCGGTGGTGGTGGTCGGCGCAGGATTCATCGCCTGTGAGTTCGCCTGCATCCTTCGAGGCCTCGGTGTTGCGGTCACCCAGGTGGTGCGCGGCCCTCGGCTGCTGCGCGGGTTTGATGGGGAGTTGGCGGATGCAGTCCTCAGCGGGATGAGTGACCAGGGCATTGACGTGCTCTTGGGTCAGACGGTCGCGGCTGTGGAGGGGGATCCCGGTGCGCTGACTGTGCGACTGGGGGATGGTCAGTCCCTCGACTGTGGGGGTGTGCTGATGGCCACCGGGCGTCGCCCCTGGCTTGCAGATCTGGGTCTGGAGGCTGCTGGTGTTGCCGTGGACAACGGGCGAATCAGGGTTGACGGCAACTCCTGCACCTCAGTTCCTTACATTCATGCCGTCGGCGATGTCACTGACCGGGTCAACCTCACGCCTGTCGCCATTGATGAAGGTCGTGCTTTCGCCGACAGCGTGTTCGGTTCGCGTCAGCGGCAGGTGAACCACGATCTGGTGGCCAGTGCCGTGTTTAGTGATCCAGAGCTGGCGACCGTTGGCTTATCGGAAGAGGAGGCGACTGAACGCCATGGCGAGGACGGCGTCGTCGTGCATCGGGCCCGCTTCCGTTCGATGGCGCGGGCACTGCCCGCCTCCGGCCCCCGCTGCCTACTGAAGTTGGTAGTGGAGAAGCAAACCGATCGGGTGCTTGGCTGCCACATGGTGGGCGAGCATGCGGCGGAGATCATTCAGATGGCCGCCATTGCCGTTGGGATGGGCGCCACCAAAGCTGATTTCGATCGCACCATGGCGTTGCACCCCTCCGTCTCAGAGGAGTTCGTGACGATGTAGGCAACAGTGCCTTAACAACAGTGCCCTAATCAGGCCAGGTGATTGGCCAGCCGCAGAGCCAGCGCGAGCACCGTGAGCCCGGGACCAATGCTTGGGCAACTAGGAAAAATGCTGCTGTCGGCGATGTAGAGGTTCTCCAGTTCATGGCATTTGCCGTTGGGATCCACCACCGAGTTGGATGGGTCCTCGCCCATGCGACACGTGCCGCAGCTGTAGCCCACGACACTCAAGGGGGCTTCTCCTCGCGCATGGGTGGGTGCCTTTAAAACGACTTTGGTCACCGGATCGTTCTCTACGGCTTTCAGCGTGTCGATCCAGCGGTAAACGAGGCGATCATGGGCTTCCCGGTTGTTGGGGATGTAGTTGATCCGGATCTGTTCGTTGTTGAGCCACACCTTGTTGTGGGGATCCGGACGCACCTCCGTCATGGCCCACCAGGCCACAGAGCGGGAGGCCAGCCGCTCGAGCCCGAAGTCTGGGATCAGTTTGGTCACCAGGGACAGCACCGGTGGTGACTCGGCGAACAACGCGTCCTGCAGAACGCCACCGGCGGCCTGAATGTGCCCTAGCGGAAAACTGACGTTCTTGTCTCCCCAGTAGTAGTCGTTGATCCCCAGCGAGCGCCCGTAGCGGCCGCTGTTGGGTTCTGTGGCTAGCTGCAGGATCGAGGTGAGCTGCAGATTCATCAGATTCCGCCCCACCTGATCCGATCCGTTGCTGATGCCCTTGGGATGGTGAGCATTGTCCGAGCGCATCAGGATGGCCGGCGTGTTGATGGCACCGGCGGCAATGACCACGACATCGGCACTGAACAGCCATGAATCGCCGTTGACCTCAGCTTCCACGCCTCGGATGGCTCTGCCACCTGGATTCACATGCAGGCGCAGTACCCGGGCGTTGTCACGCACGGTGAGCCGTTCGGGATCACCCACCTGCAGACCAAACAACTGGGAATCGCCGCTGGGATCGTCCCGGTCGTCTGACCAGCTGATCGGCATGTCGTAGGGCTGACAGCCTTGGCGTTGGAGAGAGGAACGAAGGGGTTCCAGAAAGGGTTCCACCGGCTTCGGCGCACGTTCATAGCCCGTGCTTCGCTGGGGCTCGCAGGGGTCAATGCCTGCTTTGCCGTGAACCCTGTACAGGGTCTCGGCCTGCTCGTAGTACGGCTCCAGTTCGGAGTAATCCAGGGGCCACGCCGGCGATACTCCGTCCTGGAGCGCCACCTCACCGAAATCTTGTTCGCGCATGCGTTCCAGCACCGCGCCCCAGATCTTGGTGTTTCCTCCCCGTGCATAGGTGGTTTGCGGTGCAAAGGGATCGCCGTCGGGTCCGAACCAGCGCTCACTCTTGGGGTGATATCGATCCTTGCGGAATAAATCCACGTCGGCGACGTTCTGGTCTTCGAGGGCCATTGCCCCGCCGCGCTCCAGCACGAGCACGTTCTTGCCGCGTCGGCTCAGGGCTCCGGCCAGGGTGCCTCCTCCGGCACCGCTGCCGATAACGATGACGTCGTAGTGGCGGTCGTCGATGATCATGGAATTACTGCCAGACGTAGATCAGAAGGAAAAGAAGGATCCAGATCACATCAACGAAGTGCCAGAACAGGCTCACTGCAGCCACGCCCATCTCGCCTTTGTCGTAGTTCCCTGGGACGAAAGAACGCGCCAACATCAGTCCCATCAGCAGGATCCCAGTGATCACGTGCAGACCGTGAAAGCCCGTCAGCAAATAGAACAATCCTCCGAACACACCGGTGCTGAGGCTGAAGCTGAGCTCCGACCATTCGAGGTATTGGCCGTAAACGAAGTAGGAGCCCATGGCCATGGTGAGCAGCCAGACCGCGCGGAAGCCCCAGAGGTTGCCCTTGTGCAGATATCGCTCGGCGGCATAGGCCACGAAACTTGAGCTCACCAAGACCACGCTGTTGATCAGGGGCATGCGCACCTCCAGCCCCTCGACGCCGTCCGGTAGCCACTGCGGAGCTGTGAGCTTCAGCACCGCGTAGCCGGCGAAGAAGGCGAGGAAGATGACGCTCTCAGAGCAGAGGAAAATCACAAAGCCGGTCATGTTGTGGCCGTCGTGCTTCACATGCCCGGGTGTGTGATTGAGCTGCAGGTCGGGATTGACGCTGGTCATCGGTTCAGGCCTCCTGGGAACGGCGCACGTAGAACTCCTCGTCTTCTACGAGGGGGTGGCCCAGGCCATAGCCGTAGGGCTCGCTGATCACGGTGGGGATGTCGTCCTCGAAGTTTTCAGCCGGTGGCGGCGAGGGCAGCAGCCACTCCAGGCCGATGGCCCGCCAGGGGTTGGGGGGAGCCTGCGGCCCCCGGGCCCAGGAGCTCACCATGTTGAGAATGAAGGGGATCGAGGCGACGCCGAGCATGAAGGCACCGATGCTGGCGATCACATTCCAGATGGCGAATTCAGGGTCATAGGAGGCGACCCGGCGCGGCATCCCCAGCAACCCAGCCCAGTGCAGGGGCAGCCAGTTGAGCGTGGCACCGATGAAGGTGAGTACGAAGTGAACTTTGCCGAGCCCCTCGTAATACATCCGGCCCGTGAATTTGGGGAACCAGTGGTAAATCCCGGCGAACACACCGAAGCCGATCGTGTTGAAGATCACATAATGGAAGTGGGCCACCACGAAGTAGGTGTTCCCCACGTGAATGTCGATCGGCACGGTGGCCAGCATCACGCCGGTGATCCCGGCGAAGATGAAATTAAACAAGCCACCCAGGCAGAACAGCATCGGCGTGTTCAGGCGCAGATTGCCCTGCCAGAGCGTTCCCAGCCAGGCGAACACCTTTACCCCTGTGGGAACGGCGATCAGCATCGTGGTGAACATGAAGATATGGCGCATCCAGTTCGGCGTGCCGGTATAGAACATGTGGTGGGCCCACACGATCAGGCTGAGGAAGGTGATGCCGAAGGAGGCGATCGCCACGAATCGATAGCCGAACAGTGGCTTGCGGGCATACACCGGGAAGAGTTCGGAGAAGATGCCGAACACTGGCAACACCAGCACGTACACGGCTGGGTGGGAATAGAACCAGAAGAAGTGTTGAAACAACACCGGATCACCGCCGCCTTCAGGCCGGAAAAAGCTGGTGCCGAAGCTGAGGTCGAACAGCAGCATCACCGCACCTCCGGTGAGCGCCGGCAGCCCCACCAGTTGGATGGTCTGGGCGGCCCAAGCGGTCCAAACAAACACCGGCATCTTGAAAAAGCCCATGCCTGGAGCCCGCATCCGGATGATCGTCGTCACGAAATTGACGGCACCCATGATCGAGGAGATGCCCGATAGGGCCACAGCAAGGATCCAGAGGAATTCACCATTGATGAAGTGCCCCAGAGGGTTCTGCAGACTCATCGGTGGGTATGACCACCATCCCGATGACGCCGGCCCACCGGGTGCGAAGAAGCTGCCCATCAACACCGCGGCGAACACGGGCACCAACCAGAACGCGGCAGCATTGAGCTTCGGGAACGCCATGTCTGGCGCGCCGATCATCGTGGGGATCAACAGGTTGTTGAAGCCATTGAGGATCGGAAAAAGGAACAGGAACAGCATCACTGTTCCGTGCATGGTGTACAGGCCGTTGTAAACGCTCGGATCCACCAGATCCGCTGGCGGTGTGATCAGTTCACCCCGCACGATCATCGCCAGCAGTCCTCCCACCAAGAGGAAGAACAACGACGTGGCGATGTATTGGATGCCGATCACCTTGGCATCGGTGTTGAAGCTGAAGAAGCGCTTCCAGTTATCCGGGGCCCCCGGGACGGGGTGGGGAGCCTTGAGGATGCGCGGGTCGTAGTTCGTGGATGTCATGGCGCGTCTCAGGCGTCGTGGGGGATGGAGGGATCGCCGGGGTCGTTCACCATCGGGGCGGGAGCGGGGGGTACCGTTGCCCAGCCCTTGTCTCCTCGACTGAGACGTCGGTCGTACAGCGGTCGCCCTGGATCGAGGCCGGGTTGTAGTGGCTTTTGGGCTGTGGCTTTCAGCCAGCCGTCGTAGGCCTGCTCGGATTCGACGATCACGTCTGTCTGGTTCTGGGAGAAGTAGGCGCCGCTGAACATGGCGTCCCTCAACCGGAACCTCCCCTCCTTGGTAGGCGTGAGGCTGTAGGAAATGATGCTGCCGGGGATGATGTCTTGCTTCAGTCGAAAGGCCGGCACAAAGAAACTGTGCAGCACGTCTTCTGAGATCAGCCGGAGATTCACCCGTTGATCCACTGGGATGTGCAGTTCCGAACTGCGCACGCCGCTGGGGTAGACGAACTCCCAGCTCCACTGGCGGGCAATCACATCGATTGGTCCGATGTCCGCGGTGGGATCGACTGCAATGAGGGCGGTGGGATCGGTGCCGATGGCGTACTTCTGCTTCGGACCAAGGGTCTGAAGCTTCATGTTCACGTTCATCGTGTAGGTGGCGATCACGAAGACCGTCACCAGCGGAATGATCGTCCAGATGATCTCGAGTTTGGTATTGCCCTCAATCGGCGCCCCGTCGCTCTCGTCGTATTTGCCGGCTCTGTTGAACAACAGAACCCAGCCCATGACACCGGTGCAGCCAAAGAAAATGAAGGAGCCGATGCCGGTCTCCAGGGCGAATAGATCGTCGACGTAGGACGCTGCGCTGGAGGCCTGCGGTGGGAACCAGCTGTAGGACCATGTCGCCATCAGTTTGGCGATCACAAGATTGATCGCAACAGCGATGCTGATGATCACGATGGCGCCGATGTTCGGGCCGTTTTTGGGGGCGGTGGTGGTCATGGCAATGCCTCCTGCAGATCGGCACCGGAGGCCAGTAACTGGTCTGCGGTGATGTGCACCCCGAAGTCACTGGCCAACCAGGCGCCAAGGCTTCCGTGCAGGCCCATGACCAGCAGCATGGCGGTGCCGCAAAGCAGATACAGCCAGGTCACCTGACGGCCCAAGTCCTTGCGCCAAACAAAACGTTGGTAACCCCGCCAGATGGTCATGGCCACGATCACCAGCAGAATCGCGACGCCACCGATGGCATGCCAGAGCATCGTGTCGATGGCGGTCTGGCCGAGGATGCTGCGAATGCCCGGTAATGGAACCGCCAACAGCATTTCGTAGAACCCTGCTGCCACGGTGAAGAAGCTGATGCCGCTGCAGGCCACGAGGTTGTACCAGCCCACGTCGTGGAAGCCGCTGCGGGTGACTGGTAGAGCCAGAAAGCGGAACACCCGTTTTTCCAACGGGTAGAACGCACCGGCGAAGTCGAAGGCGATGGCGATCGCAAACAACCCGATGGTCAGATGCACCAGGTTGGGGTGCAGCGGAATCGCGTAGGGAAGGTTGTTGGCGCCGAGGGAGTCGGCAATGTCGTTGATCGGCGATGCGATCGCGGCGAAGAGCGTCACGAGACCACTCCCTGACGGATGGCTTCAACCACGGGGACCGTATGCAGCCCGTAAACCCAGACCAGCTTGTCTCCGAGGTACACCTGCGTGATCACGAGACCCGCCAGCACGACGTCAAAGATGAGAAAGCCCCTGGGCAAGATCGCTGGGTCTTTTTGCCGGGCGACGTAGCGCCAGCTTGTAAGCAGGGCGAGCACACCCGCGAGGGACCAGCCGATGGTGCTGTGGATGTTGAGGATGTCCCGTGACGCGCCATAGGGATTGGCGAGACCGGCTTCCACCTGGCCGAAGATGATGGCCACGAAGATCGCAACGGTGGCGACGATCAAGTTCCAGAAGCTCACCTCAAACAGGTTCTTCTTGCCGCTGATCACACCAATGACGTCGAACACGACCGTGATCAATGCCATCGCGATCACGAAGTGAACAACGATGGGATGGATGACGTCGATCCAGGGAAGATTCTTGTCGTTGAGCGGGGGAAGCAGCTCAAGCATCGGCAAGCCGAGCATCATCTGCCTCAAGGATGAACACGGCTAATCAGGCGGTCATCCCTGGATGAGGAAATACAACTCCATCCGTCTCATCACGGGGAGCACTCGGATGCCGCTAAGTCCTCGTTCTCCAGAACACCAAGGCCTGGGTCATGATCACGATCATCACAACCGGCAGCACAAGACAGAGCATCAACAGCCGAAATTCATCCGACCAACTGGCAAGAGTTGTTCTCGGTAGAACGTTGTCAACGATGTAGAGAATGTACAAACCCAGCAACAGCCCTCCTTCCAGTCGGCTGATCCGTCCGCGCGTCCAGAAGATCGGCATGCAGGCCAGGCTCGTTAGCAACATCACTGGCAGGTCGTCCTGAATCAATTCGGGGCTGACCTCCAGCCCACGGCCAGCGGCGGCCAATGCTCCTCCTCCCAGCACCAGCAGCAGGTTCAGCAAGCAGCTGCCCACCACATTGCCGATCGCTAGATCGGTGCGCCCCCGCAGGGCGGCAACGAGGGAGGTGATCAATTCCGGCATCGAGGTTCCGGCTGAAACGATCGTCAGACCGATCACCGCCTCACTGACTCCCAGGTAAGTGGCGGCTGACGTGGCTCCGCTTACCAGCACCCGTGATCCGATGGTGAGGATGCCAATGCCCCCGAGCAGTCGCAGGACGGCCAGGGTCCAACCGCCGCTCGCCGCGTCCTCTTCGATGTCGGGTTCAGCGCTACCGCTGTCGTCCGGTTGTTCACGGGCGGTGCGGATCTCCCAGATGGTGTTGATTAAGAGTCCCAACAGCAACGCCAGGCCCGCTTGCCAGGTGACCCGTCCTGCGGAGGCCATGCCCCAAACCGCCGCTGAGATCGCAATCATCAGGGGGACGTCCCGCCGCACCAGTCGGCTTTCGACACGCAACGGCAGAACAAGGGCGCTGCTGCCCAGCACCACCATCACGTTGAAGATGTTGCTGCCCACCACATTGCTGACGGCGAGAGCGTCAGCCCCTTGCAGCACTGAACTGAGGCTGACGAACAGTTCTGGCGCGCTGGTGCCCAGTGAAACCACTGTGAGCCCGATCACGAGCTGGGGAATGCCGAAGATCACCGCCATGGCGACGGCCCCCTGAACGAACAGCTCTCCGCCACCGAACAGCAGCCCGATCCCCAGCAGCACTTCGATCGTGGCCTGGACAAATTCAGGCATGGGGAGGGATCAGTTGTGTGTGGGGATTCTGCTTTGTCGTGACTCCACTTAATGTCAGGCGCTGCGGTTCAGTGCCAGAACTTATGTTGAATCGGATTTCCACAAGCAATCTGCGCGGTGACGCCTTCGGTGGCGTCACCGCCGCGGTGATTGCCCTTCCGATGGCCCTGGCCTTCGGGGTCGCCGCAACGGGCGACCCAGCACCGGGACTTTGGGGAGCTGTGATCATCGGCTTGGTGGCCGCCGTCTTCGGCGGCACACCCACCTTGATCTCTGAACCCACTGGTCCGATGACCGTGGTGTTTACATCTGTAATCCTGAGCTTCACCGCCACGGCTCCGGACAAGGAAACCGCCATGGCCATGGCCTTCACGGTGGTCATCCTGGCGGGCCTGTTTCAGATCCTCTTCGGCGTGTTCCGTCTGGGTCGATATGTCACCCAGATGCCCTACACGGTGATCTCCGGCTTCATGTCGGGGATCGGAGCCATCCTGGTGATTCTCCAGCTGCCTGCCTTCCTCGGTCAGACCGCATCGGGCGGTGTCATGGGGACCTTGTCCAATTTGCCCGGGTTGATCACTGGCGTGCAGCCGATGGAGCTGGCTCTGGCCTTGATCACCGTCGCGATCCTCTGGTTCACCCCAGCGAACGTCAAGCGTTTCTGTCCGCCGCAATTACTGGCTCTGGTCTTGGGAACGGTTCTGTCGATGACCTTGTTTCAAGACGCTGGCCTCAAGACCATTCCGCCCTTCAATGCCGAGCTCCCCAGCCTGCATGTGCCCACCTTCTCTGGAGGGCAGCTGCGCTTGATGTTCGTTGATGCGGCTGTGTTGGGCATGCTCGGGTGCATCGATGCGCTGCTCACCTCCGTGGTGGCCGACAGCCTCACCCGCACCGAGCACAACTCGAACAAGGAACTGGTGGGCCAGGGACTGGCGAACATCGCCTCGGGTGTCTTCGGAGGTCTCCCTGGGGCGGGAGCCACCATGGGCACCGTGGTCAACATTCAGGCTGGCGGACGTTCGGCCCTCTCTGGAATTGTCCGAGCGGGGATTTTGGTGGTGGTTGTTCTGGCCGCCGCTCCCCTCGCCTCCACGATCCCCCTTGCTGTTCTGGCGGGGATCGCCCTGAAGGTGGGTATCGACATCATCGACTGGGATTTCCTTCAACGGGCCCATCACCTTTCGGTTAAAGCTGCGGTGATCACCTACGGCGTCATTGCGCTCACGGTGTTGGTGGATCTGATTACTGCGGTGGGGATTGGCGTCTTCGTGGCCAACGTCCTCACCATTGATCGGATGAGCGCTTTGCAGTCCAGAAAAGTGAAAACGATCAGCACAGCAGATGACGATGTGGAGCTGACTGAAGAGGAGCAGGTGTTGCTGGATCAGGCCTCCGGCAAGGTCCTGTTGTTTCAGCTCGCCGGCCCAATGATCTTCGGTGTGGCTAAAGCGATCGCTCGCGAGCACAACGCCATCGGCAATTGTCAGGCGGTCGTCTTCGACCTCTCAGAGGTATCCCACCTCGGGGTCACCGCTGCGATCGCTCTCGAGAATGCGGTCAAGGAAGCGATTGAAGAAGGGCGCAGGGTTTACCTGGTCGTTGCGACGGGAAGTACAGAAAATCGGCTTCAGAAGCTCAAGCTGCTTGATCGTGTTCCCAAGAGCCACATCAGCGCCGATCGCCTCGTGGCCTTGCGTCTTGCCGTCAATGGTTTGGCGCTGAATGACTGATCAGATTTCGATCATCGCTCCGGATGATTGGCACGTGCATCTCCGTGACGGCGAGATGCTCACGCATGTTGTGGCCCATACAGCCCGTCGTTTTCGTCGGGCGATCGTGATGCCCAATCTGCGCCCTCCGGTGACAACCGTTGCTTCGGCGCGGGCATACCGCGCGCGTATTCAGGCGGCATGTCCCGCTGATCTGGAGTTCACGCCGTTGATGACGGCCTACCTCACCGACTCGATCGATCCCTCCGAGCTCGAGACTGGCTTTAGAGAGGGAGTGTTTGCCGCGGCCAAGCTTTATCCCGCCAACGCAACCACCAATTCAGCAGCTGGAGTAACGGATCTGCTGCAGATCGATCCAGTGCTGGAGACGATGGCCCGGATCGGCATGCCGTTGCTGATCCATGGAGAGGTCACGGATGCCGATATCGATATTTTTGACCGTGAGGCGGTTTTCATTGAACGCCATTTGGCACCCCTGAGGGTTCGTCATCCCGAGCTGAAGGTTGTGTTCGAGCACATCACCACCGAGCAGGCTGTGCAGTACGTCAGCTCCGCGGATCACCATCTCGCGGCCACGATCACCCCCCACCATCTGCATATCAACCGCAACGCGATGTTTGCCGGAGGGTTGCGCAGTGACTTCTACTGCCTTCCCGTCGCCAAGCGGGAATGTCACCGTCAGGCCCTACGCCGGGCTGCCACCAGCGGTGACCCCCGCTTCTTTCTTGGCACTGATACGGCACCTCACGAGCGGGCCTCAAAAGAGAGTTCCTGCGGTTGCGCCGGCATTTTTAATGCGCCCTTCGCTTTGGAGAGCTACGCCCAAGTCTTCAATGAAGAGGGTGCCCTTGCCCATTTAGAAGCATTCGCCAGCTTGAACGGGCCAGCTTTCTACAACCTGCCAGCCAACAGCAGCCGCATCACGTTGCAACGGCGTGATCATCTTGTGCCGGAACTTGTGAATGGACTGGTTCCTTTCCATGCTGGAGAGATCCTCTCTTGGGCCGTCGCCGATGCACCTGATCAAGTTCAGCTCTGAAGACTGCGGAACCTGTCACCGCATGAGTCATTACGACGGAAAAGTGGCGGAGGAACTCGGCTGCAGCTTTATCTCAGTGATGCTGCAGGACACCGAGATGTACCGCAAATACAGGAAGATCCTGCTCAAGCAGTACCCCAACAAGGAGGGTATGGGGTGGCCGACCTACCTGCTGGTGAGCGATCCCGATGGCGATTTCTCGATCGAGGGGGAATTGAAGGGCGGTATGCCCAAGGGAGATTTCCGCACCAAGCTCGCCGAGTTATTGCCGTCTTGAACGCGGGTGGTGGGGGCAGGGGGACTTGAACCCCCACAGGCCTTTCGGCCCAAACGATTTTAAGTCGCGTGCGTCTACCGATTCCGCCATGCCCCCGCCCAGACATCTTAGATTTCCCTCAGCTGTCCTCAGGCCTTGGACCTTTCGTCCCTGCTCCATCAAGTCCCACAGGACACACTGCTGGTTCTTTTGGCCTATGTCGTGCTGGGCGGTCTGTACCTCGTGGTCATTCCGCTGGCCCTTTTTGCCTGGATGAATCAGCGCTGGCATCAGATGGGCAAGCTGGAGCGTCTGGGGATTTATGGGATGGTCTTCTTCTTTTTCCCGGGGATGATTCTGTTCGCTCCGTTCCTCAATTTCCGTCTCAGCGGGCAGGGAGACGTCTGAATTGACGCGTGGAAAGGTTCTTCTGATCGGACTCGCCGTCCTCCTGCTGGGAGGGGTTGGGCAAGTGGGCTTTCAAGCTGCGGGCTTTGAAGGTTTCTCGGCAGGGATTGCTGCCCAGACACTGTTGGTGGTGATCGTTGTGGTCTGGACGAGTTCCTACCTGTTTCGGGTTGTGACCGGCCAAATGACCTACATGAATCAGCGGCGTCGCTACCGCGAGGTGTACGACAAGCAGGAGGCTGACGCGCTTCAGGCTCGTTTTGACGCTCTCCCAGAGGAGGAGCAGCAGGCGCTGTTGCGCAAGATCGGAGCGGATGCCTCGGTTGCTTCGGACGGTGACGCCCCCGCCGACTCATAGGCTTTCGAGGTTTGTTCCTGGTCGGTTGACCGAGATGCCCAATCAGCAGTCCTCTTCCATCGCCCAGCGCTTTGAGAAGCTGAAGCAGGACGGTCGCCTCGCTCTGATGCCGTTCCTGATGGCTGGCGACCCTGATCTCTCTATGACCGCTGAAGTGCTCCTCAGCCTGCAAAGTGCCGGGGCCGACATGGTGGAACTCGGGATGCCCTACAGCGACCCTCTCGCTGATGGACCGGTCATTCAGGCCGCCGCTTCCCGGGCCCTTGCCGCTGGAACCACGCCCAAGTCGGTTCTGGACATGCTGCGGTCCTTAAAAGGGAAATTGCAGATTCCCGTTATTCTGTTTACTTACTCCAATCCGCTGCTGAATGTGGGAATGGAGGCGTTCTGCCAGTCCGCAGCAGAGGCCGGTGCGGCGGGGCTTGTGGTGCCTGATTTACCTCTCGAAGAGGCGGAGCGGTTGTCGACAATTGCAGAGCGATACGGATTGGATCTCGTGCTTCTTGTTGCACCCACCACACCCAAAGATCGAATGGGTCGGATTGCGACATGCAGCCGAGGTTTCACTTATCTGGTGAGCGTCACCGGTGTCACCGGTGAGCGGGCCCAAATGGAAAGCAGAGTTGAAGGGTTGGTCCAGCAACTGAAACAAACCTCACCCGTTCCCGTCGCCGTTGGTTTTGGAATTTCAGGCTCTGAGCAGGTGCGCCAGGTTCGTGGCTGGGGTGCCGACGGAGCGATTGTGGGAAGTGCGCTTGTGAAAAGGATGGCTGCAGCATCTCCTGGCGAAATCGCTCAGGAGGCTGGTCGTTTTTGCGCTGAATTGCGCGTCGCTGCTGATCAGCCTTAGTTGCATCCATCACGCTGATGGCATGAAAAAACCCCGACGATGGTCGGGGTTGAAAAGGTCTCGACCAGAGAGACCACTTGTGCTCACAGCACCTGTGGCTGCATCACTCTTCGTCTTCGTCACTCCCACCAACAGGCGTCAAACGAATTTGCTTGCGGCCTAGTTTGATTTCAAATTCATCTCCAGGCGTGAGGTCAAGAAGAGCCGTATACGCCTTGCCAATCAGCAAGTTGCCGTTGCCTTGCACTGTGGCCACATAGCTGAGCTTGCGGCCACCTTTGCCGACACCGCCAACACCGCCGCTACCAAGACTGACGCCTTTGGCATCCAAGAGGGCTTCGTAGAAAGCGGTGAAATTCAGACGTTCGCCACCATCCTTTTTGTGGGAAACATAGCCACAGACACGAACCAGATCAGACTTACTGACATCACCCAGGTCTTTGACTTTATTGAGAAGGTCGCTCCCAGTGAGCATCGCTTTCGTGAGAAATCAACCTTCACAACATAGCGTTTGCTCAATCCGTTATGCCATCCTTTCTACTGAAAAGTTCTTCGGTATTTCATCTTTTGCTATGGCACGTTTCGTCTTGTGGGGCACTTACTGCACGGATGCTCTTGTGAAGCGTGCTCCCTATCGAGATGAACACCTCGCTCGCCTTCAGGGTCTTAAAGAGCAGGGGACGCTTGTCACTCTTGGGCCCACTGAAGGAAGCACCCACGTTTTCGGAATCTTCGAGGCAGACGACATCTCCGTCGTGCGCAAGCTCGTTGAGGACGACATTTATTGGAAGCAGGGAATCTGGACGGCTCTCGAGGTTTATCCCTGGGTCCAGGCGTTCTGAGCCTGCATCAGGATCCATTCCGCCACAAGCTGATCACCATCCGTCCCGAGAACGTCTGCGTATCCGCTCATCTGGCCTCGCCCTTCACGGGCGATGGCTGCGATGGCGTCCACCGTTGCGATGTCATCACGCTCGAGGGTCTTCAGCTTCAGGTTTTTTCCACGGCGAATGATGTTGCCGCCGTTGATGTGGCATCCCGCGCAGTGTTGTTCGAACAACACGGCTCCTTGCTGGGCATCTGGAACGGCAGCGACAGTGGCTTCAGCTGTTCCGAGGTTCAGCAGCAGCAGCAGACATGCACCAATGCAGTAGCGCAGGACATGGCTCAGCACAGGGATGTTGTGGCTTCGATCAGTCTGCTTGAGCAGGTGATGCCTCCCTTAGGTACCGCTGAATCAGTTCGTCTGGAGAGCGGTAATCCTGAGGAAGGGAGCTGTGCAGTCTGTGCAGATAATCCCAGCAGACAGTCCGGCGAATGGCGTCTAGGTCGCGTCCATCCGCGACAAGGCGTCTCAGGGCCAAGCAGTAGTTGGAGAAGCCTGCTTCCAGATCGCTGATGGTGAGAGCCTTGGTTGCAGAAGGCATGAAATAGATCGTCAGGATCTTCTGACTTTTGCGCCCATCCCTGAATTGGTCTGTTGTCAGGATCACTATTGAAGCTGTGTGGTCCCCCCATGGCGGAACAGGATCTGATCCGTTTCCTCAGCAAGATCTCCCAACTTCAGTCCCTTGCGGAGCGTGTGCAGCAGGACTCCAGCAGTCGTCAAAAGCTGGCGGACT
The DNA here is from genome assembly GCF_020514205.1 of Synechococcus sp. MU1625. Lineage (NCBI taxonomy): Bacteria > Bacillati > Cyanobacteriota > Cyanophyceae > Synechococcales > Synechococcaceae > Synechococcus > Synechococcus sp. MU1625. The sequence continues at coordinate 237,011 of NZ_VTLA01000001.1, forward strand.
GTGCTGACCACAATCAGGTTGTGCAGTTGGCCCAATCCTGGGGATTCGACATTGGTCGGCGCTGGGGAGAGCGTGACCATGGGCAGGGGGGGGACGCCAATCTGCTGGCGACCCCTTGCCCACCTCCCGGGGAGGAATCAATGCGGGTGCTGGCGTCCGCCGAGACTTGGAGATTGATGCTGATCGCATCGAATGACTACCGATCCCCCAGCGACGAATGGATGGATCAGTCCGAACACGAATGGGTGCTTGTCCTGCGGGGTAGCGCTTGTGTTGCGCTGGAGAACCCCGATCGGATTGTGGATCTCAGCCCTGGAGATCATCTTTCACTCCCGCCCCATCAACGCCACCGGGTCGAGCGCACGGACCCTGATCCTGGAACGCTCTGGCTGGCCCTGCACTGGGATGCCCCTTAAGTCTGTTCAGGCACGCCATTCCCACGATGGGGTGTTCCGGCCCCAAAAGGCAATGAGCACGACAGCTGATTGCCGTTGCCGTCATCGCTGACGAGAGTGTGTGTATCGAGATCGGAGGTGCCCATGACGGCCGACACTCCACCTGAGCAAATCGCAGAAGCAGACTGACTTTCTGGCCCCTGCTCCAACAGTTTCCACCCATTCGTAAGCAATTCGTCTGGCGCGACAATGAAGAGCGTCAAGCCAGTCGACTCTCCTCTGCATCGTTCGGAGGTGCCCCGCAGGAGAGTTGCTTCACACCTGGACCCCATGGCCCCAGGGTGCCTTGAGCCAGACGCTTCGACCTTTCCTGTCTCAGTTCCATTGCTGGAGGAGATTTCCCAAGGCATCAGACACTGAATATGAGGTCGATTGCAATGCGCAAACGAGCGAGTTAGGCCGTCTTTCCAGCGGGAAGGGCGGCCTTCCTCTTTGGCCGACATCCCTCAGTTGTCAGTCTTGGTGCTCAAGTTTGCTGGCAGACCCACGCCCGAGTCTTGTTTTGGTGGGAGTTGCATTGGCACGTTTGACCAACCAGTAAGCGGCGGAGAGAGAGACGACCGCGATCCCTAGACCAACCAAAAGTTGGGGTTTGTTTTCAGCACCGGAAGGCAGCACGATCACTTTCCTGGCCACTGCGGTGAGAGCAGTCACCAGGACCAGTTCGATCTGCACCACATGGCGGCGTAGGTAACTGGTGATGTTTTGCAGCACCTCCAGGGCGATCAAAACGGTGAGCAGATCACCGAGGATCTTGATGAGATCGTCGCCTAACCACGTTGCCGCTGATCCAGTCAGCAGCTTGGAGCCCAGAGAAATCATCAGCTGGATGATCGCTGCAGCGATCACAACAGAAGTGATCAGGGTCAGAAGTCGGGCGACCTCGCGCTCACCAGCATCAACAAAACCTAGAAACGTTCTCTTCGATCGGGTGGGTCCGCTCACGGGTCTCAGTCGTTGAAGGGGTTGTAGTAGGGCCGTGCTTTGGTGTTGCTGGCCGGGTTAACGACTTTGGTGTCACAGGTCATCGAGCCGTCTTCTGCAGTGACGCAATTCGTGGCCTCGATCTTGCTGTCTTTGCCAGTTGCGCTGCCAGGTCCCCTCAGCCAGCCTTCTGTCTGGGCCAGGGCAGACGATGCGCCGCACACCGACATGGTCAAACAGAAGGAGGCACTAAGGAGTTGTGTGGGCGTCATCGGAGCGATGTCTGAGCCACCACTTTGCCCGTGATGTCCGTTAATCGGAGCAGTCGTCTCGAATTTCCTGCAAAAGCAGATCAAGTTGACCGAAAGGATCCACCTCTGCTGCTGCGACGCCGTTGTTGTCTGCTGATGGCTGGCCATGCCATTCGGCTTCGACGCTGCAGAGCCGATCAGCCAGTCCGGCCAGTCCGCGTAGTTTGTGTTCTCGTTCCAGCACCTCCAGCAGTGCGGGCATTCGGGTCGACACGGCGCGTAGGTTTCGCCGCAGGTCGGCCTGCGAACGCCCCTGGTGTTTCAACCAATCCTTCAGCAGCAGGGTGAGATCCGCTTCAAATTCAGGGGTCCAGCCAGTCATCAATCAGCAACTCAGTTCAGCGATTCAGTTCAGCGATTCATTGCGCAAGGGGAAACCATCGATCCAGTTTGCGGCGAGCTCGCATCCGGATCGACGGGGTGACGTGATTGCTCCAAAGTCCCACCATCGCTGAGAGCGCGACCAAATCATCACTAAAACCTGCCACAGGAAGCAGGTCGGGAATGAGATCAGCTGGCATCAACAGATAACTCAGGGCTGCGAGCATCGTCAGTCGAGCTGCTGAGGGAGTCTCTGGGTCAAGCATCAACTCCAGGGCTTCCAGGGCTGGGGCGGCAAGACCCCTGCCAGCCCGCTGCAGTAGCCGGCGCAGCAGGCTCTCGTCGATGACTTCCCGTTCAAGCACGTCGGCTTCAACGGTGGTTCGAGCTGCATGGTTGGTCATGCGGAGGGAGCCAGATTGCTTCACTCTCACCACATCAGCTGCAAAGCGCTAGCTGTGTGAGCCGATGTTCAGAGTGTGGATTCCACGAGTCCGTTCTGAATTCCGGTCTTGCGCAGTTTGCGCAGGGCCCGCTGCACCACCTGACGGCAATATTCCCGTGAACAGTTCATGTGGCGAGCCACTTCTGCAAGGGTGCGCCATTCGTTGGTGCCATCCAGCCCGAAGCGCAAGGTCACGACGGTGTGCTCTTTCGGGGTGAGATTGGCTTTGGCCAGCAACGACCAAACCGAGGCTGTGCGCTCAGCGATTTCGGCCCGTTCCATCGGAGGCAGCTCCTCGCTGGGCAGCACGTCCACCAGCTCTGAGGGATCGGATTTCGATTTCACAACCCCCTGCAGGCTGACGGTGACGCTGCGAAGTTCACAGGCCAGGAGGTCTTCCACTTCAGCGATGGGGATCTCCATGAACTCCGCCAATTGTTCCCCGGTAGGGCTCAGGCCATTCCTCTGCATCAAGCGCGCCTTGGCCGCCCGCAGCTTGGTGAGCTTTTCGTTCACATTCACGGGAATGCGAATGGTGCGGCTTTGGGTGGAGAGCGCCCTGTTCAGGCCCTGACGGATCCACCAATAGGCATAGGTCGAAAAGCGATGGCCGCGGGTGGGGTCGTATTTCTCCACAGCACGGGTCAGACCGAGTGTTCCCTCCTGAATGAGATCAAGAAGATCCAAGCCCTTGCCCTGATAGCGCTTCGCCAGATTGACAACCAGGCGAAGGTTTGAGGTGATCATCTGATTCTTGGCCCGTTCTCCACGGCGAATCACTCCTTTTTCTTTATCGTTGTACTCACATGCTGGGCCACTCCCGCCAGCAAGATGACAGCGTTCGGTGATGGCAACCATCGCCTGAACCTTCCTCCCCATCATCAGTTCTTGCTCTGGGGTGAGCAGCTGATGGCGACCAATTTCGCCGAGAAAAGCACTCAGAGAACTCGTCATCATGACGATACGGCTGAATTGAACCTAGAACCAAAGTGTTTTTTTCTGGCGGTCATAATAAAGACTCCCGAATTAACACTTTTTGCGTTATTACACTCTTTCTTCCTGTTGATGAAGTGAATCTTTCATTGTTAATTCAATTGGGTGGCTAAGGTCGCCGCACCTTCTGTTGCTACGCCAATGCCCCTGGCCGTCGCTCTGACATCCGACATCGCCAAAAACGCTGGCGTTGCCTACGTTCACTACCTCAGCTTCATGCTCTGTTTCGGCGCACTCGTGCTGGAGCGGAAGCTGATCAAAGCCGATCCGAATCGCCAGGAAGCAACGGCGATGGTGATCACCGACATCGTCTATGGCATCGCTGCCCTGGCTTTGCTGGTGAGTGGAATTCTGCGGGTGATTCACTTCGGCCAGGGTGCCGAGTTCTATACCCAGAACCCCTTGTTCTGGTGGAAGGTCGGCCTTTACCTCTCCGTGGGGGGGCTGTCGCTGTATCCCACGATCACCTACATCCTTTGGGCGATTCCACTGCGCAAGGGCGAGCTGCCGAAAGTAAGCGAAGCTCTCGCAGGTCGTCTGGCCTGGATCATCAACATTGAATTGGTCGGCTTCGCCAGCATTCCTCTGATGGCGACACTCATGGCCCGCGGCGTTGGTCTCCCCGCCGCCTGATGCAACCCGACCTCTGTCCTCCGCAAGAGCAGATTCGAACGCTGAAGGTTGCCTTGGAACGCCAGGCTCCTGGTCAGCGTCCGGGGTATGCCTCCTCCCTCGCCACCACACCTCTGGGCCCTCCCGTGCTCAAGCACTGGTGCGTCTGGATTCAGCCTGCTGACGCAACCCCTGCCAACCGTTGGGACCAACGCTGGCTGAAGGCGGTGTCATCGGCGTTGACCACCTGGAAGGCACTGGTTCCCATCACGAGGGTGGACAGCCCAGACCAGGCCAATGTGCTGATTCGACGTGAGCGTCCGGCGCGGCGTCAGGTCGCTGGGGTATGGCGGGCGAGCAACGGACGAACGCAGCTGCAGATCGTTGACGTGCAGCGTCTTGGCAGCCGGCGATTGGAGCCCCAGGTGAAGGTGATGGTCTCCCCGGAGCTTCGGGCCGAAGCCTTGCAAGCCACAGCTCTGCACGAACTTGGCCACGCCTTCGGGCTCTGGGGTCACAGTTCTGTTCCTACCGATGCCCTGGCGATAAACCAGGGGGAGAGTCCTGTATTGGTGCCATCGGAACGGGATCGCCTCACCCTTGCGTGGGTGATGCAGCAGGCGACCCGCTTCGGGTCGACGATTCAACAGCCGATTCAACAGTCGATTGAACCGTCCGAATCTGCTTTGCCTGAGTGACGTCGACATCCGGGCGCGGCATGCTGCTCGCATTCGAGGTCAATGCATGGATCTGATCCGTTCTTTGGTGATGGCTGGCGTGCTCGTCAGCCTTGTGGGTTGCCGTTCTGACACCAGTTCGTCTCTGCAGGATCCACAGATTCGTGAGCCGATTCGGATCCAGCTGAATGGCAGCAATCCCATCGCCAGTGAAGGTGTGTTGGATCGTGCTGAGGGCCCTTTGCGTTTCACCGTCGGCCATGGGCGCCATGGCATTGGCTGTGAAGGCACCACCTTTGAAGAGGGTGTCACTCCGCTCGGAACGTTTCAGGTCAACGCCATCCTCAGCAACGACCGCTTCGAGATGGACCCCTCATTGGTGGAGCAATCAGGAAAAACGGAGGAGGAGCTGCGCGAGACCCTCTTCACCAACATGAATTCCATCGACTTCAAAGGTGATGGGGAAACCGGTGAATACGGCATCGGCTACATCAGCCTGGCTCCTGTTCCGGCAACCGAGCAGCCCTTTCGCTTCAACACCTACGACGGCGTCTTTCGCTGGTACAGCTTTGCCATTCACGGCACCAACGACGAGACCAGGATCGGCAAGGCGGTGACTGGAGGTTGCATCAACACCGGTCAGCTCACCATGGGGGTGCTCTTGGACACGGTGGAGCTCGGCGATGAAGTGGTGATCAGCAGCGACAGCCCCTGCTTGCCTTAATGCCGGCGCGGGGCACCCCGTCGCGCCGCCAGTACTTCCTGAACTTTCCTCCAGCTGACACCGTGATGGGCCAGGGCGACCTGCATGTGGAAGACGATGTCAGCGGCCTCACCCGCGATCTCGTCGGCATTGTCGTCTTTGCAGGCCATCACGAACTCAGCGCTTTCCTCGCCAATCTTCTTGAGGATGCTGTTGTCTCCCCCCGCCAGCAGCTTGTTGGTGTAACTGCCCTGCTCCGGTTGGTCACGTCTTCCCTCGATCACTCGGAACAGTTCGGTGCAGGCATCCGTTGGCGGCAGCAGAGCTGCTGTTCCACCAGGAGTTCTTTCGTCACTGTTCTCGAAGAAACAGCTGCGGGCACCGGTGTGGCATGCCACATCCCCGGTCTGCTCGATCGTTACCAACAGCACGTCGGCATCGCAGTCGTAGCGGATCTCACGCATTGTCTGGATGTGACCGCTGGTGGCACCCTTGTGCCAGAGCTCCTGGCGTGAGCGGCTCCAGTAATGCACTTCACCGCTGCGCAAGGTCGCTTCGATCGCTTCTCGGTTCATCCAGGCCACCATCAGCACAGCCCCGTCCAGCCAGTCCTGCGCCACAGCTGGAATCAGCCCCGCTTCGTTAAAACGGAGTTGGTCAATGAAGGCGGGGCTGAGGGGCTGCATCAGGCCTCGGACATTCGGGCAACGCCTGAATCTTCCCGCAGCGTGCTCCATTCCGCGTTTCCCCCCCTTGCTCGTTTCTCCGACCCCTTACAGCTGCAGCAAAGCCTTCAGCGGATATCCCTGCTGTCATCGGCAGTGGCGTCACGAAGGACATTGCCGCTTCGTGCATGGGTACAGCCGCAGTTTCATCCTCTGGTTCGCCGCAACGGAGCTGGATTCCTGCGGTTTTGTCGTTGATTTCTCCAGCCTGCGCCCTTTCGAACAACAGTTGCGGCAGCAGTTTGACCACACCTTTCTGGTTAATGCCGATGATCCTCTGCTGGCTGAATGGCAGCGGCTGCACGACCTCGGGGCCCTGGATCTCCGCGTGATGGAGAACGTGGGAATGGAGGCGACGGCGGCTTTGATCTGGACCTGGGCCAACGAGCTGCTGCAAGAGCGCGATAGCGGTCGCACCTGTTGCTATGCCGTGGAGGCGCGGGAGAACAGCAGCAATGCAGCCAATTACAGCGCGGTTCCCCCATGGTTCTCAGCGCAGAGCTAACTGGTCAGCCTCCAGCTCCACGCTGATCGCCTGCCCCTCGCCGTAACGACCCGCCAGGATCGCCTTGGCAATGGGTGTCTCAAGTTCCCGTTGAACAGCCCGTTTCAGCGGTCGTGCCCCGTACACAGGGTCATATCCGGCACTGGCGAGCCAGTCGGCAGCCCCGTCACTCAGGCTGAGCTCCAGCTTGCGGTCAGCCAGCCGCTTGCGCAGGCGTTCCACCTGGAGGGTGACGATCTGGCGCAGTTCCTCCCGCCTGAGGCTGTGGAAGATGATCTGATCGTCCAGTCGATTGAGAAATTCCGGCCGGAAATGGGCCCGGAGAGCTTCATTCACCCTGGCTTCCATCGCTTCATGCTGCTCGGGATCAGCGGCCAGCTCCAGGATCGATTGGCTGCCGATGTTGCTGGTGAGAATCAGCACCGTGTTGGTGAAGTCCACGGTGCGGCCTTGCCCATCGGTGACGCGGCCGTCATCGAGGATTTGCAGCATCACGTTGAAGACATCGGGGTGGGCTTTTTCCACCTCGTCGAACAGGATCACGGCGTAGGGCCGACGACGCACCGCTTCGGTGAGCTGGCCCCCTGCTTCATAACCCACATAGCCTGGGGGAGCACCGATCAAACGACTGACGGTGTGCTTCTCCATGTACTCCGACATGTCGATGCGCACCATCGCGTCATCGCTGTCGAACAGCCGGTTGGCGAGTGCTTTGGAGAGTTCGGTCTTGCCAACACCGGTGGGGCCGAGAAAGAGGAAGCTGGCGATGGGGCGGTTCGGGTCGCTCAGGCCTGCCCTGGAGCGTTGGATCGCATCCGCCACCGCGGTGACGGCCTGGTTCTGGCCGATCACCCGCTGATGCAGGTCATCCTCCAGCTGCAGCAGCTTCTCCATTTCGCTTTGCACCAGCCGCGCCACGGGAATCCCGGTCCACTTGGCGATCACCTCGGCAATGTCGTCTTCACTCACCTCCTCCCGCAGCAAGCCTTTCTCACCAGGCTCCTCCGAGGCGATCTGGGCTTCCTGCTCGAGCAACTGCTTCTGCAGCGAGGCCAGGGTGCCGTATTCCAGTTCCGCCGCTTTGTTGAGGTCGTAGCTTCGCTTGGCTTGTTCCACCTGCAGCTGCACCCGTTCGATCTCTTCCTTAAGTGACGAAAGCTCGTCGATGGCGCCTTTCTCCTGCTGCCACTGGGCATTCAGCGAACTTTGATGTTCGCCCAGTTCCGCCAGTTCCCGTTCGATCCGTTGCAGCCGTTCCTGGCTGGCACTGTCGGATTCACGGCCGAGAGAGAGCTTTTCCATCTCCAGCTGCAGGATCTTGCGATCGATTTCATCGATCTCCTCCGGTTTGGAGGTGATCTCCATCTTCAGGCGCGCGGCGGATTCATCCACCAGATCGATCGCTTTGTCGGGCAAAAAGCGGTCAGCGATGTAGCGGCTGCTCAAGACAGCAGCAGCCACCAGGGCACTGTCGGCAATGCGGACGCCGTGGTGCACCTCATAGCGCTCTTTCAGACCGCGCAGGATGGAGATGGTGTCTTCCACCGTGGGTTGATCCACTAGCACCTGCTGGAAGCGACGCTCCAGGGCAGGGTCTTTTTCGATGTGCTGGCGGTGCTCGTCAAGGGTGGTGGCGCCAATGCAGCGCAGTTCCCCCCGGGCCAGCATTGGCTTGAGCAGATTGCTGGCATCCATGGCCCCGCCGGTGGCTCCAGCGCCCACCACCGTGTGGATTTCATCGATGAACAGCACGATCTGGCCTTCGGAAGCGGTGACCTCCTTGAGCACAGCTTTGAGGCGTTCCTCGAACTCACCGCGGTATTTCGCGCCGGCGATCAGGGCACCCATGTCGAGGGCAATGAGCTGACGGTTTTGCAAGGCCTGGGGCACATCGCCGTTGACGATCCGCTGCGCTAGCCCTTCAACAATGGCGGTTTTTCCAACCCCCGGTTCGCCGATCAGCACGGGGTTGTTCTTGGTGCGTCGGCTGAGGATCTGGATGGTGCGCCGGATTTCCTCGTCGCGACCGATCACCGGGTCCAGCTTGCCGTCACGGGCAGCTGCAGTCAGGTCCCTCCCATACTTTTCGAGGGATTCATAGGTTCCCTCTGGGTTCTGATCGGTCACCGTCTGGTTGCCTCGCACAGCAGTAATGGCTTCTTTGAGTTTGGTGGTATCGACGCCTGCTTGGCTGAGCAGTTGCCTTCCGCAGCGCTCATCGTCTGCCAAGGCCAGCAACAGGTGTTCAATAGCGATGTAGCTGTCGCTGAATCCATCACGGGCTGTTTCTGCTCGATCCAGGCAGCTGTTCAGGGAACGTCCCAGAAAGACTGATTCCGGTGCAGATCCAAGGCTGGGTTGCTGCTTGAGATGGGTGTCGACCGACGCTTGGAAATTGGCGACGTCGACACCTGCTTTGGTCAGAATTCGGCCAGCCAGACCGTTCTGCTGCAGAAGAGCCAGCAGCAGATGCTCCGTTTCAAGGTGCTGATGTTTGCTGGTTTGCGCCAGTTGCTGGGCGGCGACGATGGCGGCCCAGGCTTTTTCAGTGAACTGTTCCGCCGTGGGTTGCATCTCTGATGCGCTTCAAACTCCGTTCACCGTATGGCGATTGATGCGAAGCCCGAGGGGGCAAACCGAAGGATTCGGTTGGGTGCTCTCACCAGGGGGCGGCAAACCGGAATGGGTTTTTAGAGTTCGCCGAACTGAGAAGGGCCGATGTCTGATCCACAGCTGGTGGAGTCTCTCGTCCAGAAGAGTTTGGCGCTGTCGTCGACAGCTGGCGGAGAGCTGGAGCGCAGCTGTTGGATGGTCGTCCATGAGCACCATCACGGTGTGAAGCCGACGGAGTACGACATTCGTGAAATCGATGAGGATCTCTATCTGGCAGTACTTAATGCAGCAAAAAAGTCGTCTTAAGTACTTTGCGGCTGCAATGACTGTGTCGTCTGCGATTTAAAAGTCTTTGAGAATGGATTGATTGGACCAGCTCAAGTTGGATTAATCCAGTTCCTCGATTAGGGGATGGAGGCATTTCAAAGATCCCTCATCGAGGGATGAAAATATTGCAATCTGCTTAAAAGATATTGAATGCTCAGTTTGTTGGTTGGAATTCGCATAACAAAACTCAAGGTTGAGAAATTATTTTCGATGTTGGCTGGACACATTCTGTCGCACTTCAGGATGGCGAATGCATGCATGCAATGAAAAGCGGTTATATGATGACTAGGTGAATGTGAATGTTGTATTGATGAAAAAAGTTTTGACTGCCCTTCTTCCAGGGATGCTTTTTATTCCCTCTTTGCAGCAGCCGGCTCTTGCTCACAAGTCTTATGCCCAAGCAAAAAATTGCTATGAGAATGAATATGTTGAGAAATACCACCCTGGTACACGAGAAAACCCCGGCTATGTGAGCAGTCGTGAGGTCAAAGTCGAACGACCATGCCCGAACAACATGCATTTTCATGGGAAGAAGAGTCATAAGCATCGGGAGGGATACGTCGCGCATGATCATCATTCACATTCCACAACCACGACTGATGCGCGTCCTGTTGTCGTGAAACCTGGCAAAGAAGACAACAACTCTTGTCTAGAAGGAACCTTGACCGGTGGTGTTCTGGGTGGGGCTTTGGGTGGTGCCCTTGCCAAAAAGGACAATTGGATATGGTCGATTCCTGCTGGCGCTGTTGGTGGTGCCCTTGTCGGTTGCCAAGTTGATGGGGGCTGAGCTCAACTTTTAAGCTCAACTGGGAAGATTTTGGATGTTGTGCTGGACCTGACCCCGTGCATCCCATCACGACAACCAAAAATTTTTGAATCGAAGCTGGTACCTGGTCAACCGTTGAGGAGCTGCCTTAGGAGTGCACGGTGAGCGTTTTCAGCCTCAATCGTCTCTCGCATCTCCTTGGGAAGACGGGCTTCCAGGATTTCCTGCTTTTTCATCTCCGTGGCGTAGCGACTTTTGAAGTCGCTGAAGTTGTTCAAGTAGGCCGTCGCGATCTCTGGGGTGAAGGCAATGACCTCCAGTGCGTGTTTGAAGTGGAGGTAGGAGACGGTCCAGTCGACCAGTTCCTTAAAACTCTCTAGGCCCAGGGGGTTGCTGGGAAGCGTCATTGGGTCGTGGTCGGTTGGTTCAGCCGAAACCCTCGGCCTTGGCTTGGTCGGTCAGCCCCTGCAATTGACCGTTGAGCAGTGCATCGCGCTCGCGGTCAGCCCCCACATGGGGTGCAACTTCCACCCCTGCGGCCTGCATGGCCTGCATGGCGTCTGCTTCCTCTACTGATCCTGTTTCGCTGCTGAGGTAGCGCTCCACAGTGGCTGCGCCGGTGGCATCCGCTGCGAAGTACACCGTTCCCGGGCCGCGGCGCACGACGGTTTGACGTCGCTGCCTTCGGCGTTGTTGCACGCTCGCCCAGAGTCGGCCTTGATTGGCGGTCATGAAGGCGTTCAGATCGGCGGCATCGGTGTCTTCGGCCAGAGCCATGCTGGTGCCATCAATGAAATCACTGAGCAGGGTGATAACGGCCATCAGGACGGTGTTGATTGAGACGGTGTTGATTGAGACGGTGTTGATTGAGAGGGTGGTGATTGAAAGGAGCGTTGGATCCTGCTGGTTTCAAACCAGCGAGTGATGGCTGATTCCTGAGCATCGTCGCTGAGATCTCGCTGGATAACGTCGAAGCCATGGCGCTGGGCCAGGGCCAGTAATTCGATGTCATCGCTGCAACGCGCAGCATCGCGTCGCAATCCCTGGTGATGCTCGATCGCCCGCAGAAAATCTTGAAGAGCTTCACGACTCATCGCACTTACCAGCCCAATTCAGCCCGTTGTTCGACATAGGTGGCCACCGCAATGATCTCCTCTTCACTCAGTTTGTCGGCATAGCCGGGCATTGCATTGAGGCCATCCTCGATTTCGTGCTCAAGAGCCTCCAAAGGGGCGCTCGTGTAGGCCTCGACGTGGTTGCTCAAGTCGCTGATCTTCAGCGTGCGTTTGGCGCTGATCACATTGCCGCCTCCCATGTGACAGGCCGCGCAGTTGCTGTTGAAAATCTGCTCGCCTTGCTCAAAGGCTGATGTGTCCATCGCCATCGCCGGGGATGACAGCAGATCAGTCGAACCGACGATCATCAAGAGCGTCAGGATCAGGCCTGCAGCGCGTGCCATCAAAATCCTTCCAATACTCCAAGGTATCCATCGTTTCTGGCAAAAAAAAGAACCCTGAGCTGTGATTGACACACAGCTCAGGGTTTATCAGTTCAATTGGGATGAAACCTTGATTTCTAGAGAAATTTTGGAATCACTCGACGATCACCTTGCCGACCATGCCAGCGCCACGGTGGGGCTCGCAGTAGAAGTCAAAGGTGCCAGCGGTAGCGAAGGTTTCTTCCCAGGATTCGCCGGGGTTGAAGGCGAGATCGGAGTGGCTGTACTCATCGTTGCCTTCGAAGACAGCGTTGTGAGGTGCCAATTTGTTGTTGACGAACTTGACGGTGTCGCCTGCCTTGATGTTTACGGTTGCAGGCTCGAAAGCGAGCATGCCGGCGTCGGTGCCTAGCTTCACTTCAACGGTGGCGGCTTGAGCTGTGCCGACGTTGAGGCCGATCAGCATCAGGAATGCGCAGCAAGCAGCTGCAACGGTGCGGATGACGGAGCGCATGAAAGAGCTATGTCTATCGAGCAATTTTACGCTCTGCTCTGGGGGTTCCGCGGTTGGGCAATCCGGAATCACAAAGAACTGTTGCTAAGTCGGGAGCATGGCTGCTGCCACCGAAGCGTTCCGGCTGCGTCACCGGGTCATGAATGAAGTGTCGCTGGCGAATGCTGAATCGGTCCCAAGCGTTCACTTCAATGGGGAGAACGCGGATTAGCGTTTCAATCAGCCATGGCCAGAGCGGAATGCCTGGCGTGCGAGCAACACCGCGCCAGCGGCAGAGGGTTGCCACGGTGTCGTTCACTGAAATGGCTGGTTGACCCATGACCACGCGGCGCAGCGCCCCTTGACCGGGCTCACGGTTTGGCTCATGGGGATGTGTTGCCAACAGGCCGCAGATGCGGGCGATGTCTTCCGCATGGATGAAGTGGAAGCTCGCATCCACCCGCAGCCAACGGGCCAGCCACAGCCAACGGCTCACTTCAACCAAGCCTTCGGTGAGATAGCTGGTGGGGAAGGGGCTGGTGCCATCGACCCGTCCGCCAAACACCAAGGTGGGAAACACGGCGATGATTTTGCTGGCCAGGGGGTGCTCTTCCAGATCCCTGAGGCAGCGGGCCTTGGTTTGGATGTATTCCGTGCCGTAGGCCAGAGCTTCCGGCAGTGGACGTAGGTGCCGGTCGAGCACGCTGGCCGTTGAGAAATAGATGACCTGTTCCAGCTTGGCTGGATCCAGAAGCTCAAGCATCCGCTTCACGGCCACCACATTCACCTGTTCGGCCCGCTCGGGATCACCCCAGGCTGTGGCGGTGTGGATCACCCGGTTGATTGTTGCCAGCTCATGGGCAAACCGGTCTGTGTCCCGAAGATCCCCCACCAGAAGGCGGATGCGGGGGTGGTCTGCAGGAACAGCATTGAGCTTGGCGGGGTCCCTCAGCCAGAGAAGCAACTCTGCCTCGGAATTCTCCAGCAGCCAGCGGGAGACGTACTGACCGACGCAGCCGCTGGCGCCGGTCACCAGGATGCGGGTCAAACGGCAGCCCCGAGACGGTCCATCACGCTCTTGCCGGAGCGGAAGAAGGCTTCACCGTTCTCCTCGGGAGTTCCCGGCAGGATTCCATGGCCCAGATTGAGGATGTGCTTGCGACCGCGGGCCTTGCGGACGCAGTCATCGATGCGAGCCTCGATCGCCTCTGGGGTGCCGAACAGCAGGCCGGGGTCCACATTGCCCTGAACACCGATGTGCTCCGGCAAGCGCGCCAGGGCTTCCGCCATGTCCACCGTCCAATCCAGCGAAATGATGTCGACGCCGGTGTTGGCCATCCGCTCGAGAACACCTGCGCTACCGGAGATGTAGAGGATGAAGGGGGTATCAGGGTGCGTCTGTTTGACCAGATCCACCACTTTTTTCTGATAAGGCGCAGCAAAGGTGTCGTAGTCAGCAGGGCTCAGCTGGCCAGCCCAAGAATCAAACATCTGCACCACCTGGGCGCCGGAATCAATCTGGTAGCGCAGGTAATTGGCGATCGACTCAGCGAAGTGGTCGAGCAGCTTGTGAAGCATGTCGGGCTCGCGGAAGGCCATGGCCTTGATCACCGCGTAGTTCTTGCTGCTCTTGCCCTCCACCACGTAAGCGGCGAGGGTCCAGGGGGCACCAACGAAACCAAGAACAGCCGCCTCGTTTCCAACGCTTTGGCGGAGACGTCCCAGAACTTCGCCCACGAAGGGCATCGACTCTGCTGGGTTCAGCGGGTGCAGGGCATCCACCTGGGCCATGCTTCGGATTGGGTCGCCAATTTGGGGGCCTTTGCTCTCAATGATGTCGAAGTCAATCCCCATCCCCGGTAGGGGCGTGAGGATGTCGGAGAACAGGATCACGCCGTCAGGCTTGAAGGCATGAAACGGCTGCATCGAGATCTCATAGGAGAGATCAGGGTTTTCGGACCGCTCACGGAAGCTGGGGTACTTGTCACGTAGGTCCCGGTAGATCTTCATGTAGCGCCCGGCTTGGCGCATCATCCAAACCGGAGGACGCTCCACCGATTCACCTCGCGCAGCACGCAGGAGCAGGGGTAAAGAGTCGCTCATCAAGCCCGGTCAGGTCAGCCGAAAACTTACCTGAATCAAAGGCTCCACTAGCGCTTCACCCCCTAATAGTCATCACCTTCGTCACAGGATGTTGTCGGGGTCGCTGCTGCTCAGGCTGCGTTTCGGGTCGTGCTTGAACACCACCAGGCTCAGCGGTGGCAGGCAGAGATCCAGGGAGTTCTCATAGCCATGGATGCCCCACTCTTCCGTCGGTTTGCCGCCCATGTTGCCGAGGTTGCTGCCGCCGTATTTGGCCGCATCGGAGTTGAAGATCTCCTCGTAGAAGCCCGCGAGCGGAACGCCCACGCGGTAGTTGGAGTGGCTTTGGGGAGTGAAGTTCGCCACCACTACGAGCCAGGTGCCGCTGCTGCTCTCCCGACGCATGAAGCTGATGACGGAATGGCGGTTGTCATTGCAGTCGATCCACTGGAAGCCGAACTGGTCGAAGTCGTCACGCCACAGGGCCGGTTCCGCCTTGTAGAGAACGTTGAGGTCATCCACCAGTCGCTGGATGCCTTTGTGAGGTTCGTAGTTGAGCAGATCCCACTCCAGATCCCCCCAAACGTTCCATTCGGCCCGCTGGCCGAATTCCATCCCCATAAAGATCGTCTTCTTGCCGGGGTGCGTCCACATGTAGGCCAGCAAAGCCCTTGTGTTGGCGTACTTCTGCCAGTCATCTCCTGGCATTTTGTGCAGGAGATGGCTTTTGCCGTGCACCACTTCATCGTGGCTCAGCGCCAACATGAAGTTCTCGGTGTAGGTGTACCAGATCGAGAAGGTGATGTTGTTCTGATGGAACTGGCGGAACCACGGGTCCAGCTCGAAGTAATCGAGCATGTCGTGCATCCAACCCATGTTCCATTTGAGGTTGAATCCGAGCCCTCCGATGTCCGTTGGCTGCGTCACCATCGGCCAGGTTGTTGATTCCTCCGCAATGGAGAGGGCTCCGGGGTAGTGCTGGAACAGCACGTGGTTGGCTTGCTGGAGGAAGCGGACCGCCTCGGTGTTTTCCCGCCCGCCGTTCTCATTCGGGAGCCATTCCCCATCGGGACGCAGGTAGTCGCGATACAGCATCGAGGCCACCGCATCCACACGAATGCCATCGATGTGGAATTGCTCGAACCAGAAGATCAGATTGGCAACAAGGAAATTGCGAACCTCATTGCGGCTGTAGTTGAAGATCAGGGTGCCCCATTCCTTGTGTTCCCCGATCCGTGGATCGCTGTGTTCGTAAAGGTGTGCACCATCGAAGAAAGCAAGGCCATGGGCATCCTTCGGGAAATGGCCGGGAACCCAATCGATGATCACCCCGATCCCTTCGGCGTGGCACCGATCCACGAAGGCCCGGAATTCATCAGGCGTTCCGTAGCGGCTGGTGGGGGCGTACCAACCCGTCACCTGATAGCCCCACGACCCATCGAAGGGGTGCTCGGTGATCGGCATCACCTCGATGTGGGTGAATCCCCTCTCCTTGACGTAGGGGATCAGGCGATCGGCGAGCTCGGCATAGGTGAGGAGGCGAGCACCGGGCTTCATGTCCGCCGCAGGGACCGGTTTGCGGGGGGTCCCGTCAGGTTGAATCCACGGCTCCTCCGCTGAGGCGTGGATCCAGCTGCCCAGGTGCATTTCATACACCGAGATGGGTTGATCCAGCGCGTTGCTGCTGTCCCGCTTCTGCATCCACTCCTGGTCGTCCCAGCTGTATCCGTTCAGGCGGGCCACCACGGAGCTGTTGTCCGGGCGAACTTCGTGCTGGAAACCGTAGGGATCAGCCTTTTGGTAGCAGTGGCCGTCCTGGGTGCGGATTTCGTATTTGTAGAGATGGCCTTCATTGAGGCCGGGAATGAACAATTCCCAGATGCCCCCGAGACGCTGTTGCATGGGGTGGTGGCGTCCGTCCCAGGAGTTCAGATCTCCGATGACTGAGACGCTCAGAGCGTTGGGAGCCCAAAGGCAGAACATCACACCCGTGATGCCTTCTCGCTCGGTGAGGTGGGCACCCATCTTTTGCCAGATGTGGTGATGGTTGCCCTCAGCAAACAGGTGGCGATCCATTTCGCCCATCCATTCACCTCGGAAGGCCCAGGGATCGTGCTGTTCGTGAACGATGCCGCCTCGTTCGACTCGGACCCGGTAGTCCAGGCCAGGGTCCTTGCCGATCTCTGCCTCAAACACCCAGGGGTGGTTCGGCGTGGTCATGGCGATTTGTTCGCCAGCCACCAGCAGGGTCACGCTTTGGGCCTCTGGCATCCACATCCGCACGGTCCAACCCTGATCTGAGGGCTGGGGACCGAGCACCGCGAACGGGTGGTCATGGCGACAATTCGCCAACCGTTCGCCGTCCTGCACCATCCAGTCGAGGACTGCGGCGACACCCATGGGAGACCTAAGAATTGGGCGCGATGTTAAGCCTGATTTACGAAACAAATCCGCTGATCTTCAGACGAAGTCCCTGGAAATGTCGACGTTGATGATCCGACCACGTTCGTCGAAGATCACAAACAAGTTGGATGTGGCCTTGCCGAAGGCAACAGCCACGAGGACGAGTTGCTGATCCCCCCCCTGGTGGGCGATTACAGCGTCCTTGACCTTGCGGTAACCACCAGCGACTCGGCTGAGCTTGGTCCACTTGCGTTCCAGGTCTCCAGGAGCCAGCTCTTCCTGAAGTTGCAAGGACATCTTGGACCTTGCGGCAATCCAACGGCCTGCCGCAAGGTCCCGGGTGAATTCCAGCGCTGTTGTTTCGATGGGTTGGATCTGATCGGTCCACTTCCAGGCGAGTAGCTTGCCGTCCTCGTCCAGCACCATCAGCATCCCTTCGTCACCGGATGCGGTGGTCACGACAGCGTCAATCGTGGTCGTGTTGTAGCCGGGAATCACGCTGACAATGCGGCTCGCTTCGATGGCTACGCGTTGGTCAAGGCGAGCCTGGACGGTTCTGACATCAACACTGGTCTGGACTGGAGCGGCTAGGGCGCCATGCATCACGTTCCCTTGGCGTTCCTTCAGAGCCTCCAGCAGGACTTCGGCGGCCGCTGTTGCCTGGGCTGGTGTGAGTTCAGTCCTGGTTAGCTCCTCCGCTGCTGCGGGACTGATCAACCCCATCGGGGCTGACAGAGCGATGGCCAGCAGGGCAGCAGAGAGCTTCAAAGCACAAACATCAGTCGAGCTTCAGTCTGCCGGAGGTAAAGGGGTTCAGCTGCAGGGTGGAGTCAGCAAGCTCGAGTGTCAGCGTCACCACACGATGCTCCTGGCTTGGTGCTCCGCAGGGCACGCCGTCGTGCCCAGGGTTGACGCCAATGGCAGGCCACGCTGCTGCTGCGATTGAGATCCGCAAGCGATCTCCCTGAGCCAGTGCGGCCTGAAGGGGTTGAAGGGTCACGTTGCGGATCGCTGATGTCAGCGCCTCTTCCCCTCGTACTCGCAGGACGCCCGTACTCAGTTGCACAACTGTGTTGGCGTCAGCAGGCAGGCGCGACAGGCTGATGCAGAGATCAAACCCTGGCTGGTCTGCTTGGGCGTTCAGCAGCAGCAACGGCTGACCCGACAGCAGCAGTTCAGCCCCCAAAGGTGCAGAGGTGAATGTTGCGACATCGCTGCGTTGATCAACCGCAAAGCGGTCCACGGGGCCAGGGGTTGTTCCGAGGTGTCCACCAATGGCTGGAACCGGTCGCCAGGGGTCATGAACAATGCTTACCCCGCCCTCTCCCTCTCCATCCATCACGAGCGCACCGTCGTGTGGATCGATGCAGGCCAGTCCCTGGCTTCGCAGTCCCCATGACATCTCTCCCACCGCGTCTGGTGCGGGGATGGAGTCCCAGTGATGGTCCGTGATGTTCCAGAGCTGGCTGGTTGGCGCTGGCTCCAGTGGTGGTCGATCCTGTAGATGCTCCTGGAAGAACTGCAGCAAGAGCTGCTGGGTTTCCGGCCACCACTGCAGGTGGGAGGCCGGTCCGATATGGAGTGATGGCTGACCTCCGGCGGCCTGGCTGCGACACCAGAGGTCGAGAAGGCCTACCAAATGCGGGTCCCACCATCCGCCGATTAACAGCATCGGGCGTTGGAGCCAGGTCACGGGGGGGTGATGAACCGTCCATTGCTGCTCCTGGGCCGGGTCGCTTTGCAACCATCTCCAAGCCATGCCGTCGGGGTCATGGCGTTCCAGCAGTGCAGGCCCATCCCGCAGGTAACGGTTGTCTTCCAGGCTTCTGCGGATCTCCAGCCAGGCCGTTGCATCACCGCGTCGCTGTGCCTGAAGAGCGGCGAGCTGGAGCCCCCAGCCGAGTCCAAGGTGCCACCAGTGGGCACCTCCTTCACAACTCCAGTGGCGACGTTCGTCCAGTCCGGTCATCGCCGGTGTTGTGCAATCCGGTGGCGGCGTGGATTCAGCTGCGGTGAGCTGGGTTAATCCCTGATACGAAAACCCGTAGGCCCCAAGGCGGCCATTGCACTCCGGCAGTTGGCGAACCCAGGCGTGGGTGGCGGTGGTGTCGGCCGCTTCCTGACCAAATCCCCCGAAGCTGCCCTCAGATTCCCCTTGACCTCGCACATCTTGAACGACGACTAGGAATCCATGGGAGGCCCACCACGTTGGATGGGCGTAGGTGACCGTTGAGGCGATGCGGCTTCCATAGGGTTGCCGCATCAGCAAGGCAGGCCAGGGTCCGCCATGGCTGGGGTGCCAAAGCCTCGACTGCAGCACGACGCCATCAGGAAGCGTCAGCGCCGCATGGCGGCAGTGAACTCCATTGGTCTCAGCGGACATTGGGGCAATGCATCCCCACGACGTAGGTCACCAGGATTTCCGCATCCTGAAAGTTCAGGTTCTGACTTGTGGCGACCTTGCGGGTGGCTTTCTTGGAGTAGGCCGATTGTCCGTTGTCGTTCATGTCCCGGAATGAACGACACATCGCCTTGGCTTTTTCAGGATTGCGTTTGACGCTGTTGAGCAAATCTGAATCAGCAGCACCCACAAGTGAGGGAGACCCGATCAGAGCCAAAGCAACCAGAGCTGTGCGCAGGGGGGACAACCTCATCAATTCTTCTTACGCAGGATTGGACAGCAAGTCAGGGTTCTTGGGGTCAGTTCGCAAGTTGTTTGGCGCGTCGGATCCAGTCGCCGGCCACCTTCAGATCCACGACGGCGGGCCTTTTTGTCCCGAGGCTGCGCTCCAGCCTGCCGGTCTGGCGTACGAGGCGCTCGGGGCTGCACGCCGCTAAAGCGGCCGGTGTGGCAATGCCGGCATGCATCAGCAGCGCGGCGTCCTGGGGGGGGAGATCCAACCCGCAGACCAAGTTCGCCATGCCCCGTAGCCGTTTGAGATTGCGGGCCGATGCCTGACCGCTGCGGGCCAGTTGGCTCAACTCCAGATCCGTGAGGTCACGGATGGCCGACCAGTGGTTGATGCCAGCCTGATCAAGCTCCTTTTTTTCCCTGCGAAACGACTGGGGAAGCTCCTGAATCGTGTCGTTGAAGTTCGGCATCAACGAAAGGTCTTGCTGACCTCGCCAAGGATGACGGGGCGGCCCTGGCCGTCGCCTTCTGTCTGGATTCCCCGTAACCGCACCAGCACAGTGCTGCTGCTGCGGCCGGAGCCACGCAGGTTCCCTTCCAGTTGCTCCAGGGTGGCCTGGACTGTTGAAGGAGCTAGGTCGGTCGGAACCTGTGCCACGACCAGGTCGTTGCCGTTGTCGAACACGATTGGCGCCCGTACAGCGCCCTCCACCACCACGGGTGGTGTGTAGCTCACGCCGAATGCCCAGCAGCTGACCGCCAGCAACAGCGTGAAGCTGCTGACGCCGACCAGGCGAAAACGGATGCCCCAACGGGCGAGGAAGGCAACACCTGTCAGCACTCCCAGCCCAAGACCGGACCAGCCCAGCCAGGGAGCGGCAGTAAGCAGCAGCTGATCGAAGGACATGGGGTCTGGTGGACTGAAAACAGTCTCCTTATATTGCGCGAGATTCCGGGATGTCCGTCGCGTCTGATGGGGAAAACGCGGCGCAGAGCCTTGCTAGCAGCGGGCAGTTTCGTTCTGATCGGTGCTGGAACAGCGGGTTTCATCGCCCTTGATCGTGTTGCGGAGCGCACCGTTGCCCGCTTCCGTCCCACCTTGGAAAGAGCTCTTTCGGCTCCTCTTGGTCATCCGCTGAAACTCGGTCCCTACAAGGGATTACGCCCTTGGGGAATGGCTATTGGCCCCAGCCAGATCCTGCCGTCAGAGGCGGATCGTTCTGAACTAAGCCTGGCGGGATTTGAGGTCAGCCTTGCGCCCCTGGCCAGTCTTCGGCGTTTGCAGCCGGTTCTGCAGATCACCCTGCACAAGCTGCGCGGCCAGTTAGAGGTCAATGAGGCAGGTCATTACTGGACGTTTGGACCTGCGAGCGGCGAAGGCGACCTGCCGCGGCTTGGGCTCCAGTACAAGTTGGCTGATCCCGCGTGGCTGCGTTTCGGCCCCCAGCGGCAGACCCTTGAACTCAGCAGCCAGGGCTCGGTTTTGCTGGGGGAGGCATTTTTCAGCACTGAATCTTCACTGCGCTGGGTCGACTCCGAAGGTTCGTTGCGCCTGGATGGTCAAGGGCACTGGGATCGGCCCAGCTTCAGGCTGCGCAGTCGGCTGGATCGGCTCAATCTGCAACCGTTCGGGACGGTCATGGCCCCCACGCAGGATCTGGATGCCTCAGGGCAACTGCAGGGCGATGTCCAGATCAGCTGGACCGGTGGCGCCTTGAACTGCCGGGGTGGAGTCAGGCTGAACCGTCTCAAACTTGCGTTAGTCCAGAGCCGTCGTCTCAGCATTGGTTGCAAGGGTGATCAACTGAAGTTGGAGCCCGCAACACTGCGTTTCGGGTCGTTTGAGGCTCTGGCCTCAGGCTCCGTGGCTTTGAACAAACGCTTTGATCTTCGTGCTGAAGTTCGCAGCTCAGATGTCAGCCCCGCGAGCAAGGATCGCTTGAAGCTCCGGATCCAGGGCCCCTGGGAGGAGCCCCGGTGGAGCGCCGATGGTCAGCTCCAGCTGCCGGAGACCATGGGCCTCAACACAGCTCTGACGTTGGATGGTCAGTGGCGCACCCCTTGGCTTCAACCTCAGCAACCGGCTGTTTTGGTGGACCGGCTCCGGCTCAGCGCCCCTGGACTGCGCTTCGGGCTTGCTGGAACGATTGGATCCAACCTGGATCTGCGCAGCACCGAGCTGCAGATTGATTCCCGCTTCTGGTCTGCCGTCCCGTCGCTTCAGGCTGGCTTGGGTCAAACCGCTCCGATCCTTGGAGCCGTTGACTTCAGTGGTGCTTTGGCCTCACCGGATCTGACCCTGAAGCTTGGCCAGGCGATTAATCCTCTTCTGGAGCGCTGGTCGTTCCAGACCCGATGGTCCACGGCTGATTCGGCTCTAGTACTGGATCGCTTCACCAGCCCGATGCTGCGGGCGCAAGCGCGCCTGCCTCTGCAACTGGAGCAGGGGCGGCTTCAAGCCGGTGAACTGCAGAGCGGCTTTGAACTCAAACCTCTGGAAATGAGCCGCTTCAGCCCCTTGGTCGGCACTCCTTTGAACGGCCGGGTGGCGGCGCGGGGGCGGCTGAACGGTGCACTGTCAGCCCTTCAGACAGATATCAGGCTGATGCTGGACCAACCCCGGTTCGGGGCCTTGCAGGTTCCCGAGCGTTGGCAAGGGCGCCTCAGTGGTGTGCTCGGCCGTGGCGCTCGTCTTGAGATGGCGGCCCAGCAGCCCTCAGTGCCCGGCTTGCTCGTGGCCGAGCTCGCCGCAGATGGTTGGCCTCAGGCCGTGCGTCTGGACCGTGGCGAGGGGCAGTTGCGCCTGGATGGTGTGGCGCCCAGAGGTGGGCAACGCCGCTACCGATGGAGTGCAGCGGACCTCAACATCGATGGTCTTCGATTCATCGTTACGCCGGTCAACCAGCCCAAAGCGGTGGCTGGCCAGCTGACGGGTGAGGGGAGCCTGGCCATGGCCCCGTTCGCGGTCAGTGGTTCTGCTGCGATCGCAGAACCCTCCTTGGCAGGAATCGCTATGGAGAGCCTCAATGTGGAGGGATCCCTGACGGATGGACGTTTTCAGGCAGATGCAACGCTTATCCCCCTGGTTGGCAGCATTCGGCTGAAGGGCCGTGGAGATCTAGGTGGGCGGATGCATAGCCAGATCGAGGCGGAAGGTCTTGATGTCACCTGGCTGACGCTCATTTCCCGTCAATTAAGAGGGAACGACACCCATCCCGGTCTGGCCTCTGGGCGTGCCGAGGATCTCGGAACTCTGTTCATCAATACTTTCGGCGGTTCCCTCGATGGGCAGTTACAAGCGTTGGCGCAATCGCGACGTGCTCTCGAGGCTTATGCCCTGGCCCATCCCAGCAAAGGACCAGAGCTGGAGCGCTTGGAAGGACGGGTCAATGTTTCGGGAACGATCCAGGGTCCTGATCCAAAGCATCTGAAGGCCGATCTCATCGCCAAGGCCCATCTGTGGATTGAAGGGGACGACCAGGCCAAGGCTCTCCAGCTCGAACCCATGGTCGCCACATTGCGTGGCCCGCTGTTCGGTGGATCTGGTGACCTCTCGCTGCTGCAGGTTCCGTTATCGCTGCTGGCGTTGCTGGCACCTGTTCCGCCGCAGCTGCGCGGCAGCGTTGGCATCCGCGGCCGTTACGACCTCAGCGGAGATGCGCCCCTGCTGGTCTCCGATTTGGTGCTGGAGTCCGCAAGTCTGGCGGGCCAACCCCTGCAGTTGGAGCAGCGATCGGTCGTCGTCGACCGTGATTTGATCCGCCTGGATCTCGCCCTGAGGGGGGGGGACAGTAAGGAACCCATCATCGTTTCGGGGGTCGTTCCCTTCGACCCCGATGCCGATCTGAACCTGAAGATCGAAAGCCATGGGGATGCCCTTGGCGTTTTGACGCTTCTGGCGGGCGATTCGCTGACGGTCAAGCAGGGGGGCACGGATCTGCGACTTCTGTTGCGCGGGCCCCTGAAGCAACCCCAAGCCAATGGCTTTCTTGTCGTCACCAACGGTGACCTCAGCATCGGTGAACAGGCGCTGAGCCGGATCAACGCCTCGGTTCTCTTCGATTTCGATCGGGTGTTGGTGCAACGCCTTGAGGCCGAGGTGGGCCGCGGCGGCAAGTTGAGTGGATCAGGAACGCTCGGCCTGTTTGCTCCCCGGAGCGATGCTCCACCCCTCACCTTGCAACTCAGCCAAGGTCAGATTCGTCAGCCGATCGTGCAGTTCCAGGCCGATGGTGAACTGCAGGTCTCCGGTGCTTTGTTGCAACCCATCATCTCTGGAGATCTGACCCTGTCTCGAGGCACGCTTCGGCCGCAGTCCGGATTCTTCGGACGGCTGCGGCGGCGCGGACTTCAAACCCTCGTTCCCACCGGTGTTGAGGGCCCCTCAAAGGAGGTACAGCCCGGTTCCGAATCGGTGATGCAACTCCTGGCGGAGAAGTGGGACTTCCAGGAACCTCTGGTCCTAATGGGCCCCAACCGATCCATCCAAGGTCCGGATCAGCTGCAACGGTTCATGCCGAAACTGTCGGCTATCCGCTTTGAAAATCTTCGACTGGCCCTGGGCCCTGATATCGAGGTGCTGATGCCCCCTTGGATCAGCTTCAAAGGGGGAGGCGCCGTCACGTTGAACGGCCCCTTGGATCCCTCCTTGGAGGCGCGAGGCTTGATCCGGCTCAAGTCCGGCAGGATCTGGATTCCTCCCCTTGCTCCACTGCGTTTGGATCCGCAGGCGGCGAATGCAGCGGTGTTTACTCCCTCGCTGGGTCTGGTGCCCTATGTGGATATCGCCATGCAAGCCAGGGTCTCCGACACCGTCAGCGCGGGCAGCAGCGATCAGATCACCAGTGCCAACCTATTTGCTTCCAATGGCACGGGCAGCGCTTATGCCGAGGGTGGTCAGCTCCGCTTGGTGAAGGTCATGGTCCAGGCCACCGGGCCGGCCAACCGTCTGGTTGACAAAGAAAATCTTGTTCTACGCAGCACACCACCTATGAGCGAGCAGCAGCTGTTGGGTCTGATCGGTGGTAATTCCCTGGCCTCTTTGGGCGGAAACGGTGGTGCTGCTTTGGCCACGATGCTGAGTCAGTCGCTGCTCTCACCGGTGCTGGGCACCTTGACCGATGCCATGGGGCAACGGCTCCAGGTGGCGATTTTTCCGACCTACGTCAACCCCGATGTGAAATCAGAGAAGGAGCGCACCTCCGGCCAGATTTCGCCAACACTCACAGTGGTGACGGAGTTTGGTGTGGCGTTGACCGACAAGTTCGACCTCTCCGTTCTGGCTGCACCGAACACGACCGATGTTCCTCCCCAGGCAACCCTCTCCTATCGGCTGACGCCGAACACCACCGTGTCTGGGGCTGTGGATGCCAACGGCACCTGGCAGAGCCAGTTGCAGGTGTTCTTCCGGTTCTGAGTCATGCCTGTTGCGCAGGTGATCGGTGTGGATCTCGGGGGCACGGCGATCAAGCTGGCTCGGATCTCTTCCGATGGCACGGTGCTAGCGGAGGCGCAATGGCCCACACCGCAGCCCGCCGTTCCTGGCGCCGTGACCATGGCCCTTTGTGAGGCCATCGCAAAGATCGACCCGGAGCACCAGGCCGAGGCGGTTGGCATCGGGCTTCCTGGTCCGATGGATGCGGCTGCCCGGGTGGCGCGGGTTTGCATCAACTTGCCCGGCTGGGAGGACGTGCCGCTGGCGGACTGGTTGGAGTCACGGCTCAATCGCCGGGTCACCCTCGCCAATGACGGCAACTGTGCCGTGGTGGGTGAGGCCTGGCTCGGTGCTGCCCAGGGTGTGGAGGATGTGGTTCTGCTCACCCTCGGCACCGGTGTGGGAGGGGGAGTGCTCCTGCAGGGGGAGTTGTTCACGGGCCACAACGGTGCGGCGGCGGAACCGGGGCTGATCGGGTTGCAGCCCGATGGTCCGGCCTGCAACAGCGGCAACCGTGGCTCCCTGGAGCAGTTCGCGAGCATCACGGGCCTGCGGCGGCTCTGCGATCGCGATCCTCGCCAGCTCAGTGCAGAGGCCGATGCCGGTGATCCGGCTGCCGTTGAGGTCTGGAACCGTTACGGCGAGTGTCTGGGCTGTGGCGTTGCCTCTTTGGTTTACGTGTTTACCCCTCAGTTGGTGTTGCTGGGTGGTGGGCTGGCGGGTGCAGCGCATCACTTTCTCCCGTCAGTACGCCGCGAGGTGGAGTCGCGGGTTCAGGCCGTGTCGCGGGAGGGGTTGCGCATCGAAGCCGCCTGCCTTGGTAATGGCGCCGGACGCCTTGGGGCTGCGCGGCTCGCCCTGCAGCGGCTGAACGGGATGATGGCTCCAGATTGATTGCGTTGATGTCCAGCGTTCCAGAGCCTTCCGCCGCGCTGTTGCAGCGTGCAGCGGCTGTCCGTCGTGCTGCTGTTGATCTGGGGCAGACTGATGACGGCCAACGGGCGCTGGCGCTCCAGGCGATGGCGGATGCTCTGACCGAGCGCGCCGAGAGCATCCTTGCTGCCAATCGTCAGGATCTTGAACGTTCAGCAACCGAGGGTCTGGCACCGGCCCTGATGGCCAGGCTGAAGCTGGATGAAACCAAGTTGGCTGCAGCGATTGATGGCGTCCGCAAGGTGGCCAGCCTGAGCGATCCACTGGGCTGTCGCCAGTTGCATAGGGAGCTGGATCATGGATTAGTCCTGGAACGGGTCTCCGTCCCGCTTGGGGTGGTGGGTGTGATCTTTGAAGCCAGGCCTGATGCGGTCATGCAGATCGCGTCCCTGGCGATTCGTTCGGGGAATGGTGCCCTGCTGAAGGGGGGCAGTGAGGCGCGCTGCACCAACGAGGCCGTGATGGAAGCCTTGCAGGCAGGTCTGGCGGCAAGTCCGGTGTCTGCCGATGCCCTCGCGCTGCTCACCACACGTCAGGAGAGCCTGGCGTTGTTGCGTCTGGATGGCCTCGTGGATCTGATCATCCCCAGGGGCAGCAACGAACTGGTTCGCTTCATCCAGGACAACACCCGCATCCCGGTGCTCGGCCATGCAGATGGGGTCTGCCATCTCTTTGTGGATGCTGCGGCCAACGTCGAAAAAGCCGTTCGGGTGGCGGTGGACAGCAAGAGCCAGTACCCCGCAGCCTGCAATGCCATCGAAACGTTGCTGGTGCACCGGGCCATTGCCAAGCCTTTTCTGGCTGCAGCACTGCCGGCATTCGCGGCTGCCGGGGTTCAGCTGCGGGGCGATGCGGAGAGCATGGCCCTTGGTGTCGCTGAAGCGGCCACGGAGGAGGACTGGAGCACCGAGTATCTGGATTTGATCCTGGCAGTGAAGCTGGTGGATGATCTGGAGGCAGCCACCGACCACATCCGCTCTTACGGGTCGCGTCACACCGAAGTGATCCTTACCGAGGATTCCAAGGCTGCTGATCGCTTCCTTGCGGCGGTGGACAGCGCCGGGGTTTATCACAACTGCTCGAGCCGGTTTGCCGATGGTTTCCGCTACGGATTCGGCGCTGAGGTGGGAATTAGCACCCAGACCCTGCCGCCCCGGGGACCGGTCGGTCTGGAGGGGCTGGTGACGTACCGCTACCGGTTGCGCGGCGAGGGCCACATCGCTGCGGACTACGCCAACGGCAGCCGTGCCTTCACCCACATCGACCGGCCCCTCTGATGGATTGCATCGGGGTGCGGGAGCTCCGCTTGTGGGCCCATGTCGGGGTGTTGGAGCACGAACGCCGGGATGGCCAGTGGTTCAGCCTTGATTTCAGTGTTCAGCTTGATCTGACTGCCGCCGCAGGAGCCGACGACCTGAACCGGAGCCTTGACTACAGCGTGGCGATTCAGGCCCTGCAAGCTCTGTCCCAGCAGGTTCGTTGCCTCACGATCGAGCACTTCAGCGAGCAGGTTCTGGATCGTCTGGAAACGCTGTACGGGCCCATCCCGGTCTGGCTGCGACTGACCAAATGTGCTGCACCGGTTCCAGGGTTCAACGGTCGGGTGTTCGTGGAACGTTCGCGTCACGGTGGGACGTCGGCGCTGTGACCACTCCCCTCGTGCTGGTGCATGGTCTCTGGGACACGCCCCGCCTCTTTCACCGCCTGATTCAGGAGCTTGACCAGCCGGTTCGCCCGTTGCTTGCGCCGCACCTTCCCCATGGTCTGGGGTGGGTCCCCTTACGACAGTTGGCGTCTCGCTTGGATCAGCACATTCAGGAGCGCTTCGGTTCAGACACCGAAGTTGATCTTCTGGGGTTCTCGATGGGGGGAGTGATCGGGAGGATCTGGTTGCAGGAGCTGGGGGGGGTGCAGCGCACCAGGCGCTTCTTCAGCGTGGGCAGTCCACAGCAGGGCACCCTTGCCGCCCAGCTGATGCCCCGCCCGCTACTGGCCGGCGCTGCAGACATGAAAGTGGGCAGTCGCCTGTTACGGCAACTGAATGGACAGCCCAAGGCCCTGGCTGGTATCGAGTGCTGCAGCTTCTTTTGCCGCTGGGATCTGATGGTGTGTCCAGGCTGGAGGGCCGTTCTGCCGATGGGTCGTCGCGAGGGCCTCCCCGTTTGGACCCATCAGCAGTTGATTAGCCATCCCGCCGCCCTTCGACGGCTTTGCAGCAAGTTGCGCGAGTGAGTTCAGGCCGCGGAAGAAGCGGACATCGCTGTGCTGTCGCGGTGCTTCCCCGACCAAGTGGGCGAGGAGCAGAGGACACTCGCGCAGCTGCTGGCTAAGTCTGGAGAGCACCTCTGAGGGCTGGGTCGATGATTCTGGTGATGTCTGCCACGGGCATGTTTGGCCGCCAGGTGGTGCAAGTCCTGGCGCAGCAGGGGGTGCCGGTGCGTGCCACCGGACGCTCACTGGCTCGCCTTGAGCCGCTGCGGGCGCCCGGGGTGGAGCTTATGGCTGCTGATATGGATGATCCGGCGTCCCTTCAGCCATTGATGCAGGGGGTTGATCGGGTTCTGGTGAATGCCCCCATGGATGCGTGCAAGCAGCAGCGCGAGTGCCATGTGATTGAGGCGATGGTGCGCGCTGGTGCCCAGGCCCAGGTGGTGCTGCTCACCGGTGGGGTGGAGCACAACGACGCCCTAGGTGATGCCGGCCGGGCTGTGGAGCAGGCCATGAGCGACTCCCAGCTGCCCTGGACGACCGTGGGGCCGCAAACGGTGATGGAATCGAATTTCTACCCCTTCCGCGATTTGATCGTGGGCAACAGCCTGTTGCTCTCCTGTGTTGGTGAGGCCCAGGTGGGATTTGTGGCGCTGGAGGATGTAAGTGCCGCCCTTGCGGCGGTGCTCACCGCTTCGGTGGAGCAGCACCACGGCCGCGACTATGTCATCACTGGCCCGCAGGCGGTGAGTTTCACGGCCGTGGCCGAAGCGGCCTCAGCGGCGTTGGGCCGGCCGATCAGCTACCAGGACATGCCGCGCGGCGCCTTTGTGGACATGATGCTCAACGAAGCTGGTTATGACCCGGCCACGCTGGACATTGAGGTGATGTGCCACCTCGATGCCTTCCGCGCCGGCCAGGCCAGCCGCATTACCACTGATTTTCGCCAACTCACCGGGCGAAACCCCACCAGCGTGGCCCAGTGGTGGCAAGCCAATGCTGCTTATTTCCTGGGTTGAAGCTGACTCAGCTCAGGCCGCGGCAACCAGGCCGGAATGGCGAATCAGCGCCTCGGTGCTTGCAGGGCGGCCGCGGAATGCTTCGAAGACTTCCGAAGGGGAGCGGCTACCACCCAGGCTGAGCACGGTGTCGCGGAAGCGAGCTCCGGTTTCACGAACCCGATGCTCATGATCCAGACCCACCTCCTCAAATGCTGAGAAGGCATCCGCACTCAGCACTTCAGCCCATTTGTAGGAGTAGTACCCGGCTGAATAACCGCCCGCAAAGATATGGCCGAAGGAACAGAGGAATTGATCCTCCGGGATCGGAGCCATCACTGTGGTGGTCGCGGCGATCTCACGGCGCAGCGCGTCGGGCGTAATGCCGAGCTCCGGAGTCCACTTGCTGTGGAGGCGAAGGTCACTGAGGGCGAAGTGAACTTGCCGCAGGGTGGCCAGTCCCGCATTGAAGGTGCGACTGCTGCGTAGCTTGTTGAATTCAGCCTCAGGCAGAGGTTCACCGGTCTTCCAGTGGCGCGCCATGCCCATCAATGTGGCGTGATCGAGGCACCAGTTCTCCATGAACTGGCTGGGGAGTTCAACGGCATCCCATTCCACGTTGCTGATGCCGGCGGCTTCCGGTTCTTCAACGGTGGTGAGCATGTGCTGGAGCCCATGGCCGAATTCATGGAAGAGGGTCTCCACCTCCTCGAAGCTCATCAGGCTGGGGGTGTCTCCGACAGGTGGAGTCTGGTTGCAGATCAGATAGGCCACCGGCAGCACCACCGATCCATCCGGTTGCTTCTTCAGGCCGAGGCATTCATCCATCCAGGCCCCACCGCGTTTGCTCGCCGGCCGGCTGTAGGGGTCCAGGTAGAAGCCAGCGATCGGTATGCCATCCGAGCGTTTCACCCGGAAGAAGCGAACATCGTCGTTCCAGATCGGTGCCTCGCCATCGGCGGCGACAATCTCCACGTCAAACAGCCGTGAGCAGAGGCTGAACAGACCGTCTAGAACCTTCGGCAGTGGGAACCAGGGGCGCAGAGCTTCTTGATCTAAGTCGAAACGGGATTGGCGCAGTCGCTCTGACCAGTACGCGACATCCCAGGGGGCCAAGTCATCGGCTTCCGGGGCTTGGTGTTCCAGGGCGATGGCTTGGAGATCCCGCAGTTCCTGCTCAGCTGCTGGATAGGCCGCAGCGCGGAGTTCTTCCAGGAGTGCTTCGACCGCCGGCACGTCATCGGCCATTTTGGCGCTGAGGCTGAGATCAGCCCAGTGGGCATACCCCAGGCGAGCGGCTTGTTCTCTCCTTAGGGTCAGGATTTCTTCAATCAACGCACAGTTATCGAGTTCTCCCTCGCTTGCTCGACCCACGTGAGCGCGATAGGCCTGTTCTCGCAGGGCACGGTTTTTGGCATGGGTCAGGAACGGCAGGTAGCGGGGCATGTCCAGCCCGAGCAGCCAGGGGCCTGATTCAGCGGAAGCCTCAGCGTCCCCTGCTTCACGCGCTGCTGCGGCCAGTGCTTCCAAAGCCCTTTGCGGCAGGCCGTCCACCTCGTTGGGTTGGGTGAGCTTCAGGGCCCACTGCTGCGTGGCATCGAGGACGTGATTTCCGAACTGGGTGGAGAGTGCGGCCAGACGCTCACTGGTGCGGTTGAAAGCTGCTTTCTCATCGCCACTGAGGCCAACCCCGCGCTGCTGCATCGACAGCAACTCTGATTTCAGAATCCTCTGTTGGGTTGCGTTTAGCGGATCGGCAGGACTGCTTTGCAGTGATTCCAGGGCCCGATGAAGAATCTGGCTTTGCCCCAGGCGGTTGCTGAGACGCACAACATCGGGCTGCTGGGTGGCATGGGCATCGCGTAGCTCGGGAGAATTGCAGACGCCATTGAGGTGAGACACCACACCCCAGCTCCACCGCAGCCGTTCGCCGATGGCCTGAAGCGGCTGCATGACCGCGTCCCAGGAGAGTCGGGACGGGCCCGCTAAGGCTGATTCCAGAGATTTCTCAAGCTCACTGAAGGCTCGATCGAGCTGTTCGAGGAGAACAGGAATGTCTTGGCTGACCAGATCTGGCGAAATGGCCTGAAACTCGGGCAGCCCTTTGCCGCGAAGGAGGGGGGAAATAGAGGTTGTCATTTCAGCTGGCGATGAACTGCAGGGCGAGGGCATTGGTGGAGGCCTCGTAGAGATCCATTGCGACGCGAGGCCAGATTCCGATCACCAGGGTTGGTACCAGCAGGCTGAGGCCAATGATCAATTCCCTAGGCCTCATGTCATTCACGCTGGCAAGTGCAGGAATCCTTGGGCCAAAGAACACTCTCCTGCACATGGAGAGCAGATAGATCGGTGTGAGTACAAGACCGATGGCGGCCAGAAGCACGGTGATCGATCGGAACAGTGAGGTGAAGGCTTCCTGGCTGGTGATGCCAAGGAACACGGTGATTTCACTGATAAAGCCGCTCATACCTGGCAGCGCCAGCGATGCCAGGGAGCTGGCCAGGAAGAAGGCGAAGGTGATGGGCAACGCTTTCGCCAACCCCCCCATGTTTGGAATTGAGAGAGTTTTTGTTCGCTCGTAAAACACCCCTGTCACGAAGAACATCGCGGCGGCGATCAGGCCGTGGCTGACCATTTGCAGCATCGCGCCGCTGATCCCCAGTGCATCCACGGCACCGATCCCCACAAGAACAAATCCCATGTGACTGACTGAGCTGCAAGCGATCCTGCGCTTCACGTTGTCTTGGGCAAAGGCGTTGAGGGCGCCGTAGACGATGTTCACGATCCCGAGGATCACCAGTGCAGGAGCGAGGGTGTAGTGCGCATCCGGCAGCATCTGCACGTTGAAGCGGAGCAGCGCGTATCCGCCCATTTTCAAGAGCACACCTGCCAGAAGCATCGAAACCGGCGCATTCGCCTCACCGTGGGCATCCGGGAGCCACGTGTG
The DNA here is from genome assembly GCF_020514205.1 of Synechococcus sp. MU1625. NCBI lineage: Bacteria > Bacillati > Cyanobacteriota > Cyanophyceae > Synechococcales > Synechococcaceae > Synechococcus > Synechococcus sp. MU1625. The sequence goes on from NZ_VTLA01000001.1 coordinate 268,956, forward strand.
CAGAGGGAACATCGGCAGTTTGACGCCGAAGCCGATCAGGAAGCCCAGGTAACACAACAGGCCAAAGCTGCCGCCGGGGGAGCGAGCGGCCAGTTCAGTGAGGTTGAACGTAAAGGAATCGCCCGAAAAGGCCAGCGCTAAACCACTGATCAGGATCAGCAATGAGGCCAGCGCTGTGTAGAGGATGAATTTGGTCGCGGCGTATTGGCGGTTCTGTCCGCCCCAAATAGCGATCAACAGGTAAACGGGAACCAGCTCCAATTCCCAGGCGAGGAAGAAGAGCAGGAAGTCTTGGGAGAGAAAGACCAGGCCCTGGGCAGAGGCCTGAACCAGCATCAGGGCGAAGTACAGCCTTGGTTTGCGCTCAACCGACCAGCTGGCGGCTACTGAGAGCAAGGTCACCAGGCCGCTGAGAACGACCAAAGGCGCGGAAAGACCATCCACACCAAGGGACCACTCCAGGCCGAGGGCCGGGAGCCAGCTCACACGCTCCACCAACTGGAGGCCTTCAGCGCTGGGGTCGAAGCGGGTGGCAAACACCCCCATCATCAGCAGCAGATCGACCAGAAGGACGATGAGCGTAATGATCCTGGGCGCCGGGGATGGCTTGTCCTCGCTGGCTGGTACCAGTGGCAGCACCAGGGCTGCTGCCGCCGGCAGCAACACAATCAGGGATAACCAGGGGAATGGACTGCTCGAGACAGCAAGCTCTGCTAACCCAGCGTCCATTCCCTGTCTGCAATCTTTAACAAAGCTAACAGGGCTGAACCCTCCATTTAGGTGGATCTACTCATCTTCCGCAGGTTGCCAGTGGCTGCCTGAGGTCTGCAGATTCAGCACCGGTGCACGGCTGGCGACTCCCGCCGCTTCCCACGCTTTGACCATGGCGCGGCTGACGCCTGGGCCTTTGTCTTCCGAGCAGAGCGCCAGGACGCTCGGCCCTGCACCGCTGATCGCGCAACCCCAGGCTCCAGCGTCCATTGCCGCCTGTTTGACCTGGTCACCGCCTTTGATCAGCCGCCAGCGGTAAGGCTCGTGCAGTCGATCATGCATGCCGTCGGAGATCAGGTCACCATTGCCGGTGCGGAGCCCTTGAAGCAGCAGGGTCAGGGCGCCCAAGTTCACCACCGCATCGCCAACGGGGATGGCCTTGGGCATGGCGCGGCGGGCTTCGCTGGTGCTGAGGCGAATCGATGGAATCGCAATAACGGCCTTCACACTCGGCGTCCATTCGCAACGAACCACACGCCAGCGCTGGGATGCAGCCTTGGCGGTCATGCAGAGCCCCCCCAGAAGAGAAGGCACAACGTTGTCGGGGTGCCCTTCAATATCAATGGCCAGTTCCAGCAGCTTCTCCTTGGAGAGGGGTTCACCAACGAGGGCATTGGCCCCCATTAATCCGGCCACAATCGCCGTGGCACTGCTGCCCAGTCCCCGTGCAGGTGGCACCGCAAGCCGAACCCGTGCTTCCAGCGCAACGGGTTCGAGCCCAGCCGCCTTCCATACCCGTTGCGCCGCTCTGTAAACGAGATTCTCTGGCCCACCGCGGAGGTGGCTGCCCTCCGAACCTTCAATAATCAGCTCAAACCGTTCACCACCGCCTTCGATCCGACGCATCGCGAAACGGTTGTTCAGATCGAGGGCAGCACCGAGGCAGTCAAAGCCTGGTCCGAGATTGGCGGTAGTTGCCGGGACGTCAACGACCACTTTCTGACCGATGCGCGGCTGCGACATCGCTGATCCTCTGCTCAGGCCAGTGTCCCACCTGACTCCGCCAGCATCTGTGCGCGGCAGGCGGCACTGAACAGTCCGGCATCGGGATCGATCACGGCTGTGACCTGCAGCCCTTCAATCAGCTCGCGGAAGCGTCCCTTATCGCGCATCGCGTTGAGAAAGCTTTCGGATCGCAGTCCTTTTAATTGTTTTGATGCGGTGCCACCACCGACCCAGAGGCCTCCTGTGCAGAGTTCTTGCAGGGCAAGGTCGCCTGCCGCTGATCCATAGGCCTCGAGCCATAACTGCAAAGCGCGCTGCATCAAAGGGTCTCCCTCTTCAGCCGCGAGGCTCACCTGAGCCGGAAGATCGTTGGGGCTGTTGCGTCGCCAGGCTTCGGCAACGCTGCGCAGGGGGTGCATTCCGGCATCGGGTTTTTGAAGCAGCCAGTGGGCCACATGCCCCAGGCCGGTGCCACTCACGATGCGCTCGATCGACAGCCTGCTGACGCCGAGATCCTGTTTGAGCCAACAGGCCAGGTTCCATTCCGCTTCATTGCGCGGGGCGAACTCGCGGTGCCCTCCCTCGCTTGCCAAGGCAACCAAGCCCTGTTCGGTCCGCAGTCCCCGTGCCATGCCAAGACCGGTGCCGGCACCAAGAATCGCCAGGGGGCCATGATCCTGTTCACCGTTTTGAAGGATCACTTGCTGGCTGTCATCGAAGTGGGGCAGCCCGTAAATCAGCACGCCGAAGTCGTTGACTAGCTCGAGACGTTCCAATCCCGCTGCATGAGCCAGGTCGGCCTCCCGGAGCCGCCAGGGCAGATTGGTAATCCGAGCCTCCCTGTGACGTACCGGACCGGCGACGGCGATGCAGGCATGAGCAGGAGCTGCAAGATCGGCTGGACGATCGTTGAGGAAGCTGCCGAGCATCGGCTCGAGAGAAGACCATTCCCCGGAGCGGAAGCGCTGCTGATGCAGCAGGCGAAGCTGACTCCCGTCACTCTCGTAAAGAGCAAGCAGGGTCTTGGTGCCTCCCATGTCCCCTGCAAGGAGTGTGGGGGTGGCCATACAAACCCGCGGTATCTCCTACCAGCGTGGGAAGGTCAGGAGAAGAAGTCCAGTGGAAGTGGTCCCCAGGTGGTGCTTTGCGTGGTTTCGTCCTCGCCGTGCCCAGTGATCAGAATTCCTTCGCCGAGGCCGTGCTCGATCCGAATCCGGATTGTCCCCCCCCTTTGGTTGGCTTTCAGAAAAACAGGACCCGGTCCCTCCGGGCTGTCGACAAGCTCCATGGACTCCCACTGTTGGCTTTGCTCCAGATTGCGCAGCGCTGAGAGGGCCTGATCCATGGAGGGGGCCATGACGCCAATGGTGAACCAATGGGCAGTGGCCATCGCCTGGTTGAGCTCTTGGCGGAGCTGATCTCTGGTCTGAGGAAGCAGCTCTGGTGCTCCACGCAAACGCGCGAGATCGGCCAGGTTGTTCACAGGTGACTCCGTCATCAGTTCAGCTCCAGGCCTGCAGCGCGTTGGTTGTTGGCCGTCTGGGCAGCTCTGAGCAGGTCGGCCACTGCTGTGACCCCGAGATCACCATCCCGGCGACTGCGCAGGCTCACAGCGCTCTGCTCCGCTTCTTTCGCACCGATGACGGCCAGAACAGGGATCTTCATCTGTTCGCCGGTGCGGATCAACTTCCCGAGGCGATCGCCGCTGCGGTCGACTGTGGCGCGTACCCCGGCCTTGGTGAGCTGGTCCAGCAGCTGATCGGCGTAGGGCTGCACTTCGTCGGTGACCGGCAGCAGTCGCACCTGTTCAGGGGCCAGCCAGAACGGGTAATCGCCGGCATAGTTTTCGGTCATGATCCCGAAGAAGCGTTCCAGCGAGCCGAAGATGGCGCGGTGGATCATGATCGGACGCTGCTTGCTTCCATCGGCGGCGATGTAGTCGAGCTTGAAGCGTTCCGGCAGGTTGAAATCCAGCTGGATGGTCGAGCACTGCCACATCCGGCCGATGGCGTCTTCGATTTTGAGATCGATCTTCGGGCCGTAGAAGGCGCCGCCCCCTTCGTCGATCTTGTACGCCCAGCCCTTGCGCTCCAGGGCCTCGATCAGTCCTTTGGTGGCGAGGTCCCAGACGTCGTCATCTCCGATCGACTTCTCCGGTCGGGTGGAGAGGTTGATCTCGTAGTTGCTGAAATCGAAGGTGGAGAGGATGCGCTCGGTGAGATCGAGGATTTTCAGAATCTCGTCGCTGATCTGCTCCGGCAGGCAGAACACGTGAGCATCGTCTTGGGTGAAGCCGCGCACGCGCATCAGGCCGTGCATCACGCCCGGTCGCTCGTAGCGATACACAGTCCCGAGTTCGGCCCAGCGAATCGGCAGTTCCCGATAGCTGCGCAGCTTGCTGGCGTAGGTGAGCACGTGGAACGGGCAGTTCATCGGTTTGAGCTGGTATTCCCGTTCGTCCACCTCCATCGGACCGAACATGCTTTCGGCGTAGAAGTCGAGGTGGCCTGATGTCTTCCAGAGGCTGATGTCGGCCACGTGGGGTGTGTAGAGGAGCTCGTATCCGCCCTCGAAGTGGGCTTGACGCCAGAACTCCTCGATCAGCAGGCGCATGCGGGCGCCGCGGGGGTGCCAGAACACCAGGCCTGCACCGGCTTCATCCTCGATGGAGAAGAGGTCGAGGTCTTTGCCGATGCGTCGGTGATCCCGGCGCAGGGCTTCGTCCTTGCGACGTTTGTGCTCCGCCAGTTGTTCGGGGGTTTCCCAGGCTGTGCCGTAGATGCGCTGCAGCTGCGCTTTGGTTTCATCGCCACGCCAGTAGGCGCCTGCCACGCTTTCCAGCTCAAAGGCCTTGGCGTTGAGCTGCCCCGTGTGGTCCACGTGAGGTCCTGCGCAGAGGTCCCACCAGGCCTCACCCAAGGTGTAGAGGGTGATGGGCTCCTGAAGGCCTTCGAGGATCTCCAGCTTGTAGGGCTCGTTTTGGGCCTTGATTTTTGCTTCGGCCTCGCCGCGGCTCACCTCAACCCGTTCAAGGGGCAGTTTCTTGTTGATGATCTTGATCATCCCTTTCTTGATGGCCTTCAGATCGGCCTCTGTGAAGGGATCGGGATTGTCGAAGTCGTAATAAAACCCGGTTTCGGTCCAAGGTCCGATGGTGACGCGTGCCTTGGGAAACAGCTGCTGCACAGCCATGGCCATCACGTGGCTCATCGAGTGGCGGATTTTGAGCAGTTGATCGCTTTCGCTGGTCTTGGGCAGAACCACTGGTGCTGAAGGGGCTGGGGTGGTTGCTGCAGCGCTGCTCACCGGTTCAGGTACGAGGCCCGCCATCCTATGGGCGAGACCCGAGGGCATCACGTGGGCGAGTCAACCAATCGGGACGCTGGTGCTCTGCTGGATGAACTGCTGGCTTCCCTTCTCGATGACTTCGAGCACTGGTTTCAGCGCGGGGAGGAGCTTCTTCAGGCCTGCCCGGATGAGGTGATGTCGCTCCAGGAGCGTCAGGGCATGGAGCGGCGACTGCGGGACGGCAAGAAGGCGATTGCAGCCACACGTTCCCTCGTGGCTGCCTCAACACAGCCCATGGCCGTTTCCATGGAGGTCATGAACCCGTGGCACGGTTTGGTCACGGAGGTGTGGGCCCTGGCCGCGAAGCTGGGTTCCTCCCGTTCTCCTCAGGCACCCAGCTGACTTCTCAGCTGGCGCAGGTTGCTGCTGTAAAAACTTGCCAGCTCCTGATGACTCTTCACCGGTTGCCCGTAGGCGGAGTGACCGGCTTTGGTTGGGAAGGATGCCCATTCGGGTGCCAGCTTTGCCATGGCGTCCTTGGTAAGACCCTGCCGATCAATCTCATCGAGAGCACCCCTTCGCTCCGCGAGATGCAGTGCGGCCTGATCCTGGTGCCTGGGTTCGAAGCTGGACAGCCTGAGTTCCTGGGCGACACCTTTCCAGGTCTTGGGCAGGAACTGATAAGCACCCGCAGCGGCGCTGGTGTATCGCTTCACGATCACCCGCTCTGGATGACGGGAGAGGTCCTGGAACTGACCTCCCCCGTACATGATTTGGTAGCCCTTGTCTTCACCGTCTTTCCAGGTGCCTTCGGCGTAGCGGATGGTGTTAAGCAGTGCGCGTCGCTCAGGCGTCAACTCGTAGCGACCTCCCTCGTTACCTGACGACAGGGAGGCGCGACTGCTGTCGCTGTCGCCGATATCTGTCAGGAGATCTTGGGGGCTTTGGGGGGGCTGTGATGCTCCTGCGCAAAGAACCATTCCTGCGCTCAGCGCTGCACCGACCAGAGGTCGGCTCCAACGAGAGGTTTTGTTGAACGCAGCAAAAAGATGACGCACGCAGGACAATCAGGTGGACGGTCACAGTGCTGGCCCACGACGCCTCTGCGCGAGATCGGCTCCTGAGGGGTTGACATGGTGGTATCGCTGTGTCTACGCAAGTGAGAGCGTCCTGAGAGTCTTCCGGGACTCATTGCTGTCGCTGCGATTGTTTCCGTCAAATCTCTTGGGGTATGGGGCGAGGCCTTGTCCCTTGTATTGATAAGAGCAGCTGATGGTTGTCTTTGGTCGTTATCAGGCTCGTCGGGCAAAGCCCAGGGCCTCTCGAACCCGCTCCAACGTGGCGTTGGCCACGGTTTCGGCTTTTTCGCGTCCCGTGCTCAGCACCTGGTCGAGCTCCGCGGGGTCGCTCATCAGCTCGCGATAGCGCACCTGGATGGGCTCCAGGGCGTTCACTGTGGCTTCGGCCAGCATCGGTTTGAACTGCCCCCATCCCATCTCGGCGCATTCGCTGGCGGCCTGCTCCCTTCCCTTGCCGCTGAGGATCGCGTAAAGCCCCAAGAGGTTGTCAGTTTCTGGTCGATCCGGGTTGTCGAATTCAAGTCCCCGCAGGGGGTCGGTTTTGGCGCGTTTGATCTTTTTGGTGATTAGCTCTGGAGGGTCCAGCAGCGTGATGCGACTTCCCTCATTCGGATCGCTCTTGCTCATCTTGCTGCGACCATCAGTAAGGCTCATGACCCGAGCGCCCTCCTTGAGGATCAGCGGTTTCGGAACCTTGAGTACGGGCGTTTCCTTGTCACCGAAACGGGCATTGATGCGCTGCTGAGCGATGTCACGCGCCAGTTCTAAGTGCTGCTTTTGGTCTTCACCGACGGGCACAAGGTCAGCGTCATAGAGAAGGATGTCGGCGGCCATCAGCACCGGGTAGTCCAGCAGACCCACGGAAACGTTGTCCCCTTGCTTCACCGCCTTTTCCTTGAACTGGATCATCCGTTCCAGCCAATTGAGCGGTGTGACGCAATTCAGGAGCCAGCAGAGTTCACTGTGGGCTGCCACCTGGCTCTGCACAAACACCGAGCAGCGCTTGGGGTCCATGCCGCAGGCCAGGTACAGCGCAGCCGTGGAGCGGGTGTCCTCAGCCAGACGGCTGGGGTCATGGGGAACGGTGATGGCGTGGAGATCCACCACACAGACAAAGGTGTCGTGGCTCTCCTGCAGGTCAACCCAGTTGCGGATGGCACCAAGCCAATTGCCGAGATGCAGCGCTCCTGTCGGTTGCACCCCGGAAAGAACCCTTGGCCGGCTCATCAATCAGTCCTCTGTCGTTTCGGTTTTGGTCTCGTCCGTCGACACCTCTAAGGCCGATCCATCCGCAACGGGGGCCGAACTGGTGTCGTCGATTGGGGCCGCTTCAGATTCCACTACCGACTCCACCACCGGCTCCACCGCCGATTCCGCTACGGGTTCAATCTGTGCTTCGGGTTGGGGTTTGGCAGGGCGAGCAAACGGGTTCGGACGGGAACCCCTGCTGCTGCGCTCGTCGTCGAACCGGCGACCGCGGCCACCTCCATCACGACCACCTCCATCACGAGCACCGCCATCGCGGCGGCCACTTCGGGCGGGCTGATTGCGTTGTTGCTCGATCAGAGCGTCGAGTTGGCCGTCCTCCAACATCTGGCCCAGGCTGCGGACCGCGAAACCAAGGACCGCAACGGTGGAGCGGAGATTGAAGGCCTCTTGTAGCGCCCTTGCCGAGCGCATTTCGTTGTCGCTCAGACGAATCCGAAAGCCTCCGCCTTCGCGGCCGCCGGCACGGTTGCCACGACTGCGCTGGCCGTCACGGCTGCCGTCTCCCTGTCCCGCCTGATGTTGGGGATCGCTGTAGGAATCACTCATGGCCCATGGCCTGGAATCAGGCGCAAGTGTGACGCATCACCGGGGTGTTTTCGGTGATCCAGAGCAGCTGGTGGCATTCAACGCTGTTCTTTCGAGCGAGCACCAGCATCGGAACAGCCGTGATCCCCCGTTCGATCCGCTCGCGGTAGCTGCTCACCAGTTGTCGGTAACGCTGGGCCGTCCATCCGTGGATGGTCGTGTCCCGGCTGCTCCAATACTCCCGGAGAGCTCTCTGGCAGTCCTCCATGCCGAAGTCATGCCAGCAGCTCTGCTGGGCCAAGAGTGGATCCATCCCCTGCTGAAGCAGGCGCCTGTAATGCACCAGTTCCGGGGCTTCATCACGCCCATCCGGGGGAAGTAGGCGATGCAGCTCCGTGAGGGGAGTTCTGGACAGCCTCAGCCAGCAGCGTTCCTGCAGCAAAACTGGCAGTTGCCAAGACCAGCCATCGGCGCGGCCGACTTCGTCGAGTACGTCGATCAGGCCCCTCTGCTGACGCTCAGTCAGCCCGGCGAGCGGCGTCACTTCGGTGTCGGCTTCAGCCATGGGCTCCGGTGTAGGTGATCCAGTCCTCCACGTAGTCCTTTGGTTCCAAATGGATGGTGCACCGCACCGGGCCGAAGGTTTCCTCCAAGCGCTCCTCCACCTGCTCAGTGATCTGGTGCGCCTTGGTGAGATCGTCGGCATCGACAACCATATGCATTTCGATGAAGATCTGCTGACCCAGCACGCCGCGGCTGGCGATGTCGTGGCAATTCATCACCCCGGCGGTGGACATCGCTTCGGCGTAGATGGCCTCGGGGGCAATCGCCATGTGGTCCACCAGCCAGGGCAAGGTGCTGCGCAGCACCTGCGAGCAGACACGGATCAGCAGCAGAGCCATGGGGATCGCCAAAGCAACGTCGAGCCAGCTCACCTGCAGCCATACCGCCCCTGCCATGCCAACCAGCACCACCACGGTGGTCCAGACGTCACTCGCCGCATGCTGGGCATCCGCCTTGAGCAGGTTGCTGTTGAGTCGCCGACCTTCCCGCAGCTCATACCCCGCAAGCAGGAGATTGAACCCCAGCACAAGGGTGAGCAGCACAAGCTCCTGGCCCGTGACACGAATGGGTGGCAGCCCCTCCAGGAGCCGCTCCCCTGAACGCATGAGGATTTCGATGGCTGTGAACAGGATGAAACCTGCGATTCCAAGGGCTCCGACCGCCTCGTATTTGCGATGTCCATAGGGATGATCGCGATCCGGCTGTGGATCGGAGAGCTTGTTCGTGACCAGTCCCGTGAGGCTGGAGAGGGCATCGGTGGCGCTGTGCATGGCATCCGCGATCACCGCCAGGGATCCACTCATGACCCCCACCAGAAGCTTCAGAAGCGACATGGTGATGTTCAGGCCCAGAGCCACCATGAGAACCCTGCGCACCCCCTTGCGGTTGTCGACCATCGGGTTGGGATGACTGTGTGTCATGGCTGAACCCGTCTTCTTCCCAAGTTATGGAGAAGTCTTCCCTCTGACCTGAAGTCCTGGTTTCAGGAGTTGGGTTGAGCTAAGAAGGGCCACTGCTACAACAGACTCTCTGTTGAAATTCACGGCTTCATTGCCAGATCTGGTGATGCCACCAACGTCGCTGCTGCGGCCGCTGGCTGTGGCTGGAGCTGGCCTGCTTGCTGGACACTGGCTGATCAGTGATGTCATGCATGTTCCCGGCGGAGGACTGGGCCTCCTGGCTGCTGGTGGCGTGGTGATCTGGCTCGGCCGCAAGCCCAGCAAACCGCGGTTCGCAGCACCGGTGTCTCTGGATGGATGGATTTCTCGCTGCCAGGAGGTGCTGGATCAGTTCGCACGTTTTGAGCAGCAACCATCCGCGGATCTAGCCCGACGCGCTGAATTGAAGTTGGTGGTGGAGCGCAGCGGTCCTGTGCGTATGGCCATGGTCGCCCTGGGGAACCATCAGGGACCAAACGAAGAGGACCTCAGCCGATCTCTTACAGGCTCGGTGTCTTTGAGCCTGTCGTTGTGCCATCCCTTGATCACTGAGGGCAGCCGCTGTTGGCCTCGTGGGCTGGTGGATCAGGACCTGATTTTGTTCACCCTGGGCACTCCATTGTTGGCTTCAGACCTGCTTTGGCTTCAGCAGTTGCCGGATGATCAACCTGCCTGGCTGCTTGTGACTCCCGAGGGTCAGGAATCGTCGCCTGATGCCATCTCTGCTCTCCTCGCTGATCTCCCCGATCGCTGGCGTGAGCGAATTCTGGTTCGGGATCCTTCGATGTCGCTTCGGGCTGCTTTAGGGCCTTTGCGCCGTTTGCTGAAACAGGCGGCTTCCGAGACGCGGCCGCGGCTTTTGGCTGATCTTCACCGGCGCTGGCAGCGCGACTTGGAGTCGCTCCGGCGTGAGCGCTTTCTGCAGATCCAGCAACGCACCCAATGGGTGGTTGCCGGTTCTGTGTTGGCATCCCCAGTCCCAAGCCTTGATCTTCTTGCCGTCGCGGTGGCCAACGGATTGATGATCAAGGAGATGGGAGAGATCTGGGGAACGTCGCTGCAGCCAGATGTGCTCAGGGAAGCGGCGGCGCAGCTGGCGCGTGTAGCGCTGGCCCAGGGCGTGGTGGAGTGGACCGGACAAACCTTGCTGGGTCTGGCCAAGTTGGATGGGGGGAGCTGGCTCATCGCTGGAGCGATGCAAGCCCTCAGTGCGGCCTATCTCACCCGCGTGGTGGGACGTTCCATGGCGGATTGGCTGGCGGTCAATGCGGGTGTGGATGAGCTGGATCTTGTGGCGTTGAAGCAGCAGGCCCCGTTGCTCGTGGCCCAGGCCGCTGAGCAGGAGCGGCTGAACTGGAACGGCTTCGTTCAGCAATCACGCGATTGGCTGCTTCATGCAACTTCATGAATGCTTCATGAAGCGCTTAATGAAGATTGCTTGAGACCTGATTCTGATTGTTTAGATCTCATGTAACGGAAGGTTCCGTCCATAGGCTTGGTCCACCTATCCCCTTTTTTTTCCGGGGAGAGGTTCATTCGTCTTCTTTTCTTCTATGTCCACCGCAATTCGCAGCGGACGCCAGAGCAATTGGGAAGCCTTTTGTCAGTGGGTTACCGACACCAACAACCGCATTTACGTGGGTTGGTTCGGCGTACTGATGATTCCCTGCCTCTTGGCGGCCACCATCTGCTTCACCATTGCGTTTATCGCAGCACCCCCTGTCGATATCGATGGCATCCGTGAGCCTGTCGCTGGCTCCCTGATCTACGGCAACAACATCATCTCCGGTGCTGTTGTTCCTTCTTCAAACGCCATCGGCCTGCACTTCTACCCCATCTGGGAAGCTGCTTCCCTCGATGAGTGGCTGTACAACGGCGGCCCATATCAGTTGGTTTGCTTCCACTTCCTCATCGGCATTTCCGCCTACATGGGACGTCAGTGGGAACTCTCCTACCGCCTGGGCATGCGCCCCTGGATCTGCGTCGCGTACAGCGCTCCGCTGTCTGCCGCGATGGCCGTTTTCCTGGTCTACCCCTTCGGTCAGGGCTCCTTCTCTGACGGCATGCCCCTCGGCATCTCTGGCACCTTCAACTTCATGCTGGTGTTCCAGGCCGAGCACAACATCCTGATGCACCCCTTCCACATGTTGGGCGTCGCAGGTGTCTTCGGCGGCAGCTTGTTCTCCGCCATGCACGGCTCCCTGGTGACCTCCTCCTTGGTGCGTGAAACCACCGAGAGTGAGTCCCAGAACTACGGCTACAAGTTTGGCCAAGAGGAAGAGACCTACAACATCGTGGCTGCCCACGGTTACTTCGGTCGCCTGATCTTCCAATACGCCTCCTTCAACAACAGCCGTAGCCTTCACTTCTTCCTGGGTGCTTGGCCTGTTGTCGGCATCTGGTTCACGTCCATGGGCGTGTCAACCATGGCCTTCAACCTGAACGGTTTCAACTTCAACCAGTCCATCCTGGATAGTCAGGGCCGTGTCCTGAACACCTGGGCCGACATGATCAACCGTGCCGGCCTCGGCATGGAAGTGATGCACGAGCGCAACGCTCACAACTTCCCCCTCGACCTGGCTGCTGTTGAGTCCACTCCTGTGGCTCTGCAGGCTCCTGCCATCGGTTGATCTGGAATCAACCTGTTCCTTCTGGAACAGACCAATCGATTCAGATCAACTGAATCGGAAAGCCCCCTCTCACGAGGGGGCTTTTGTTTGTCACTGTGGGGGATTTGAAGCGAATTAGGCACCCTCTGGGCACCAGCCGATCTCCTTCTCCAGTCGCTGCATCCACTGGTGGCAGCGGTGATCAAGGTGTGCTCCCTGGGGGAGCAATTGTTGATGGCGTGCGCAGACCGGCTGAGTGACTCCTGCCTCGGCAAGGGTGTGCTGAAAGTGCTGGCAGGTGAGGCACACCATGAGGGATCGACTGGGCCGTAGTTGCCCAGCGCCCATCGGTGGCCAAGTCCCAGCAAGGGGTACGTTCAAGGACTCCATAGACATAAGTGTAGTAATTATGTACTACTCCCTAGGTTTCTCGCTGTCAACGATTTGGCCATGGTGAGCCGGCGTTAGGGAGAATGTGGATATGAGTGAGTCCCGCGCCACGCTCCAGTTCGATCTGGATCTCGAGGCTGTTCGCCTGCTCCATCGCTCGGTGAGCTTTCATCTCGAGAAATGGCCTGGGGGGCCGGATCCAAGAGAGCAGGAGGCACTGCAGACGATGAAGACCTTGCTCACGGCAGCATTGCTGGAGTTCAGCCTCGATCAGGACGGCCAGCGCTAAAACCCGCCTCCTTCACTCGTCTTCATGGAAGCTGTGACAGAGATCCAGCGGCGACCTACAACTCCTTCAGTCGGTTGAGAGCGCCATGGAGCAACAGCAGGCTGGAACCTGGGATTCTGTTGAGGCATGCCTTGAGTGCATCACCACCTGCTCGGTGGATGATGGCGAGTGCGTGACCACTTGCGTTCGGACACATCTCGGTGACGAGGAAGAACTCTGGACCAGCAGTCTTTGTCTCTGAGCTGTCACTCTGAGTTGTCACCGTGGGTTGGTTGATCGTAATTGCAATCGTCTTATTGCTGTCTTTGCTGGGATGGCGCTGGAATCAGCTGGAGTGTGCAGCGGATAACGCCATCAGCGATCGATTGGTGAAGCGCATTCGTCGTCATTCACGACGACGGAAACACCATCACTGAGATCCGTGATCTCTGCAGATGTGCCCATCTTTCCAGCTCCAGATCCATGGAACCGTTGCTTTTGCTTTCCGGAGATCCTCTTGTGCTTGAAGTCGTATGGGGATGAATTCCGTTCTGTAATCAAATTCGCGATCACGCATGGACTGGTTCAGAACCAGACTGCCGTCGATGCTGGAAACTGAGCGGTGGTATGTCCCGATCGGGATTTGGAGAGCACCCATCGCGCGGATCAAATGAATGATGTGATGGGGGTGGTCCCAGGCTGGATTGAGCAGCGTGAAGGTCCGAGCCCCTTCCAACACCAGGTTGTTGTCCACCTGATGACGGTGGACGTAGTACTGCTCTGAGCCGCCTTGATCGGGGGGGGACGTGGCGGCGCCATGGTGGGCGACCACGTCGGTGCCATTGCTCCCAGGGACCCCAGCATCAAAGAAGGTCACCGATGGAGTCTCTCGGAAGATATGAATCGGTATGAAGTGAAGTCTCACCGTTCCTCCTCTTGCTCTTCTTATCTCCGCTTTAAACCCGTCTTTGGATCGATGCGGATGATCAGCACCAGATCAAATCAATCGTCATGGATGGCTCAAGATTGCGTTTCACAGGGCAGTCATTCACAACACGTTTGAACAACTGAACCTGCTCCTCTGACAGCCCTATAGGCAGGGTGATGCTGACCCGAAGTGTCTCGATCCTGCGGGGCCCCGATTGGCTCATGATTTTTTCCACCGATGCTTCTGCATCAGTAACCGTCCAATTTCGGCGTTTGGCCGTGATTCCCATCACGGTCAAGATGCAGGTGCCAAGAGCGGTGGCCAACAAATCTGTTGGTGAAAAGCTTTCACCACGTCCGTCGTGATCAGGCGGTGCATCGGTGTGCAATGCCACGCCTGAGGGCCCATGTTCTGCTGAGCAGTGCAGATCGCCGGTGTAGCGGCAGGAAATGCGCGTCATCAGGGGACTGCCTTTGCTCAGGCCACCGGCATGCGGCAACCCAGCTGAATCGTGCCTTCGTCGATGAGTCGGCCGAGTCGCTGCGCGACGGCTTCCTCGGTTCGCGTGAATTGATCTTGTCGGTCGGTCACCCACGCCATTTCACCGTTGGTGATCACGCCGGTGGACATGGCTTCCAGAAACAGTTCTCCGAGAGTCATGGCACTGATGCTGTTCAAATCACGTTGATGGGACTCAAAGGGGCGTGCATGACCTGCTTACCTTTCTTCATGGCCAAGAATGGTTTGAAGTGCTCGATTGATCTGTTCTTTGTGGTCTGAGCTGGCGGGATTGAGGCGAATCAAACTTGAGAATCCCTCTCTCTTATCGGGTCGATCAGCACGGCTGGTCAGCGTTCGGTGCATCGCATGAATCACCTGTTCCGGCACCATTCGTTCACGGGACCGGTTCCAGACAAGGCAGCGGTCCAGCGGTGTCTGTAGCCACCAGCCGATCCACTTCAGGCGCCTCACCCCTAGATCTCTGTGCATCAACCGTTGGCGCCAGCTGAGTTGCGCATGGGTGGCATCCAAAAGCACGTTCTCGCCAGCAGCCAGGGCGCTGTCGATGGCTTCATGGAGGAGGGGTTCGAGTTCAGGCCAGGGACCTTGAACGTTTGCGTCCCCCCAAAGCTGTTTCCTCAGCGCGTCGTTGGAGATCACCCTTGCACCGAGCAATGGAGCGAGGATCGCGGCGAGGGTGGACTTTCCACTGCCGGGGGGACCGATCAACAGATGCCCCTGCTGTGCTGCTTCAGGCAACGAACCGTTTGTACAGCCATCGCACCAGCCCACCAATCACAGGAACAGGAGCGAATGTGGGACCGACGAAATCGAAATAATCACGATGATCCCCGATCTTTCCATCTGGATTGAAGCTGAGTCGGGTTGCGCCGGGATAGATGAATTCAATCCCTTTGATTTTTAGGCCCATGCGCCATTCAACGAACGCTGTTTCTGCGTTCACCGCCACCGTTTCTGTTTCCAGGAAAACGTCATCACAGCGCTGCATCAGACCTTCCTGGGCAAGGATGTAAGCGTCAATTCCCTGCCGTTCCTGGGTTGGATCGGTGAAGTGAACGTCGTCGGCGTAAACAGCCTTCCATTGTGCAGCTGTGGGGCCGGGTGTTCCGTAGGGCTTGGTGAACAGGGCACGGATCTGTTCTGCGTCCAGCGGCGGTTGAAGCATGGGTGGTGTTGTCATCAGAAGTCGGCGCCCACCTGAGCTGTGATGGTGTTGTTCACCTGTGGAGTGCTCATGCTTTGGTAAATCGATTGAACCCGCAATGTTGTGAACAACTTGCTGTTCACGGCGGGGTAGTAACGGACCTCAGCGGTAAGGGTGTTGCCTGGTTGAATCTCGTTCGCCCAGACCGTTGTGAATTGGTTTTGAAGTCCAAACTTCAGCGTTGGCAAGGGTTTCCAGCTGAGATCTGCGGTGAGCGTTGCGCCGCCGTAGGTGTTGCCGCAAAACGTGTCGCTGGGACAGGTGATGCCTCCTCCGCTCCACTGCACCGAAGGACCGATGGACACGGTGAAATCAGTTGTTTCTGACTTCATCAGTGGGAAAGCCACACCGATGTTTCCCAGAACGGTGTTCACCCCGGAATCATTGGTGCCGTTGTACTGGTAACTGCTCAAAGCAAACAAATCGAGGTTGGATCCGATTGGTTTGTCGTATCGGAGTTCCGCAGATCCCTTCTCTGTATCGATGGAGAGTGCCTCCCCCGAATCCTTCGACTTGCTTGCATTGAAACTGCCACTCAACGACAGCTTCTGCTGTTCATCTTTGTAGCGGGTTTTTCCGGTGAAGCTGATCGACATGGAGCTGTCGCCGTCCTTCTCATTGCCGATCAGACCCGCGGACACAGAGCTTGTCCAGAGGGGCTTGGTTTCGGCCGGTCGGAGTTGTTCTGCGGTGAGTTCCAACCGCCCCAACTGGGGGTGGTTGAGCACCGTCGTTCCATCCTCTGAGTTCCGCTCAATCAGTTCCCCGTGAAGACTGTCGCCGTTGCGCAGGGTCAACGTGACGGTTTCGGCCCAGCTCAGGCTGGGGAGCATGCCGAGGGACAGCAGTCCAGCGGTGGTGAGAAAACGGTGCATGGCGTCAGTTGAAAAAACCTTTGGACTGCAGCCAGAGGCCGACGGCGAGCAGTGGCCCGAAGCCGGCGATCAAAACTGTGATCTTCAGCCGCAGTGGTGACACCTGCGGGTCGTTCTGGCGAAGAGCCATGGCTTGGAACAAAGGTCGATGAACTTAAACGGTGCGCTACGTCAGTGCCTGTTCCCATGACGACCGACGTGATCTCCGCTTCAGAGCTCGTACTCCTCTTCAAATTGTTGGATCAGCCCCTTGTAAAGCGCGAGCAGGCCTTCTGTTTCTTCGCAGAATCCGTCGGTGGTGTACTTAGCGATGAGATTCACCACGGCGCTTCGGATCTGCGTGAAGGCGCCGAGGTACTCAGCCTGGATGTCTTCATTCCGGATGTCGTTGATCAGCGCGCCCACTAGCTCAATTTTTCGCTTGGCAGCGGCCATTTCCGCTTCCATGTCCTTGTTGAGCTTGCGGCGTTTCTTCGGCATCCCCTCAATCGGATCAATCACCGACATTACGGGAGCCGCCGGCCCTCCTTGTTCAACCAGCTTCCCTTAGCGTTGAGAGGATTAACTTCTGGGCTTGTGGATCGGACCTTTCGTGGCGTTGCTTATGTGTCCGTCTGGGTGGTGATTTGGGGAACTGTGGCGTCCCTGATGGACTGGATGCTGCTGACGGGTGAGGTCTATGAAACAGCCAGTGCTGGTCAGGCGGTTACGTTCATTGCCTACGGGGCTGCAACGGTGGTACTGGCAACGCGATTCTCTGGGCGTTTCCTTGAGGGCTCCGATTCAGAGACAGCGGATTAGAAGAGATCCCCCCATCAGCAGCGCCAAGATTTCGAAGGATCGTTTGACCAGACGACTACCTTTCACAAGTGAGTAGTGGGCACCCAGAAAGCCTCCGATGAGTGACCCGAGAACCAGTGCTGGCAGCCAGTCCCAGCGGATCTCTCCGCTCAAACCCAGCACCAGCGCTCCCATCCCATTCCATCCCAACCCCACCAAAACCAGCGTGTGGGCTACCGCTCTCGCGTAGCTCAGTCCGAACCAGCGCACCAGCCAAAGGGTGACAAACAAACCTGTCCCGGAGGTCAGCGAACCGTTGAGGATTCCAATAATGAACAGTCCGCAGGCTCCGACTCCGACGGTGCTGGCCGTCAGGGGGCGGGGCTCGTCCATAGTTCCCAGATCTGGTTTCCGCGCCGAGTAAACCCCCAGCCCCAGCGTCAGCAGACCGAGGCTTGCGGTGGCCGCTTGATCTGGCAGGGCAAGAACCATGCTGGCGCCCAAGCAGACCCCCGGTAAACCGGCACCGAGCACCACTGCAGAGCGTTTGAGGTCAAGGCTGCTGGCTCGCCAGTGACGCCCCGTCGCTCCGAGCCCCAGAGCAACGCTGGCAACCTTATGAGTGGCCAGTGCCATGGCAAATGGAAGGCCAAGAAGGATGAGCGCTGGGAGTTGAACCAGTCCAGCGCCACCGCCCGCTAGTGCTGATAGGCCATTAGCTCCAATGGCAATACCCAAGAGGGCGATTTGGGTCAGCAGTTCGGAAACACTCATGCCTGCTTGGCTTGGCGCATCGCGATAGGCCTGTTCAATCTCGTGTCAGGAAGGCAATGGGCACCGAAAACGTGATGATGCGATGGGGCTCCCCAGGGAGAACGGCGACGCAGGCCACCTCTCGGTCAGCGTGGGCCTCACGAGACTGCACGACGAAGGCCGTGGCGTCTTCGATGCTCCACATTGGGGCATCACCGCTACGGCGTTCATCCCTGTAAGCCTGCCAAACCTCTGCGAAAGCCTCTCCCTCCTCTCCGTTCTTCATTTCGGTGAGAGCTTGTTCCAAGCCCACGTCTTCAAAACGCTCGAACAGCTGCACCATCAAAGGGTGAGCAATGGTGGATGAGGCCTTCAACGTCGAGTTGATCGTGCCGATTGCACTCACGATCAGTTTCGGTTTGGTGCGTCTTGCATCGATCACTCCGACAGGCAGGCTCAGATCCCAGCTTGGATGTCCGCTGACGGCACAGGCCAGATCAAACAGTCCCACGCTGCATTGCTTGATCAGGTTCTGAATGGTCTGCCGATCCATAGTTCTGTCGTTCGCGGCCCGATTCGCCGTTTGCACTCCAGTGTTGCCAGGATGGCCTTCGAATGGTGACGTTGAGGATGTCCCTGGTTCAGATTTACCTTGATGCTGTCACCCACCAGGTGATCACCACCGAAGAGCTTGCTTACGTTTCGGGCAATCAGGATGGCTTTGATCGCACTGAGTTGAAGCTCACAGCGCGACTCGAACATCTGATTGGTGTTGGCAATATCAGTATTGGAACGCGCTAGCTAGCCAAACAAAATCCGCTGCAGTCGATTAAGCAATTGCCGAATCGTTCTTTTTTCACGACTGAAGATCATTCGGTCATTTGACAACATCGCGCAGCTCACCCGATTTCAGCATCTGATAGGCGGGAAACGATGCGGAGTCAAGCCTTCAAGGGAGTGCCACAACACCCGACCATGTCTGGAGAACATCGGGTGCCCCCTGGGTCAGGGCCGATACGGCGCTAGCCGAACCAATCCCGATGCCGAGAACAACCCCTATGGCAAAGACAAGAACTCCTGTCAGAACACTGCGATCGGAAAACGGCATGCACTGGATGATCAGCCTCCCTGACTTTCCTTCGGGGAGCGTCAGATGGCTACCGCGATGTCACAGGACGTGATGGGTTCTTGGGAGGATCTGTTGTGTGCTTTCGACCACAAAGGTAGATCTACCGACTGATCGAAATGGGTCGTCTTCGCTAACAACCCAATGTCAGCCAGATGACGGACCAAGTCATGAAAACGATTGACGAGCACATTCAGAAGGATCAAGAGGAGTTCCTCAAGGCCCTGTCTGATCACAACGACGGCAAAGTGCGTCATCTCACGGAAGAGCTGCAGTGGTTGTTGGATCACAAAAAGGAATTCCCCGATGATCCCCATGACCCCTCTCCCCTGGAACTGTTCTGTGAGCAGAATCCCGATGAGCCTGAGTGCCTGGTCTATGACGACTGAGTCGCCCAGGCGAGCTGAGTAGAAGTACTCATCAGTGGCCCGTCCCTTGGCGCGGACCCGCACTGCAACACACAACTTATTTAAGTTGTGTGTAGACGATTAGCTCTGCAGTGATTCGCGCCATTCTTTCCCGTCCCATTGCAGGCGACCTTGGTCTGCTTGTCCTCCGGGTGTTCACGGGGGCTCTGCTGATTCACCACGGCTACGAGAAGCTCGCCAATATCGAAAATTTTGCCGATGCATTCGTTCGTCCGTTGCATCTGCCCTTTCCGATCTTGCTCTCCTACGTCGCGGCGTTCTCGGAGGTGATCGGAAGCTGGTTGCTGATCACAGGATTGTTGACGCGGATGGGGGCATTGGCGGTTGCAGGAACCATCTCCGTCGCCATCTATCACGCCATCGTCACAGCTGGCTTCAACATCTATCTCCTCGAGCTCCTCGGGCTGTACTTCGCGGCAGCTGTTGCCGTGTTGGCCTGTGGCCCTGGTGTGTTCTCCATTGATGAGCTCATTGCTCGTCGTTTCGAGCCAGACATGGAGTTTTCTGCTGAGCTGAATGAAGGCTTCTCCAAGAGCGGTGTTCTTGAAGAAGCAGTTGCCGGACGCTGAACACCTCGCTTGATCGTTTGACTTAGCCCCGCCTTGCGGGGCTTTTTTGTTGGCTGGCTACGGTTTGGGGTGAAGAGGCGTCAGAATCGAAAGAGTTGGTTCAACGCGATGAAAGAGGTCAGTTTGTTGGAGATGATTGGTCGTTCATTGGCCAAGGTTGCTGCCGGCGCTGGTGTCGCTGCAGTATTGATCTGGCTGACTTACGTGCTGCTGGACTTTGGACATATGCAGTCTGGCTTCACCCTGCCTCAATCCAGTTATTGAGCAAGGATGGAGTGGAATGATTTTGCGACACCCTTTCTGATCATCTCCTCTCTGCTGATTGCACTGCAGATCAGTTGGATTGGAGTCATGCTGAGACAAAGACGTCGCAGACGCTTAGGGGAACCACTCAGTTCCACGGCTTTTCGCCGTGAACTTGAGAGGATTTTTTACCGACTGAGTGAACACCCTGAAACATGAAACAGCTGCCTGGCCAACGGGGAATAAACATGCCTCGTTGGCTGAAAACCGGCCTTGCCGCAACGATCATTCTGGTGAGCACTATTTGGCTGCTTTCGCTACTTCCTTTTTTGTTGCTTGCGGCGTTAGTTCTGTCAATTTTGCTTATCCCAATTACCCGACGTCTCCGACGAGACATGGAAGAATCTGGATTCAGTGTTGATGGATCGTTAAAGAGAGAACATCGACGTGATGTCAACATCACTCCTTGGCATCGCCAGCTTCGCAATGTCTGGCGAGACGTCAGCTCCGGAAAAGGTCTTTAGCCATCGAACGATAACGACCAAGAGAACTTCCTCCGCGTCTGGCACGTGTTGATAAACGTTGCCCTGGAAGAAGATGCAGAGGGGCATAATTCACGAGTGTCGGTTCTGAAAGCTCTTTCTGTTCAGCTGCCAACACTTCGGCAATGGCTTCAGCAGTGGTCGGTGTGGGTGTTGGGTTTTGCGAAACAGCTTCCACCTTGATTGGCTTGACTTCAACAGACGAGGTGTCACCTTGTCCGGTCAGTTTGGTTGAGCCGAGGGGCCAGAGAAAGACAAGACTCAGTAGAAGAGCGACTGCGGCAGTCAGCGTGCCAGTGAGTCCAAACGCCAGGCCCTGAAAATTCCAAAGCAGCCCCGAACCAGCCATGCCAAGGGTTCCGATGGTGGCGAGGATCAAGCCGAGGAGTGAAGCCTGAGGTGCTCTGACTTTTAGCGGCTGGGTGTCTTCGCTGGCTGCAACGGGTAGGACTCGCGGTTCAGGTCTCAGCAATACAAAGCTGATCCCCAAAAACACCAACGATGTCACGGTGCTGCCGAGCCCCAAAGTGCGACCCTGAAAATTCCAAAGCAGACCTCCACCGGCCAGGCCTGAAACACCGAGTGTTGCCAGAGCAAGACCACTGAAGAAGGGAAGACGGTTACGCATGACTCAGTTGCTCCGGTTCTGCATGGCGGCGTAGGCAATGGCTCCGCCGCTGATCACTGTCAAAACTCCAGTGCTCAACAGGAAGCCCACCAACATGGCGAATCCCAGAAAAGAGCCCAGAAGAGACATTTTGATTCGAAGCAGTTTTGACTTCATCAGCAACACCAACAGCAAGACGATGGTGGCCTTCAGGCCGGCAATTTTTGCTGCACTGATGGGACAAAATGGGTTGAACAACACCATCGGGTGGTTTTTGTTGGTCTAAAGCGTTGATTAAGTCTGGCGAAAACAGAGACGTACCGTGACATTCCGCCCATATGAGACGTGCGGTTCAAGCAGTACACAAGCCCTGGACGTTTCTGGTGAAACCGATTCCCTCGGCGGTGTCTGTTAAGGGCAATTGATGGCTCATAAAAAACGGGCCCTGGGGCCCGTTTTGTCGAATCGACGTTGCCGGATCAGCGGCGGCGGTTGCGGGAGCGTTGCTTCAGCTTGCGCTTGTACTTCTCAACGGGGGTTTCGTGGTGACGGATCCGACGCAGATCAGAAAAGATGCCGGCTTTGGCGACGGAGCGTTTGAAGCGACGCAACGCGGATTCAATACCTTCGTTCTCGCCGACTGTGACCTGACTCATCCGTTCCCCGAAAGAGAGCAATAAACATCGACTTTAACAGCCACCCCCCCCCCTGACTGGCGTGATAAGCCTTGGCGAGATCAGCTCGAAACGCGCTCAGCAAT
Organism: Synechococcus sp. MU1625; assembly: GCF_020514205.1. Taxonomy (NCBI): domain Bacteria; kingdom Bacillati; phylum Cyanobacteriota; class Cyanophyceae; order Synechococcales; family Synechococcaceae; genus Synechococcus; species Synechococcus sp. MU1625. The sequence goes on from NZ_VTLA01000001.1 coordinate 290,939, forward strand.
TCAGCAGTGGCTCAACGGTCTGATGCCCCGCTTGGGCTTTAAGACCTATGAACTGCTTTGCTGCCTGCATTCTTTTGCGTGACGCTTGTTGAAGAGATGGTGGCGCTTCCACGCTTCTGCTTTGGGATAGGTCCATCACCTTCAGCAGGTCTTCGTCTTGAGCATCACGCACTGCCCCCTGTGCATTGGCCTGGCTGTTCTATCGGCAGTTCGATTCCTTGCCCATTGCGTCATGGCGGTTCAACTCGAACGCAGCACAGCAGGAGAGTCCACCCATCCCGCCATGCTTCTGGGGACCGTGTTTGAGATTTGAAGGAAGGCTCCTTCAGGGATCTTTGGGATCGATCAGCTGGAGATAGGCCATGTCAGACCTTTGTAGAGCTTCGTCGTCATGGGGTGCCTCACCGCTGAAGAGGAGTTGAAGGATGCGACCACGATCCATGTCACGGTCGACCACCTCTTGCCACAAGCGTGAGGTGAGTTCAGGATCACGCCATTCGAGCTGGGCATCGATCAGGGCTCTGGTCATGGCGAAGTAGCTCTGCCGATCATTGCGGAGCCGGTCTTCGGAAATGCTCTGTTGAACCGGCGGCTTCAGCAGGCTGCGGATTCTTTCCGAGGCGGCTCTAAGCATCTTTGGCATCTTCGTCTTGCGACTCAGCTCAGTCTGATTCGGCCCTCACGGCTGACAACAGAGTGAAATGCCTATGACGGCAGAGAATTGAGTATTTGAACTCACCCCAGCGGAACGGTAGCGCTGATGACTTTTTGTAAAGTAATTCCAGTTACGTTAAATCGAGCTCTCTTAAGCCCGTGGAAATACTTGTGCTTGCAGCCGTATTTGTCCCTTTTTCTGCACTCGTTATGAATGCATTTTCTGGTGACTCTGAAGACGATTTCGACTTTCTTTAAATGGAATCCAAACTCCTAGCATTATTGGCATTCGGTGCCGCAATCATGACCCTGTGGGCCTGGTTGATGGCGAACTTGCCGCAGATGGCGTCTGACCAGAACAAGCCAAGCAACCGCCGTTGATGCGATAAGGCGCCAAGTGTCCACGAAGGCACGTGGTTCCGCGAAAAAAGAGTTTTTTCCCTTGCTCTCGAGCATGAGCATCAGTGAGGGGCAGCTTCAGCCAGCGCTCGGGAACTTGTCCTGCCAATTTGGATCTGGCCTCAACAGCTGCTTGGCGGCGTTCTTTTTCCTCACGATCGTTTTTGCGATAAACCCCTTCAATCTGGAGTTCTCTCGCACAACGCTCGCAAGCGTTCACGGTGGGTTTGCGACGCGCTGTGTTGAGCGACAATTTGTCGCTGGGTACCTCTCGCTCCGCTCCACAGCTGCAGCGGCACCACCAGTAAACGTTCCCTGCTTTGGTTCGACGTTCGGAAGCGCGCACGACAGTGAGCTTGCCGTAAACCTCGCCAATGCGGTCGCGTGGGCTGGAAGGCATCGTTTAGGCGGATTGTTGGTCAGCTGAATTGTCTAAATCGGCAAACTTGGCTGCCATCGTTGGATTTCTGCGGGTCAACTTTTTAACGGTGACATCCTGCGCTTTGTCATTGGCGAGGCGAAGATTTCGATCAGCTCCCATCAGCGCATCCTTGGTTTTTTGGAGATGATCAATGGATTTATCGATTTCATCAATCGCGGTTTGGAAGCGTCTCGAGGCAAGGTCGTAGTTTCGTGAGAATGCCGTTTTGAAGGTTTCGAGATCGTTCTCGAAGTTAGTTACATCAATATTCTGAGATTTTACAAGAGCAAGCTCTGCCTTGTACTCAAGCGATTTTAGGGCAGCATTGCGCAGCAATGTGATAAATGGAATAAAAAACTGTGGCCGAATGATATAGGTTTTTGTATAGCGATGAGAAACATCAACGATTCCTGAGTTATACAACTCATTTTCGGGCTCGAGGAGCGATACAAGAACTGCATACTCGCAGTTCTTTTCATTTCTATCTTTATCGAGCTCTTTTAGAAAGTCCTCGTTTTTCTTCTTGGTGGCTGTTGTGTCGGCTTCGTTTTTCATCTCAAACATAATTGAGATGATTTCATTGTTGAGTTCGTCTTGGTCGCGGAAGATATAATCGCCTTTGCTACCACTGCGGGCATCGTTGTCTTTTTCGAAGTAGGCCTTCGGGAAAGCAGCAGCACGAATGCGGTTGAATTCGGTTTCGCAGTGCTGTTCAAGGGTTTCTCCCACCATTTTGGTGGAGAGTCGCGCTTTCATGTCGCGCAGTCGTTCTATGGCTTGATCTCGGTCACTGAGCTGGGTTTCATAGCGTTCCTTGAGCGATTGTGATTCCAGTTGATGCTTCAGCTCTGTTTCGTTTAAAGCGCTTTGGAGAGCATCTCGTTGCTTTTCAACCGTGCTCACCGCTTCATTCACTGCTAGCTGCTGTTGCATCGAACCGGCATTCAGCTGTGCCTGCAAATCACGAAGCTCACTATCTTTCTGAAGCGTCACAGCCTGCATCTCTTTGGCGAATCTGGTCTCTGCGAGGCGTTGCTGTGTCGCCTGTTGTTCACGCATTTGCTGTAGTTCGGCGGCGATGCGATCTCGCTGCTTCTCGGCTTTATTGACAGCATCTTTAATCGCTAATTCTTGATGCATCGCATTTTGCTTGAGTCGGGCTTCAAGCGTCTGCATTTCTGTGTCTTTTTTGGCAATGGCCAATTCGATGGCATTGCGCTTGTCCTGTTCCGCCAGTGCAAGTCGTTTATTCAGTTGTTGTTCAAAGTCTCTATCTCTGACCTGTTTCAGGATGTCGGCATAGCCGGCTTCATCCACCTTGAAGGCTGTGTTGCAGTTGGGGCAGATGATGTCGTGCATGTCTGACGTTTTGTGTTGTTCGATCGCGCCGCGTCGTGGCATTTTATCGGGCTTTGGCTAATACGAGTTCAGATCATTGGTTCATGCCGTGTCTGATTGGTTTGACCCTCGCGCGCTTGTGGAAACTGTGCTAGTCGCCGGCATTGTGGTGATAGCTGCTGTCGGATTCGTGGCGGGGATTAAGGAGTTGATCTTGGATGTGCGCAATATGCGTCGAGCCAAGGTGTGAGGATCCTTCAGCGCTCTAGGGCCGACCGCAGCTCAGAAATCCTTGAGGTATTCACACCAAGGTCAGAGTCACCAATCCGAGACTCGGAGCGTGCCTGAATCTGGCTCTTGTCCTCGTCTGCGAATACTTCTAGGTCGTCAATGAAGCCGAAGAATGCGCTGCTTGCCTCCGCATGGAAGTAGGCCTCCCTCTCGTTGACGACAACCATTCGGGGCCTCTGCCGAACCAGCGTGTTCAGCTTGTTGAAATCTGCGATTGGATCTGAGCTCGCCCAGACTTCCCTTGCGCAGTGAGCGGTCGTCTTGCAAGCACGGAGCTCACCGTTGCTGACTCCCAAATCGGCAGGAACGGGGCCGACGAGATGGAACAACATCAGGATTGGAGCCAGTAGGCCGGCAAGAAAGGTCACTGGTCTCTGCGGGAACGACCGCTCCAGTTGAGCATCCAAAGCCAGACCCCGAACAGGGTTCCTACCGGCACTGCAATCACCACAAGCTGGCTGATCACGAGTTGACGAGCTTCAGAATCCACGTTTGTGCTGGTTGGAGGTCCGACAGAGCTGATGGGCACCAGCTTCGCCATCATGGTGATGATGCCTGGGAGACGATGTCGAATCCAAGCTGGATTGTCCTGGCCTGGTTGGTTGTGGCGTTTGCTTCTGCCGTCAAGTTTTGGTCGATAACGCGTCCCTACCGCAAGAAAGCTGCCCCTTTCAATCAACAAACTGTTGATGAAGCCCGTCAGCGCTTGGAACGACGCTGGCGCAAAGACAGCAAGGTGTAGCGGCTAACGCTCAGCAATCACCCATGCTGTTGCTGCTCTCTGTCGCACGTAAAGATCAGCAAGTTCTCTGGCAAGGGTTTTCAACGTTTCCAGGTCATTGGTGTCATCAATGGATCGCTTGATCGATTCAGCTTCGAATTGCTGAGGCAGACTTAGGTTCAAAGCTCACCCAAGAAGTGCGACAACTTTAATCAAACGTTATTTGCGTTGTGAGCTGGCTGCCGCCCGTGAGCGTGCGATCTCCTTCTGCCATGCCAAGAGCAGGTCTTTGCTCATCTCCTGAAGCTCTTTGACATCTGTGATCGTGCTGATGTCTCGAGTCCGCTGTTCCAATTCGAACTGTTGGCCAAGTGTCAGAGCAATGGGCTCCATGGTGACGTCGGCAAGTTGGGCTCAAAGTATCGGTCTGCTCCTGCGTCGTCGTAACAACAGGTACGTTTCAGGTCGGATGTGTTCTGCTGCATACATGGTTTTGATGACAGAGCATTGCCTGTTGTCGCTTTTTGGTCTGTCTCGTCTGGTTATTTCTCAGGATGGGATTGATTGATGGTTTTCATGCACTTTTCCTGGTCGCAACATCTTGAGCTCGCTCGATCCGTTGAGGCTGCTGTCGATCAGGAGCGAGGTGCTGCTCTCGCACTGATGGGGGTGGGGCTGGCGCTTCTGCTGCGTGATCTTGAACAAGACTTACTCAACGTGCCGAGTTCTTTGGCTCCTGGGCATCAACTCTGAAACACCTCGGTGGGTAAACGTTGACATCAAAAACGATGTCATCATCAATTCACTACGTTTTAGGGAAGCTCGTAGTGAAGCAATGGAAGGATCCGGACAAAATCTCGAACGACGTTATCGGCTTGAAATCTGGAGAGAGACAGATGGCTGGATGCAATCAAGATGCAGCGATTTAGTCGAACTTGATCGAGAGAGGGATGCAGCTTCGATTTACCTTGAGTTTCGCTTGAAAGGTGTCGCCTGAATATCAGTTCGGTGACTCGGCGACAGGAAGAGAAATCGCGACCAAAAGTGCGATCCCGATTTCAGCAATAGCCATCAAAAGCTCAGTCGCGATCCCCATGATTAGTTGCGGTTCTCGTCGATAGGGGGGAGGTCGCTGGGTTGCATCAAGGCGAACACGACAGCTGCGGTGAGCACAACGCCAATGCCAACCATGGCGATGATCGCCGTCGTGTAGTCGCCCATCACTTGACCTGCTACTGCACCCACGTTACACGCATGTAACGCTCTGTAAAGCGTTTCTCAGTTTTTGGTTCACGGCTGTGGCCGCTTAGCTGCACAGCTTGGAACAATCCTCCTGACTGAGGCGTTCGTTTCCGCGGCGATGGATCTCGTGGGCGTAATCGGTCCAAGCGCCTTGCCCCCAGTACCGAAAACAGCTGGTTTCCAGCAGCAGTACATGGAGTAGCGACTCTTGATAGGCCTGCGTGCAGGTGATCGAGGAGTCTCTGTCGACTGTCTGATCAAACAGCGCATGAAACTGAGCACTCAGTTGATTCATGGGGCCCAGCACATTGGCGTAACCCTCCACCCAGCTGAGGTTGTTAGTCCAAGACGCACCCTCCATGTTGAAGCCGGCATCGGCGGCACTCAGCCTGTTGATCGCGCTCTGAATACCGTCTGCAGTGGCGTTGTCCCCGGCCTCTCTCCAGAGGCGGTGTTGCTGAACAGCCTGAATGGTCGGGAAGTGGCTGGGATTCACCCCACTCCGCTCAAGGGCTTCGATGTATTCACTGCCGTTGATGGCAACGGTGCCATTGGGGTTGTCACGGATTTGGCGATTCGCCTGACGGAACGCCTCAGGGAATTCATTCATCATCACGCCCCCGTTTTCTCCATCGGCAATCTGGCTGACGAGCGATGGCACATCGACCTCGCCGAGCTGTTGGCGGTCGCAGCCCAGCGCCTCGTAATAAGGCTGCATTTGCCCCACCAGCTTGGTGTCTGAGCCCTGGGTCTTGATGAGCGCCGTGATGCAGGTTTCCTCGCCTTTGCTGTTCCTGGCAACAAGCCGATTAGGAACAAAGCACTGGTCGCGCTGCAGTGGGCTGCCGTCGATGCGCTCGACGCTGTGCTCCTGGACCAAGAGCCACTGATATCCGGCATCCTTCAGGGCTTTGACAAATTCGAACAAGGTGTCGGGATGGTTCGGTAATGCCATCTCCGGTGGGGAAAATCCCTTGACGCGTTCCAATGCTGCTCTGCCGAAACAGGCCTCGAATTGCTGTTGCCAGGCGCTGATCTGCAGTTTCAGGTCTGGGATCGGTGTTGATGGGGCAACGGCATGACTCCAAAACGTTCCAAGCCATTCCACGTGCTCCTGCATCAGGGGATCACAGGCCAGGTAATGAAGTGCGTCGCCGATATCGCGACGCCCCATCTGTTCGATTCCCCACAGCAGATTGCCGGAATAGTCGAGCATGATTCTTGGGGCGCAGCCCTCGTTGATCAGTTCTGGCAGGAGCTCGGCAAGACGGCGGTAGCAATGCGCGAAGGGTTCAGCGTTGTGGTTATCACCTTCGTTGGGGTGATCCAGCATGTACTGAAGATGGGAAATCAATGTGTTGCCCGCTCCCGCTGGCACCGTCGGTTGGTGCATGTGCAGAGCACAGGCAAATCCCGAACGAAGTTGCTCAAACTTGATCGGGCTGGTTGACCAGGCCTGACGTGGCTTCAGCATCAAGGCCGCAACGTCCTGTTCGCGGCCGCTTATCGGTGGGCAGATTGTCATTGAATTCGCTTGTTATTGCCGGCCGGCACGCGGTGTTTGGCGCAGCATGCCTTCCCAATGATCTCTCCATGTGTTCTGATCGCCAATGCCTGCCAGCAGTTCCACTTCTGCCGGCGCCCGATTCAGTCGCTGTCTCCAGCAGGTGATGTCTTCGGCTTGATCAAGCCAAATGCTGATGACATCTTGCCGAATCGAATCAACATCCCAGTTTTGTTGATCGGCAATGTGTTGTGACCAATGCATCAACTCGTCGAGGCTGAGAGGCCTGAAGCCCATCAATTTTAGGCCTGTGATCTGCTCAAGTTCAAAACGGCGCAGAACATCTCCCAGCCCAAAGAAATGAAGAAGGATCATGGCACTGATCACTTTGTTAGGGAACTTACGAGCTTTTTTTGAAGCACGCTGTTCAGATTGAGGATCTTTTCTTTTGGAAATGTTTGATGTTGATCGCTAGTCATGCTTGGCACTCGCTGTTGGAGAGTGCCAAGCTTTGTCTAGCTTTCTTGCCTCAATGCCCCTCATCAATGTGCGCACATCGTTGCCGACGCTTAAGGATGGATCGGCTTTGCTGCAGGAGCTTTCCTCCGAGTTGGCCAATCAAACGGGCAAGCCCGAGGCCTACGTGATGACCCTCTTGGAGACGGGAGTACCGATGACCTTCGCCGGAAGCCACGAGCCCTGCGCCTATGTGGAGGTGAAATCGATCGGCGCACTCCGGCCACCGGCGATGACGGCCGCATTCTGTGAACTGATCCAGGTGCGCACCGGGATCCCCGCGAGTCGGGTTTATATCGGCTTTGAAGATGTCCAGGCCAGCTGCTGGGGCTGGAACGGCAACACTTTCGGTTGAGGTTCAGCACTGAATGCCCCCCTCCGCCCCCCTCTGCCCCGCCTGGTCGTGTCAATCACGAGGGCTGCTCTTGAGGCGGTTGAATGGCTACACACGGATTTTTGTTGTCGATTTTGCAGAACGATTCAGTTGGGTAACAACAGCTGCTAACAGTAGGTAACAGCCCAAATCGGTGCGTCAATAACCTTTCTTAGCGTTGTTCAACACGAATGATTGCTGTGAGTGAATCTTTCGGAGGTCTGCCCAACAAGGAGTTGAGTTCTGGTGTGTCGCAATGGTGGCGTGAACGGGTTCAACACCTGATTGATTGCGGGCGAGCCGAAGACGCCCGGTGTCTGTATTTGGAGTTCGGCGAAGACAGCGCAGGAAGCCTGAACCTCTGAAGACCACGCATGAAAAAGGAGGGTTCCCTAAGCCCTCCCGGAGTCGACGCATTACCCCTCACCGGGGTGTACTAAGTGTTACGTACTGAACAAAGTGGCGCTGTAAGTGTTGATACCTATTCTTGATTGCGTGGATCAACCTAAGGATTGTTCTTGGCGCCGCAGGGTCTCATAGGCCTGCCAAAGGCCTTCTACTTCTGAGCACACCTCCTGACGATTGCAGACGCGATAACGGCCCTGGCCGATGGCATCAATTGTTGAGCCCTTGGAGGTGGCACAGATTCGACTGATGCTCGCCATGGAAATCCTTCGTGGGATCAAGGATCTACAACCACGCGGGCTCCCCTTGCACGCTTGTTTTGCACTTCTAAATCTCTTTTGTGAACGAAAAGAGCCATGGCTATGGGAGTGCCGTTATGCCTCAGTTGTGATTGATCTGCAAATCAGCGTCGAGCCAAAAAAAGAAACCGGGCATAGCCCGGTTTCTTTCATGCTTGTGAGTTGCTTACAGATCTCTCAGGCTTTGGAGGGTTTGGTGGTAAGTGCAGCAGACATGGCTGTGGCCAAGAGCATGCATCCGGCGACGGCGAGGAAGCCCATGGTTCGGGAAAGAATTTCTCAGCCATCATTTCCACAGATGGCGTCAGCTTTTGTTGCTGTTGTCACGGAATCCGGAAGATCCATCCTTGTGGCCGTCCTCGGTCGTTTTTAGAGGCATGTCCTGGCGGTCTAGGCATGAGGAGCACAGCAATTTCCCCTTGTTGCGCCAGTAGGCCTCCATCGATCGTTCGATGCGCATCGAGCATCCCTCACAGCGAAATAACGGCATCGACGATTTCTCGACGCCGCCCTTCTAACGCAATGGCCCTGCCGAACCGGTGTTCTCTGTGACGATGGGTGTGCTTCCGCCGCCCCAGCGTTGTTATGCAGCCAGTGCGTGTGTTGCTGCTGATCCTGATTTCGCCTGTTGCCTTTGGGGCAACGGCGTTCCAGCCCTTAGACCGTCTGGACGGTTGGTTGATCGAGCGCCGTTTGGATGACATGCAGGAGCCGATCTGCCGTGCATCTATGCCAGGGCATGGCACCTGGTTCTCGGCAAGGGTCCGATTGGATCCAGATGATTTGGTTGTTGTGCCTGCCGGACTGCAACGACCTAATGAAGCTGCGCTGATCGCTGTTCGTGAGGCCCTCCAGCGCTGTCGCGACAGTCTTCTTTATTTCTGAGCCGATAAAGCTTTGTGGCTGATGGTGCTGCCGCGGTGAAATCAAGCTATGAAAACAATGTCGGCCTTTATAAAAAAACGTCGACTCCTCACACCACCTGAGCCTCCGTTAACCGCGGGGGCTTTTTCTTGGCCCAATCCCGAACTACACCTTTTGATTCTGTGCTCAGCAAAAGTTTTGCGGTTGTGATGTTTTTAACGACTTTTGTCTGATGTATTGCATCGAGAGGCTTGATTCAGGGGGGCAATGGATTCAGGAGATCTGCTTCAAAACGGAGTTCAAAGCCTTTGTGAATGCCCGTACCAAATCACGTGCCACCTTGAAGACCTATCGCGTGGTTCATGCCACCTGGAATCAGGTGGTCACCGTTGTGCAGGGATCGGCTGAATCCCTTTGAATGGCTTTGATTTGGTGTCTTCAGTGCCGCTGTGATCCCGAAGACTTCAGGTCACTTCCTGGGATGGGGGATGTCCTGAGCCATAACCAGTGGCCTTGAGGACTTTGGACATGATTCTCACGCGGTATCTCAGTAGCGAAGGTTGGGTGGAGGAGTGTTCTCATGCGCACGCTTTTGATGCCTATATCGACGCACGACGTCGCTGTGTTCTTCGAGGCTGCCCGTATTTGCTCGTCAATGCGGAGACCGGCGGCACAGTTTCGGTCCTAACGGTGAAGCAGTGTTTGCATCAGTACGGCGTTGATGGTGATCTATCTGATTAATCGAATCGTTTGATCTCTTCGTTGGATCGATGGAAGAGCCGGCAGGATGGCGGTGGCTGAAATTCCCCCATGTCGACGTTCCTGGTCACCGGCGCGAACCGTGGGATCGGGTTGGAATACTGCCGTCAGCTCAAGGCCCGGGGCGAGGAGGTGGTGGCGGTCTGCCGTCAAAGCAGTGACGAATTGGAGCAGCTAGGGGTGCGTGTTGAAGCGGGCCTTGAACTGAGTGACAGCCAATGCATCGATGATCTGGTGCACCGCTTGACGGGCTTGCCGCTTGATGGCGTCATCCTCAATGCCGGAATCCTGCAGTCGATGCGGTTGGCCGATCTGGATCCCACGGGAATCCGTCGGCAGTTTGAGGTGAATGCCCTTGCTCCTCTGCTGCTCGCCCGGGCTTTGGTGAATCAGATGCCCCGTGGTGCCAAGTTGGTGTTGATGACCAGCCGTATGGGCTCCATCGATGACAACACATCTGGAGGTTCCTATGGCTATCGGATGTCGAAGGTGGCCCTCAACATGGCCGGAAAATCATTGGCGATTGATCTGGAGCCACTCGGCATCGCTGTTGCGATTTTGCATCCTGGATTGGTGCGTACTCGGATGATCCAGTTCAATCCAAGCGGTATTCACCCGGAGCAGGCGGTGCAGGGTCTGTTGGCACGGATTGATGCCTTGACCATGGCCAACAGCGGCAGCTTCTGGCATGCCAATGGTGAGCTGTTGCCGTGGTGAGACGGGAGAAACGCTTTGGGTTTTGATCCGCGTCACTGGTCTGGCGGACGTTCTGAACAACGGGTTACCAGCAATGTTGAGGCGTTGCTGGTGGAGAACGATGCCCTTCGACGTGAGGTGTTGCGGCTCAACCGTGAGTTGGACCGACTGCAGCGGCAGCAACGCCAACGCTTCCGAACCGAAACGACTTCCCACCGCTCTTGGAGCGAGCCATCGGCCCAAGCTCCGCCGCGCATCAGCAGCCACCAGGTGCAGGCTTGGGGGCAGTCTCTTGCACAGCAGCCGGGATGGAGTGTCCTGCGTCAGCGCGGGTTGGAGTCTTTGATTGATCAGCTCAACCGCAGCAGTTTTCCCTCTCATCTGACCCTTGAACAGCGACTCGATCGTCTGGTTCCTGGTTTAGGGACTGATCTTCGGGTAGCGGTTGGATCCAAGGCGAGCAAACAAACAACGGCAGTCCTGGCGGCGTTTGCGATGTTCGGCGTTCGGGCCAGCGAGTGGCTCGATGAGGATCCACGACGGGTGGTTGAACAGCTGCGTCAGCACCAGGAACAATTCAGCTCTAAGCGGCAGGGACGTCGCACGCGAAGTGATCAAAGGCGAACAGATCGTGTGGACTTTGGACATCCCCGTGATCCACGGATTGCAGCTTTAGATGTCCTCGGGTTGGACGCCAACGCGTCACTCACCGAGATCAAGCAGGCTCACCGGAAATTGGTGAAACAGCACCATCCCGACCTTGGCGGTTCGGCAGAGGCTTTTCGCCGTGTTAATGAAGCGTATCAACGCTTGGTGAACTAACTCAGCTCCACCAGGCCTTCTGAATGTTTGTTAGTGGTGTGTCTGCATACTTGAAATAGTCAAGGTCGATGAGCGGGTCGACATTGCAGGCTTTGCCTCTGTTGATTGCCTGAGCGATACGCTCAATTCCATTGTCGGCTGAGAGCGCTCTCCCGAATTTGTCGGCGCCGTAGAAGCTATGCAGCAACCCAGTTTCCAAGATGCTGATTGCTCCAATAAAGCCAAGGGTTGCTCCCTCTGAGCGGCTTGAGGAAGCCATGAATGCTGTGACTTCCAATTCTCCGATGGGGTTGGTGTCATACCCAGCAATCAGATGGATCCAGTCGTGATGCGCGAGTGCTGCATTACCGGCACCGAGTTCACCGGGAAGTTTGAATCCTCTTGATTGGTAAAACTCCCAGAGACTGCGTCCAAGGCTGCCCTGGGAACAGTTTTTGAGGTTGTCCCAGCGTGCAAACTCATCAGGATCAGCCGTGACACATACGCCATAGGCGTGATCACCGTATTTTTTCAAGAGATCCTGAAAGACAGGATCGCTTTGATCATCGCCTTCTCCGATCCAGTTGCAGCGGTAAAAATCTGTTGTTGCCTGGGTGATGGCGTTGTGTGCCAATTCCCTGGCGAGGTTCAGGATCTCGCTGTTGATGTTCAGTGCGTTGGCCCAATGATCAATGTCCCTACTCAACGTCTCCGGGATCGGATTGCAAAGCATTTCGAAGGCGATCAGCAGTTCCAGCAGCTCTTGGCGCTCCGATGCTTGCGTCAACGTCTCTGCCAACGTTTCAACCTCAATTCCGGGATGGCCGGAGAAGTCAATCTCAGCGTCAAGCAGCTTCAGGAAAAGGGTGTGGGCAAGGTCCTGTTGAAAAGACGTGTACCAGTGGCCTTCAACTCTGTGGACTTGCACCAGTGCTGATGCCAGGAGATTGGCTTGTTCGTGCGAATTATGAATTAGGAACATCGTTCCAGCACGCCTTGACGAAACCAATGCTTAGCGATGGATCGCCACTTCTGAGCGGTCTTGTCCGATGATTGAGATGAAATTGGGGTGATTGCATGCCTGTGGAATTTGGGGTCGTCTGCATCGGTGCAGGCATCGCGATCGGTATCTCCTTGGGTGTGGCGGTTTGGTTTGAACGTTGGAAAGCCAAGCAGCCTGATCCCACGACGAAACAGCCATAAAAAAAGCCCCGCCTAGGCGGGACTTGAGCGAGCGTTTTGTGCTGTTGTCAGCGAGCGACTTTCTGACCGCGATAAACGAGAACAGAACGCTGGTTGCTGGACGCAGCAGCATTGTTCTTGATGTACTTCTGGCCGCGATAGGTCAGGGTCATGATGGGTTCCTCGAAGCAAGCTCAGGTCCCCGTTCCATGGCCTGAATCGAACTGCGCCTCGCCTAAGGCGGGGTGAACGTAGTTGCGTAGCTGTTGCTACATAACCTTTATAGAGGCGCTATCAACCCACGTGTCGTTCGTGCTGTTACACAGCTGCAATTTTGTTTAGCCCAGGCCTGAATACCCCCGCTTGGATGCATTCAAGCGGTTTTCATTCAATTGATTCCGCGCCCGTTTGGCGGTGTATGCACCGGGCGAGGTTTGAGTTGCGGCGTTTTTTGAGCCGCCTTGGTGATGGCCTGCAACAGAGTGGGGTAGGCAGTGGTTTGCGTCATCTCAGCGTTTCAGGAATTGATTTCATCTTGTCGCTGCTTGGAGTGACGGAATGATGGATCGGCTACCGATCTGGCGGTTCAAGCTCTGACGGTTTGTTCTGGACTCAAAGCTTCCATTAACTTGTTGTCATTGTGAACAGTTCGCACGCAATCAAGTGTTCTTTGATGCTTACTTAGTGTGAAGCTGCTAGCGCCTTAAGCCTCCGTTCGTACCGTGTAGGCACATTGTTTTAGATGTCATGAAAAGCTCTCAGAGCAAAGATGATTGGGTGAAGGCACAGCAACACAAGCTTCATAAGCCCATTGATGTGGACACATTGATGTGGGTGCGAAACCGCTTAATGCGCTTGGAAGTGGAGGCGCGTTGGGCCGACCGCATTTGTGTGTTTGAGGAGTTCTTTCCTAACGACGCGATCATTCCGCGCATTTGACCGAATTCTGTTGTTGACTTTTTTTGGCCAAAAGGGAGGTGTGGCAAAAACCTGCAGCAGTCATCATCTGGCCTGTGTATGGGATTAACAGGGCATATCGGTGTGTCTTGTTGACGCGGATCGCAACCGTCTCTTCCGCAACCGCCTCTCCGCCCGAGGAATTCTCCCGTTTGAGGTGGTTCCAGCCGAGGCTGCAGCGAAAGCCACGCGCCATGCCTACGTGATCATCACGGAGGGTCAAGTCAGAAGCCATGAAGATGAACTCAAAAATCTCTCTGCAGGTGCCGTCGAGTTCACGGTTGAACTCTCCTCAATGCTGGGGCAGATGGGCACCATGCATACCGCGTTGTTGGTGAAGGTGGATCGTCGTCAACAACGGCTTGCTCAGGATGCGAGCCAAATCTTGGATGGTTTTGGGTCGATGTGATGCAGGCAGAGATCCCCCTGTTGGCTGCGTTTGAAAAAGCAGAGGTGGAGGGTCGGCCTATGGCCAGGCGGCTGTTCAGATCCGTGAACGCTTGTATGGCGATCACCCACGGCGTCGGTTGCCGATCGAACAGACAGGCCAATCGGTTGCCGCAATCATTGCTCCAATTGGATGTTTGGTGATGGGCCGTAGTTCCTGGGTGAAAAATCCGACCCGTTGTTCAGCAGCTTCAACCTGGCAGTCCAATGATTTGTCTGCCTCTTCAGCGCAACCTGCGGTGAAGTCCTCCCGATCTGCTGCCGTGCTCAACGCGAGCTCCTCTGGTGAAAACGCATGATCGAAACCGTTGTGATGCTTGCGATCGGCTTGTCCATGGCCGGCGTTGTTCTGGGAACTCTCACCACTGACCAGTCGGTTTAAGTTCAGACGTCGTCGCTGCTTTTGATGCCAGGTCTTTTCGCCTTCATGCTCGGGCAGCTGGAGATCAGCAATCTCACCGCTGTCTTTCTGGCTTTGGTGGCGTTGGTGTTTGTGGGTAGCTTCGCTGTGGTGTCGTTGCAGACCGGCGAGCTGATCAAACCTCCTAAAAATGATTGAGTCGCTCTTGGTCAACGGTCAGCAGGTCCTGCTGAAGGTGCCCAGCGACCGTGTTGTTGCTGAGCGGGTGGTGCGTCACATTCAACGGCGTATTCATGAGGACGACTGGAGGCCCTACACCTGCAAAGCCGATGCACTGCGGGCATGGGTCCGCTTGGGAGGCATCCGAGTGCAGGTTCTGCACGCCTTGAAATTGGTCTGATGACGAGCTGAATTTCAGAACGATCCCAGCAACTGAGTCATCGCTGCCGCTGCACCGATCCCCCCGAAGAACAACACCATGGGAAGAAGAACAGGCCAGCGTGCGCTTGTGTCGGGATTCATCGGATGGTTTTGAACATTCGAGACAACGCTATTGAGCCGTTCTGCTCAGTGGCGATGGCGACCGTTGCCGGCCTCAGAGCTCCATGATGCGGAGACGGTTCATTCGATCTCTGAAGGTTCGATGCCTGAGCAATCCATGGTCACGCAGGCTGAGTCCTCCCATGTCGTGGTGATCGGTGCTGGCTGGGCGGGCTGGGGTGCTGCGAAAGCCCTCTGTGAAGCAGGCATGCGGGTCACCCTGATCGATGGGATGGCGGATCCAACAGGTCGTACGCCAACGCGCACCGCAACTGGCAACCCTTTTGAAGCCGGTACCCGTGGTTTCTGGAGGGATTACCCCAACATCAATGCGCTGACCCATGAGCTCGAGCTCGAGCATGTGTTTACCGACTTCACGACCAGTGCCTTCTGGTCTCCCGATGGTTTGGAGGCCACCGCACCGGTGTTTGGTGATGGGTTGCAGCTCCCCAGTCCTTTGGGGCAGGCCATGGCCACGGTTAAGAACTTCAAGCGCCTTCCAGTTGCCGATCGATTGAGTATCGCCGGGCTTCTGGTGGCGATGCTTGATCTCAATCGCAGTGAGGAAACATTCCGGCGTTATGACGCCATCGATGCGCTGACGCTGTTCCGCCAACTGAAGATCAGTGAGCGGATGATCAATGAGTTTTTGCGTCCGATTCTTCTGGTGGGGCTGTTCAAGCCACCCGAAGACTTATCCGCTGCCGTCACCATGGAGCTGCTCTATTACTACGCCTTGGCGCATCAGGACTCCTTCGATGTGCGCTGGATTCGTTCTGGGACCATCGCAGAGCGGTTGATCGCTCCATTGGCGGAACGCTTGCTTGACCGTTGTCAGCTCACAGTTCAGGCAGGCACGCTGGCAACTTGTCTCAATCTCGATCACCAGGCAGCCGCGATCCAGTCTGTGGAGGTCCGTTCGCCCGCAACGGGACGAACAAGTGTGATCGACGATGTCGATGCGGTTGTTCTGGCGGTGGGTTCCAAGGGCATGAATGCTCTGATGGAGCAGTCGCCTTGCTGTGCAGGAGCCCTACCGGAGCTGGTGGCTGCCGGCACATTGGGCGCGATTGATGTGGTGTCGGTGCGGTTGTGGCTGGATCGCTATGTCGCAGTCGACGATCCCGCCAATGTCTTCTCGCGCTTTGCGCCATTGCAGGGTTCGGGTGCCACCTTCTTCATGCTCGACCAGCTGCAGAAAGGGGATGAAACGGATCTCTGGGGCGGTCGCGCTCCTCAGGGGTCCGTCGTTGCCAGCGACTTCTATAACGCCACAGCGATTGCGGCTCTGAGTGATCAAGAGATCGTTGACACCCTGATGAAAGAGCTTCTGCCGCAGGCGGTGCCGGGTTTTCGGTTGGCGCGAGCACTGGAGTTTGAGGTGCGGCGTTACCCGGGTTCGGTGTCGTTGTTCTCACCTGGCAGTTTCAGCCAACGTCCGCCGCTGCAAACATCGCTGCCATCCGTGGTCTGCGCTGGCGACTGGGTGCGGATGGGAGAACGGGAGCACGGAGCCAAGGGACTGTGCCAGGAACGTGCCTATGTCTGCGGCCTTGAGGCAGCCAATGCCTTGATACGGAGTGGTGTGCTCAAAGGAATGGATCGCGCGACGAGTCGAGAGCATGAAGTGCTTCCGATTCGTCCCGAAGAGCCCCAAGTGCTGCTGGGGCGGGCGATGAACAAACTCGTGATGGATCCGTTGGAGGCTTTCGGCATCCGGTTGCCTTGGATGCCCTGAGCTCAGAAATTCAGCTGACCGGAGAGCCAAAGTTCCTGCCAAGACCCTTGGGCTGCAGCACTTAACGCCATGAAGATGGTCACGCTGATGCCGCCCAGGGTTAGACCCACCCCCATCATGATCAGGGCGGTTAGCCCTTCTGCCTGGGTGAGTGGTTGCTTGTCGAGAAAGCGACGCTTGGCCATGGCTGCGGATCCGATGTTCCCGTTCTGCATCGGCCTTCGGGGTCTTGGCAACTGGCCTTATCACTCATTTATGCAGAGTTGATGCAACACGCGATGGTTGGGGGCTGAGCGAGGAATCGCAGCGAGGCTTCGCTTTCAGATCTGCGCTTGACGTCGCCCCAGTGGGTTTCATCATGCAGCTATGACAGGTTTGATCTGTGGCATGACAGCCCTGTGGCTCCACTCTTGGTGGTGTTGCAGAACAACCAATTCGCCGGCGGTCAAACGAAGCTGGCCCTATCCGCGTTCTTGGAAAAACAGCTCTGATCTCTACGCAAGGCCCTGTCGTCGGCATCGCCATCTCAGAGCGCGCACCCAATTGACTGCCCGCAGTCGCCGCTTCGCCGCTGCACCCTGAAGCGATCGAAAGCCTCCGTTTTTTGCTTGGCTCCGCTTTGTTTCAAGTGAGCGATGAGAACCTCAGTTCAAAGACCTTGTTGGGCTCTTGTGAAGCATGGATTTTCACAGGCAACATTGCGGGTCGTTGTTGTTTCCATCGTGTCCAAGGTCGTTGGGATTGAGGAGCGACCTCGGGTTGGCGTGAGATCTGCACTGATGTCGCCTCTTTGATCTGGGCTTGCTGCTCCAGTTCGGCACTGAGGAAGAGTCCTGCAAGGGAAACCATCAGAATCGTCAGGATTGCTGCGAAGAGATACATGGTCGACCGAGCAATGGCTTGTTCCTGTTCCTTGCTCAGGTCGCTCATGGTCTCGGCCCAGATCTGACAGAGGTGTATCAGTCCAAACTCTTGGCTGCGATTACAGAGAATGTCGTTTTGTGTGGGGACCTGAAGTCGACGTCGTTCGTCGCAGAAGCTCTTAGGCCATTTCACCCTTAGTCACAGCCTTAGTAGCTTTCGTTACTAAAAATCGTTAAGATCTTCGGACTAGCGCTTACAGCTTGAACGGCAGCCAATCGATCGAAGTCATTAAGGAGAAGCGTCGTCAGCAGCTGATGGGTCTGTCGTTTGTGGCTGCAGCGGTTGGTGTACTGACGCTTTTGACGATGCGTCTTGGCTCCTGTTGTTCCTGGTTCGGCACGCACTGACCGCTATTGGCTTCGATTAGGGGGCTTCTGCTCGTCCCCTAGATCTGGTGTTTTTTGAGGGTAGGCCCGCCTCTGAGGGCTGATCACACTAGATGTGGTGTCTCCCGTCTTGCTTGTTGATGCAGGGCCGGTATCTTTCGAAAGTTCCCCATCACCTGGCTCCAGTCCGTTCGGCTGGGGCTTTTTTGTTGTCCAGCACAGAAAGCTGTAACCAGGCAAACCAATCTCCAATTTTCTTAAGTGACAAGGGTCGGGTTTGCCGGTTGCCACCAGGCTGGGTTCCTTAGCTTGTTGCTCCCTAGACAGCTCTTGATGTCCCCCGCAGAGCTATCGAGCATCAAATGGGAGCCGGATGGGGAGATGTCTGCCCAAGACACCTGGATCCTTGTGAAAAAGCTCACCAAGCTGGAGGAGCAAGACAAAGCATCCAGCCTGTTGCATTTGTCGTCGAAACACAGCCACTCCAAGCGATCCAACCGTCGCTGATCTGAATCCTGCTGATCAGCGCTGGGGTTTCTGGCAGCTGCTGCCACCTGGCTTTTACCTATAGAAATAGTTTTGAGGGGCTGGTCCCTGAGTTGTAGTTGTTCATCATTTTTTGTGCAATTGGGGTGAATGCTGAGCAAGTGCAGCGTGTCTCCAGAGCTTCTTGACGTTTTTTCGACATCCTCTTTATCTTCTATACAGCCCTCTGGTTACGGCATTCCTTATCAAGGAATATGAGCTGGCTTCAACATCACCGCGCAGCGCACGGAAGTGTTGAACCCTGTATGAGCTTTGTCTTGCTCATGATTTAGCCCCCCAGAGTGATTGGAGCAGGTTCTGCATCAACCCATCCCTTGTTAGTTCGGGACGACACCAACGGTGTTAAGGACATCCTGAGCGGCTTTCCCTCAGCAATGTCGATGCGCAGGCCGCTGTAGGCATCTCCTTCAGGAGTGCCATTCCAGTTCCGTCCGATGAAGAGGTTGTTGCTGGCGATCACGCTGCTGTTTCCTGCCTCGTCCTGTTCGATCAGCTCAGGCCCCTCGCGCCGTTGCATGCGGAGCCCATAGCCGCTTCCGCCGCAGATCACCCAGTTGATCTCGCGATCGGCGTGTCCGGTTTCATGGGTACGCAGCACCTCCATGCAGTGGGCATGCCCACTCAGAACAAGATCTACCAGAGGTGAATTGAGGGCGCCCCCAAGAGATGACGCAACCTCGTCGAAGACATCCCTGAGGTGGTTGCGAATCGCCTGCGTATCGGCCTGACTCCATTTGGTTTTTTCTGTGACATAAGCGGGGTGATGCATCGTCAAGATGCGTCCACGTGCGTCGGGATCACGATGGGATGCAATCAGCCCCTGCTTGAGCCAGGTCAGTTGCTCTTGATCAACGGATGCACTGGGCCTGAAATGGCGTTGAAGATCGAAGCATTCCTCCTGAAGCGTTTCAAGTTCATCGAGGAGCGCATCGCGATTCTCTTCACTGAGATTGCTATTCGCCAACTCTCTGTAGAGATTGGCCTGTTGTTGTTCAAGACTGCGTAGCTCTTGCCGACGCTTAACGCTGTTTGTTGACGGCTTGGCTGTTGTCAACAGTGTGTTCGAATCGATTGCAAAAACGTCAACACCCGAATGCCGGAAGCGGTAGTAGCGGTTGGGCAATCGAGTGTTGATCCCGGGTTGGTAGCGCAGGCATCGTTTTCCGTCCCACGAGACGTCGTAGTGCTTGTCAAGGTGATCGCCGAGATGGGTTAAGGGGATGTCGGCGAGAACATCAAGGAATGCGCGGGCATAGGTTTCACCCTGCCGTGAGCCGCGCCATCCGGCGTCGATGTCATGCATCCATTGCAGATGCCGCCGCAATGGCAGGGTGACACCTGCAAGCAATGCCACGGGAATGGAGAGGTCGTAGTAGTCGTGATTTCCCGGAACCGGAAGGAAGGGTTGGTTGAAGACAAGCCCCTCATGGCTGATGGTTTGCCAATCCTCACTGTGATGGAGCCACTCCCTGTAGGGCTTCAGAAAGTTGTCGCGGTACTGATCAGCAGCCCCCACCAGATACACCACATCTCCGGTGTGGAGCAGAAAGGCAGCGCCTTTTTTGTGGGGCAGAAGTCGTTCCGCAATTCGTCGGGGTGGGCTGTGCCACCGATGACGGCCAGTGCCACTGTCGCCAAGAACCAAGAAGTGAAAGGCATCGTGCGCTTCAGGGGTGCCATTGGCGTTGTTGATGACGAGTCGGGTTTGATCGATCCCGCGATGTATCAGCTCCGGATGCTGCCAGCGCACGCGCTTGCCCATCTGGCTGATCTTGCGTTGAAGGGGGGGATCGCTGGCGAAATTCAAAATTTCAGTGGGATGGGTGCCACTACTTGCAAGGCTTGAGGGTTCACGCTCACCGTGACGGTTTGTGCATCGAGCACTTCTCCATCAATCACCAGTTTCTGAACGTCGTTCAACTTGATTTGAATCTGCTTGGTTCGAAAACAGGCAATGTTGCTGTGGTTGGCGTTGCTGCTTTTGATGGCCGACCAGGCGAGGCTGGACAGCACCGAAAAACCACCAATGCGGTCTTTGGGAGTGGCCACAATCACTTCAAGAAGCCCATCATCGGGAATCACTTCTCCGAACCCCTGGGCCATCACCGAACTGGCTGGTGCGGCATTGGCCACGGTGATGGCGCTGGTATCCAGCTGGTATTCGTTGCCATCGATCTGCAGGGTGGCTTGGAATGGTTGTTGATCCACCAGCTGCCGGGCACCAGAAAAGATGTAGGCCATCGGGCCAAGGATGTTTTTCAGTTCACGGCTGGCTTTATCCACCATCCCCGCTTCAAAGCCAAGGCCAGCCAGCAGGATCATCGGCCGGTCGTTGCACAAGGCCACATCGACCCGTCGCAGATTGCCCAAAAGCAAATTGGTGCAGGCGGCCTTCACTCCTGTGGGGATGCCCAGGGCAACGGAAAAGGCGTTGGCTGTGCCACGGGGAATGATGCCTAGAGGAATATCACTGCCCTGCAGGGCACTGGCAACGGCGCCAACGGTGCCATCACCGCCCGAGGCAATGATGATCGATTCGCCATCTCCTTCGGCATCGAAGGCTTTGATCTCCTTGATCAACTCTTTAGCTTGCTCGGCAGGATCAAGATCCGGCTGGGTTTTCCAAACCTGCAGCATGAATTGTGGTTCGAGATGACTTCGAATCTCGGCCAGTTCTGCCTCAGGATCCCCTTGACCGGAGATTGGATTGAAAATCAAATAGCCCCGCCTGCTGCGTTTTATGCCTTGCAATAGGGCAGATGCCGTGGCTGGATTCAGTGCGATCGGTAAATCGCAGAGGAGGGCCGCTCGCACCAGTGGTTCAGCGAGCACATCCCTGCTCATTTGTTCAGGTGGAGCTGGGAAATGGACCAGGCCACTGATTTCTCCTTCGAGGACCTTGGCCGCCATGCTGATATCCCCACCGTCACGGATGGCACGACAGGGAATGATCGAAAGTCCACCTAATTCATGGCGCAGGGTGAGCTCCTCGATCACGTCTTCGGCGATGAGAAGAGAAAAACCTGAGAGCAGCTGGGTGTTATTGGTGATCCAGGTCCCCATGGCGGGGCAAACATCTGGATCGGCATTCAAGACAATGGTGGAGGGCATGGCTCAGCCTTGGAGATGTTGTCTGCCGTTTGTTTCTTCTTTTTGGTTGGTTAGGGCTGTAATGCCAATTGCTCCCGCGTGCAGCTGATCGAGTTCGCAATGTTGTTGGTGGCTTGCTGCGCCTTTACTTCTTTGCGTGCTGCCCGCAGATCAGCACGGAACACGGGGTTGGCATGCAGTTGTGCCACCGTTGCTGCGCCAATGAGCTGCCCCGCTTGAACATCGCTGTGCCAGTGCACGTTGCAGATGTTTCGGCTCCTTCCGTAGTCCATTCCCCGTTGCAGGATCTGATCCTGTTGGTTGGGGGCAATCTCACTGAGGATCAGAGACCAGGCCCAGCCCACGGAGGTGTGTCCAGATGGATAGGAGCCGTCGGTTCGCAGAGAACTCTCATCATCAGGGGTGCAGATCGACTCCCCATTGCTCATGAACGGCCTTGATCGCTGGTAGTGGTTCTTGGCTTTGTAAGACGCCAATCCCGCATCGGTGAGTGATCGGCGCAGGAGCGTGTAAAGCCTTGGTGTGCGTTCTTCGGAAATTTCGATGCCCAAACTGCAGGAAAAAATCGATGCGGCGGCAGGGAAGTGAAGATCGGCATCTGTCGCTGCTTGGCTCCAGCGTGCAGTGCCTTCATGAGAAAAATTGGCCTTGGCAATCTCTTCATCGAGTTCCTGTGCTGCTGATCCAGGTACCGGTGGAGGAGCAAGCAGTTTGAGGGAGTCGGGGAGGGTCTCCGGATCGAGGTAGCCCTGCAGAAGCCCGTGTTTCAATTCCTTCAGATCACTGGGTGATCCGACGTTGGATTCGCAGTAGGTGGGTTGTGCCGCGTGAGCAGGGAGTCCTGTAATGGCACCAACTCCGGAGAGAGTTAACACCAAAAGAGCCAGTTCAATTCGACGCATCTGGTAGGGGCCTGTCGTCTTCAGAATTAGCTGCTTCGTTGGACCACAACAACCAGAACGTCTAGATGTCGTTCGAATTGGCTCAGCTCATCTCGATTGGTATCTCACTGGCCTCTAGATGCCTGATAGCAAGCCATGGCAACGTTTTGAGCGACATGGGACATTCCAGAATCACTCATAGGAATCACAAAGTTAAAGAAATTATGGCTTCAGGAAATCGGCTCTATATGTACCAAGTAGGGCGGCGAGTGATCAGACTTATTCCTACGCTGCTAAAAGCATTTCGATGACGCATGGCCCGTTTTCTACCTCTGGCACTCCTGATTCCACTTAGCGCTTTCGGCTTTAAGGCTTTAGCCAACACTCATCATCACGCTTCAGTGGATTCAGCTAGCTATTTAAACAAGTCCGAGCACGTTCAGCAGAGCAATATCATTGCGAGTACTAAAGATGGCGATAGAACTGTTCAATCAAGACCTATTGTCGTTACTGAAGGCAATTTCCCTCAGGCGTATAGCAATTTACGGTTTGATGCAATTATCAAACAGGCAGGTGGAATTAATAAATTCTTAGAAATGCCAGTTGCTTCGAGCGACCCTGCAAAGCAGTTCGTTGTTCGAATGAACCGAGATACATTTTATGCCACATCGATCTTCGATATGACGGGTGGAATTTATGTAACCATCCCTGAGACCGATAAATACGTATCGATTCAGGTGGTAGATGAGAACCATGAAACTCAACCCATGATTTATGGACCTGGTAGGCACAGGCTTACTGCCAAGACAACACATGCTTTTGTTATTGTTAGGAGTCTAGATGACAATGCACGTCGGAATCTCGTTGCAGAAGCTAGTAGTGCCCAGCCATTCAGCGTCAAGAGCTGGGATGATGAATCATTTGAAAAAGTTGCTGCAGCTGGAAACGAAATCTTCTCTAAGGGGTACGACCAGTCCAAGGCTTATAGCAACGAAGAAAGTGGGCAAACACCTTTTATGAATTACGTCGGTGCTGCAGGGGGATGGGGTGGAGCGATGGTTCAAGACAACATTTATCAAACGAGTCAATATATGAGTTCTGATGGTTGCTATGAAATGACATTTCTTGATCCGCAGGCAAGAGATTTTTGGTCTGCAACTGTCTACAATGGTGACGGGTACCTCTTCAACGATGTTGGGAATATCTCAAGCAATATGAATCCTATCCAGAACAAGGATGGTACCTACACAGTTCGATTTGGATGTGATGGCCAGCCCAATAATCTTCCTATTCGAGAAGGGAATAAAACGGATAAATTTAATATCGTTATTAGGCATTATGGGCCAAGCGAAATGGTCAAAATGGGCAAAGAAGGTTACAATCCCACGCTTGAAATTGATAAAATCAAGTAACTCATGCTGGAGCCAGTTGTTTCCCTGTAGGTCGGTTCTTTTTGGCAAAGTGGTGTCTTGCTATTCCCTGGCCTGATCGACTCCCCTGCAGAATCACTGCATTGATGGGAAGCATGGTGGCTGGAGCTGGTGTAAATCCTGCTGATCAGCGCTGGGGTTTCTTGCCGCTGCTGCCACTTAGCTATCAGTTCCGGTAATAGGCCTGAGGTTCTTGTCCTTGAGTTGTCCCTGGAATTTTGTGCAACTGGGATCAATGGTGTGCAACTCCCAGGCAGCTGACTTCGCTTGAATCCTGCTCTACAGGAGATGGTCCAAGACCACCTGCCGGTAGGCATCCAATTCGGGCACTTCAACCCCATGAACCTTGGCCCGGTCGTCCCAGCGCCGCAGTGCCATGGCATCGTTCATCCCCTCCAATTCCAAGAGACGCATCGCTTCTGAACGGCTCAGTTCTCCACCCTGCACAGCGAAACTGCGTTTCGATGCATCCGATAGCCCCGCGTAATACGTCTCATCCAAAGAGCAAAGCAGCCGTTTGGCTGAGACATGCCGCTGTACGGGGGCAACGACCTTCGCAGGGAAGAACACCGAGAGTGCTCGTGCTGCAACGGCCTCATGGGCACAGTCTTGATCGAGGAAATCTCCCCGTTCATCGTGTTCATCGATCATCAGATGGCCGATGTCATGAAGCAGTGATGCCACCACCATGTGGGGCTGGTGCGATTCCTGATGCGCCAAACGCGCTGTCTGTAGAGCATGCTCCAGCTGCGTCACCGATGGGTCATAGCTGGATTGCCCGTGGGTGTTCAGATAGGCGAAGAGCAGATCAACGCGCTCTTCGCGACTCCCCGCTTGCATGGATTTCATCCACTCCATGGCGTGGTCGGCCAGTGCAGTCATGAGACGTCCTCCCCGAGAAAGTGGTTGATCAAGCTGACGCGCCCTTCAGCCAGCGCCTGCTTTTTGTGGTCGTAGTACTCCGATCTCAAATCGCCTTCGGAGCTGGCGTTGTAGGTGACGTACAGCGCGCGGCGTGAACGATCGGAGCGGTTGGTGCCGCTGCGGTGCGGTGAAAAGGAGTTGAAGAACACAGCGTCGCCAGCAGCCACAGGCATCGGCGTCCATTCGAGTTGGGATGCTTTCTCAATCGGTAGACATCCATCGGCATTCACGTCGATCACCCCGTTGTGATGGGCCCCCTTGGCGAATTCCAAGCAACCATTGCTGGTATCAGCTGAATCCAAGGCCAGCAGCATCGTGATGTGCAGGGAGCCATACGGATAGGCCGGTGCATCTTGATGGGGGGCATACCCGGCTGCACCGGGATGCTTGTAGTTGATCTTTTCCTTGAACAGCACCGGTGGCTCGCCAAACAATGCTTCGAGCACGTCGTGCACTCGGCCTTGGGTTAGGAACTGATGCAGGGGAGGGTGATCCTTGGCGAAGTCTTCGGTTCGCGCTTTAACCCGGCCATGGGCTGTTCTTTCGAAGTAGTGGCGCCCCAAGGTTGACGCGTTGGAGATGTCGTCAACCCAAGCCAACAGCTCGGCCATGGCTTCGCTTGCCACCAAGCCATGCACATGAACGACACCGTCTTGCTGATGAAGCCCTTTGAATTGAAGGAGATCCTTCGGATCCCAGTGCGTTGTGATGTTGGTCATCTGATCGGCAACAGGGTGGTCTGAACAAGTGCCTTGAGATTGCGGGCCGCCGTCATGGCGATGTCGTCGCGGATCGATTGGACGGCCGAACCGATGTGCGGCGTGAGCACGGTGTGATCGCGTTGATCGAGCAAGGCCTGGGGAATGGAATTGGGGTGGTCCTGTCGGGCCCAGTCCTCCATCTCAAAAACATCTGCTCCGTAGCCCCCCAGCTGGCCCGATTGCAGTGCCTGCACAACAGCCTGTTCATCCACCACCGAGCCGCGGCATGGATTGATTAGCACCGCTCCCGGCTTGCAACGGGCCAAAACATCCGCATTGATCAGATGCAGCGTGTCGTTTGTGAGCGGCACCATCAGCACCAGGTGATCACTGTGTTCAATTACGTCGTTGAACTCCACATGCTGCAGTTCAAGACGTTGCTCAGATTGGCGATCAAGACGAATGGGATCGCTGTAGAGGATCGTTGCGCCGAAGCCCCGCATGCGCTCGGCGAATTCAAGGCCGAGTTGCCCCATTCCCACGATGCCAACTGTGCTGTTAATCACTCCTTTGGAGTAGAAGTTCGGCCGCCATCCAGGGAACTGACCTGTGCGCACAAAGGCGTCCCCTGCCGGGATGGATCGCGCCAGGCTGATCAGCATCGCAACGGTTAGTTCTGCCGTTGGTGCCGCCAACAAATTGGGGATGAATTGATAGCGAATCTCCCGTGCATCGCAGGCGGAGAGATCGAAGTTGTCGAAACCACGCAGGGCTCCGGCAATCGAGCGCAGCCGCGGGCAGTGATCAAGAAAGTCGGCATCGACGCAATCCGGCATGAACATCAGCAGGCCGTCGGCGTCCGCTGCTGCCTCCAGCAAAGATCGACGGCTCCAGGGTTCCCGGCTGCGATTGGCGGTGACCCGTGCGAATTGGGAGAGGAAGTCAATGACCTCCTCTTGCACATAGTTCGTGACCACCAGATGGGGCCGGTGTTGATGGCTCACGAGGGTTGTCATTGCACCATCCAATGCCGGAGGGCATTGCTCATCGAATCGAGCGCCGTGACCACCACGAGCACCACCAACAGCAGGGCCAAGACCTGTTGGTACTCCATGATCCGCAGAGCACTGATGATTTCCAAGCCAATGCCGCCGGCACCCACGGCGCCCACCACCATCGAGGCTCGAAAGTTGTATTCCCAGCGGTAGAACGTGACATCCGCCATGGCTGGGAACACCTGGGGAAGGATGCTGTGAACGATCACTTGCATTTCAGATGCCCCCGATGAGCGGGCGGCTTCGATCGGTTCTTGATCACACAGCTCGATCGCCTCGGCGTAGAACTTGCCGAGCATGCCAACGGAGTGAAGACCGAGGGCCAGCGTTCCGGGCAGGGCTCCGAAGCCCACGGCGGCCACAAGAATCATGCCGAGAATTAGCTCGGGAACGGCTCGGGTCACGTTGAGTATTGCGGTGGCCATGACGTACAAGCCACGGCTGGGGCTGGTGTTTCTTGCTGCGAAGAAACAGAGCAACATTGAGAAGAACACAGCGATTGAGGTGCCCGCGATGCTCATGGCCATCGAGTCGATCAAGGGCTTGATCCAGAACGGCCACCGAGCGAAATCCGGTGGGAACATTTCAGGCAGCAAGTTCAAAATCGCCGGCACCCCGGTGGCGATTCGATTCGGATCAAACAGGCCCACAACGGACAGGGAACCAACCACCGCCGTGAGAATCACCAGAACACGGAGGAATTGCTGCCGCCATCGCAGCTCATGGCGCCGAAGAATGGCGCGATAGGAATCAACGGAAGCGCTCATAACGGGAGATAAAAAATGTCCCGATGGTGTTAACCATCGGGACGGAGGTACCTGTTCAGTTGACGAACTTGCCGAGGTCGAGGCCCAGAAGATCACCCGCCTTGCGGATGCCGTCATAGTCCTGATCGGTAATCACGGCGAATCCATCGGCCTTGAAGGGCTTCAGGACGCTGTCGTCGTTCAGCTCAATGAAGGTGGTGCTGATGGTCTCCTTCAGTTCGGGCTTCAACGACGAGCGCATCGTCCAGGGGTACTGCGGGATCGGTGCTGATTTGGCGATCAACGTCACTTTCGTGTCGTCGATTTTGCCCTTCTCCTTCATCGACTCAAAAATCGGGCAGGCCATCCCACCGGCTTGAGCATTACCGTTCTGAACCGCCAAGGCCACAGCGTCATGTGCCCCGAGGAACACCCCCTCGTAGTCCTCACCCTTGGTGAGGCCATTTTCTTTGAGGGTCAGTTCCGGGAACATGCGACTGGAGGTTGAAGCTGGGTCTCCAAAGGCAAAGGTTTTGCCTTTGATCGCTTCAAAGTCGGTCACCCCGGCTTCGGTGTTGCCGATCAGACACGAGTTGTAGGTCTTGGTGCCACCTTTGATCCGTGCGGCGAACGGTTCGATCTCGCTCTTGGTTTTGGCCAAGACGTACGACAGCGGTCCGAAATAGGCCAGGTCGAGGCGATCGTTGCGGGCCGCCTCGATCATCGAGGAGTAATCGGTGGTGACCACCAGTTCGATCTCCTTACCGAGTTTCTGATTGAGGAAATCCTTGAGCCCCTGATTGTCCTGAATCACCGTTGCGGCATTTTCATCCGGAATCAGGGCAACAATCAGCTTGTCGGGATCACTGGTGTCCGCAGACTTACCAGTCGTTATTTGGCTGGAGCAACCAACCAGGAAAATCGCAGCAGAGGAGAAAGCGACGGCTGTAAAACGCGCAGCTTGGGACAACATGGTGAAGAAATGAAGAGCAAGCCTGAACTCGAGACGGCGGTTTTTTAGGTGACCGCTGCCTCGAGCTTGTGGCGATACAGGGCGTGAATGTCGCTGTCCTCAAGGGTCAAGGAGTGTTGGTCACAGATGATGTGACCAGCTGCCATGCCAATGATTCGATCGGCAAACTGACGCGCGAATTCCACTTGGTGAAGACTCACCAGAACAGCAATCCGATCGCGTTGGCAGATGTCCTTCAACAGCGAAAGAATCTGCAGCGAACTCTCTGGATCCAAGCTGGCGATCGGCTCATCCGCGAGGATGAGGCGTGGTTCCTGCACAAGGGCCCGAGCGATTCCAACGCGCTGCTGCTGGCCACCACTGAGGTCTTTGACGCGGGCCAGTGCCTTGTCGATCAGGCCAACGCGTTCAATGGCTGAAAGGGCTTTTTGACGATCGCTCTCCGGTAGTGGAAGCAGTGAACGCAGGAAGGAGTGGTACCCCAATCGCCCCATCAGCACGTTGTCCAGTACTGATAAGCGGTCAATCAGCTGATGCTGCTGGAACACCATCGCCGTATCCCGCCGGTGGGCGCGGAGCTGCCGTTTGGAGCATGAGCTGACTTCTCCGTGGTGCCGCGAATGAATGCTTCCTGCACACGGTTGAACCAGTCCATTCAAAGAGCGAAGCAGTGTTGATTTGCCGGCCCCGGATGAACCCAGGAGAACTACAAATTCTCCATCCTGGATTGAAAAGTTGATATCTTGAACTGCATAATTGCCATCTCCAAAAGACACTGATAGCTGCTTAATATTTAACAGGTCTTTCATGCACCTTCTCTGTCGAGCTCGATATCTGGAAATTTAACCTTCTCCCGGCGTTGTTGGTTAACGAGTGAATAAGGATTGATTGCGACCTACTTATCAGCGCTCAAATAATAAATCTTTTGGCCTGATCTTATCGCTTTCATAACCTTCGGCTTCTTTTGCTGCGTTGCTTTTGAGCGGGGACTTCGTCGCTATAGGCTCATTTCATCAAGATCCCTTGATGGATTAATGGGCCTTTTTGAGCGCTACCTCTCTCTCTGGATCGCCCTGGCGATCGTGGCTGGGGTTGGTCTTGGAGCGTTATTCCCCGATCTGGCGGGTGGAATAGCGGCGTTGGAGGTCGTGGGGATCAATCTGCCAATCGCGGTGCTGATCTGGGGAATGATTTTTCCAATGATGTTGGCGGTCGATTTTTCCTCCATCGGAGCGATTCGCCAGCAGCCACGGGGGCTTTTGGTGACGGCTGTCGTGAACTGGCTGATCAAGCCGCTCACCATGACAGCCCTTGCCTGGCTGTTCATCCGTGGTGTGTTTTCCGCCTGGATCCCGGCAGCTGTTGGCCAGGAGTATGTGGCCGGGATGATTCTTCTCGGGGTCGCGCCTTGTACGGCGATGGTGTTTGTGTGGAGTCGCCTCAGCGATGGCGATCCCAATTACACCCTGGTGCAGGTCGCGCTGAACGACGTGATCATGGTGTTTGCTTTCGCGCCGATTGCGGCGCTTCTGCTGGGGGTCTCGGATGTGCTGGTGCCTTGGAACACGATGCTCACAGCAGTGGGTTTGTTCGTCGTGGTTCCCCTGGTGGCCGGGTGGTTGACGCGGGTGAGTTTGCGAAGTTCTCGCCGAATTGAGCGGTTCGAGACGCGGCTCAAGCCCTTAGCGATTGGCGCCTTGATCGCCACCGTGTTGCTGCTGTTCATGGTCCAGGCCCAGGCGATCCTTGCCAATCCGCTGGCCATCGTCTTGATCGCCATTCCCCTGATCCTCCAGACCTATCTGATCTTCTGGATCACAGCGTTTTGGATGCGCTCAGCAGGCCAGCCGCGATCGATTGCGGCACCCGGGGCCATGATCGGCGCGTCCAACTTTTTTGAGTTGGCAGTTGCGGTGGCAATCAGCCTGTTCGGTCTGAACTCCGGGGCTGCCTTGGCCACGGTTGTTGGCGTGCTGGTGGAGGTTCCGGTGATGCTCTCCCTGGTGGCGATTGCCAATCGGAACCGACGCTTGTTCCCTGCCTGAGATGGGCAGCGTGATGCCCAGGCCGCTGCAGGTTTTTGTTCAGTTCTTCGTGTTGGGGCTGACGTCCTTCGGTGGTCCCGTGGCGCACCTCGGTTATTTCCACGAGCGTTTTGTGCAGCGGGAGCGTTGGATCACCGCTGAGGCCTACGCCGATCTGGTTGGGCTCTGCCAGCTGTTGCCAGGCCCTTCAAGTTCCCAGGTGGGCATGGGTCTGGGGCTGATCCGGGCCGGTTGGCTTGGCGGGCTGGCCGCCTGGGCAGGGTTCACCTTGCCTTCCGCTGTGTTGATGGTGCTGGCGGCGTCGCTGCTCTCAGCCCATCCCACCTGGATGGACGGGGGCTGGGTGCATGGCTTGATGGTGGCGGCTGTGGCCGTGGTGGCCCAAGCCGTTCTGGGTCTGCAGCGCAAGCTGGCTCCCGATCGGCAGCGGGCCAGCCTGATGGTGGGGGCAGCCGTGCTGGTGCTGTTGGTGCCTCGTGTCTGGGCTCAGCTGTTGGCCTTACTGCTCGGTGGGTTGGTGGGGTTGTGTGCTCTGACGCCACCTGAGCTGGAGCCATTGGCGCCTGAAAGTCTCATGGTTCCGCTGCGGCGCTCTGTGGCGCTGGGCTTGCTTGTCTGTGCAGCTCTGCTGTTGGTGGCTCTGCCCTGGCTGTCCGCTGAGGCCAGGCCGCTGCTGGTGCAGCAGCTCAGTGGATTCCTGCGCACGGGTGCCTTGGTGTTCGGCGGTGGCCATGTGGTGCTTCCCCTGTTGGAGCAAGCGCTGGTGCCCAACGGTTGGATTGACCTGCAGCAGTTTCTGGCGGGGTACGGCGCCGCCCAGGCGGTGCCGGGGCCGATGTTCAGTTTCGCGGCCTTTCTTGGCTTCGATCTGCAGCCAGGGCTTCAGGGCATTGCCGGTGCTGCGTCCGCGCTCATCGCTCTCTTTTTTCCTTCGTTCTTGTTGATTGGCGGGCTCTTGCCCTTCTGGAGTGACTTGGGCCGTTTGGCTCCGATGCGTCGAGCTCTGCTGGGCATCAATGCATCGGTGGTGGGCATCCTGCTGGCGGCCTTGTTTCAACCCGTCTGGCAGACGGGAATCCGCGGCGGAGCTGAGTTCAGCCTGGCCTTGGTGGCGTTTGTGCTGTTGGTGAGCTGGCGGCAACCGGCGTGGCGGGTTGTCCTGTTTTGCGCCGCGGTGGGTGGTTTGACCCTGGCCTGATCGATTCCTCTGCAGAATCACTGCATTGATGGGGAGCGTGGTGGCTGGAGCTGGTGTGAATCCTGCTGATCAGCGCTGGGGTTTCTGGCTTACACAGCCACTTTGCATTCGTTGTAATTGCCTAAGCCGCCATGGCTGGTCGAGCGCGTTCCTGAATCAGAGCAAGCAAGTCAAAGATTTGGCCTGATTCATCTGCCGAGAAGAGATCTTCCGGGCCGGTTGGGGCGAGGTCGCTGAAGGGCGGGTCGTAAAGCCTTGCAGGATCCATAACCCCTTTATTGGTGAGTTCATCGATGACCGCATTGATGAATCGAATTTGGGTTGCTGTGTGGGTTCCTTCCGCGAGGTAGTTGGAGAACAGTTCCTTGGCTGCGTTGCGATCGAGGCCAACGAGGGATCGCACAAACAGCCCAAACCCATTCCATTCCTCTTTGGCTCGAGCGATGACGCGATCGTCACCAATGCCATGGCTCAGGAGAAATTGCTCGAGTTCTTGCAGATCGCTAGCTGTCAACGGCTGATTGCGCCTCAGCCGTTGCATGCTCAGATGGTCCTGATGCGTTTTAAGGAACTCCTGGGCGCGGAGACGGAATTGCGTGAACTCGTCATTGCTGAGTAGCCCTGCTGCATCAAGTTCTTTGATTCCCACCAATTCGTCGCTGAAGTCGCTGTAAAGCGGCTCCTGTGATTGCCGTTCAATTAGGCCGATCAGGCCGCGTAATTTCCGGCGCACGTTTTCCAGCATGGGGATGCTGACGTCTTGCCACCACTCATCGCGCAGTAGGTCTTGGATCAGCTCGAGTTCGGCGGCCACCATTGGGATGGTGTGCCGCTCCTCCAGCAAGCCAGCGAGCTCACGCACTTGGCCCTGGAGCTTTGCTGCCCGAGGCTCACTGCGCATCTGAGCTAGCTGCAGGTTGTAAAGCAGCAGATCAAAACGCCTGGCTGTGGCATCGGAATCGCCGGTTTGCTCCCCATGGGCCGATGGCAATGGAGCCAGTGTGTGAGCTAGAAGATCGTGATCTTCTGGAGTGAGCTGCTCCCAGGCTGATGGACTACTGAAGCGACCCACCTCCTCGAGGTGAGGCCGCACGAGGAAGTTATCGGCAGGGCAAGCGGCGACGGTCGTTCGCAATAGCTCCGTTAATGAGCGGCGATGACTTTGGATCTCTTCCGCTGGTACCTCTCCGCTTTTGTGTTGCTGATCAATCGCATCGACTAAGGCCAGGCGTGCCCGAAATAGTCGCGTCGCCAGAGTGGCAGCGGGTGTTGCTCCATCAGCCCCCCGGTTGCCGAGGAAATATTCAAGGTTCTGGCAAAAGTCAAAGATCCAGAAGCATTGCTTGTCTTGTCCTGGGCCAAAGAGGTCTGGACATAAGCGAGTGCCTCGGCCCACCATCTGCCAAAACTTGGTGCGTGAGCGGACGGGTTTAAAAAACACCAGATTGACAATCTCTGGAATGTCGATGCCGGTATCGAGCATGTCGACCGAGATTGCGATCATTAGTTCGCTTGATGGCTGGGCGAACTCGTCAATCAGGCTTTGGGCGTAAGAGGTTTGGTTGTCGATCACGCGGGCTGCTTTGCCCGCGAGGTGGGGATAGTTGTGATCGAAGCGTTCCTGGATGAACTGCGCATGCTTGTGGTTCCTCGCAAAGATCACGGTCTTGCCAACGCCGTCGCCATTGGCGCTGGTGCAGCCCTGGGTCATCAGCACTTTGAGGCCTTGGTCCACTGTGTCGGCGTTGAACAGCCAGCTGTTCAGTGCCCCTGAATCAACCTGGCCTGTCTGCTGAACCGTTTCATCCCAGTCGAGGATGTCCCATTGGGCCTGCTCTTCTTCGCTGAGGTCGTTGTATCGGATCCCCTCTCTTGGAAATCTCATCGAGACAGAGATGGGCTTGAACGGCACTAAGAAGCCATCAGCAATGGCTTGATCAAGGCCGTACTCATCGGTTGGCATCCCGATGTCGAGCTCGAAGAGTTGGTAGGTGTTGCGGTCGATCTCATCGCGCGGGGTGGCCGTGAGCCCTGTCAGGAGTGAGTCGAAATAATTGAAGATCGCGCCATATTTTTGATACACGCTGCGGTGTGCCTCATCGATGATCACCAGATCAAAGTGGCCAACCCCAAAGCGCTTCACGCCTTGGCCATCTTCCGCATCGATGAGTTTCATCATCGTGGGGTAGGTCGAGAGGAACACCCGACCTTCGCCGCCTTTGTTGGTGACGAGATTCACCGGTGAGCAATCAGGGAGGAAGGAACGGAATGCACGTTCGGCTTGAAGCACCAGCGCCGTGCGATCCGCCAGGAACAAAATTCGCTTTACCCAGTTGCAGCGAATCAGTAATTCACTTAGGGCAATGGCCGTTCTCGTTTTGCCGGTGCCTGTTGCCTTGACCAGCAGCACCTTGCGGCGGCCGTGTTCGAGCGATTCCCCAATGGCTCGAATCGCACGCTGCTGGTAGTAACGCCCAGCGATATCGCTGGAGATCTTGGCGTCGTTGAGTGCTTGGCGCGTTTCACGGCGTCGGATCAGGGTGATCAGTTCGGCTTTTTTGTAGAAGCCCTGAACATCCCTAGGCGGGTATCGCTTGTCATCCCAAATGCGGTGGCGGTAGCCGTTGGAGAGAAAAATCAGCGGCCGTTGGCCATAGCGCTGCTCAAGGCAGTTGGCGTACAGCTCAGCTTGGCGTTGGCCAACCATGGGATCTTTGCTGGTGCGCTTGGCTTCCACAACAGCGAGTGGCTTGCCGTCGTCTCCCCAAAGCACGTAATCGACATAGCCCGTACCCGTTTCATTGGGCATGCCTTGGACTTCCTCCTCGAGGGTGCAGCTGCTGCCCAAGCTCCAGCCGGCCTCTTCCAAGTAGACATCGATGTAGCCCTTGCGGGTCTCCCATTCGGGCAGGTCAGGATCGGGTTTGGCGGCTGCTTGATTGGCCTTGCGCAGGGCTGTGATTTCAGCGCGTAATTGCTCCAGCTCTTCTTGAGACGTGGCAGAGGCCTGGCGTTGTTGGCGCAGTTCCTCATCACGCTTGGCGAGCTGTTCAGCCAAGACCTCCAGCTGTTCTCGGCTTTGGCTTTGTTGCGCTGAAGCTTTTTCTTCGCTGGGTAATTGCGCTGGATCAAAGCGTTGGCCGCGCAGCTGCTGCGGGTTGCGGCCATAGGTGAGCACCAGCCAGCGCAAGACCCGGAACAGTTCACCAGCGGCAAGAACCGCATCCCCTTTGCGGATCGGTTCAATGCGATGGACGGCCTTGTTGCCAAGGTCTTTGATCAGGCGTAGTCGGCGGATTTCATCACCGGCAAGCTCACGAAAGTCGTTGGCATAAATCAGATCAGCTAGGGAGCCATTGCCATAGGGGCGCCTCAGCTGGCTGTCGTTGTCATAGACCCACTCCACCAGCAACTCGATCGTGCGGCGCGCGTAAAAGCAGGCGGTTCGTGGATCGCGTAGCGCACACTCCTCAACCCGGACGGCCTCAGCGTGGAGTTCAGGCCATTGCTGGGCGATGAGCGCGTATTGGGATGGGGAGGAGCCTGTCGTCATGGCGATCAGTTCGACTCTTCGTCGATATTGAACTGTTGTTCGAGCCATTGCCGAACAAGTACTAGGGCACAGGGCACCTCATCCATAGTGGCAACGCCGTGCTTCTGGTCTCCATTTCCCTTATGCCAAATGCCCAAGGGGGTAGGGCATAAGTGATGTGAGTAAGCCCATAGTTGTTGGCATTCCTTCAGCGTCCAGGAACAGGTGCGCTGATAAATCGGAATGATGAACTGGGAGACATTGCCCAGGGCTTGTAAGAGTTTGGCTTCTGTCGCTTTCATGTTTGAGTATTTGGGCTGAACGCTGATGCGGTCAATGATGCAAGAGCTTCATTGATTTTGTTGGATTGGAGAGAATGAGCATCAAGTATTTTTTCTGCAGCGCTAATTTTTTTCATGACCTTCAGTTGATCATCAAGGGATAATTTTGGGATTGAGAACTTTCTTATTTGCTCAAAATTAAGGCCTGGTTTCGTTTGGCCATACTGGGACTTCTTGATTTGGATTTGTCCTCCATCTTGCATGCTCAAGAAAAACGAAACGAATGAAGGAATAGCCTTTTCTCTGTCAAGTCTGATAATCGCTACGTGTTGGCTAATAAACGATCCGGCGTCCTCTGAGGTGGCGTATGCAACGCGGCCGATGCGCGATCCAGTAATGGTTAGAAGAACGTCGCCTTCATGAATGCAAGTTCTCTTCGCCTCAGCATTATTTGGAGGTTGTACGTATTGAGCATCATTTTGAATGATTTTGTTTTCTCGAATATCTCCCGAGCGAATGAATTTGGATCCTTTTTCGGAGTAGTAGCGTGACCATCCTCTGCCGCCACTTGTTATAAAGGTCAAGTAATCACTTAGTGGTGAGTATGATTCACTTGATTTGTTGGTGATTTCATCTCGAAAAATGGCCTGCTTCAGCAAAACAAGATTGCTCATGCTTCTTTTTTGAAGCTGGGAAATTTGCGTTGTCTTGTCTAAAATTTTCGCAATTCTCTGCTGCTCCTCCATGGGTGGGAGGGGTATTTCAATAGAACCCAAGCGGCCAAGGTAAACTCCTGCCTGCGAAGACTGATTAGAATTTCGGTAGAGCTCTGACTGGAAAAACTGTGAGTGAAAAAGGTGAAGTAAGTATCGTGAATCTAAGTCTTTTGGTTTTGGTCGAATTACTGCAACACTTCTCTGGAATACAGCGGGCTTGTTCTTTGAAATGACCGCTGCGCGGCCTATTGATCCGACAATTGTAAGAAGGACATCTCCAATAGTAATGTCCAGTCTTTTCTTAAACGCTTGATACTCATCTTCGCTCGTGTATCTTGAGGTTGAGTATGTAAGGGTGCCGCCTGTCACGTTTTGAGCACTTAGTACTGGTATGCCTTTTTCTGTTCTCTCTGGAGATCCATGAGTTCCGTCAGTAATGAACTCTGAAACTTCACTCAAACAGGCTTTCATTGCAGCATCCCCTCCAGCTCTTCAATTTCTTTCAGGATTTCTTTCTCGATAGTTATTAGTTCCGCAAGAATCTCTAGCGGTGGCCGGTGTTTTTCTTCTTCGTAAACGATCTCTTTGTAGCGATTGAGGCTGAGGTCATAACCTTCGTTCGCGATTTCAGCCTTGGGCACGCAGAAGCTCTGGGCGGTGCGTTCGCGCTCGCACTCTGAATCCTTGCGCTGCCGCCAGCGCGCCAAGCAATCAGGCAGGTTGTTCTTCTCATGTTCGTCTTCGGCTAGGCCCTCCTTCGGTGAAGGTCCGAGCTTCTCCAAAGCAAGTAGCGGATTGCGTTTGTCATCGAGGCTCCAGCCATCAGCAGCCAAGTCATAGAACCAAACCTGATCGGTGCCGCCCCGCCCGGTTTTGGTGAACAGCAGGATTGCGGTACTCACACCTGCATAAGGCTTGAAAACTCCGCTGGGTAATGAAACAACACCTTCAAGGAAGTGGTCTTCTACCAAGCTGCGGCGCAGTTCTTTGTGAGCCTTGCTGGAGCCAAACAGTACGCCATCCGGAACAATCACCGCAGCGCGGCCGCCTGGTTTAAGGATTCTCAGGAAAAGAGCGTTGAATAAGAGCTCTGTTTTTCCCTTCGGATTCTTTCCGCTTTTGCTGCAGAACTTGCGCAAGTCGTTGGCAAGACTCGCCATGTCCAATGAGCCTTTAAAAGGGGGGTTAGCCAGTAATAACGAATATTTATCTGTGTCTTTTGGTGCATCTTCTGATAGTGAATCTCTGTAGCTCACGTCAGGGTTCTCAACCCCATGCAGTTGCATGTTCATCGCGCCGATGCGCAGCATCGTGCTGTCGAAATCAAAGCCATGGAACAAACCATGGTTGAAATGCTGTCGCAGCTCAGGATCAATAAGGATTTCCGGGTGGTGCTCGCGTAGGTATTCGCCCACAGCAACGGTGAATCCGCAGGTTCCACAGGCCGGGTCCACCATCACGTCCTTTGGTGTTGGTTCAGTCATTGCCACCATCAGCTCGATGATGTGGCGTGGCGTTCGGAACTGGCCATTGGTGCCAGCAGTCGCCAGCTTGCCGAGCATGTACTCGTAGATGTCTCCTTTGGTGTCGCGGTCTTCCATCGGAACCGCATCAAGTAGATCAACAACCTTGGTGAGTAGGCCTGCTGTGGGGATGGTGAAGCGCGCGTCTTTCATGTGGGTTGCGTAAGCCGATTCGTCGCCACCCATCTCCCTCAGGAACTTGAAGACCCTTTCGCTGACAACGGTGAACATCTCATTGGTGTCACCCAGTTCTTTGAATCGGCTCCATCGCAGTTCAGACCATGGCCGTCCTTGGTCATCTGTCCCTTCTGGGAAGATGCGCCGCCGCATGGGTTGACCAGATCGTTGGCTGCGCCGTTCCTCCAGCGTTTCCAGGTCATCTAGGCGGCGGATGAATAGCAGGTAAGTGAGCTGCTCCAGCACTTCGAGCGGGTTGGCAATGCCGCCACTCCAGAAGGCATCCCATATCCGGTCGATTTGGTTTCGCAGTTCGCCCGTGAGCACAGAAGCCGCTGTGGTGCCAGGAGCAATTCCGCTTTGTGGCGAAGCGGCTGAGTTTTTCCTTTTTGGTGCAGCTTCAGCTCGTGGTGGTGGATTGATGCCAGGTGCCTTCAGGCCACCACCGGGGCCCATTGCAGCTTCGGCTGCTTCCATGGCAATAACGCGTGATTTCAGCTCCTTCAGCTCCGCTTCGCTAATGGAGTCGCCAGCTTCCTTCTCCAGCGCCACTTTGATCTCAGCGTTGCTGATTCGGCTGCCATCCTCTGGGATCAGAGCAATCAGGGTGTCGGTGAGTTCGGTGCTGGTTTTCATCAGTTCAAGAGGGCCTTTATGGCCGTTAGCTCAATTGTTGTCTTGAATAAATGCCTTTGCATCCCCCATTGGAGGGATGGCTGCGATGGACTTGCCGCCGAAGCTCAGGTCAGCTCCCCTGGATTGGGCATGCCACTGCACTTGATCCCGAACGAGCAGTTGGTGCTGAAACTCATCCCTGATCCGGAGGCAGAGCTGTGGGGTTGGGAACGCTTTGCGCACACCATCAACGGCTACGAGGTGATGGGTGGGTTTGAGCCCTGTGCCGAACTGGCGAACCGGGGAACGCCGAAAACTCTCACCGAGCTGCGCTGTTGTTTGTTCTTCGAGGCACGCCGTGAACGCCACAGCGGTGGGATGTCCACCAATGAGGATTGGATCCGTGAGCTGCTGCGGGCCATTCGCCGGAAGGTGGAAGCCTGCGAGTTGGATTGAGCAAGGGCATGCGCCTGACCCATGCAAACCCTTATCAGAAGACTTCTCGAATGATTTCGTGCGAGCGGAATCGGTGATGGTCGGCATAGGTGCGCCTCAGCATCTCTTCGGATGTAGAGAGCAGGCCGGCAATCTGCAGTAGGTCCAACTGTTTCACCTCGAGTAGGCGTCGTGC
Organism: Synechococcus sp. MU1625; assembly: GCF_020514205.1. Classification (NCBI taxonomy): domain Bacteria; kingdom Bacillati; phylum Cyanobacteriota; class Cyanophyceae; order Synechococcales; family Synechococcaceae; genus Synechococcus; species Synechococcus sp. MU1625. Next base: position 329,782 of record NZ_VTLA01000001.1, read on the forward strand.
GGCGTTATGTCGCAGTGTGCGCAGTCCAATAATTTCTCGGTATCCCTTGAGGCCTTTCTCATCAGACAGCTCTCTCCAGAGCCAGCCGTGAACGGCTCCAAGCTCTTGTTCTGTTTTCCGTTGCTGATCCTGAGTCGGTTTGTCGTCCCAAGGACTTGCGGCGTTGCGTAGCCGTTGAGGTGGCTGTTGCAGTCGTTCTACGCCGACGCTCTCTAGTAACCCCCGCCAGGACGGGCATAGATTTGCTGGTCGGTTTCGGCCTCGCTTGCTGTCCCGACAGCGCACGTAGCTACCCACAGCAACTTCAACCTGACCAGGTTTTTTCCAAAGGAGTTCCGAGGCCATCACCATTGCCCCTCTGGCACCCGTTAAGGCAACCCAAGTCGTGATCCAGGCGCAAGCATGAGCGAGCTCTGAAGTTTTAGAGCGGTCCCAAAGGCCCAGGATGATGCGCTCTATTTCGGCAGGATCGACTGGTTTTCCCTGCCCTGCAGCGGGTTCTTGATATCCGTTTTCTCTCCCGGGATTGAGCCTTTTCCCATCCGTAGCGATGTCGAATAAAAGGCAAGCTGCTGAGATTGCATCACGCCGGCTTCGAGCTTCAGCTGGCCAGCTCTTGATCCAACCCAGAAGGGCATCTCTGCTGTTGGCCTTGCTGTTGTGTTCTGCGAGCCACCGAACACATGATTTGACCCATTTCACCCGCCTTGCAGCGTGTTTCTCCGAATTCCCTGCGCTCTCAATTCGGCCCAAAGCTTCCCGCTGGTAGATCCCTAATGAGCTGCCAACGGGGCCGCCTGCGTTCCTTTTGAGGTTGTTGTCGAACTCGGCGAGTGCTGTATCAACTGCGGTTGAGATCACAACGTCCCCGTCTTGGTAGGACGCGTTCAACTTCAGCCACTTCTGGTCACCGTCTCCGTCGGGCCTGGTGTTGAAGGTCAAGTAAATCAAATCCTCTCCGCTGGGCCTCGTCTTGCGGCGCAGTGACAAGCCGAAGCGGTCAGAGTGCTTGGTGCGGAGATACTTGGCTAGGCCCTTCAGCCTTGCGCTGTTGCGGCGAAGCCCAGTGGCTGCTGTCATACAGGGACAGAGTGGCTTGCACGCCTAGCCTATCCCTGATTTGTCCCTAAAGCCACTCGCACAACGTTGTGCCCAGTTGCACAACTTGAGACCACGAGACAGCTAAATCCAGTCATGGCAGGAGATCTGAGTGCAACTGAGGGCGTCTCGCGAGACGATCAAGGCTGGCCATGGTGGCCGCTGCTGCCCCTCTACCCCTATGGCCGCCGTCGCACTGTGTTCAGGGAGCTGATCCCAGGCCAGCTCTGGAGCCTTGAGCAGCTTCAAGGCGTGTATTACGTGGCGGTGCCCGTGCGGCTCACCGTGGCCAAGGTGCCCGGTGGCTTGATGTTGGTGAACCCCTTGCCGCCCACCGGAGAGGTCCGCCAAGCCATCGCCGGCCTTGAACAACAGCACGGTCCGGTGCGCTCGATCGTGCTGCCCACCGCGTCTGGTTTGGAGCACAAGCTTCCCCTAGGCCCCTTGGCACGCGCCTTCCCTGATGCGGAGGTGTGGGTGTGTCCGGGCCAGTGGAGCTTTCCGGTTCAGTTGCCCCTGGCCTGGCTGGGCGTTCCGGCAGGCCGCACCAAGGTGTTGTTCGACGATGGTCTCCCCCATGGCGATGTTTGTGAGTGGTTGTCGTTGGGACCGCTCGACCTTGGCGTCGGTCGCTTCCAGGAAGTGTCCTGTTTCCATCGCCCGTCAGGGGCTCTGTTGGTGACCGACGCCCTGGTGGGCATCAGTGCTGAACCCCCGGCCTTGTTCGATCTCGACCCAACGCCGCTGTTGTTCCATGCCCGTGAACGCGGAGATGAGCCGCTCACCGATTCGGCAGAGGCCCGCCGCCGCGGCTGGGCCCGATTGGTTCTCTTTGCCTCCTATCTGAGACCGGAACCGCTGGAGGTTCCTTCTCTTCCGGAGCTGTTGCGGGACGCCTTCAAGCCAGGGCTTCGCTCTCTGCGGGCTCACTTCGGTCTGTATCCCTTCCGCTGGCTGCCGGGTTGGCAGGCTGCAGCCGATGGCTTGATGGGCAGCGAAGCCCCAAGGCTGCAGGTGGCCCCGGTGCTCGAGCGGTTGGTGTTGCCTAGGGCACAGGCCGCACTTCTGCGTTGGTTGCACGAGCTGGGTGGCCTGGCTGAGTTGCGCTGGCTGGTGCCGGCCCACTACAGCGCGCCAGTCACATTCACGCCCGAAACCGTTGAACAACTGCTCACGTCATTGCAACAGCGGGACTGGGCCCCCAGTTCAGAGAACTGGGAATTTCTTGGATCCATTGATCAGCGTTTGCTGGATCTGGGCGTCGTGCCTGATCAGCCCGTGATCAAAGCTTGAGCTCGTCTTCCGGCTCGATCGCCATCTGTTCATCAGCGAACAGCGTTTCTTCCAGCTCCTTGCGCTGTTCCATTTGGCGCAGGAAATACCCAGTCATCATCGCTGAGGCCAACATGTTGGCGAGGTTGTCGCGGTTGGCTGTCACCTTCACCTCAAAGTGCTCGCCAGGGAGCATTCCCAGCAGCCCCTGAACGTTATGGCGAATGATGTCTTGAATATCGTTGCTTGCTGATTTGGCGACCCGCTGCAAAGTGTCTGGCGATTGCTCCTGCAGGTACTGGATCAGGCTGTTCCCCGCTTGACCGTCACTGCTGTCAGTTGTCAGAAACTCGGGGTTAAACATTCTCTGTGATGTACATCACGGCCCTGACACTAACGCAAGCCCTCGGTCTCAACCGCCAGCGCTGGTGTCGGGGATCCGTATCGGACCGAACCTCTGCAGCGGCCAATACCGCCAAACCGCCGTGCCCAGCACATTGGTTTCTGGGAGTGATCCCCAGAGATGGGAATCAAGGCTGGCATTGCGGTTGTCACCCATGACCCACAGTTGATCCGCTGGCACGGTGATCGGAGCCATGTCGTAATCGATCGCTTCCCTCATCCAGGGCTCCACCAGCGGTGATCCATTGCGAATCAGGCTCCCGTCGCGTACTTCCAGCTGATCGCCAGGCAGGCCCACCACCCGTTTGATCAGCGCTGCGGATGCGTCATAGCCAGCGGCCACGAGCTGCTCCGGCGGAGCGAACACCACCACATCGCCCCGGTGCAGATGGCCGTGGCGGCTGCGAGCCAGGCGTGGCCTGACTTTCTCCACCAGGATGCGGTCCTGCAGTTGCAGGGTGGGCAGCATCGAGCCGGAGGGAATCCAGCGCGGTTCCACCACAAACCAGCGCAGCAGCAGGGCCAGCAGGGCCCAGAGAATCAGATTGCGCCAGAAGCCCTTGCTGTCGTCCCCTGGAGCGGGTGTCGTGGGTTGGGTCATCGTTGACCGAAGATCACACCAGCCTGGCCTGCTGCACTGTCCACCGCCCGCACCAATTTGCAGGCCGCGCTCACCTTGCTTGAGGCGTTGTGCCTCCAGGGGCTGAAGCAGCTGGTGCTCTGCCCTGGCAGCCGGTCCGGCCCCCTGGCAACAGCGGCGGGAGTGTTGGCGTCCCAGGAGAAGCTGCAGTTGGTCACGGCCATCGATGAGCGGTCGGCCGCGTTTCTGGCTCTCGGCATGGCGACCGCCCATGGACGTGCCGTGGCGGTGGTCACCACCTCCGGCACCGCGGTGGCCAACCTGCTGCCCGCTGCGGTGGAGGCGGACCGTTCCTGTCAGCCTTTGCTGCTGCTCACGGCTGATCGCCCCGCCCGGCTCAAAAACTGCGGCGCCAACCAGACCGTTAATCAGGAATCTTTCCTCCTCGCGGCCTGCCGCTGGGTCGGCAGTGGAGCGGCAGACGGTGTTCATGCGCAGACCAACGAAGCCCTCAACGCCCTGGCGGTTCAGGCCTGGCAAAAAGTCCAGGGGGCAGGCAGTGGCCCACCGGGCCCTGTGCAGCTCAACCTGCCCATCGAGGAGCCGCTGCACACCACTCTCGAGCAGCAACAACAGCTCGTCTCGGGTGCCTGTTTACCCACGGCTTGCCCTGAGCTTTCGCCCGAGATTGCGCCTCCGCCTCGCCTTGATCCTGAGCGCCCTGGGGTCGTGATTGCCGGGCCTTGGCGTGGACTTTCGCCTGCTTTGGCGCCCTACCAACAAGCTGTGCATCGTTGGTTGAACGTCAGCGGCTGGCCTGTGCTGGCGGATCCCCTCGCCGCCCTTGCCGCCGAGTGCCCCAACCGCATCGAGCATTGGGAGCTGCAGCTGGATCGCCTGAACCTCTCTGCCGATGTCCAGGTGTTGCGGCTTGGGCCGATGCCCGCCAGCCGGCGGCTGGAGGCCTGGCTTCAGCGCCATCAGGGCCCTCAGCTGTTAATCACGGAAGGAGATCCAAGGCCCCTTGATCCGCTGCGGTGCGCCAGCCAGTGGTCGGGAGGCTTGGCCGCCTGGATCGCTCAACAGCCCGTTTTGGATCAGGCGACCAAGCCATCTGTCGGTGCCAGTGCCTTATCGCCGTGGATCGAGGCCCAGCTGCCCTTGAGCGGCGCTGTCAACGAGCCCGCTCTGGCCTACTGGCTTCCGCAACTCCTGCCGGAGCAGTTGCCGGTGATGCTGGCCGCCAGTTCGCCGGTGCGCGACTGGTTGACCTGGGGTGGGGCCGCCTGCGGCCGCCACCATTGCTTCAGCTTCCGCGGGGCCTCGGGCATTGACGGCACCCTGTCCCTTGCCATGGGCCTGGCGGTGAATCTTGGCCCGCTGGCTCTGGTAACCGGTGATCTTGCCTTGCTGCATGACAGCAACGGCTGGTTGCATGCCTCCTCTGCAGCAGCCCCACCTCCACTGCTGGTGCTGCTGATCGATAACGGCGGTGGTGGAATTTTTCAGCAGCTGCCCATCGCCACACCGGGCTTCGAATCACTCTTCGCCATGCCCCAGCAGGTGGATCCCCTGGCCTTGGCGGCAGCCCATGGCGTCCCCGGGCGCCAGGTGGCCTGTCTGGATGATCTGGAGGAGGCCTTGGCCTGGGGTTTGTCGTTGCAGCGGCCTGTGTTGTTGCGGTTGTGCAGCGTCCGAGGTCGTGATGCCGCCTTGCGTCAGCAGCTGCGCGCCGCTGCTCAGAATGAAAGCACCGAGCTCTGAACCCGATGAGTGACATGCGTCAGGTGCTCCCCGGTGCGCCAACCGCGCAATGGACTCCGTGGGGCAGTTACCAGGACATCCTTGTAGACCGTTGCGCAGACGGCCTGGCTCGCGTGGCCATCAACCGCCCCGCCAAGCGCAACGCCTTCCGCCCGCAGACGGTGATGGAGCTCTGTGATGCCTTCACGCGCATCCGGGATGACCGTGACATCGGTGTGGTGCTGTTCACCGGCGTTGGCCCGGCCCCTGATGGTGGTTATGCCTTCTGTTCCGGCGGTGATCAGAGTGTTCGCGGCGACGGCGGCTATGTCGGCGAGGACGGCCTGCCGCGCCTGAATGTGCTGGATCTGCAGCGCATCATCCGGAGCCTGCCCAAGGTGGTGATCGCTCTGGTTGCTGGCTACGCCATGGGCGGTGGCCAGGTGCTGCATTTGCTCTGCGACCTCAGCTTGGCCGCCGACAACGCCGTGTTTGGCCAGACCGGACCCAAGGTCGGCAGTTTCGACGGCGGCTTTGGTGCGGGCTACCTGGCGCGGGTGGTTGGTCAGCGCAAGGCCCGTGAAATCTGGTTTCTCTGCCGACGCTATGGCGCCAAGGAGGCTCTGGAGATGGGGCTTGTTAATGCCGTGGTGCCGTTGGATCAGCTGGAGGCGGAGGGGGTGCGTTGGGCCCGGGAGGTGCTGCAGCACAGCCCCACGGCCATCCGTTGCCTCAAGGCCGCCTTCAATGCCGAAACCGACGGCCTCGCCGGGCTGCAGGAGTTGGCCGGCAATGCCACCCATCTCTTCTATCGAACTGATGAAGCCAAGGAGGGGCGCAATGCCTTTCTTGAGAAGAGGCCGCCGGATTTTTCAGAAACAGGCTGGTTACCCTGACGGGCATGCTGCCTCTTCCTCTGCCGGATCCGCTGCCTCTGCTTCAGGCGGCCGCCATGGATTCAGTCCCGGCTGGCCTGGCGTCACTCCCTCAGGATTTGCGTGGGCAATCCAATCGCCATGTCGTGATGCTGCGCGGCCGTCGCCGTGTGTTCTTGCTCGATAACGGCAACTTGCGCAACGCCTTCCCTGTGGCCATCGGCATGCCTGGTTGGGAGACCCCCTCCGGCCGTTTTGAAGTGCTGCAGAAGATCCCAAATCCGGTGTGGGTCCATCCAGTCACTGGCGAGCGCGTTGAGGAGCAGGGGCCAGACAATCCTTTGGGGAGCCACTGGATCGCCTTCCATCGTGACTGCATGGGCCGTGATGCCCATGACGGAGAGGCCTGGATCACGATCAAGGGATGCACCACCACGGGCTTCCATGGCACCCCCCACCGTTGGACGGTGGGACGGGCCGTTTCCCATGGCTGTGTGCGGCTTTACAACGAGGATGTGAGTGCCCTGTATCGCCAGGTGTCGCTTGGAACTCAGGTGACAGTGCTCCCCTGACGTAACAGATTCGTAAATTCCCCTTAAAGTCGCCGCGCCAACGCCGATCTCAGACATGCGCATCCTTTTCGCTGCAGCGGAATGCGCCCCGATGATCAAGGTCGGAGGGATGGGCGACGTGGTCGGGTCCCTCCCACCGGCATTGGCCAAGCTCGGCCATGACGTGCGCCTGATCATGCCGGGCTACGCCAAGCTTTGGAATCGCCTGAACGTGCCGGCGGATCCGATCTGGCGGGCTCAGACGATGGGCACTGAGTTTGCCGTCTACGAAACAAAGCACCCCACCAATGGGATGACCATCTACTTGGTGGGTCACCCGGTGTTCGACCCTGAGCGCGTCTATGGCGGTGACGACGAGGACTGGCGCTTCACCTTTTTCGCCAGCGCCGCTGCTGAATTTTCTTGGAATGTCTGGAAACCCCAGGTGCTGCACTGCCATGACTGGCATACCGGGATGATCCCGGTATGGATGCATCAGGACCCGGAAATCAGCACGGTGTTCACGATCCACAACCTCAAGTACCAGGGCCCCTGGCGCTGGAAACTCGATCGGATGACCTGGTGCCCTTGGTACATGCAAGGGGACCACACGATGGCGGCGGCTCTCCTTTACGCCGAACGCGTCAATGCGGTGTCTCCCACCTACGCCCAGGAAATCCGCACGGCGGAGTACGGCGAAAAGTTGGAGGGTCTGCTCAACTTCATTTCGGGCAAACTGCGCGGCATCCTGAACGGCATCGATCTCGATGCCTGGAATCCTGCGACCGACAGATCATTGCCGGCGAATTTCAGTGCCGATGATCTGTCCGGCAAGGCGGTGTGCAAGCAAGTGCTCCAGGAGCGGATGGGGCTCGAGGTGAGGCAGGACGCCTTTGTTCTCGGCATGGTCAGTCGTCTCGTCGACCAGAAGGGAGTCGATCTTCTGCTGCAGGTTGCTGATCGACTGTTGGCCTACACCGACACGCAGATTGTTGTACTGGGGACCGGTGATCGCGGGCTGGAATCCGGTCTCTGGCAACTCGCTTCGCGTCACCCAGGCAGATGCGCCGTCTTCCTTACCTATGACGATGATCTGTCGCGGTTGATTTACGCCGGCAGTGATGCCTTCCTGATGCCCAGCCGTTTTGAACCCTGTGGCATCAGCCAGCTTTATGCCATGCGCTACGGGTCGGTCCCCGTGGTCCGCAAGGTTGGTGGTCTTGTCGATACGGTTCCGCCTCACATCCCCGCTGCCGAGAGCGGCACTGGATTCTGCTTCGATCGTTTTGAAGCGATTGATTTCTACACGGCCTTGGTGCGGGCCTGGGAGGCCTTCCGCCATCGCGATAGCTGGGTCGAGCTGCAGAAACGCGGCATGAATGAGGACTACAGCTGGGATCGTTCCGCTGTCGATTACGACCTCATGTACAAGGACGTCTGTGGAATCAAAGAGCCCACACCGGATGCTGCCCTTGTGGAACAGTTCTCTCAGGGGCAATCCGCAGATCCATCCCGTTCTGAAGACCAGCCCGAAGAGGCCATCGCTCCCTCTGGGATGCCCTCCGCTGGTCGTAATCCCCTGAACCGTCTCTTCGGTCGTCGATCCAGTTGAGTTTGAGCGAGCCCGCCCGATCTGACTCCCAATCTGAGGCCCGATCTGAGCCCCAGAGCGGGGAGCTGTCAGGCAACCTTCCGGCTCCCTACGTCAGCCCTTGGCGGGAGTTCGGACGCAATCTGCAGGCCATGGCTGCCGATCTGCGGCTGCGGTTCCAGGAGCTCTGGCGCCGCAACCGAGAAGGTGAGCTGTCGGTCCCAGGCTTCTGGCCTCGGGATCTGGCCCCCAGCTTTTGGCCCTTGCTGCTGGTGTTGCTGTTGTTGTTTCCCGTAGCGGGCCTGCGTTGGTGGCAGACCCATGCCAGCACCGATTCACGTCAGGAGCCGGTCGAGATGCCACGGGAGTCTCCCCTTGCGGTGCCCGATCTTGAGTTGATTCCAGCACCACAGCCCATGGCGGAGGAACCGTCACCCGTGCCTGCGCCGTTGCAATCCGCGCTGGCTTTGGAACAAGAGGAGCCTTCCCAGCCCCAACTCCGTTTTGATCCCCTCTTTGACTTGTTTCAGGACACAGCTGTTCCCGAGGGACTCCTTCGTTCTGCCAAGCCCGTTCCGGAGCAGGATCGCTTGCTGTTGGAGTTGTCCGTCGACGTGTGGGAGCAGATGGCGGTCGACCAGCGTCAGACCCTCGCCTCCAGCTGGCTGCAATCCGCCCTCGATCTGGACTACTCCAGTCTTCAGTTGCTCAGTGAACAGGGCGAACTGCTGGGGCGGTCGGCTCGGGTTGGGGGCGGCATGATCCTCTTTGATCTCGGGTTGGTGGCATGACCCTGACGCTGCGTCAGCTGATCGATGCCTGGGGAACACCTGAGGGCGGCACGTTTGAACCCGATACCGCCTTGGGACGAGTCTGTACCGACAGCCGTCAGCTCCAGGTGGGTGATTTCTTTGTCCCCCTGGTTGGTGAGCGTTTTGATGGCCATCACTTCCTCGATCAACTCCCTGAACGGGAGGGTCAGGCAGCTGTTGTGAACCGCAGCTGGGCTCAGCCGCTGCCGCCGAATCTGCTGCATTGGCGGGTCGACGACACACTCCTGGCCTATCAGCAGTTGGCCTTGCTGCATCGCCGCTCCCTGGCTCAACCCCTGGTGGCTGTCACAGGCTCGGCGGGCAAAACCACAACGCGGGAATTGATACGGGCGGCATTGGCACCGCTGGGGCCGATTCAGGCCAGTGAAGGCAACAACAACAACGACGTGGGTGTGCCACTCACGGTGTTGAAGGCCGATGTTGATCACCGTGCCCTGGTGATTGAGATGGGCATGCGAGGGCCTGGGGAGATTGAACGTCTCTCCGGTTGCACGGAGCCCGATCTGGCGGTGATTACCAACATCGGAACGGCCCACATTGGTCGTCTCGGCAGTCGCGAGGCGATTGCGGCCGCAAAGTGTGAAATCACCGCTGGGCTTCATCCGAAGGGAACCGTGGTGATTCCCGCCGGTGATCCTCTGCTGGAGAGAGCCCTGGCAGCGGTTTGGTCAGGCCGCGTGTTGCGGGTGCGCCTTGTCGACGATCCCCAGGTCGATGCTGATCTGGCTGATGCCGATCTGATCGGTGCCATTGATGGGGATCAGTTGCTGATCGATGGTGATCGTCTCCCACTACAGCTTGAGGGGCGCCACAACGCCCGAAATCTGCTGCTGGCCGTGGCTGTAGCCGATCAGCTGGGTGTATCCCGCAAGGCGTTGCCGGGGATGCAGGTGATGGTGCCTGGCGGGCGCAACCGCCGCCTGCAACAGGGTGGGTTGACTCTCCTGGATGAGACCTACAACGCTTCGCCCGAGGCGGTTCTAGCGGCCCTTGACCTGTTGGCTGCTCAACCGGGGCGTCGTTTTGCCGTGCTGGGAACCATGTTGGAACTTGGGGAACGCAGCCTCGAGTTGCATCGTGAGGTCGCGGCCCGTGCCGTTCAGCTTGGGTTGGACGGCCTAGTGCTTGTGGATGCTGGTGCGGAGGGGGCGGCGATGGTTGAGGTGGCGGCATCGCTGCCCAATCTTCAGCTGGTATCTAGCCCGGAAGCAGCAGCAGCTCCCCTCTCGGCCTGGCTGACCTCCGGAGATGTGCTCCTGCTGAAGGCCAGCCGAGGCGTTGCCCTGGAGCGGTTGATTCCGCTGTTGCCACGGCTGTAAGAGAGCTGTTCTAAACCTTTCGTTCGGCCCAGCCCTCCTTGGTCATCTGGCGGGCGCGTCCAATCGCCAGTGCTCCATCGGCCACATCCTTGGTGATCGTTGATCCGGCGCCGATGGTGGCTTGTTCCCCGACGTTGACGGGGGCCACCAGCACGGAATTGGCACCCGTTTTGCTGTTGCTGCCGATCACGGTGCGGTGCTTGTTCACCCCGTCGTAGTTGGCGGTGATCGTGCCGGCGCCCACGTTGACGTTGTCCCCGAGATTGGCGTCACCGATGTAGCTGAGGTGGTTCACCTTGGTGCCAGCACCTAGCTGGCTTTTCTTCACCTCGACGAAGTTGCCGATTCGGCAGCCATCGCCGACGTCCGCGGCCGGCCTGAGGTGGGCAAAGGGGCCGATGGCGACATCGTTGCCCACGTTGGCCTCCCGCACCACCGAGTGCACCACGTTGACGTTGGCCCCAAGAGACGCGTTCTCCACCAGGCTGCCGGGGCCAATCCGGCAGTTGTCGCCAATCACGCAGTCACCGCGGAAGTGAGTCTGCGGTTCGATCACCACGTCCTGGCCAAAGCTGCAGCCTTCACTCAGGGTGCAACTTTCGGGATCAATGAAGGTGACGCCTTCGTCCATCCAGTGGTGGCGCAGCCGCTGTTGCAACAGGGCCTCGCACTGGGCCAGTTGCCGTCGGTTGTTGATGCCGTTTACTTCATCGGCGTCAGCCACTTCCAGGTGCATTGCCTTCGCCAGCATCGCCACCGTGTCGGTGAGGTAAAGCTCCCCCTGATCGTTGTCGGTGCTGAGCTTTGGCAGAACGTTGGCCAATGCCCTCCAGTTGAAGCAGTAGATGCCCGCGTTGGTGAGGTTGTTGGTGCGTTGCTCGTCGGTGCAATCGCGATGCTCAATGATGCCGCTCACCCGTCCGTCGGGATCCGCGAACACACGCCCGTAACCGGTGGGATCAGCGAGCCTTGCCGTGAGCAGAGTGACATCGGCACCACTGGTCCGGTGGTGCTGCACCAAAGCATCAACTGTTTCGCTTCTCAGCAGTGGCACGTCGCCATTGAGCACGAGAAGTTCGCCTTCGAAGCTCTCCAGCGAGGGAATCAGTTGCTGAACGGCATGGCCCGTGCCGTTCTGGGGCTGCTGTAGGACAAATTCCAGACCTCCGAGCGGGGCAAGCTGCTGCTCCACCCGTTCCGCTTGATGTCCCACGATCAGCAGCCGCCGTTCCGGTTGCAGGTTGCGGGCACTGGCGAGCACCCGTTCCACCAGGGTGGCTCCCGCCAGGGGTTGCAGCACTTTCGGGAGTGCGCTCTTCATGCGGGTGCCTTTTCCAGCGGCCAGAACGGCTACGGCGAGCATGCGGAGCAGGGGGAAGACGGGCGGAATCTACCGGGCTCAGGACGGCCTGTCCCCGCGCCAGCGCCTTTGCCAGGCATTGGTGGGTTCATAGCCGCAATGCTCCTGTTCATCACGGCGTCGCTCAAGGATGGCATCAGCCGTGGCATTGCCATGGGGATCGCGGAACGGCACGGCCGCCCGCGTCTGCAGGTGTTCCCACTCCATGGCCGACAGGGGGCGCCAACCGGGTCCGTCCTGCGGACAGGCGGAGTCCGGTGGCATGGCCAGCGTGCCGCTGCTCCAGCCCGCCCGCTCTCCCGGGGCTGGAAGCAGTGAAAACAAACGCAAGCCTGCTCGCTTCAGGCTGGCCCGCACCGCTGCAGAACGGCTGTAGGTCAGTAGCCGCCCCTGCGGCTCCAGGAGTCGCGCCAGGGCTCCTAGGAATTCCTCGCTCCACAGTTCCGGGCAGCGTTGGGGGGAAAAGGCGTCCAGAAGGATCAGATCGAAGCGAACACCCTCAGGAATCTCCTCGAGCATCGGACGGGCGTCCCCCCAGAGTTGAATCCCGCTGCTGTTGTCCTCCTCCCAGCCTCCTTGGTCGCGGATCGCTTCAAGCTTGGCCAGCACAGGAGCTGGCCAAAGGGAGTGGAAGCTCGCCTGGTCCAGGGCTTGTTCCAAGGGCCGTCTGTCCAGTTCCAGTCCCCACCACTGAACGACGGGTTCTGCCGTAGGCAGGGCCTCCAACACGGCGGCCGTGTTGTACCCAAGGCCCAGGCAGACATCCAGGATCCTCAAGGCAGAGCCGGTGCTGAAGCGATGAAGCTCCGCAGGCTGGACGAACTTGGCGCGGGCCTCATTCAGAGCTCCCGCGGAGTTGTGAAAAGCCTCTCCAAAATGATCACTGTGCAGGCTGAAGCTTCCATCCGCTGTCGGGTAGACGCGGAGAGCGCCGAGGTCAGCAGCGGAGCCGCTCAAGCTCGTTCCAGAACAAGGGATACGACACGGCTGCCGCTTCGCTTCTCGCCAGGCTGGAGTTCCCATCGGCGAGCATGGCTGCGACGCCAAGGCTCATCGCCACCCGGTGATCGGTTTCGCTGTCCAGCACGGCTCCCTTGAGCGGTCGCCCGCCGCGGATGGTCATGCCGTCCTCGTGTTCATCAATGTCGGCCCCCATGGCCTTCAGCTGGCGGGCCATCACCGCCAAACGATCGGTTTCTTTGACCCGCAGTTCAGACGCCCCACTGATCCGACTCTCGCCGTCGCAGAAACAGGCGGCGACACTGAGGATGGGCACCTCATCCACGAGGCGGGGCATGATTTCCTCGCCGAAGTGGAACGGTTTCAAGGGCCCGTGGGTCACCCTGAGGTCGCCGACAGGCTCGCCCGCCACATCGCGGGGGTTGAGCACGTCGATCTGTGCACCCATCTGCTCCAACACCTCCAGGATTCCGGTACGTGTTGGGTTGAGCCCCACATTCTCGATGGTGAGATCGGCTCCTGGAATGAGGGCTCCAGCGACAAGCCAGAAGGCTGCTGAGCTGATGTCACCGGGCACAACCACGTTCTGGCCATGCAGGGTGGCGCCGGGACGCACGCTGATGTGCCGACCCATTTCGCCGCCCACCGTCAGATCGGCGCCGAAGGCGTTCAGCATCCGTTCGCTGTGATCGCGGGACTGCGCCGGTTCGATGACGGTGGTCGGGCTCTCCGCCGTGAGGGCGGCTAGGAGCAGGGCCGACTTGACTTGAGCACTGGCTACCGGCGTACCGATCACGGTTCCTTTGAGGCGTCGCCCCTGCACCGCAAGAGGGGCCAGGTTGCCCCCATCACGACCGCGCACATCAGCACCCATCGAGGCCAACGGCTGGCCCACACGACGCATCGGGCGGCGGCGCAGGGATGCGTCGCCATCCAGCACGAAATGTCGACCGTCGCGGCCCGCCAACAGACCCAACATCAGTCGCATGGTGGTGCCGGAATTACCGCAGTCGAGTACTTCTGCGGGCTCCTGCAATCCATCCAGGCCAACGCCCTCAACGGTGACGATGCCGCCGTCGGTGATGGGGCTGATGGTGACGCCCATGGCCCGCAGGCAGGCGGCTGTACTCAGGGGGTCTTCTGCTGGGAGCAGGCCATCGATCGTTGTGGTGCCCTCGGCGATGGCGCCAAACAGCAGGGATCGATGCGAGATCGATTTATCGCCGGGGACTTTTACACGTCCCTTGAGGCTTCCTCCGGCCTTGAGCTCACGGGGGTCATTGGATTGGCCTGTGCCGCTCAAGGTCGCAACGTCGTTGGGCTGATCCTATTGGCCGGTCTTCAGGCCCTGAATTAGTCGGTCGAGGGCATAGCCGAACAGGCTGGGATCGGGGTCGTCGTCGCCGAGGTCATCCAGACCCAGCTCAGACCAGCGGTCGCTGACCCGTTGTTCCAGATCCGCCGGACGGCTCAGAGGTTCGCCCCAGTCGTGGTTCTTTTCGGGTCCGACCTTGGTGGTGGCATCGATGGCCAGTCGTCCTCCCAGGCCCAGTTGTTCGCTAGCGAAGTCCAGCGTGTCGAAGGGCGTGTTCTCCAGGGTGAAGAGGTCACGTTGGGGATCCACCTGGGCCGCGATGGCCCAGACCACCTGGCGTGGATCGCGCACGTTGATGTGGCTGTCCACCACCACCACGAATTTGGTGTAAGTGAATTGCGGCAGGGCACTCCAGAACGCCATGGCAGCACGCTTGGCCTGCCCCGGATAAGCCTTGTCGATCGAGATCACCGCCAGCTTGTAGCTGAGCGCTTCCATCGGCAGGAAGAAGTCGGTGATTTCCGGAATCTGCTGCCGCAGGATCGGTGTGTAGATCCGGTTCAGCGCGATAGCCAACATCGCCTCTTCCTTCGGAGGGCGGCCGCTGAAGGTGGTGAGAAACACCGGATCACGCCGTTGGGTCATGCAGTGGAAGCGCACCAGAGGTGAGTCCTCCACACCGCCATAGAACCCCATGTGATCTCCGAAGGGCCCATCCGGCAGCACTTCGCCAGGAGTGATCGTTCCTTCCAGCACCACTTCGCTGTGGCTGGGCACCTGCAGGTCGATTGTTTTGCAGGGAGCCAGACGAACGCCCTCACCGGCGTAGATCCCCGCAAACAGCCATTCGCTCAGCTGCACGGGAATTGGCGTTGCAGCGGCCATCACCAGCAACGGGTGCACTCCGATGGCCACCGCTACCTCAAGTTTCTTGCCCATGGCTGCGGCTTTGCGCAGGTGGCGTGCTCCTCCACGCACACTCAGCCAGTGCACGGTCATCGTGTTCAACGACTGTTTTTGAAGTCGATAGACGCCCACGTTGGGGACCCCGGTTTCGGGATCTTTGGTGATCACCAGGCCGAGGGTGATCACACCCCCTGCATCACCTGGCCAGGGGCGGATCAGGGGAATGTTGTCGAGATTGACCTCATCGCCGCGAAACACCTGCTGCCGGCAGGGGGGTGTGAGGTCGCGGTCGGGTTTGGCCTTGACCAGATCCCAGAAGACGCGGGCAAATTGTTTGGTCTCCTGGAGGCCTTTGGGTGGTCTGGGTTGTTGAAGCAAAGCGAGACGTGAACCCAGCTCCTCCAGTTGTTCAGCCCGTTCGAGACCCATGCTCCAGACCACCCGTTCCACGGTGCCGAGGGTGTTGACGGCCACCGGCATCGAGGAGCCGATCACGTTCTCGAACAGCAAGGCCGGACCTCCCTGGCTCAGGACCCGGTCGGCAATGGCTGCCAGCTCGAGGTCGGGATCTACAGGTGCCGTGATCCGTCGCAACTGACCACGGTCCTCAAGGAGCTTCAGGAAGCCCCGCAGATCTCTGGTGGCCGGACCGGATTGGAACATGGCCATGGGATGACGGTCTTGGCGCAAGCGGTCTCGGTACTGTGTCGCACGCCGGTGTTCAGCGTGGCCATGCAGATCTCCTACTTCCATGTGCCGGCAGAAATGCCGCAGGACCTTCGCCCTGATGCGGCGGTGGTGATTGATGTGTTGAGGGCCACTACCACCATTGCCTGGGCATTGCATAACGGTGCCGAGGCCGTGCAGGCCTTCGCCAGCCTCGACGACCTCCGGGCGGAATCAGCCGCGTGGCCCGCTGACTCGCGTCTTCTGCTTGGTGAGCGCGGGGGGAAGATGCTGGAGGGATTTGACCTTGGCAATTCGCCCGTTGCGGTCGTGCCGGAGCGGGTGGCTGGCAAGCGTCTGTTTATGAGTACCACCAATGGCACGCGTGCCTTGGATCGTGTGCGAGAGGTCCCCCTGCTTTTGACGGCGGCGCTGCCGAATCGCGAAGCCGTTGCGCAGCGTCTGCTGGCGAAACAACCCAGCCATTTAGCAATTGTTGGCAGCGGTTGGGAGGGTGCTTATTCCTTAGAAGATTCACTCGCTGCTGGAGCGTTGGCCCATCGGTTGCTTGAGCTGGATCCCACGGGGAGCAACGCCGCCAACGATGAACTCACCTCTGCCGTTTCCCTCTGGCGTCAGTGGCAATCCGATCCAGAAGCGTGCCTTCGCACGGCGACCCATGGCCAGCGTTTGATTGGCCTGGGGGATCACGATGATGATTTCCGCTGCTGTGCTGGTCTTGATCAGCTCAGTGTCGTTCCGACACAGGTCGAACCCGGGGTGCTTCGGGCGGCCTGACTCTCAGTAAAATTCGACGATCTGATCAGTTCATGTGAGCGACTTCCTGGCGGCTGCTGTTCAGCTAACGAGCAGTCAGGATCCGGAGCTCAATTTCAATGCTGCTGAGGAGCAGATCGATCTGGCTGCACGCCGTGGTGCCGAACTGATTGGTCTCCCCGAGAATTTCGCCTTTATGGGGGAGGACAGCCGGCGCCTGGCACTGGCCCCAACGCTGGCTGAACAGTGCAGTCGCTTTTTGGTGACCATGGCGCGCCGGTATCAGGTGGCGCTTCTTGGTGGGGGCTTTCCTGTGCCTGTGGGTGATGGATCACGCACGCTGAACCGCTCAGAGCTCGTCGACCGTGACGGCATGCTCCTGGGCCGTTACGACAAGATTCATCTGTTTGATGTCGACCTGCCGGACGGCAACACCTACCGCGAGTCGGCAACGGTGAACCCGGGGCGTGATTTACCCCCTGTTGTCGACATCCCTGGTCTGTGCAAGGTGGGGCTGTCTATTTGCTACGACGTGCGGTTTCCTGAGCTCTATCGCCATCTCGTCGGCGCCGGCGCAGATCTGTTGATGATTCCTGCAGCATTCACCGCGTTCACCGGAAAAGACCACTGGCAGGTTCTTCTTCAGGCCAGGGCCATCGAGAACACGGCTTATGTGCTTGCCCCAGCGCAGACGGGGGTCCACCACGGTCGCCGACAGAGCCACGGACACGCTCTGGTGATTGATCCCTGGGGCACGGTCCTTGCCGATGCGGGTGTTCAGGCTGGAGCAGCCATTGCTCCGGTCAACACCAATCACCTCGGTCATGTTCGGGGCCAGATGCCGAGCCTTCGGCATCGTCAGCCCGCCCTGTTCTGAGCACCATGCCTCCAGCGTCGTCCCGACGACTGGCCTGGCTTCTGGCCGCGGCCTTGCAGTGCACTGCTTTCACCCAGGGCTTGCCCGCCAGAGCTGCCAGTGCCCTGGCGGCCTGGGCCTTCACCGAAGAGGGGGTGCTCAAGCTGCGCACGAGCCGGAACGCTCGGTTGGAAGCCTTTTTTCAGGCTGCCAGCGATGGTCGTGGTACCCGGGTCTGGATTGATATTCCTGGGGAGTTGAAGTTCCCGCGGCGGTTGGCTGGTCGGGGCGCCGTCCGAGAAATTCGGCTGGGGAAGCCCCGCGTCGGTGCCACCCGTCTGGTTGTGGAATTCCGCCCCGATGTGGATCTCAACCCCAACGATTTGCGTTTGCGTGGAACCGCTCCGGATCGCTGGGAACTGGTCTTCACCGGTCTTCCTACCCGTGGGCTCGATGACTTTGGCGAAGGCGATTTGACGGGTCGCGCTACGGCCTGGCTCCCGCCGAGTGGATTCCGTCCCACCCGAACGCCGGTCGATCCTTCGGGGCTGCCGACGGTCGCCCGTAATCGCTATCGCATCGTGATCGACCCTGGTCACGGTGGTCCAGATCCTGGGGCGATCGGCATTGGTGGCTTGCGCGAGACCAACGTGGTTCTTGATGTGTCGCTGCAGGTTGCAGACCTGCTCCGGGCGCGCGGCGTGGATGTTCGGATGACCCGTACGCGTGAAGTGGATGTGGACCTGCCGCCGCGGGTGTCCCTAGCGAATCGAACAGGTGCAACCGCCTTTGTGAGCATTCATGCCAATGCGCTGAGCATGAACCGTCCGGATGTGAATGGGATTGAGACCTTTTTCTTCTCGGACCCCCGATCTGGACGCCTGGCGTCCTATTTGCAGCAGCAGATGATGGATGTGTCTCCCGGCACACCGAATCGTGGTGTCAGGCGAGGTCGATTCTTCGTGATCCGTCGCACCACCATGCCCTCTGCCCTCGTGGAGATGGGATTTGTCACTGGAGCGATTGATGCGCCACGTCTTGCGAACGCTGACCATCGCCGCCGGTTGGCCTTGGCACTGGCGGCCGGCATTCTCAATTACCTCAAGCAGGAGGTGCGATGACGCCTCAACTGCTGGGATTCTTCGACAGTGGACTCGGTGGCCTGACGGTTCTCCGGCGCGTGCTTGAACGTCATGGGGCGGTTCCCTGCGTCTACCTCGGTGACACGGCGCGGGTGCCGTACGGCAATCGTCAACCGGATGACATCCGTCGCATTGCTGCTGAAGTGGTGGGTTGGCTGAGTGACCAGCAGGTGACCACGGTGGTGATGGCCTGCAACACCACCAACGCCTTGGCGAGGGATGTGGCTGAGGGCCAGGCCGGGGCTCCGGTCATCGGTCTGATTGGTGCAGCCGCTGCGATGGTGGAAACCCGCCGGGTTGGTGTGCTGGCCACGCCGGCCACCGTTGCCTCCTCGGCTTATCGGGCCAGCATCGAAGCGCTTCACCCCGGGTCGGTCGTGATTGAGCAGGCCTGTCCTGCGTTTGTTCCACTGATCGAAGCTGGCGATATGAACTCTGAAGACCTGCGCCGAGCGGCGCAGGCTTATCTCGAACCTTTGCTCGCGGCCTCCGTCGAGTCGATCGTGTTGGGGTGCACCCATTACCCGTTGCTGGTGCCTCTGTTGCGGCAGATGCTTCCGGAGTCTGTCCAGATCATTGATCCGGCGATGGGAGTGGCCCGTCAATTGGACGCGCTCTTAGGGCCACCAGACCGGATCTCGCAGATCCAAAGCCCGTTTTCATTAGAGAGCTGCCGGTTCTGTGTCACTGCTGACCCCGATGGCTTCGCGATGCGCGCCACCCCCTGGCTGGGGCAGCGGCCTGCCGTCAGCCTCCAGCTGCTGCAGGACTGAGCATGGGGCCACTAGGATCGCGGCGCCGAGGGGAGTCATGAGCACCGTCACCGAGCTACTCCAACCGGTGGAGAACGACCTTGAAACCCTGCTCGGAGACCTGCGCAGCCTGATTGGGGCAGGTCATCCCATTCTTCAGGCCGCAGCTGAGCACCTCTTCAGCGCCGGCGGTAAACGTTTGCGACCGGGGATTGTCCTGCTGCTGTCCAGGGCTCTGTCCGACAAGGGTGAGCTTTCACCCCGCCACCGACGGTTGGCTGAGATCACAGAGATGATCCATACCGCTTCGCTCGTTCACGACGATGTGGTGGACGAAGCATCGACACGGCGTGGCGTGGACACGGTCCACAGCCGCTTTGACGCCCGCGTCGCTGTTCTCGCCGGAGACTTTCTCTTCGCGCAGGCCAGCTGGCACCTGGCCAACCTCGATGACCTCGAAGTGGTGAAGTTGCTCAGCCGCGTGATCATGGATCTTGCGGATGGTGAGATCAAACAGGGCCTGTACCGCTTCGACACAGCCCAGACCTTTGAGACCTACCTCGAAAAGAGTTACTGCAAGACGGCATCGTTGATTGCCAATAGTTGCCGCGCTGCAGGCGTTCTCAGCGGCTGCTCTCCGTTACAGCTCGACAACCTTTATCAATTTGGTCGCCAGCTTGGTCTGGCGTTCCAGGTTGTTGACGACATCCTTGATTTCACTGGAAGCGACCAGCAGCTCGGAAAGCCAGCGGCAAGTGATCTCGCCAGTGGCTATCTCACTGCTCCCACCTTTTACGCCCTTGAGGAGCATCCATCGCTGCAACCGCTGATCGATCGCCAGTTTTCAGGGCCCGGTGACCTTGACCAAGCGCTTGAGATGGTGCGGGCGTCTAAAGCGATTGAACGCACCCGAGATCTTGCCGAAACGTTTGCTCGCGAATCCCGTGAATCGATCGCTTGGCTGCCGGAGTCTCCCTCTCAGAGAGCTTTGATGGAATTGCCGGACTTTGTTCTCAGCCGTCTGTACTGATCAACAGCTTTAAAACAACGGCAAGACTGTTGATCTCACAGGGGTTGGTGGTGAAGTCAGGATCACTTGAACCGGATGCATTCACCAGCCAGACCTGACATCCGGCACGGTGAGCCGACTGGCTTCCGGCCTGTGAATCCTCAAGGGCCCAGCAGTTCTGTGGGTTGAGCCCCAGCCGCTGTGCTGCAAGCAGGAAGGGTGCGGGGTCGGGTTTGCCCGCTGCAAGGTCAGGGTCATCGCCATAAACCCGTTCCCGGATTTGCTCAAGCCAGGGGTGAGGGCTTGCTTTGAATTCAACGGCGACGCGGCTGCTGCTGGTGACCAGAGCCATGGGAATTCCTCGGCTGTGGCAGAGCGTTACCAGCTCCTGCGCTGAGGGCAACGCGGAGGCATCGGGCAGCAGGGCACGAACGATTGGCTGCTGCACAGCCAAGAGGGCCTCCACGCCCACCGGTGTGGCCAGCCATGCATTCACCTGGGCTGCGCAGTCGAGTCGGCGACGGCCCTTCAATTGCATCAATTGAGCCTCACTCAGCTGTGTGCCGAAATGGGCCGCGGCTTCCGACCAGCCCCGGCCATGCAGCGGTTCGGTGTCGAGCAGAAGCCCGTCCAGATCGAACAGGCAAGCGGCAGGTGGAAATTTCATCCCGGAACGGCGATGCCCAGCTCAATCTTTTCGCATCGTCCGCTCCATCTTCCGCTGCATCGTCCGACGGATTGATACGGGACATGGATCAAGCGGGGTCTTGCTCCTTACCCTTCGAGGAGATGCACCGCGCAGTCTGCTGTGACCGACTCCAACACCACCATCGAAAGCGTCCTGCAGGAGCAGCGGGTGTTTGAGCCGCCAGCAGACACCTCCGCCAAAGCCCGCATCGGCAGTTTGGATGCCTATCGGGCGATGGCCGATGCGGCCCAAGACGATCCTGATGCGTTCTGGGGCGATGCCGCCCGCCGTGAACTCCACTGGTTCGAGCCCTTCCACACCGTGCTCGATTGGTCCAATCCCCCCTTCGCCCGCTGGTTTGAGGGAGGAACCACCAACCTCTCCTACAACTGCCTGGATCGACACCTCGACGGGCCAACGGCACAGAAAACAGCGCTGATTTGGGAAGGGGAGCCGGGGGATGTACGCCGGTTCACTTATCGGGAATTGCACGCTGAGGTCTGCAAAGCCGCGAACGGTCTGAAGGCCATGGGGATCGGCAAAGGCGATCTCGTGGCGCTGTACATGCCGATGGTGCCTGAGGCGGCGATCGCCATGCTGGCCTGCGCTCGCATTGGCGCACCCCATTCAGTGGTGTTCGGTGGCTTTTCGGCTGAAGCCCTCAGGGACCGTATCAACGATGGTGAGGTGAAAGCGGTGATCACCGCCGATGGCGGCTTCCGCAAGGACAAACCGGTGTCGCTTAAACCCGCGGTGGATGCGGCTCTTGCCGATGGTGCCTGCCCCTCTGTGACCGGAGTGCTCGTTGTGCAGCGCACTAAGCAGGACGTGCAGATGGTCGCCGGTCGCGATCAGTGGTGGCATGACCTGGTGGAGGGCCAGAGTGCCGACTGCGCCGCTGAGCCCATGGCCAGCGAGGATCGCCTTTTTGTTCTCTATACCTCCGGCTCCACGGGTAAACCCAAGGGTGTTGTGCACACCACCGCCGGCTACAACCTTTGGGCCCACCTCACCTTCCAGTGGATTTTCGACATTCGTGATGAGGATGTCTTCTGGTGTACCGCCGATGTGGGCTGGATCACCGGCCACAGCTACATCGTTTACGGCCCCTTATCGAACGGTGCAACGACGGTGATGTATGAAGGCGCACCGCGCCCCTCCAAGCCCGGCGCCTTCTGGGAGTTGATTCAGAAGCATGGGATCACGATCTTCTATACGGCTCCTACAGCGATCCGGGCTTTCATGAAGAACGGTCGATCCGTTCCTGATCAGTTCGACATGAGCAGCCTCCGCCTCTTGGGCACGGTCGGCGAACCGATCAATCCGGAGGCATGGATGTGGTATCGCGATGTGATCGGAGGCAATCGCTGTCCGATCGTCGACACCTGGTGGCAGACCGAAACCGGTGGAGTGATGATCAGCCCTCTGCCGGGAGCAACCCCCACCAAGCCAGGCTCCGCCACCCTGCCTCTGCCGGGTATTCAGGCCGACATCATCGACGCGGAAGGCAACAGTTGTGGTGCCGATGAAGGCGGCTATCTGGCGGTGCGTGCCCCATGGCCCGGGATGATGCGCACCGTGCACGGCAACCCCCAACGCTTCCGCGAGAGTTACTGGGAGCACATCCGTCCTGCCGATGGCTCTTATCTCTATTTCGCTGGGGATGGCGCTCGCCGGGATGCAGATGGTTATTTCTGGGTCATGGGTCGCGTCGATGACGTGATCAATGTCTCGGGCCATCGCCTTGGCACGATGGAGATCGAATCGGCTTTGGTCAGTCACCCCGCTGTGGCAGAGGCGGCAGTGGTGGGACGACCCGATGACCTCAAGGGCGAAGGAATCGTCGCGTTTGTCACCCTCGAGGCTGGCCGTGACGGCGATGACGCCCTGGTGAAGGAGTTGCGGGCCCATGTCGGAACGGAAATTGGTCCGATCGCGCGGCCGGATGAGATCCGTTGCAGTGATGCCCTGCCCAAGACCCGCAGTGGCAAGATCATGCGCCGAATCTTGCGTGCCCTGGCGGCCGGTCAGGAGGTCAGTGGCGACACCAGCACCCTGGAAGACCGCTCCGTTCTGGATCGACTGAGGGCCTGATTGCCTCGGGGCCGCAGAGGCTCAGCTGCTCCAGCTGCAGATGGTTCTGCTCAACTGTCGGATGACCGCCACCCGTTTGGGGTCATCCGCCCAGTCCCCGAGAAAGCTGCGTCGCAGCCCAGCACTGGCCGGGGTGAGGTGATCCCCGGGAAGCTCAAGGGTTGAGCTGGAATCCGAAGGTCGTTGTTTCAGCGCCTGAATCAGGTCGCCACTTTGATCCAGCTCATCACGCCCGAATCGCACCACCAGATTCCGCTCCTGCTGATAGTGGCGGCCGATCAAGCGAATCGTTTCGGCTGGACTGGGACTGAATTCAGTGTCCACCCCTAGCCGTGGCGCGAGTTCGCCGAGCAGCGGAATCGAACGGTCGGCGTTGAAGTTGTTGAAGCTCAGGGCGATCAGTGCTCTGCTGCCGCGTCCCCCATCGGGGGCCAGCAGATGAAGCTTGCAACCCAGGCTGTGGCCTAGGCGAAGTGGACTTGCCAGGGCTCCGCATCGCTCCTCCAGTTGGCGTCGCGCCGAGCGGAAGGCGCTCCAGGCATCGCGGGCCTGCCGCTGATGATCAAATCCAGGCACGTAGGCCCAGGCATGCACAGCGAGGCCATCGGCCACAAGGTCTTCCAGCAACCTCCGATAGCTCAGCTGCGGTGTCGCTGCCAGATAGCTGCCGCCGATGAATTCGATCAGCCCCGTTGGTTCGGCAGGCCGCAGCTGCCAGATCGGACCCAGCTGACGCCAGTTGACCATGCTCAGCCGCGCAGCTGATTCAGCACTTGCTGTGCTTCCCGTACATGGGCCGGGCCATCAAGCAGGTTGCTGAAGGTGTGTCGGATCACCCCCTCGCCATCAACGATGTAGGTGACACGACCGGGCAAAAGGCCCAGGGCTTTAGGAACTCCCATTTCGCGTCGCAGGGCGTTGTTGCGGTCGCACAGCAACGGGAACGTCAGGTTGTGGCGGGTGGCAAAACGGCGATGGCTGACGGCGTCATCACCGCTGATGCCCCAGACCTCCGCATCGAGTGCAGCAAAGCTCTCCGTGTTGTCGCGGAAGCTGCATGCCTCGGCGGTGCATCCCGGTGTGTCGTCCTTGGGATAGAAGAACAGCACCAGCCAACGGCCCTGCACCGAGGCGGGAGTGCGAAGGTCACCGTTCTGATCCTCCAGACTGAAGGAGGGAAGACGGTCGCCGATCCCGAGGGCCATCCGATCAAAGTGAAGAGTGTGAACCCTAGGCAGCAGGCTCCTTGCCCGGGGCGGGAGAATCAGGGGTGGGAGCAGACATCGCGCCATGCCTGAGCAGCTCAACTTTCTTGCAGGCTTTTCACAGCCCCAAGCCGCTCCAACGCCGACCGATTCTCAGGTCTCAGCTTCGGATTCACCTTCTGTGGTTCCGCCAGACGTTGTGCCCGCCGCCAATGGCGATCGGACTGAGGATTCGGTCGAGGGCTCCCCCTCCACCCTTCTGATCATTGACACCGAAACCTCAGGCTTGGATCCGCTTCAAGACAAGTGTCTTGAGGTGGGCTGCATTCTTTTCGATGTACCGAGTCGCTCGGTGCTGGCCCAGCAATCCTTCCTCCTGCCGGTTGAATCCAATGCTGCGGAGGCGATTAACCGGATTCCCGCCGCCGTCACCCGCCGCCCACAACCCTGGCAACAGGCGCTGGTGTGGTTCGAGCATCTGCTCAGCGCGGCTGATCTGCTGGTCGCTCACAACGCAGCCTTCGATTGCCAGTGGTTCGGTCTTGGTTCTGTGCCGGCCACCACCACGCCATGGCTCTGCACCATGGAGGACATTCGCTGGCCGGCTGAGCGTCAGCTGCGCTCACGGCCATCGGTGCGTGACCTTGCCTTGGCCTATGGCGTCCCGGTCTGGGCAGCTCATCGTGCCCTGAGCGATTGCATCTACATCGCAGAGGTCTTCGCGCGTTGCGATGACCTGGAGCAGCTCTTGGAGCGGGGCTTGGAACCCCGCAAATTGATGCGCGCTCGGGTGTCGTTCGATGAACGCCATCTGGCCAAAGCGGCCGGCTTCCGCTGGAACGATCCGATCAAGGGTGCTTGGACCCGTCGGTTGAGTGATCGCGAGATTGCAGCGCTGGAGTTTCCTGTCGCCCCCGTGGAGCTGGAGGCTGATCGCCTCAGCGCCTGAGACTGCGCATTTGCTTCAGCACTCCGAAAGGCTCTGGGTGATTTTGCAGACAGTGTTGCTTGAGGCAGCACTCTGAACACATGACGGCATTTCTGCATCCCCATCAACGCCCCATTCGCTCTCGCTTGCGCCAATGGCAGCAGGTCCGCACCTGGGCACGCTTGATTCGTGAAGCGGAAGCGCTGTGGCATGTGGATGTACGGGCCCTGCGACGCATGGGCGCTGATGAACTCAGTCAATTGATCGGCGAGGTTCCCGCGATCCATCGCAGACGTGTGAACCGCTGGCTGCGTTGCTACGCGGTGGCAACCCGTCTCACCGTTGTTCCGATCACCGTCGTTCCGACGCTCTGAGGTTGGATCCACGACGCGGGAGGATGGTCAAAATCACAACGAAGGTTTTGGCACATTGTTCCCTGGCTGTCTCAAGCCTGAGCGTCCTTGCTGTCGGTCTTGCCGCCTGTGGTGGCAGCTCCAGTGTGTCCAGCCTCAATGCAGCCGGAGCTTCCTTCCCCGCCAAGGTGTACCAGAGCTGGTTTGCCGATCTGGCCGGCTCCGGCGGCCTCAAGGTGAACTACCAAGCGGTGGGTTCCGGTTCCGGTCGCAAAGCCTTCATCGATGAAACCGTCGATTTCGCTGCTTCAGACGACCCGATCAAAGAGGCCGACCGCAATCAGGTGAGCCGAGGGGTGGTCCAGATCCCCATGGTGGGGGGAACCATCGCCTTCGGATACAACAAGCCGGGTTGCGAGCTTCAGCTCACCCAGCAGCAGGCAGTGGGGGTGGCCATCGGCAGCATCAGTGATTGGAAGGAGCTTGGTTGTGAAGCCGGCACGATCACCTGGGTGCATCGATCCGATGGATCCGGCACCACGAAGGCCTTCACCAATTCGATGCAGACTTTTTCACCGGATTGGACCCTCGGCAGCGGTAAATCGGTGAAGTGGCCGGTGGGCGTGGGTGCTAAGGGCAATTCTGGGGTGGCCGGGGTGATCGACAATCGGGTTGGCGCGATCGGCTACGTGAATCAGTCGTACATCAAGGGAAATGTGCAGGCTGCTGCGGTGCAGAACAAATCCGGTGAATTCCTCAAACCCTCCGTGGAAGCTGGTGCCAAAGCCCTTAACGGCATTGAGCTTGATGAGCATCTGGCTGGCAGCAATCCGAACCCTGAGGCCGCTGGTGCCTACCCCATCGCGACACTCACCTGGGTGTTGGCCTACGCCGAGGGCAATGGCGCCAAAGCTGAAGCTGTGCAGAACGTCTTCAACTACATGCTGGAAGACTCCACCCAGGAAGGCGCTGCGGCCTTGGGCTTTGTCCCTCTCCGGGGAACCATCCTCGAAAAATCTCGCAGTGCAGTGGAGGGCATTCAGCCCTGAACGCAAACCATTGATTTGCTGGATTCATGCCCCGGTTTGGACTGTCCAAGCCGGGGTTTTTTGATGACTTAAAGAGCTTTTAGGGGAACCTTAACCAGCGTTAATGGGCGCATAACGACAGGTCGTCCTTGCTGCGATTAAGCCTGGATTGCTACAGCCTCGTTTCTCTTTCGGTTGTGATGCGCATCGCACAAAAAGCCCTTCTTGCCTCTTCCCTGCTTGTTCTGGGAGCAGGCATCTCCGCTTCGGCAGCTCCCAAGCTGAACGGCGCTGGTGCTTCCTTCCCTGCCAAGATCTATCAGCGTTGGTTCGCCGACCTGGCCAAGTCTGGTGGCCCTCAGGTCAACTATCAGGCTGTCGGTTCCGGTTCCGGCCGTAAAGCCTTCATCGACCAGACCGTGAACTTCGGCGCATCGGATGATCCGATGAAGAAGAAGGATATGGCCAAGGTCGGCCGTGGTGTTGTTCAGATCCCGATGGTGGGTGGCACCATTGCCTTCGGCTACAACAAGCCTGGCTGCAACCTGAAACTCACCCAGGAGCAGGCCGTCAAGGTCGCCATGGGCATGGTTAAGAACTGGAAAGAGCTGGGCTGCCAAGCCGGCACTCTCACCTGGGTGCATCGTTCTGACGGTTCCGGCACCACCAAGGCCTTCACCAACTCCATGGAGGCTTTCTCCAAGACCTGGACCCTGGGTACTGGTAAGTCCGTCAAGTGGCCTGCTGGTGTCGGCGCCAAAGGTAATTCCGGTGTTGCCGGTGTGATTCAGAACCGCGTGGGTGCCATCGGTTATGTGAATCAGTCCTACATCAAGGGCAACGTCAAGGCCGCTGCTCTCCAGAACAAGGCGGGTGAGTTCCTCAAGCCCTCCGTTGCTGCTGGCGCCCGTGCCCTGAACGGCATCAGCCTCGACAAGGATCTGGCTGGCAAGAATCCCAACCCCACCGCTAAGGGCGCTTACCCCATTGCAACGCTGACCTGGGTGTTGGCCTACAAAACCGGCAACGGCAAAAACGCCAAAGTGGTGCAAGATGCCTTCAATTACATGTTGAGCAGCAAGGCTCAGGACAAAGCTCCTTCCCTGGGGTTTGTTCCTCTGAAGGGTGACATCCTGGCCAAATCAAAGGCCGCTGTGAACAAGATCGGCAAGTGATCAGGGCTTGATCTATTTTTGAACAGCAAAGCGTTAGAGGGCCCTTTGGGGCCCTTTTTTTGGAAGCCCAACTGCTTTGTTCTCAGGAACTTTAGGGAGTCCTTAACCAAATCTCT
Source organism: Synechococcus sp. MU1625 (assembly GCF_020514205.1). Lineage (NCBI taxonomy): Bacteria > Bacillati > Cyanobacteriota > Cyanophyceae > Synechococcales > Synechococcaceae > Synechococcus > Synechococcus sp. MU1625. Next base: position 357,376 of record NZ_VTLA01000001.1, read on the forward strand.
CCCGCTTCTTTGTTGGTCGTCAAAGAGGCTTTGCATAGAGTTTTTGTGCATTCATAGGATTTCATATGCTTGCTACTACATCCTCTGATCTCTGTTCGGAAATTCTCGGCTTTAAGGCTCTTCTGGAAGACAGCTATCAAAAAAGAAATATTGTTCATGTGACATCGGGAAGCTTTGTTCCACTCCTCAAAGGCAGTGTTTGGTTTGTGGTTCGCGGCATGGTGAAGCTCGGGGCGATTTCGGTGCATGGCGATGAACTTGTCCTTGGGCTCGTGGGGCCCAATAAACACTTCGGCGCGGCTTTCACCAATGTGCAGGCGTACGAAGCTGTTGCGCTCACGGATTGTGATTTGCTGTGCTGTGATCTTGGAGAGCTCGAGCAGTCGCTTGAGTTGTCTCTTCTCCTGGCCAGGTCCATGGCGGCTCGTTACCGCCAAGCTGAGTCAATGTTGGCTTTGCTGGGGCTGCGGCGCGTTGAGGAACGGGTCCGGGGCTTTTTGGAGCTGCTCGCTAGGGACTTTGGTGAGCCCTGTGATGATGGTTTGCGGCTGAATCTCCGCCTCACCCATCAGGAGATCGCCAGTGCACTCAGCACGACGCGGGTGACTGTCACCCGTGTGTTGGGTCAGTTACGTGATGAGGGTTGGCTTCAGATTGATGCATCCAGGCATCTCGTGATGACCCGCACTGGCCGTCACTGAACACAAAAAAAGAGCCGGCATGTTTGCCGGCTCAGAGCCTGAAAGGTTGGGTTTCAGGTGGGGAAAAAAACGGTTGAAATCGGAGCGGCGGGATTTGAACCCACGACCCCCACTACCCCAAAGTGGTGCGCTACCAAGCTGCGCCACGCCCCGTCAGATTTAAGTTATCACAGTGCATCCCGGCGTCTGAGTCGTCGAAGCAACCGAGTGGTGAGCTTGTCTCGACTTGCTGATGCGTAGTGATACAGACGCAGTTCTGAGGCGGCCTTACGGAGCTCGGCCAAGCTCATCGCGGCCAAACGGAGTTCCGGAAGGGTGCGCCAAGCCCTGGACCGCATGGGGAGTGCCGCAGGGCCTTTGGCTTGGCCAAGATTGAGAGTTCCATCCGCCAACCACTCAGGGATCAGCACAACAAGAACGGCAATCAAGCCGTAGAGCTCAACCAGCCCTCTGGGCAGAGGATGGAGTTGTCGCTGCTCGGATGGATCAGGCCGCGCACTCACTGCAGATCGGAGGGGTCCCTCTGCATCCACGATCGCACTAGGAGGCAACCTGCTTCTGGGCAGGTGGTCAGATTGCCAATGGTGTCACTTTGGGTTGAGGCGTCTCCCGCCAGAGGAATGGAGCTTGCTGCTCTCGGTTGAGGGAGACACTGCCGAGGATCAGGCCGAGAACCAAAATCAGCGTTACCGCGATGGCCAGGATCACCTGCCGATCAGACAAAGGCTCGGGCATGCCATGGATTGGGTTCTTGAACATCCTGGCCGAAACGACTGTTTTTTCGCAGCGTGTTTGCGGCCGTGCAGGAGCCCTATCTCCTTAGGCGAGCGCGATCGGACTGTTGTCAGATCGGAGCACGCAGTGACTGATGGACCAGTCGTACTTGTCCCAAACCTGCTTCGGGAGTTTGTAGTTGGAGCCTTCGAAGTCGCCGAGCAGCGTCTGGGTTGGCATCGCGGAGCAGTAGGGGCGGCTTCCCGGTTTGGCGAGGTATTGCTGGTGATACTCCTCGGCGAAGTAAAAGGTTTGATCCGCCAGGATTTCGGTGGTAATGGCGCCATAGCCCTTGGCGGAAAGGGCGACTTGATACGCGTCTCGGCTGGCCTGGGCCTGTTGAAGATGCAGCGGGTTGAAGGTGTAAATGGCTGATCGGTATTGGGTGCCGGTGTCGTTGCCTTGCCGATTGCCCTGGGTGGGGTCGTGGCATTCCCAGAACAGCTTCAGCAGGTCGCTGAAGTCCAGAGCGGGGCGACTCCAAACCACGCGGACCACTTCTGTGTGCCCTGTTCTGCCGGAGCAGACCTGGTTGTAGGTCGGTTGTTCCGTTTGACCGCCCGCGTAGCCCACGGCAGTGGTCACGACTCCCGGCAGCCTCCAAAACCCTTTTTCAGCTCCCCAAAAGCATCCGCACGCAAAGATCGCCTCCTCTTGGTCCGCCATCAATGGGGCATTGAGCGGTGTCCCCAGAACAGCGTGCATTGCTGGTTCAGATGCTTCAGCGCCGCCGCGGGGAGACAACCAAGAGGGCAGCATGTTGATTCTGTCGATCGTCCAAGCTTAGGCAGCTGATTCAACAGCGTGATGCTTTGGCACATCAAAGATTCGTCGTGGCTGGATGCCCTGATAGAGATGAAAACCCTCCGGTAAGAACCAGCTTGGTTTGACAGAAACGAGCGGGCGGTGAATTTGAATCCGTTTGAAATCAGATTTGTGTCTGCTTAGAACTGGTTATCAGATTGATGTCATTAATCACACGTTTTTTGATGTGCTCAAAATGTGATGTGGAGAATGTCGGCGGACCGTGGCGTCTTTGACGAATGGATGAATTTGTTATTAGCTTTTCGGCAGATCAAGGGAAGGCCGTTCGGGATTGCTCACTTAAAAATGTCTCAGGGGTCTGTTGTTGAAGGCATCAAAATAATCTGAAAATCGTGATTTATCGTCTTCTCATTGCTCGTTCATTAGCGAAGCAGTGTCGGTGTTTGTGGATTTAATTGAGGCTTTCGCTTTCAGCTCTCTGAAGCTTTTGGTGTTTGTGGTTCCAGTTGAATATGGTTCAGCAGCGTTGTGACAAATGCAAAAAGAAGAAAAGGCAGGCTGAGAACCAGGATGAGTCCCACACCTACAAGCGCAAACACCGGGCGCGATGACCCCATGAGCGCGAGACCAGAGGCCAAACTCACAAAAATCACTGCCATCCAAGCCAGCACCTGCCCGTAGATGTCACCAAAGGTGAGCGTGCAGCGCACCGCGAAGGGGGATCCGCTGTTCATGGAAGAAGTTGCCGTCACCACAGCTAAGCCATGGACACGGCGATTGTCAGAAACAGCTCGGAGATTCTTCAGGAAGCCATCGCATCCAGCTGTTGCGCCGCCTGCTGACGCTCCCAAAGTCGCTTGTAGACCCCTGGTTGCTGAATCAACGCGCTGTGGTGTCCCTGCTGCACGATGCGCCCGCCCTCCATTACGAGGATGCGATCACAGGCAGCGGCTGCAGAAAGTTGATGGCTGATCATCACGATGGTCCGATCGTCCTGCGCCCGGATCGAATCGAGAATGGCTGCTGCGGTGTTGTTATCGACACTCGCCAAGGCGTCATCGAGAACTAACACCGGGGCCGACATCAGCAAGGCACGTCCGAGCGCTGTGCGTTGACGCTGACCACCACTCAGCGTGATGCCGCGTTCCCCAACGATCGTTTCGAAGCCATCTGGAAATCCCTTGATGTCATCAGCGAGACGGGCCTGGCCTGCTGCCCGTTCAACCCGTTGATCTGTGGCTGCAGGGTCGCCATACCTGAGGTTGTCCGCCAGGGTGCTGGTGAAAAGAAAGCCCTCTTGGGGAACAATCGCCACATCACGGCGTAACTCCTGCAGGGGCATCTGGGTGACATCCACCCCATCCAGGAACAGCTTCCCGGGCTCGAGAGGAACCATGCGCCCGAAGGAGCGAGCCAGGGTGGTCTTGCCGCATCCCACTGGACCAACAACGGCGACCAACTCTCCCGGTTCGATGCAGAAACTCAGGCCGTTGAGCGTGTTGTGCTCAGCACCCTCGTATTGAACGGTCAGGTCACGGGCTTCAAAGCGACCCCTTCGTTGGTTCGTCGGATGAGGTCGATCGGTGGGTTGCTCTGGATCTTTGATCTTCGGTTCGCGTCGGAGCAACTCTTCCACCCGCTCGAGGCTGACCTGTCCGGTCTGAAAGGTGTTGAGGGTGAATCCCAGCAGTGCAGTCGGGAATACAAGTTGCTCCACATAAAGAATGAGGGCGACCAGGCCACCAATGCTCAATCGACCGGATTCGAGCTGACCGCTGCCGATGGCCAGCAGCAACAGGAGAGAGATGGACGAAATCCCCTCAAGCAGAGGGAACAAGGTGCTCCGTGTTCTCGCCAGACGAATGGCGCTATCGCGATAACGGCGGTTGCGCGTCGCGAAGGCATCCTGTTCCGAAGCCTCTTGGCCGTAGATCTTGATGGCCCCGATGCCCGACAGATCCTCCTGAATCAGATTGCTGAGCGCCGATAGTTCTTCCTGCTGTGCACGTTGTTGACGCATCATGCGCCCGCCGAACAGCCTCACCGTGCTGAGCATCACGGGATAAAGACCGACGGCGGCCAGGGTTAGCCATGGATCGATTGCCAACATGGCTGGCAGCGTGAGCGCATAGGCCAGCAACGTGTTGGTCAGGCTGAGAATCGCGAATCCGAGCAGGCGCCGGATGTTTTCCACATCGCTGGTCGCGCGACTGATCACCTCTCCGCTGCCCTTGCTCTGAATCCAATCGGGTTCCTGGCGAAGCATGTGCTCGAACAAGCGCTGACGCAGCTCCACTTCCACCTGCCGGCCCACGCCGAAGACGAGTTGGCGCGAGACCAGTCGAATAACCCCCATGGTGCTCGCAAGAAGCACGACCCATCCCGCCTGGCGCAGGACCCCGGCGTAACTGAATCCCTCTTGCAGCTCATCCACGACGCTGCGGACCTCCATCGGGATCGTCACCCGCAGGATGTTGACCACAACCAGTGCAATGGCTCCCAGCAGGACGGTGCGTCGATGGGGTCGCAAGTAGCGGCCGATCAAGTCGAGACGTAGGGCAGCCATGCGAGCTCGTGGGTCCCGTTGGGCCGCCAACCTAGGCATCCGTCTTGAACGGCTGGTCGTCCGCCACTCATCTGAGGGATAGTGGAGACGTCCCCATCACCTGGCCCGGAGTGCCTCGCACCCGGGTTTTTTACTGCCAGCTTCTCTTCCATGTCCTCAGACACGCGCTCTTGGTCGGTTCGCTTGGACCACCTGCTGCAGGGCAACCACCTCAGCTCCGATGAGGCCACCGCCCTGATGCATGCCTGGCTGGCCGAAGAGCTAGAGCCCGTTCAAACAGGGGCGTTCCTCGCTGGTCTGAGAGCCAAGGGAATGGTGGCCGATGAGCTTGCGGCCATGGCAGCTGTTTTGAGGGAAGCGTGCCCACTTCCCTGCGCCCGACCCAATTTGGCGATGGTCGACACCTGCGGCACCGGTGGTGACGGTGCAGATACGTTCAATATCTCAACTGCTGTCGCCTTCACCGCCGCCGCCTGTGGAGTGAATGTGGCGAAGCACGGCAACCGCAGCGCCAGCGGCAAGGTGGGCTCAGCCGATGTTCTTGAAGGGCTCGGTCTCAACCTCAAGGCACCCTTAAACAAGGTGGTGGAGGCTCTGCCTGGAACCGGTGTCACTTTTTTGTTTGCTCCGGCCTGGCATCCCGCCTTGGTGAATCTGGCTCCATTACGACGCTGTCTGGGCGTTCGCACTGTGTTCAACCTGCTGGGTCCACTGGTCAACCCACTGCAGCCCCAGGCCCAGGTTCTTGGTGTGGCCCGTCCGGAGCTTCTCGATCCCATGGCAGGTGCCCTCCAGCAGTTGGGATTGACCCGTGCCGTTGTGGTTCACGGCGCTGGCGGTCTCGATGAGGCTTCCTTGGCTGGCCCCAACGCCTTGCGTTTGATCGAATCGGGGGGCATCAGCAGCCAGGAGGTCTGCCCTGAAGATCTGGGCCTGACGGGTGCCGGCCTCGATTTGCTGGGTGGTGGTGACTGCTCGGTGAATCAGCAGATCCTGCGAGATGTTCTGCAAGGGCATGGATCGCTCGCTCAAACGGAGGTGGTTGCCTTCAACACGGCATTGGTGCTTTGGGCCGCTGGATTGCAAACGGATCTGACGGCTGCTGCTGCACAGGCCATGACGGTTCTGCGAGAGGGCAAGGCCTGGGAGAAGCTTGTCGCTCTGCGGGATGCCCTGTCCGATGGAGATGGAGAATGAGTGACTGATGCCCTTCGGCGGCCCTCCGATGCCCGACTCCCCATCAGACAAGGCCTATCTCGTCCTTGCCGATGGCACGGTTCTGACCGGTGTCGGCTTTGGCCATCGCGGTACAACCATCGGTGAAGTGGTGTTCAACACCGGGATGACCGGATATCAGGAGGTGCTGACGGATCCCTCCTATGCCGGACAACTGGTGAGCTTCACCTATCCCGAACTCGGCAATACCGGGGTTAATTCCGACGATCAGGAAGCCGATCGTCCCCACGCCCTTGGTGTGATCGCACGCCAGCTGGCGCCGTCGCCCAGCAACTGGCGTTGTGAACAGACTCTCGATACCTGGATGCAGAGCCATCAACTGGTGGGTATCAGCGGTGTAGACACCCGTGCGCTGGTGCGTCATCTGCGCGAGGTCGGTGCCATGAATGGTGTGATCAGCAGTGACGGCCAGACACCTGCGCAGTTGTTTGAGCTCTTGAAGCAGGCGCCTTCGATGGAAGGACTGAACCTGGCGGATCGCGTCACCACCCGTGAGCCCTACCAGTGGAATCAAGCCTGCAGTGTTGGCTTCGATCAGCGCCTGCAGCGTCGAAGCGACGCCCCCTTCCGCGTCGTCGCGGTTGATTTTGGAATTAAACGAGCCATTCTCGATCGCCTGGTCGCCCATGGCTGTGACGTCACTGTTCTCCCTGCAGACACCGATCTGGCCACGGTTCGTTCCCATCGCCCGGATGGTGTCTTTCTCTCCAACGGTCCTGGCGACCCTGCGGCGGTGAGCCATGGGATTGCCCTGGCCAAGACTCTCTTGGAGGAGGCCGATCTACCGCTGTTTGGGATCTGTTTGGGCCATCAGATTCTCGGCCTGGCACTCGGCGGCAAGACCTTCAAGCTGTCCTATGGCCATCGTGGTTTGAATCATCCCTGTGGCACCACGGGGCAGGTTGAAATCACCAGTCAGAACCACGGATTTGCCCTCTCTGCCGAATCTCTGGATGCCGACGCCATTGATGTCACCCATTTCAATCTGAACGACCGCACCGTGGCGGCCATTGCTCACCGTCACAAGCCCGTTTTTGGTGTGCAATACCACCCGGAAGCCAGTCCTGGACCGCATGACGCGGATCATCATTTCGCCCGCTTTGTGACGCTCATGGCCGATCGCCGTTGATGAGGTGGTTGCCCAGGCTCAGCATCACTACACTTCGTGCCGATGATGCCTGGGGGGCTTGATCCCATCAGCGAACTGCAGCGACTGACCGTCTCTCTACGGGGCGGATTTGAACAGAAGGATGGCTGTTTGGTGTTTCACTTCACCGGCCAACTGGATGCGTACTCCGAGAAGCAGTTCATGGAGTACGTGGCCGATGTTTTGAAAGCCAACAAGCTTCCAGCTGTTCTCGATCTAAGCAAGATCGATTTTCTCGACTCATCAGGGCTTGGCGCCCTGGTGCAGTTGGCCAAACAATGCACGGATGCCAAACGTTCGTTTCTCCTTGTGGGGAACACCCGTGTGACGCAGACGATCAAGTTGGTGCGGCTCGAAGAGTTCCTCCATCTAGTGGAGGATCTTCCGACAGCTCTGAACCAATTGGCCGCTTGAGCGACTGGATTCGTAATCAGTCACCCAGTGGCCTGAACGATCAGTTGGGCCCATTGCAGCTGGCTTGGATCGGAGATGCCGTCTGGGAGCTTCATCAACGGCTCCGCCATGGAGCCAGACCCGGCCGTTCCGACCATTTGCATCGTGCTGTGGTGGCCGATGTTCGCGCCGATGCCCAATCCCGTTTGTTGACATGGCTGGAAGACCGTCAACTCCTTGACTCCCAGGAACTCGATCTGGTCCGTCGGGGTCGCAACAGTGCAGGCCGTGGTCCGCGCCGAGCCGAGGCCGCTGTGTATGGACGGGCCACGGGGTTTGAGACAATGGTTGGCTGGCTGTTTCTGAACAATCCAGCCCGGCTTGCTGAGCTCTTCGATCACCTGGAGCAAGCCGGATCCAACCCATAACGTTGCCTCGCACACCATGAGCCCTCGCTTTGAACGCCGCTCCAGCGGCCCATCCCGCGATGGTCGTTCGGGGCCAGGAGGGAGTGGAAGTGGACGACCACCAGGAGGCAGGCCTCCCAGTGGACGTCCATCCGCTGGTCGCTCCTCGGTGGGGCGCTCTGGCAACGGTCGTCCCATGCCCAGCAATCGTCGTTCCGACGGCGGTCGTTCCCCTTACGCCAAACCTGGTCGAGATGGCAGCAGTTTTCGCGACCGACGAGCGCCGAGGGATGAGGGCTGGGAGCGTCCTCGGGGTGGAGATCGACCCGGTAATCGTTCTGATGATCGCCCCAGAGAGCGATTCGGAGATCGACCCGGCAATCGATCCGGGGATCGACCCAGAGAGCGATTCGGGGATCGACCCGGCAATCGATCTGATGATCGCCCCAGAGAGCGATTCGGGGATCGATCCCGTTCCTTCGACCGGGATCAGAATGCTTTTCGTACGGAATCTCAGAACGACCGTTCAGGGCCCGGACGATTTCGAGATCGGAATGATCGTTACGGCGACCGTCGCCGCTCCGGGGATGAACGGCGCCAGCCGTCCCAGCGCCCCCGATCGCGCTACGACAATGGCCGTTCCCAGCGACTAGATGCAGCACCGGAGGCCGCAGCGGCCACACCTCCGGCAGATGATCTGATTTGGGGGCGCCATGCCACCCAAGCCGCGCTGGAGGCAGGACGACCCATTCATCGCATTTGGTGCACCCCGGAGATGCGCAGTGCGGCCAAATTTCTCCAGCTCTTGCGCGATGCCAAGGCGTCTGGGGTCTTGGTGGAAGAGGTGACCTGGGCTCGGCTTGGACAGATCACAGGTGGTTCCGTTCACCAGGGCATCGCCCTTCAGACGGCAGCGGCTGAAACCCTCGATCTCGAAACCCTCATCGATGGCTGTTCGGATCTTGGGGAACCCCCCTTATTGGTGGCTTTGGATAGTGTCACGGACCCCCACAATCTCGGTGCTGTCGTGCGTTCCGCCGAGGCGATGGGAGCCCATGGGGTGGTGATTCCCCAGCGTCGGAGTGCTGGTTTAACCGGTTCGGCTGCCAAAGTGGCAGCCGGCGCCCTTGAACACCTTCCGGTCGCGCGTGTGGTCAACCTCAACCGGTCGTTGGAAAAGCTCAAGGATGCGGGATACAGGGTGGTGGGCCTTGCGGCAGAAGGGGACGTGACCCTCACGGATGTTGATCTCAGCGGCCCATTGGTGCTGGTCACCGGGTCAGAGGACCAGGGCTTGTCGCTTTTGACCCGGCGTCACTGTGATCAGTTGGTCCGTATTCCGCTGCGGGGCATTACCCCAAGCCTGAATGCATCCGTTGCTACGGCACTTTGCGTTTATGAAGTGGCGCGACGCAATTGGATGAAGGACATTCACGGCCAGGCGCCGTCACCCCCGATTCGACGGCCCCAACTCGCTGGGGTAGAGACGTCCACTGAGGCGTCTGAACCGCCTGAACAACCCGTGGAGAAGGTTCCTGACCAGCGGATTGAACTGGATCTCCATCCGTCTGAACAAGCTGCTGCGCCGGAGTTCGATCAGAATATCCAGCTATCTCCCTGAAAACAGCTCGGTTTTGCCGGTTCACGAGGCACAATGCCTTGAGGTCGTTCTACCCCTCCCATGAGTCCCCTGATCCGGCCGCTGCGCAGCCTTGCCAATGGCCTTGGGGTCGCCTGGTGGGCTCGGATTCAGACATCTGGTCCCGATGTGACCTACTGGTTCGGTCCGTTTGTCACCCGCAAAGGTTTGGAAAACGAGCTGAGTTCCTTCCTTGACGACGTCAAGTCTGAGCAACCCCAGTCGATCAGCCACTCCCTGCTGCGGACTCGTCGCTCCGAGCCCCTCACCATCACAGCTGAGGGCTGATCAAGCGGCTGATAGCGTCCTCCCTGCAATGGATCGCAGGGACATGACGATCAGCGCGTGGCGTCAGCAACTGCAGAGCGGTGAGATTTCCTCCCGTGAGCTCATTGATCAACACCTCAAGCGGCTCGAAAACTCTGAGCCGTCTCTCAATGCTTTTGTTGAGGTGACGAGCGAAAAAGCCCGTGCTGATGCATCCAGCATCGATGAAGCACGGGCCGCTGGAGAGACCCTCGGCCCTCTGGCTGGATTGCCACTGGCCGTTAAAGACAACCTCTGCACCAAAGGGGTTCGCACCACCTGCTCCAGCCGCATGCTGGAACAGTTTGTGCCTCCCTACGAATCAACAGTGACCGAAAGGCTTTGGCAAGCCGGAGGTGTGCTGGTGGGTAAGACGAATCTGGATGAGTTCGCCATGGGCGGCTCCACGGAAACGTCGGCCTTTGGTGCGACTCAGAATCCTTGGAACACAGCCCACGTACCGGGCGGAAGCTCCGGTGGCAGTGCTGCGGCCGTCGCTTCAGGGAGTTGCGTTGCTTCTCTGGGTTCCGACACCGGAGGCTCCATCCGTCAGCCTGCTTCGTTTTGTGGCGTTGTGGGTCTTAAACCCACCTACGGCCGCGTCAGCCGTTGGGGTCTGGTGGCTTTTGCCAGTTCCTTGGATCAGGTGGGTCCCTTTGCAGGAAGTGTGGCTGATGTGGCCGAACTGCTTCAGGTGATCGCAGGGCCCGACCCCCGTGATTCCACTTGCCTTGATGCGGCTGTGCCGGACTTCAGTGCCGGCCTGAACAAGCCCATCAAGGGTCTCAAGGTTGGTGTGATCAAGGAGTGCTTCGATGCCGAAGGCCTCGATGCTGAGGTCAAGGCTTCGGTGCAGGCCTCTGCTGCTCAGCTGGAGGCTCTTGGCGCTGAGCTGGTGGAGGTGAGCTGCCCCCGTTTCAACGACGGCATCGCCACCTATTACGTGATTGCGCCGTCGGAGGCCTCTGCCAATTTGGCCCGTTATGACGGGGTCAAATACGGCTTTCGTGCGGACGACGCCGAGAGCCTTGCTGCGATGACAGCACGAAGCCGTGCTGAGGGGTTTGGTGCGGAGGTGCAGCGGCGGATCTTGATTGGCACCTATGCCCTTTCCGCCGGATACGTCGACGCTTATTACAAAAAGGCCCAGCAGGTGCGCACCCTGATCCGGCGTGATTTTGATGCTGCGTTCCAGAGTGTTGATGTGCTGCTCACGCCAACCGCACCGTCCACCGCGTTCAAGGCTGGCGCCCATGCTGATGACCCTCTGGCGATGTACCTCGCCGACTTGCTGACGATTCCGGTGAACCTGGCCGGGTTGCCTGCCATCAGTGTTCCCTGCGGATTCAGTGCGGCGGGTTTGCCGATTGGGATGCAGCTGATCGGCAATGTCTTGGACGAACCGCGTCTGCTCCAGGTGGCGCACCAGTACGAGCAGGCTGCGCAGGTGTTCGCTTCACGCCCTGAAGCCGCTCTGGTTCCCTGAGCTCCGCCACATGTGGGGTGTTTCGTTCCCCGTGAACGCTGGATCTTGCGTTGGGTCCTAGTCTGACCCTATGGCATTTGTCCCTCTCCACAACCACAGCGATTACAGCCTTCTCGACGGGGCGTCGCAGTTGCCGGCCATGGTGGAGCGGGCGAAGCAACTGGGCATGCCAGCGATCGCCCTGACCGATCACGGCGTGATGTACGGCGCCATCGAGCTTCTGAAGCTTTGTCAGGGCACCGATCTCAAGCCGATCATCGGCAACGAGATGTACGTGATCAACGGGTCCATTGATGATCCGCAACCCAAGAAAGAGAAGCGCTACCACCTGGTGGTGCTTGCCAAAAACGCCACGGGCTACCGCAACCTGGTCAAGCTCACCAGCATCAGCCATCTGCGGGGGATGCGGGGACGCGGCATTTTTTCCCGTGCCTGCATCGACAAGGAGCTGCTGAAGCAACACAGCGAGGGGCTGATCATTGCCACGGCCTGCCTCGGTGGCGAGATTGCCCAGGCGATTTTGCGTGGTCGTCCTGATGTTGCACGCAAGGTGGCGGCCTGGTACCAGGAGGTTTTTGGCGATGACTACTACCTCGAGATCCAGGACCATGGATCTCCGGAAGATCGGATCGTCAACGTCGAGATCGTCAAGATCGCCAAGGAACTCGGCATCCAGATTGTTGCGACGAACGATGCCCATTACCTGAGCAAGCAGGACGTCGAAGCCCACGACGCTCTTCTCTGTGTGCTCACCGGCAAGTTGATCACCGATGAGAAGCGACTGCGCTACACGGGAACCGAATACATCAAGACCGAAGAGGAGATGGCGTGTCTTTTCGGTGACCATCTGGAGCCTGAGGTGGTCCAGGAGGCGATTGCCAACACCGTCAAGGTGGCCGACAAGGTGGAGCCCTACGACATCCTCGGGCGCTACCAAATGCCCCGCTTCCCGATTCCCGAAGGGCATACCCCTGTCAGCTACCTAAGGGAGGTGACGGAGCAAGGGCTGCGGGATCGCCTCGAGCTCGGTGTCGATGCTCCTCTGCCCGACGACTACGCCGAGCGCATGAGCCACGAGCTCAAGATCATGGAGCAGATGGGATTCCCCACCTACTTCCTGGTGGTCTGGGATTACATCCGCTTTGCCCGGGAACAGAGCATTCCTGTGGGGCCTGGCAGGGGCTCTGCTGCAGGCTCGCTTGTCGCCTACTGCCTTGGGATCACCAACATCGATCCGATCACCAACTGCCTCCTTTTCGAGCGTTTCCTCAACCCGGAACGCAAGTCGATGCCTGATATCGACACCGACTTCTGCATTGAACGCCGTGGTGAGGTGATCGACTACGTCACCGAGCGCTACGGCGAAGACAAGGTGGCCCAGATCATCACCTTCAACCGGATGACCTCCAAGGCGGTTCTGAAGGATGTGGCCCGGGTGCTTGATATTCCCTATGGCGATGCCGACCGTCTGGCGAAATTGATCCCAGTGGTTCGCGGCAAGCCCGCCAAGCTCAAGGCGATGATCGGTGAGGAATCACCCAATCCCGAGTTCCGCGAGAAGTACGAGTCGGATCCAACGGTCAAGCGTTGGGTGGACATGGCGATGCGGATTGAGGGCACCAATAAAACCTTTGGTGTGCATGCAGCCGGGGTGGTCATTGCCGCTGACCCTCTGGATGAGCTTGTGCCGTTGCAGCGCAACAACGATGGTCAGGTGATCACGCAGTACTTCATGGAAGACGTGGAATCCATGGGTCTGTTGAAGATGGATTTCCTGGGGTTGAAGAACCTCACGATGATCGAAAAGACGCTCGAGCTGGTGGAGGTCAGCAGTGGAACCCGCGTCGATCCCGACAAGCTCCCGCCGGAGGATGAAGAGACCTTTGCTCTTCTCGCTCGCGGTGACCTTGAGGGGATCTTCCAGCTGGAATCCAGTGGCATGCGGCAGATCGTGCGCGATCTCAAGCCGTCTTCTCTGGAAGATATTTCCTCAATCCTCGCTCTCTACAGACCGGGCCCTCTCGATGCTGGATTGATTCCCAAATTCATCAACCGCAAGCACGGGCGGGAGGCGATTGATTTCGCCCACGCGATCTTGGAGCCGATCCTGTCGGAGACCTACGGGATCATGGTGTATCAGGAGCAGATCATGCGTATCGCTCAGGATCTGGCTGGTTATTCCCTGGGTCAGGCCGATCTGCTGAGACGGGCGATGGGCAAGAAAAAAGTTTCAGAGATGCAGAAGCATCGCGGCATCTTCGTCAAAGGAGCTGGTGAGCGTGGCGTTGATGAAAAGGTCGCCGACGAACTGTTCGATCAGATGGTTCTCTTCGCTGAATATTGCTTCAACAAGAGCCATTCCACGGCCTACGGCGCCGTTACTTATCAGACGGCCTATCTGAAGGCGCACTATCCGGTGGCCTACATGGCGGCCCTGCTCACGGTGAATGCAGGAGCCGCCGACAAGGTGCAGCGCTACATCTCCAATTGCAATGCAATGGGGATTGAGGTGATGCCTCCGGATGTGAATGCCTCCCTGACCGATTTCACCCCCAACGGCGATCGAATCCTGTTTGGACTCTCCGCTGTTCGCAACCTTGGTGACGGAGCGATTCGGCAGTTGATCGCCGCCCGCGATAGCGATGGGCCCTTCCACTCCCTGGCCGATCTGTGTGATCGGATCCCGTCTTCGGTGCTCAATCGTCGTGGCCTGGAATCGTTGATTCACTGCGGCGCCCTGGATGCCATGGATCCGCAGGCCAATCGTGCCCAGCTGATGGCCGATCTGGACCTGCTCCTCGACTGGGCCTCCTCACGGGCCAAGGACCGTGACAGCGGTCAGGGCAATCTCTTCGATTTGATGGCCCCAGCATCCGATGACGCTGGCCCGGCTGATCTCAGCCATGCCCCCAAAGCTGCACCGGTGCCGGATTACCCCCCGACAGAAAAGCTGCGCCTTGAAAAAGATTTGGTGGGCTTCTACTTGTCAGATCACCCCCTCAAACAGCTCACGCCCTCCTCGAAACTGCTGGCGCCCATCGGCCTGGGATCCCTTGAGGAGCAGCCGGATAAAACAAAGGTGAGTGCCATCGCGATGGTGGCGGAGATGCGCCAGGTCACCACCCGTAAGGGCGACCGCATGGCGATTCTTCAGCTCGAGGATCTCACCGGAAGCTGCGAAGCCGTTGTTTTCCCTAAGAGCTATGCCCGCCTCGCGGATCATCTGATGGCCGAAGCCCGCTTGCTGGTGTGGGCTGGGGTGGATCGGCGTGACGAGCGCGTGCAGCTGATCATTGACGACTGCCGCGCCGTTGATGAGCTCAATCTGCTTCTGGTTCAGCTCCCTTCTGATCAGGCCAGTGACATCGCCATTCAGCACAAGTTGCGGGAATGCCTGAACCAACATCGTCCCGAACGGGATGAGTTGGGCGTCAAAGTGCCTGTGGTCGCCGAGGTGCGTCATGGCGAGACCGTTCGCTACGTGCGACTTGGCCCTCAGTTCTGCGTAAAAAATGTAGATGAAGCGATCGAATCGTTGCGCAACCAAGCCTTTGAAGCCCGCAGCAGCGACCGTCTGGTTCTCACTTGATGTTGATTAGGTCATCAGAAGAGCACTGTTCAGGGCTCTTCTGATGACCTCTGCTGTTGCTTCTGGGCCCGGATCGACTCACGCATCCGCTGGACATTGGGTTTGAAGTTCTCAAAGCCCAAAAGCGAACCGGGTTCGGGATCCCAGCTGGCTGTCAACACGCCAACGCTGAGTCCCACCAGCCCTAGGAGGAAAAACAAGCCGGAGCCTGCGAGTGTGAGCCCCGGAGCGATATCGGCGATGCCACGGGTGACGACGATGTAGCTGCCAACAAAAACTCCCATCCCTGCGAGAGACGGGAGTCCTGTGAACACAGCGACACGACGAGCCATTCGATCGGCCACATACCGAGGAATGGCTTCCTGTCTGGGAGCCCCAGAGGCAGGCTTGCTTCCCTTCCCAGACCCTTTGGGCTCGAAGGGAAGGGCATTGCGTTGCTCAGCCATGGGGCAGTTCGATTAGCCGCGGATGCCCAGTTTGGCGATCGTATCGGCGTAGCGTTGCTCGCTCTTGCTGCGCATGTAGCTCAGCAGACGCTTGCGACGGCCAATCATCTTGAGCAACCCCTGACGCGAGGAGAAGTCGTGGATGTTGTTCTGCAGGTGGCTGCTGAGACGGTTGATCCGCTCACTCAGCATGGCTACCTGGACCTCGGCCGAACCGGTGTCGGTGCCGTGGGTCTGGTGGGTGTTGATCAGCTGCTGCTTCTCGGTGGTATCAAGCGACATGCGCGGGGGGCGGCCCTGTCAGTGCAAACAACCAGCTTACCTTTGCGAGGGACGGATCAGGCCGATTCGCGACTTAGCCATTGGAGGCAGACCCGCAGCCAAGCGTCCTGGTCGCCTCCGGCAGGCGGGGGGCCATCTGCACCCTCGGCGATCGCACGGATGGCGCGACGGATTTCGAGATCGTCGTAACCCAGCATTGCCAGGGTTGCTTCGACGTCGGCCCCGCTCTCTGGCATCTGCTCTGAGCTGATTCCTTCAGCCAGGGAGGGAGCTGGATCAACGCCCGCGAATGCCGCGATGGAGGCCCTGAGTTCCACCGCAAGGCGCTCTGCTGTGCGTTTGCCGATGCCCTGCGCCTTGCAAAGTCGGCGCAGATCACCGCTGCTGATCGCTTCCACCAGTTCTTGGGGCCTGCATTCCTGCATCAGGGCCAGACCGGCCTGGGGACCGACACCGCTGACGCTGATCAGCAGCCTGAACAGATCCCGCTCCTGACGGAGAGGAAAGCCATAGAGGCTGCTGCCGTCCTCCCGCTGCACCTGATGAATCCACAGGTTCAGATCGCTGTCAGCAGAGAGGTTCTGCTGATGCCGCTCCGTCAGATGCACCTCATACCCGACACCACCGCAAAGCAACAGAACGCCGCTACGGTTGCCTTGAGTCCAGCACTCCATCGGTCGTCCTTGCAGCCAGCCGATCATGGGGAGAGGTTCCAACCGCGTCATGTTGCCGCAGCTCTCATTGCCTGTGTCTCTTTTGAAGCGTGTCTTGCAAAGGTTTCTTCAGGCGCTTTGCGTTTTGTCGATCGTGGTTTCCCTCACGGCCTGCAGTGGATCCCAACCGCCACGCGCTCTATTGAATGAAGCGCTGGCCCTGCAGATTCAGCTCACCCAGACGGCTATCGCCAGCTCCCTGGACCTCACCCCGATGCCCATCGCCCCCAGCGTTAGTCGTGTGCGGGTCGAAGACCAGGAAAGCTTCGCCCTGGGCGATGAGCAGGGCTTGAGGGTTTCGGGTCGGTTCGATTGGCAGCTGCCCGGTGACCGCGTTCAGGTGGACAGCCCGTTTGAGCTGTTTCTGCAACGGGGCTCCCGCGGGCAGAGCTGGCGCCTGGTTCGCCCCAAGGGTGGAACGGATGACCGTCAGGCCTGGCTCACCTATCCCTTGGGATTGGACAAGGCCTGAGGTCTACTTTCTACTTCGAGTCGAGCTAACTCCGGGCCGACAGGCTGATCAGGGTGGCGGACAGCACAAGCATTCCCCCACCCACCTGCCAGGCATTCACCGATTCAGCAAACCAGAGCCAGCCCCAGCCAGCGGCGAAGACCACTTGCACGTAGTTGATCGACGTCGCTCGGGCGGCGGGCAGACAGCGCAGGCCTTCGGTGACCCAAATCTGGCCAAGCTGAGTCATCACGCCGACTCCCAGGAGCCAGAACCACTCGATGCCGTTGGGCCACACCCCCTGATGCAGCACCCAGGGCAGGGTTAAGGGAACCGAGATCATCGGGAAATACAGGATGATCACCAGCGGGTGTTCGGTTTCCGACAGCCGCCGCACACTGACGTAGGCCAGGGCGGTCATCAGAGCGCCAGCAATGCCGATCAGGGCAGGGATGAGCTGAGCCGGCTGTGCTGTTCCCGTCAGCCACTGCGGTTGCACCACCAGCGTGACGCCGATCCAGCCCAGCAGAACCGCCCCACTGATGCGTCGTCGGAGCGGTTCGCCAAGCAGCAGCAGCGCCGCTAGGGCCGTGAATGTGGGGTAGGTGTACTGCAGCACCGTTGCCGAGGCGAGTGGCAGCTGATCAATCGCCTCGAAGAAACACAGCAGAGCCAGGCTGCCCAGCAGCCCACGGGCCACCAACAGCCCGCGTCGATGCCCCCAGGGAGAAACCCCGGCGAGGCGTAGCCCAATTACGGTCAGAACGATGCTGATCAGCGCTCGGCTCAGCACGATTTCCACCACCGGAAGACGACTGTTCAGCTGCTTGACGCAGACCGTCATCAGACTGAAGGCCAGAGAGCTGAGGATCAGAGCCCGACTGCCCCGCACCGATTCCCGGTTCCACCAGGCTGGTTCGTTCTGCGTTTCGGCCATGGGTGTTCTGATGACGGGGTGCACGGAACCCTGCGACTTCGCAGAATGAACTGATGGTGAATGCCCGCCTGCACCCAAGAACGATCGAGGCCGTCAAGGAACGGGCCGACATCGTTGATGTGGTGGGCGAGCACGTGGTGCTCAAGAAGAAGGGACGGGAATTCGTCGGGATCTGTCCGTTCCATGACGACAGCAAACCGTCGATGACGGTGTCTCCCGCCAAGCAGTTCTACTACTGCTTCTCCTGCGGTGCCGGGGGCAACTCCATCAAGTTCCTGATGGAGTTCCAACGCCAGAGCTTCAGTGATGTCGTGCTGGATCTGGCGCGGCGTTACCAGCTCCCGATCGAGACGGTGGATGGTCCGCAGCAGGAGCGGCTGCGGCAGCAGCTCTCCCGTAGGGACAAGCTGCAACGGGCCCTGGCTCTGGCCGCCGGCTGGTTTCGCAGCCAGTTGCTGGCTCCCACGGGTGCAGAGGCCCTCAAATACCTCAGCGACGCCAGAGGTCTCAGCCCCGCCACCCAGGAGTCATTTCAGCTCGGCTATGCGCCGGATGAGTGGGATGGCCTTCTGAAGCATCTTCAACAGGTGGAGGGGCTGGCTCCCGAGCTCCTTGAGGCGGCTGGTCTGGTGGTGCCTCGCAAGGGCGGCAATGGCTTTTATGACCGCTTCCGCCATCGGGTCATGGTTCCGATCCATGACCGTCAGGGTCGGGTGATCGGCTTCGGGGGGCGCAGTCTTGATGGCAGCGAACCGAAGTACCTCAACTCTCCCGAGACCGAGGTGTTCGAGAAGGGAAAGCATCTGTTTGGTCTCGACAAAGCCTCCAATGCCATCCGTAAGGACGACAGGGCTGTGGTGGTGGAGGGCTACTTCGATGTGATTGCACTGCATGCCGCCGGCATCACCAACGCCGTGGCCTCCCTTGGCACGGCTCTGAGCAGTCAGCAGATCACCCAGTTGTGCCGCGTTAGCGATAGCAAGCGGATCGTTCTGAATTTTGATGCCGATGGCGCTGGTGTCCGTGCGGCCAATCGGGCTATTGGAGAGGTGGAGCAGCTGGCCATGCAGGGCCAGCTGGAGCTGCGGGTTCTGCACCTCCCGTCCGGTAAGGACCCTGATGAATACCTCAAACAGAACGGGGCCGGCGATTACCGCGCTCTGCTGGATCAGGCCCCCCTCTGGCTCGACTGGCAGATCGAGCAGGTCCTTGAGGCGAGAGACCTCAGCCGGGCTGACCAGTTTCAGCAGGCGGTGACGGCCCTGGTGGGGCTGCTGGGCAAACTGCCCCAGTCCGCTGTCCGAACCCACTACCTCCAACGGGTGGCGGAGCGGCTCAGTGGTGGGCAGGGACGGCTGGCGCTTCAGCTCGAGGACGATCTGCGCCAGCAGGTGAAGGGCCAGCGTTGGCATGGGCGCTCCAGCCGCCATGAGCAGCCGGGTGAATCCGGTCAGCGGGAGCGTTGCGAGGCAGACCTGCTGCGTTTGTATCTGCATTGCCCTCGGCATCGGGCCACGATTCGCCAGGAACTGCGCACGCGGGAACTGGAGGATTTCGCCATCCCCCATCACCGCCATCTCTGGGCGGCCATTACGGATCTAGAGGAGACCAACCTGGGTGAGGGGCGGTTGGAGGCGATCAGCCGATGCGACGACGACGGCGAGGGTCTTGATGTGATGGATCTGCCACGCCTGCTCACCGATCAGCTGTTGCTCGAGAGCAGTGCGCTGGTCTCCCGCCTGACGCCTCTCCTGGAGCCCGGCGAATTGCAGCTTGTTGCTTTGGCGGAGCCGTTGGAGCAGTTGCGAGGCATCGCTGCTCTGCTGGAGCGCCAGAAAAGCCTGAAGCGCTGCCGGCATCTGCTGGAGGCCTGGGGTGGTCAGCGCCTGCAGACCCTGGAGGCCTGTATCGCCGTATTGATTGATCAGGACGCCTCGTCAGACGAGAGCAACGTGGACATGGAGCTACGGATTCAGGCCTTGTTCGATGACCTCAACCGTGATGCGCTGCGTTACCAGGAGCTTTATTACACCGAGAGAAAGCACATCGGCCATCTGGATCAGCAGCGTTGCGCGAGCTACACCGTTGCGGTCGATTCCCCTGCTGCGGAGACCTCAGGGGATGCGGTTCCTCCCGCCGCCTGAGCCATGGGCCATGGTTCTTGGCTTCGATGTGTGGTGAGGTTGCCAATGTTCTCGGCAAACTGCATCAAGACCTGTCCGTCGCGTTGAGATGTCTGAATTCTTCGAAGCGATCTGGCATGGCGATGGCGTCGGCGACGGCGGTGATCTCGAGGAAGCGCTGCAGGCCTACATCGCGGTGAAGCCGGAGGAGGGCGATTGGGTCGAAGCTTGCGCCGCCGAGGGAGCTGATCCGGTGATCGAGCGGTTCGCTTCGTTTGACGCTTACCTCGACAATGCCGATCCGCTTGAGCGCATCGCTGTCACCCCGCAGATGATCAGTGAAGCTCTCGCGTTGTTGCCGTCTTGATGTCTGATACGCAGCTTGATTTCGCGGCTCTCGCTCCGGTGAACCACCTCTGGCCGGCCTTCGTGGAGCGCTTGGGCTCTGACAAAGCGCAGCGGGCCGTGCGTCAGGCTTTGGATTTACAGGGCATGCGGGGACACCACGGCACGTTGCCGGTGTTGTTCACCGAAACCGGAGGATTGGCGCTCGCTAGCACCGATCTGGTGCGGGAGCAGACTGGCCTTAATGCCCATGGTGAGCGGATGGTGTTGCTGCTCAGCACACGTGAACAGGTCATTCAGTTGCTGCAGGAGGCCTGAGTGATGAACCCTCCTCCCTCTGAGCCACCCTCTCCTGCCAATAGCGGTCTTTATCTGGTTCCTTACTGGGTGCGTGGCGGTCGCCTCTGGGGCGTGATTGTGTTTGTTCTCGTGCTGGGTGGTCTCGTGGTGCCCATGCTGCTGTCGGCGGTGCGGCGCCAGGCCAGTTCACGTGGCTTCGGTCGTGGTGTCGCGACATCCCTTTGCAGTCTTGCTCACACCTCCACAGGCCTGAGTCGTGACGACGCCATGGCCCAGCTGGAAGAGATTCGAACCAGTTTTGTGCGCACGCGGGCGGTCGACGCTGAAGCTTTCCTCGACGGTGTGGATCAGGTGGCGATCAGCCTCCCTGCCTGCCGTTTTCTGGGTGAGCCGTGATCGATGGGCTCAGGCCCTCACCACGGGTAGATCCTGCAGACGGGTGGTGGCGGCTCGGCTGAGTTGCTCCCGTCGCATCAACCAGCTTGGCTGCAGTCCGCAGCCTGCCCATTGCAGGGTTCCACGCCCGTAACGCCGATTGATCTGGTCGATGGTCTGCATCAGGCATTCCCGTTTCTGCTGCTGCTCTTCACTCATCGGCACCATCAGATGGGTCTGGAGGATCTCATGGCTCTGCAGGTGCTGCATCAGCACGCCGGCCTTGGCCAGTTGACGGTGGGGGCGAAAGATTCGTGCCACCAAGGGGTGCGCTGCTTGCAGCAGCACGGACGTGTCATTGCTCGGTAGATCCAGTTGCGTGCTGGCCGCTTGGCTGTAAAAGCCGGGAGCGAACGGGCTTGTGCGGGTGTAGATGGTGAGGGCTGCCGCCCGCTGCCGTTGCTTGCGCAATTTCTCGGCGGCGCGCACCACATAGGTCGTGATCGCCTGGTGCAGCTCAGCCTCGCTGGTGATGGGTCGGCTGAAACTGCGGCTCACGCAGGTTTCCTGCTTCGGTGCCGGTGCAAGCTCCAGCGGTAGGCAGGCATGGCCGCGCAGTTCGCGTTGCAGACGCAGGCCCACCACGCCGCATTTGGCGCGTAGCTCACCGCTCGGCATGTCCCGCAGGCGTCGTGCGTTGCTGATGCCCCGCAGTCGACACCAATGGGCCAATTGACGACCGATCCCCCAGACATCCTCGATCGCAATCGTTTCCAGCCAGTGATCAGGGTTATCGCACTGGCCGAGGTCGAACGTCCCGGCACGGTTCGGGGTCTGTTTGGCCAGGCGATTGGCCAGCTTGGCCTGTCCTTTGCTGGCCCCCAGGCCGATGGCGATTGGGATGCCGAGGTTCTGTCGGGCCCGTGCCCGCAGCTGTCGGGCCCAACCTTGTAGATCACCATTGCTGGGACGACGAATCCGACCGAAGGCTTCGTCGATCGAATACACCTCCAGCTCTTCACAGTGGGCCTCCAGCAGGCTCATCATCCGCTGGCTCATATCGGCATAAAGGGCGTAGTTCGAACTGCGCACCACCACGTTGTGCCGTTCAAGCTCTCGACGCGCCTTGAAGTACGGCGTCCCCATGCGGATCCCCAGGGCACGGGCTTCGGCGCTGCGCGCCACGATGCAGCCGTCGTTGTTGGACAGCACCACCACGGGCTGGCCGATCAGGGCCGGGTCCAGGCTCTGCTCGCAGGAGGCATAGAAATTGTTTCCATCGATCAGGGCCGTGGCCTGAGACATGGCGATGTCGCCTCAGAGCGGATGGATTACATGAATGGCGACGCCCCAGATCTGAACCTCGCCGCAGCGGTGAAGCTCCAGCGGCGGATAGTCCGGATGGGCGGCTTCCAGGCGCAACCTGCCGCGATGGCGCACCAGGCGCTTGAGGGTGAAGGCACCGTCAAGCACAGCCACGACCACCTTCCCCGGTCGCGGTTCGAGGCTGCGATCGACCACCAGGAGATCACCGTCGTGGATGCCGGCGTCGGTCATGGAGTTGCCGCTGACATGCAGGAAAAAGGTGCTGGTGGGATGCCGGACGAGTTGTTCATTGAGGTCGATCCCCACATCGACGTAGTCATCGGCGGGGGATGGGAACCCAGCGGCAACGCATTCATTGGCTAGGGGCAGAGTGAGCCGGGTTCGCCTTGGTTGCAGGGGCAGCGGAATGTGTTGGAGCTCCACGGCAACAGCAACAGCAACAGCTGGCTAAATAGTACACATGTACTGATCGCTATGGGGAGGGTCCGGTGAGGATGGTGGTCTTCGGGTTCTGGTATTGGCTGACTCTCCTTATCTCGTGGCCATGGCGTTGATCGATCAGCAGGGGCAGCGGGCGTTGCCTCTGGGGGGACGCTCTCAGAAAGAGGTGGCTCCGCAGGGTGAGGCTCCGGAAGCGTTGGGCCATGTCTTGGTGCTGGAGCTGCTGCTGCGGGTCTTCCAGCGCAGCGATCAGGGTTCTCTGCAGCGTGCTGCTGGAGCAGACAGTCTGCTGCTGGTGGAGCTGCCGATGGAGCGGCTGCCGGAGGATGTGCCCAGGCTTAAGGCGGCCTGGCTGAACACGGGTGATACGGCTGCATTCAAAGCGGCGCTACAGACCTTTTCGCCCCGGGCCTGGACCGTATCGATCGAGAAATTCAAGCCGGTGGCTCTGCAGCCGTTGTGGTGAGGGGCGGTTGAGCCCAGATGTTCACGGCCACGGAGTAGCGCTCGCCTTCGAATGGGTTGATGCGATGCAGGATTCCGGGTGAGAAGAGCACCAAACGGTTCACCACGGGCGGGATCGAGATCACAGACCGGAACGTTGGCAGGGGGCCCTGATAGCCGTTGCTGATCGGGGGGTTGTCGGCGACCAGAAGTTCACCTCCAGCACAGCTGACGTGGGGATAGAACACTGTGGACAGCAACGGCAGTACATAGCGGCCGCTGTATTGGCCTTCCAGCTCGTCCTTGTCGATGTGCCAATCGAGGTCGTTGTTGGTATTGCACCACCACTCGATCCCGGCCCGCTGGGGTGCGAACGGTGTGGCGAGGGGGAGAAGAACCTCGTCGAGATAGCGATCGACGATGGCTTGCTGGGCGGGCGCGTGGATGGAGCGAGGGGCACCGCTCTCGGGTCGCCAGCTGAACTGAGCATCGCCGGAATGCTGCTCCCTGAGCCGGCCATGGATGTCGCAAAGATCCCGCAGGTGTTGCAGCTCCTCGGGCTGCAGCAGGTTGTCGACCACGTGCAGCATGGTTAGGCGTGTTGCGAGGCTTGCTTTTGCAGGTGCATCACGTACTGGAACGCTTTGCTGTCTGTATCCCTGGCAATTTTTTTGAGTCCAAAGCTGTGATCGCTTTGGAGCAACCGATCGATGTTTTTGCAGGACACTTTTTTGCCCTTTGGTACTTCGATCAAAGGAGGTTGAAAGTTGGCTTTTGGGCCCTCTAAAAGATGAAGAATGCTGGGTATAGCGATTTCAGTCACGGGCCAGTGGCGTTTGGGCCGTCTCTTGAAGTAGTTGTTGTTGAAATAGTTGTTAAAGAGCACCCCGAAAGTTTTGAAAGTCGACCAGGGCATGTAGGCACCACAAACCCGGCCAACCCGAAGCTTTGATGGGTCGTCGTCCAACATTTCCCTGACGAATTGTTTGAGGTGAGGATCAGATTTAGCCTTTAATCTCCATCTCCACTTGGTCTTTCTGTCAATCCGAAATGGCTTGTTGCCGCAGCCGATACGGTGGTTGGAAAGTTGATTCTTCGCCTGGCTTGACACGAGCAGGTCCGTATCGGTGTGAATGAGCACCTTGTCGTGACTGTGGTGGTCGGCGAGGACGGTCTTGATTAGTTCACACAGGGCATAAACGGTGCAGGGCCGCCAGGTGGGCTGCCTTTGTTTTGTGAAGTGGATGCTGTGACCCTCCCGTTCGGCGAGGGCGGTGAGGTCGGATTGGAGGTCTGGATGACTCTCCAAAGAAACGTGGAAGTAATGACGCAACTCAAAGGGTGCAAGAAACACCCTGTAGTTCTCCAGTTGTTGGGCAATGTGATCAATTGACTGGCCATGGATCGGGGAGAGCAGAGCCAGACGCATGGTGGAGAGAGAAAGAGCAGCAGCGACAGCAAAATCTTAGGCGCGGTGATAAGGGCTGCCTTGAACAATCGTCTGGGCCCGGAACAGTTGTTCCACAAGCATCAGTCGCGCTAGTTCGTGGGGGAACGTCATCGGAGAGAGGCTCAAGCGCCAGTGAGCCTGTGCCTTGAGCTCAGGGGTTAGACCATCGGCTCCACCAATCACAAAGACGAGCCGCTCGTAACCGAACTGTTCGAGTCGTCGCGCGAAGGGAACCGACGCCAGGGTCTCGCCCTGCTCCATGAGAGCGATCAGGGTTTCGTCTGGCCTTAGGGCCGCTCGGATCGCATCTGCCTCTTTGTCCGGGGTGCTGTCCCGAAGCTCGCTGATGGTCAATCCCGGCAGGCGTTTGAGGTAAAGCTCAATGCCCTCCTGAATCCAACCGCGACGCACTTTGCCCACCGCAAGAATCCGGCAACGAGCCGGGTTCAAACGTCATCTCCTTCGTCCTCGAGAAGCAGCTGACCGAAGGCCACATAGAGGCTCTCCTCTTCGCTTCCCGGGTCAACTTTCGGCCGTTTTGGTTTGGTGTTTTTTCCCGGTCCAGCCTGGCTGCGCGTCGGGGCGGCCAGGCCTGGAACCTCGTTGCTGCTGTTCAAGGACGAAGACTGCCCAGACGGCTTGCGTTGGGCTTCCAACTGTTTGAGGCGGGCCATGAGGTGCTCAGGAACCGTGCCGTCCTGGCTGGCCTTCATCAGTTCCCGGAAAAGTTCTTCGGGATCCTTTTCCGTTTCGACGCGGTGGCGCGCCTGGCTTGCTTTGGCTGCCGCCGGGGGCTTGGGTTCTGGCAAACGTTCGGGGAGCTGGCGTCCCAACTCACGCAGGCGCTCCAGACTGCGGGGATCAAAGCTCATGGTTCAAGCGCAACCGAGACTTTCGCGGGTGCTTCGGCCAGTGACTGAATTAACGCCGTCGGCCACTGCACAAAGGCTTTTGAGTTGGTCACCGCGCATGGGGACATCGGTGAAGTCAGCTCCTGTGATCACCACATCCTTGAAGCGAGTGTTGAAGGCGAAGGATCCTTCCAGTACGGCATCCGAGAGGTTGGTTCCCGTCATCACGGCGGAATCCAGCGTGGCTTCGCGCAGATCTGTGCCGCTGAGGTCGGCGTCCTGCAGCTTCGCGCCGTACAGGCTTGCCCCGCGTAGATCCGATCCAGAGAGATTGGCTTCGCGCAAGTTGCTGAGGTTGAAGGTGGCGCCACGCAAATCTTTGTCGGAGTAGTCGGCACCGATCAAGACCTGTTTGGCGACATCCATGGCTGCATGGGCTGGAGCGACCACCAGCCACTGAGCGGTTAAGACCAAAAAAGAGACCAGAAGGGCCGCGAAGCGTCTGCGCATGAGCGGAACAATCACCGCTGAACCCTAGAACCGTTCCTGGGGGGAATGGTTTGAACAAGAAAGTGATGGTTCATGCCGGTGGAGTCTCAATGCAGCGGTCGCTGGGCGGAACAGCAGGCCTTGCAACAGCTTGAAGCGAAGGGATGGCGGTTGCTCGATCGCAACTGGCGCTGCCGCTGGGGGGAACTGGATCTGGTGCTGGAACAGCATCAGCAGCTGTTGGTGGTGGAGGTAAAAGGGCGCCGCATCGGTCATTGGGACCGCCGCGGCCTGGATGCGTTTCATCCCGCCAAAAGACGCCGCATGGCGCGTGCAATCAGTTGCTGGAGAGCTGCGCATCCAACCTGCGCCGAGAAGCTGCTCCGGATCAAGCTGGCCCTTGTGCCGTTGATGCCATCCCAAGAAACGATTTGCTGGATGGATGTGGAGCGGCTGTGCTGATGCACAGTTGATCGATGGGTTTCTCCGGACATCACGCCCGCAAGCGCTTCGGCCAGCATTGGTTGCGTGACGACTCCGTTCTGCAGCGGATTGTTGAGGCTGCCGATCTTCAGCCGACCGATCGCGTGCTGGAGGTGGGGCCTGGTCGGGGGGCTTTAACCGAGCGTCTGCTGGCTGCGGATGTGGGGGCAGTGCATGCGATCGAGCTTGATCGCGATCTGGTGGCCGGTCTGCAGGATCGTTTCGCTGATCACCCTGGGTTCAGCCTCCATCAGGGGGATGTTCTCGAGGCGCCCCTCGAATTGAGTGACGGTCACATCGCCGACAAAGTGGTGGCCAACATCCCTTACAACATCACAGGGCCTCTGCTTGAGCGGCTGGTGGGGCGGTTAGATCGCCCTGTGGATCCGCCGTACCAACGGCTTGTGTTGCTGGTGCAGAAGGAAGTGGCGGAGCGGATCCGTGCCCGTCCGGGCCACAGCAGTTTCAGCGCCCTAAGTGTGCGCATGCAGTTGCTTGCCCGCTGTGGTTCGGTGTGTCCAGTGCCGCCGCGCTGTTTTCAGCCCCCTCCGAAGGTGCAGTCGGAAGTGATCTGCCTGGAGCCTTTGCCGCCGTCCGAGCGGGTGGAGCCGGCCTTGGCTGCTCAGGTGGAATCCCTGCTGAAGCAGGTATTTCTGGCGCGGCGCAAGATGTTGCGCAACACCCTGGCGGGCGTGGCCGATCCCGACCGCTTGCAGGCTTTGGCTGCCTCCGCTGGCTTCAGCCTTCAGCAGCGTCCCCAGGAACTAGCTCCGGACATCTGGGTTGCCCTGGCCAGGGGTTTGAATCGGGGCGACTGAACGACCACCATGATTACGGTGACGGCCCCGGCAAAAGTCAATCTGCACCTGGAGGTCCTGGGGCTGCGGTCGGACGGTTTCCATGAGCTGGCCATGGTGATGCAGAGCATCGAATTGGCGGATCGTCTCAGCTTTGAGAACACCGCCGATGCGCGGGTCAGCCTCAGTTGCGATGACGCCAGCCTCAGTGTTGGCGACGACAACCTGATCCTCCGTGCGGCTCACCTGCTGCGGGATCGTTCCGGCTTCAGTGAATTGGGGGCGTCGATTCATCTGGAGAAACGCATCCCCATTGGTGCTGGCCTGGCTGGAGGTTCCAGCGACGGCGCTGCGGCGCTGGTGGGTCTGAATGCCCTTTGGGGATTGGGCCATAGCCCCGCTGATTTGGAGCGGATGGCGGCTGAGCTCGGCTCTGATATGCCCTTCTGTGTCGCCGGAGGGTGTCAGCTCTGTTTCGGCCGAGGGGAGCAGCTGGAGGCGGTGCCGCCGACCAACGAACCCCTGGCAGTGTTGTTGGTCAAAGACCCCAGGGCGAGTGTTTCAACGCCATGGGCCTACAAACGTTGCCGCGAGCTGAACCAATCCCGCTACCTCGCTGATGAGGCTGCGTTTGAACGCCGCCGGCAGGCCCTACGTCAGGACGATTGGCTGAACCCCTTGCGCAGCGATCGTCCACCGTCTTTGCGAAACGATCTGCAGGAGGTGGTGGCGCCCGAAACAGCTGCTGTCCGCTCGGCGCTTCAACTATTGAAGAGCGTTCCCCACAGCCTGGCGGTGGCGATGAGCGGATCAGGTCCCAGTTGCTTTGCGCTGTTCCGTGATCTGGAGTCATGTCAACAGGTCCAGGGCGATCTCGCTCCCCAGCTGGAACGTGCCGGATTAAGGGCGTGGTCTTGCGCCTTTCGCCGCGATGGCGTGAGGATCGAGTCATGACTGATGCCAAGACCACAGAGAGCCCCGAGCCACGGGATCCCCGCAAAGGTCCGCTGAGTTTTCTTTCTGGGGCGCTCACAGCTGGATTCTTGGCTTGGCTTGCTCTGGGTTGGAGCCGGCGGATGGTGGTGTACTTCGCTGTTCACCCACCTCACTACAGCTCGCCGATTGCCCAAAACATTGCCGTCACCCTGAAGACCTTGCTGGTGGGCTTGTCCTTTCTGGCCACGTTCAGCACCGGGTTTGTGGCTCTCGGTCTGACCCTGGTGTTTCTTCGCAGTCTCTTTACGGCTCGCGATCAGAACCCTGCCTAGCCTCCGCCCATTGCCAGGGTTTGGATGACGCCCCACGACCTCGGTCAGCTGGCGCTGCTGCTGTCTCCAGCCATGCTTCTCTCAGTTTTGTTGCTGTTCACCTTTGCTGCCGGCGGTTGACCCTGCGCTGACTGAGATAGCTTGGCGTCACCACCCGGATTGGCCGGGATCAAAGGGACGCCGTGGCAGGAACACTTCTCTTCAACGCCCTCCGGGAAGCCATCGACGAGGAGATGGGCAGAGACCCCCACGTCTGTGTGATGGGTGAAGACGTCGGCCATTACGGCGGCAGTTACAAGGTCACCAAGGATCTGGCGGAGAAATACGGCGATCTCAGGGTGCTGGACACGCCGATTGCCGAGAACGGATTCACCGGTATGGCGGTGGGTGCGGCGATGACCGGTCTTCGCCCGATCGTTGAAGGGATGAACATGGGCTTCCTGCTCCTGGCCTTCAACCAGATTTCCAACAACATGGGGATGCTCCGCTACACCAGTGGCGGCAACTTCACCATCCCCACGGTGGTGCGCGGGCCGGGTGGCGTGGGTCGTCAGCTTGGGGCTGAGCACAGCCAGCGGCTTGAGGCCTATTTCCATGCCGTGCCCGGCATCAAGATCGTTGCCTGCAGCACGCCCACCAATGCCAAAGGCCTGATGAAGGCCGCGATTCGGGACAACAATCCCGTGCTCTTCTTCGAGCATGTTCTGCTCTACAACCTCACCGAGGAGCTCCCCGAAGGCGACTACACCTGTGCCCTTGATCAGGCTGATCTGGTGCAAGAAGGGACGGACGTCACGATCCTGACCTATTCCCGGATGCGTCACCACTGCCTCAAAGCGGTGGAGCAGTTGGAAGCCGACGGCGTCAGCGTTGAACTGATCGATCTGATCAGTCTCAAGCCCTTTGATATGGAGACGATCAGCCGCTCCATTCGCAAGACCCACAAGGTGATTGTGGTGGAGGAATGCATGAAGACCGGCGGTATCGGTGCCGAGCTGATCGCTTTGATCACCGAGCAGTGCTTCGACGATCTGGATGCCCGTCCGATGCGTCTGTCCAGTCAGGACATTCCAACCCCCTACAACGGATCCTTAGAGAATCTCACGATCATTCAGCCGCATCAGATTGTTGAGGCGGCTCAGGCGTTGGTCAACAAGGACATCTGACATTGATGGCGCGTTTTCAGGGTTGGTTTGCCCTTGTTCTTGCCCTGGCGATCGCAGCCGGGATGTTTTTAGTTCGTACTCCGCTGGAACTGGGCCTCGATCTGCGGGGCGGCAGTCAGCTCACTGTTGAGGTGAAGCCGGCCGGAGAGATCACCCGTGTGGGCTCCGAGGAAATGGAAGCGGTGAAAGCCGTGCTTGATCGCCGGGTCAACGGTCTCGGTGTGGCCGAGTCGACTCTCCAGACGGTGGGTGAGTCGCAGCTGGTGTTGCAGCTCCCTGGCGAACAGGACCCCACCGCCGCTGCGAGGGTTCTCGGCGACACGGCTCTGCTCGAGTTTCGTGCTCAGAAGCCCGATACCGAAGCTGAATTCCGTGGCCTGAGGCAGCTCCGCTCCCAGGTGGAAGCCATTCTCAAGCTCCGTGAGGATCAGATCCGCCGCGGTGAAACGCCAGCGCCGCTGGATCTGGATCAGCTCAAGACAACCCAGAAGACTCTGGGGCTCGAGGGCGAGGCCACCTCGGAGGAAGAGCAGCTTCGGGACTTGCTCGAGAAGGTCGACGCCGATTTGCTCACAATGCTTGAGCCGGCCGCCCTGACGGGGAAGCAGCTTGTGACGGCCGGTCGTCAACCGCTACAGAACAACCCAACCAGCTGGGAAGTGACCCTCAACTTCGATGGGGAGGGCGCTGAGGCTTTCGCTGATCTCACCAAGTCGATTGCGGGCACCGACCGATTGCTGGCGATCATCTTGGATGATCAGCTGATCAGTGCCGCCAGTGTTGGTCCCCAGTTCAAGAGCGCTGGAATCTCAGGTGGTGCAGCCACCATCAGCGGCAATTTCAGTGCGGAAACGGCGCGCGAACTGGAGGTGAAGCTGCGGGGCGGCTCTTTGCCCCTCCCCGTTGAAGTGATCGAGGTTCGCACCATCGGCCCCACTTTGGGGGCTGAGAACATCCGCCGCAGCCTGGTGGCCGCCCTCTCGGGACTTGCTCTGGTGGCCGTGTTCATGGTGGTGGCCTATCGCCTGCCTGGGGCTGTGGCTGTGATGGCTCTCAGCCTGTATGCCCTGTTCAACTTGGCGGTGTATGCCTTGATCCCCGTCACGCTCACCCTGCCGGGAATCGCTGGATTCATCCTTTCGATTGGTATGGCTGTGGACGCCAACGTTCTGATCTTTGAACGCATCAAAGATGAACTGCGGCGGGGCAACACCCTGATTCGCTCGATTGATACCGGTTTCTCGGAGGCCTTTTCATCAATCGTTGATGGTCACCTGACCACGTTGATCAGCTGTGCAGCTCTCTTTTTCCTTGGCACGGGACTTGTCAAGGGCTTCGCGGCAACTTTGGGCATCGGTGTGTTGCTGAGCCTGTTCACAGCCCTCACCTGCACCCGCACCTTGTTGCGTTTCCTGATGGGTTACGCCGGTCTTCGTCGTGCCAGTAATTTCCTGCCCGCCCGGCAGCTTCCTTCTCCTACCGCCTGAACCATGACTGAACCTTCGTCATCGGCAACAGCGGGCGAGGTCCGCAATCTGCGCTGGTCCCTCAGCAGCATGCGGCGCAGGGTGTGGCTGATCTCTGGCCTTGTGGTGTTTGTGAGCCTGTTGGGGTTGCTGCTCAGCTGGCTGGATCCCGCCATTCGGGCCCCCCTGCGTCCGGGCCTCGACTTCACCGGCGGCACGCAGATTCAGTTGGAGCGCCGTTGTGATGACTCCTGCGGTGAGCTCAAGGCGATTGCGGTCTCCGATGTGATTCGCAGCCTGGACCTGCCAGTGGAGGAGGGGCAACCTCTCCCCAACCTGGGGGCGCCCCGGGTTCAGCTGTTGGATGGCGGTCAGTCACTGTTGTTGCGGCTGCCAACCCTGTCGGCTGCCCAGGGCCAAGCGGTGATCCAGGCGGTTGAACCGGTCGCGGGTCCGTTCCTCTCCGGTGGTCAATCGGTCGACACCATTGGTCCCAGCTTGGGTCGGCAACTGTTGCGCAGCAGCCTGATTTCTCTGCTGGTCGCCTTCAGTGGCATCGCGGCCTACATCAGCTTCCGCTACGACCGCCGCTACGCCTTCCTGGCCCTGGTGGCCCTTGCCCATGACGTCGCCATCGTTTGTGGTGTGTTCGCTTGGCTTGGCGTTGTGCTGCAACTGGAGGTCGACAGCCTCTTCGCCGTCTCGCTGCTCACGATTGCTGGATATTCGGTGAACGACACGGTGGTTGTGTTTGATCGCATCCGTGAACGAAGCAAGGATGCAGCTGATCTGCCTCTCTCTTTACAGGTGGATCAAGCGGTGTCGGCCACATTGACCCGCACCATCTATACAAGCGGAACCACTCTGCTTCCTCTTTTGGCCCTGGTGTTCTTTGGTGGAGCAACGCTCTACTGGTTTGCGATCGCTCTGGCCTTGGGGGTTGTGGTGGGCTCCTGGTCGAGCATCGCCCTGGCACCATCGCTGCTCACGCTCTGGGACCGTTCCCGTGACTGATCGCAGTGGCGTATCTCAACGGCGACGCCATCCTGCTCGATGGTTTCCGATTCTTCTGATCCTCTTGGCCCTGGGCGATCTGCGCACCGAAGTGCAGCTCCTGAGTGATCAGTTCACACTCACAGGCTTGGGCTATGCGATTCGACATCACCAGTTGGCTGTGGTGGTGCTGCTGGGTTCACCGTCCCTGTGGCGTCGTTTCGGCTAGCTGGAGCCATTGCCGAATTCACGCCAGATGGAATCCCAGGTGCGTTGCTTCACATCAGTGTTCCATCGCCCCTTGCTGTGGGTCGAGGACCACCACGATTCGAACAGGTCGTGCGCTTCTTCGTGCAGTAATTCCGGATCGAGGTTCTCTCGAACCAGCTGCTTCACGGCCTGCCTCAGTTCCTCATAACGAGAGAAATTGAAGATGACGTCCAAGCCCTTTCGTCTCAAGACCTGTTGGACACGCTATTGGATCGTTGGCCTGGAAGGGGTGGTGTTGGTATCAATCTGAACGTCATTGCTTGTTGCGCCTGAGCTACGACTCAACTGGTTGCTCAGGTCTCATGGAATTGAATCCTGGTCTCAATGAAGAGGTGTTCGGGTTGCGCGCCGAGGTTGAGGCTCTGAAATCACGGCTGAACAAAATTGAACGCGGCCAAGAGGTTGCGGTGTCTGCGGCCTATTGGCAAGCGGTTGAACGGGAACGCGATTCAAGTGAGAAGAAGAAACGTCAGCTGCTCTAGGGGATTGAAAGCTCGACCTAATGCGCTTGCCCTTGGTGCATGTTCAAAAAAAATTGGGACCCTCTCCCAAGAGCCCCAATGCTCGACGCGTCGCTCTCACGACACCGTAAAAGTACTTAGTCAGCACTGGTCTCAGGTGTGACCCTTGCTACAAAGTGTTCATCTGGATACATTGGTGGATTCTGGTCTTAGGCCCAGCGATCCATGATCTGCTGTACCACCACGCGTTGCATCAGCACCTGAATCACCACCACCAGCGGAAGGGCGAGCAGCACGCCTGGTAGCCCCAGCAGGGCGCCAAGGCTGAGCTGGGCTGTCAGGGCGACGGTGGGAAGCAGATTCACGGTTTTGCGCAGCAGCAATGGCGTGAGCAGAAATGCCTCGAGGTTCTGCAGCACCAGCCGGAAAACGAGCACCGAGACCATCAATTGCGGCGATTGCAGCAGTGCTAATCCCGTCGGTAGAAGGGTTGCCGCTGTGGGGCCGATGGTGGGTACGAAGGTGAGCAGGCCGCAGACGAGGGCGCTCAATAGAGCAAGGGGTGCTTTGAGCAGCAACAGTCCACCCCAGGTGAGCAAAAACACGCTGGTGGCGGAAAGGGTCATGCCGCTGAGCCAACCCCCCAGCGCCTGACGGCATTCATCCAGCAACAGTTCCATCTGCTGGCGGGCGGGGCGGGGCGTCACGGCGACGACCATGCGCCGATGGGAACCTGGATCCAGGGCCAACAAGATCGCGAGCAGGGCCATCAGGAACAGCTGAATCAGCGAATTCGCCGCACCGCCTGCAAAGCCCAGCAATGGTTGAAGCCCTTTCAAGTTGAGGCCCTCACCCAGCGCTTCATTCAGCTGCGCCAGGCGTGGCTCGCTGCTCAGCAGATCAGACACCTTGCTGAACAACTGCGGCAGATCACGACCCAATTGCTGGAACTGGCTGATGAGTTCCGGGACCAGCAGCTGTCCCAATAGCCCCCCTGCGAACAGCAAAATCCCAAGCACGGCAGCTAGGGCTTGTGGTCGTTTCAGCCGTGTTCGCTTCTGAACCTGAACAATCAGCACATCCAGTGCCACCGCAACCACCACGGCGCCGAACAGCACCAGGAGCACCCAGCGCAGGTGCCAGAGCAGCAGCACCAGCACCACCAGGGTGAGAGCAACAAGAAACGTGCCGGCTGTCATCCTGCGGGCTCCAGACGTTTCCAGCGATCCAAAACATCGTGGATCAGGACTTCTCGGATGATCACCTGCAGCACCACCGCTAGAGGCAGAGCCATCAGCAGGCCGAGAGGTCCGAACAGCAGCGTGAACAAAAACTGCGCGGCCAGGGTCAACCCAGGCAGCAGCTTCACTTGGTGGTGCATCACCGAAGGCGTGATCACGTAACTCTCGATGTTTTGGATCACCACATAGACCCCCAATACCGCCGCTGCCTTCCAGGGGGCATCCAGCAGGGCGACTGCCATCGGGAAGATGGTGCTCATCGTTGGTCCCACATTGGGGATCACGTTCAACAGTCCTGCCAGCAGTGCATTGGCCAGAACGAGTTTCACGCCCAAGAGTGTCAGCGCGATGCTGCACAGCACAAAGACCGCCAGTGAGCTGATCAGCACGCCGACCATCCAGCTACTCAAAGCGGCACCGCACTGATCAAGGATTCGCCGTCCACGGCGTCGATAAAAGGAGGGAATCAGCTGAAGCCCCACACTCCGATAGGCCTGGGGTTGAATGCTGATCATCAAAGCGACTGCCAGCACGAACAACAGACGCAGCACCCCGTT
This sequence comes from Synechococcus sp. MU1625, assembly GCF_020514205.1. Taxonomy (NCBI): domain Bacteria; kingdom Bacillati; phylum Cyanobacteriota; class Cyanophyceae; order Synechococcales; family Synechococcaceae; genus Synechococcus; species Synechococcus sp. MU1625. The sequence continues at coordinate 392,060 of NZ_VTLA01000001.1, forward strand.
GCCGAGGTTTCCCGCAACACCGAGCAGGCCTAGCAATCCGCTGCCCACGCCTGCTGCCAGTGATGAACCATCGGGCACAAGCTGTCGCGGACCACTCAATTCCAGTTCATCGATGTCGGGGAATGCATCCGCGCCATAGATGGCTTCGCTGATGGTGTCGATCCAGTCGACTCCCATCCGAACGAGGGTCTGACCCGCTTCGGGCAGCTTCTGCAGCAGCAGAGAAAATTCCTCGAGGAATGGGGGCACCACAACACCCGCAGCCCCTGCAACGAGCAAGAGCAACCCGGCGATGCAGAGAATCAAGGCCAGAGGCCGTTGCATCGGCCTCCGCTCTCGAAGGATGCCCACAAGTGTGCAAAGAGCCATGGCCAGAACGACTGCAGCAAAGAGCAGCAGCACCAGCTCACGCAGGGACCACAGCAAGGTGATCGCTGCGATCAAGGCTGTTAACGACAGCCAGTGGGGCAGTCTCAAGCTTGTTGATCGTCGGCCGAGTCAGTCTGATCGGAATCCTGATTTTGTGAATAACCCAAGCCGTTGGCCTCGGCGTAGCGCTGGGCAAAGCGCATGAATCGCTCGAAATCCTCTTCGGATTTCCAGGAGTAAACGGCTTCAAGAGCACTTGCTGTGCCGTTCACAAACTTGCCGTTCACTTCTCGGGTGACCATCTCACCTTCTTCATCGACCATCCACATTCCAGTGATGTCGCCCATCGTTTCTGGAGCAATTGCAGCAGGCTTCTCGAAACGGAAGGTTGCTTGACCAGTACGACCGTCGCGGCTGCGAGTCAGACGAATATCGGGAACCACCGGCTCATTGACTCCCCGAAAGAACTGAATCGCTGCTTCGCTCACGTCGTTCTGGAACCATCGGTAGCAGAGATCTTAATCGGGGATTTCAACAAACCCGTGCTTCATCAGCGTCTGCGCGGCTTGATCAGCACTGAGGCCCGATAGGTCGATGTTGTCGCGTTTGGGGGATCGCGCCAATTCGTGGTCGTAACAACGGTCGTAATAGTCGAGTGTGGCGCGGCAGGCGCTGGCCCAGTCTTCCCTGTCAATCGCCTCGAGGGCTTCCTTGGTGCGCTGCGGGCCTAGTCGTCGACTGATCCGCTGGGTCGCCTCAGCGAGAGCTGACGCCCCTTGATGGCCGTACACCTGCACCAGCTGTTCGACCCGTTCGTTCAGGTCGCGCTGAATCTCCAGCACCGGGGCCTGCTGCATCTGATCGAAGAGAGGTTTGGGAATGCGGCAGCTCCCTACTTGGATGCTTTCGGCTTCCAACCAAATCGCCGTTGCCTGCTGGCGTTGGTGCTGATCCAACGCTTCAGCCAATTTGTTCTCGTAGTGCTCGGTACTGGGTTGATCCGGTAGGCCCAGGCCGCCGAAACTGCTGCCGCGGTGGTGGGCCAGCCCTTCCAGATCAACAACGGCTACTCCGCAGGCCGCCATGGCCAACAGCAAATCAGTTTTTCCAGTTCCCGTTCGCCCCCCCATGACGCGCAGGGGCCATCTCTGTTCAAATCGGCTCTGGGCCCAGCGCCGGTAGCTCTTGTAACCCCCTTGCAGAAGTGTTGGCTTGAGTTCGATCTGCTGCGCGAGCCAGGCCATGCTGGCCGAGCGCATTCCTCCCCGCCAGCAGTAGATCCGTGGATTGCCCAGCTCGCGAAGGGTCTCCAGCTCACGGGCCAAGCTGCTGAGCTTGGGTCCGGTGAGTTCAAGACCCAGATGAATCGCTGGTCTCCGTCCTTGCTGCTTGTAGGCGATGCCGACTTCGGCCCGCTCCTCATCGTTGAACAAAGGCAGGTTGATGGCCCCGGGCCAGTGCCCCTTCGCAAATTCGCTGGGGCTGCGCACATCCACCAGCGGACCTTTCAGCTCGCGAAGCTGCTGGATCTCGATTGAACTTGTCTCGCCCATGCCTGACATAGTGGCCAACACCGAGCCAGTTGGGGCCGGTTGCGACTCATGCTCTCCGGTTCCACACCCGCCACCAAACTCAGCGTTGACCAGCTGCTGGATCGTTTCGCGAAGGGAACACCTCGCCAACGACGCCCTCTGATCAAGCAGGTCGAAGCACGATCTGAGGACCTTGCTGCCGTCGGGCCAGATCTTCTTTCTGGCTTCGATCCTGCCGGTGATGACTGGGCTGCAGGCTGGATTCTGCAGGTCCTGCAGCGCCACCAGCCTGAGTCCATTGCCGCTCTGATCAAATCCCCAGATGCCGGCTGGCTGGCAGTGGAATCGGCAGTTGGCCTGAATTACGGCCCGTTGCAGCAGGAGCTGCTCAACCAAAACTTTGAGGAAGCGGATCGCATCACAAGCCAGTGTCTGCGCGATTTGGCCGGGGATGCTGCTGTGAAGCGGGGCTACGTCTACTTCACTGAAGTGGCTCCGATGTCGGGCATTGATCTGGTCAGTCTCGATCGGCTCTGGACGGTTTATTCCCAAGGCCGCTTTGGCTTTACGGTCCAGTCCCAGCTACTGGACGCCCTCGATGGCCGTTACGAACGCCTGTGGCCCCGCATTGGCTGGAAACGCGATGGGGTCTGGACCCGGTATCCCGGTGCATTCACTTGGTCGATTGAGGCTCCCGAGGGCCACATGCCGTTGATCAATCAGCTGAGGGGGGTTCGGTTGATGGATTCAGTTCTGAATCATCCAGCGCTTGTGGCCCGCAGATCCTGACGGGGAGATCTAACAACGGTAAGTTCAAAAGACCGACGTCAACGTGCTCCACTGTGCCGTCCAAGAGGTTTCGCTGGGCTGAGTTCACACTGCCGTCCACGTTGCAGCTGGCCCCTCTGCTGGAGCTGCTCACCGAGCCGGTGGGATGTGTGTTCACCAGTCAGCGCATCGAGTTGGGTTTACATGAGGCTCTGGTGAATGCCGTCCGCCACGGCAATGATGAAAATCCAGCCAAAAAGCTTCGCGTTCGTCGGATCCTGACGCCCAACTGGTTGGTCTGGCAGGTTCAGGATGAAGGCTGCGGCTTGCCGCAGCAGTCCCGCAGAGCGACCCTGCCGACGGCGCTAGATGCTGCCAGTGGCCGCGGGCTGTTCCTCATTCATCAATGTTTCGACGATGTCCGCTGGAGTCGGAGGGGAAACCGACTGCAACTGGCCTGCCGGCGCCCGGTCAGTGATGGGGACAGCCCGGATCCTTCAGTTCTCCTTTAATCCAGCCAAGCGCTTGCTGGGTTAGTTGCTCGACATCCGTGTGGTCTCCCTGGCGGAGTAATTGCACCAACGCTGCCGCCAACAACTCGGCACCACGACGCTTGCGGTTGCTTTTCAGTTGATGCCAGTCGCGATCGCTAATGCGGAGCAGCTGATGGAGCTCCTCTGCCTTTCCTTTGGCGGAGTCGGGCCATGGGGCGGGGGGCGGTGTCATCCCTTGATCAGTAGATCGCTCTAGTTTCGGAGCACGTGGGTTCAATGCCTTGGAAGAGCGCAAAGGCAAACGAGGTCGCAGTGAACTGCGTTGGTTGCACCACGGTTCACGCTTGCTGCTGCAAGGGCAAAGGCAGTCCCATATTGGGTCGGGTGTTGCCGCTCGACGCTGGATCCAGCGCCGCAAACTTGCCACAAACCTGATCAGCCAGCCGCTTGCTGGGTGGGATGTACCAACGGAATCGGGTCAGCGTTTCTGGAAGGCACTCCGCTTTGCTGGAGCGGGCTTCACTCTGGCCTGGCTGCTGGCCAAGCTCTAAACCGGTAAGCCCAGCCACTGGCGCTGGGCCTATGCAACCACCACCAGAGAATTGGATGCGGGAGCTTCATCCTCGGTGGAAGGAACCCCCGACGGTTGTGGCATGTGCTGACCGCGAAGCCATGCATTGTGCAGGGCCCGCCGCCGGCGATCCTCAGAGAGAACAAGACGATCTGCCGCGGCTTGGGGGCTCTCCCCAGGCAGCAAAGCTGTGCGCAGGCATATGCCGAAACCAAGGGCTTCGACTTGCACGTGACCTTCCATCAGCACGACCTGAAACGTCCAGCCCTGAAGCCAACGCAGCCGGAAGGGATTGGTCATGAAGTTCCCTTCGTAATCGCATTTACCCTATGGCTCGCAAGCGTTCGTGCAAGGGACGCTGTCAGGGAATCCGCTTATCAGCTCTCTTCATTGGTGGGTTTGCGAGCTGACCAGACCCGCGTCATGAAGTGGGATTCAGCTGTGATTCCCTCGAAGCCTGCAGCTGTTAGGCGTTTGTCGATGTCATCACCGATGTAATCCCGGTAGTAAGGCTCATGGAAGACACGCCGGAAGTTCTCCATCACTGCGGCAAATTTGGCCGAATCTGCCATCTGCACAGAGTCGGCGAGCACGAACACACCGCCTGGCTCGAGCACCCTCCAAGCCTCATTGAGAACGTTTTGGCGGGCTTCTGCTGGCAGTTCATGCAGCAGGAACACACAGGTCACGGCTTGAACCGAGCCATCCGCCAAGGGGAGTGATTCCCCATTGGCACGGATCAGCTGAACCAGCGAGGCGTCCCCGGTATTCAACCAGCGATTGGCTTGACGGAGGTACGACTCGGAGAGATCGGTACCGATGAGTTGCGCGTGAGGAACAGCAGCTCGGATTTGGTGCAGCGTCCGACCGGTGCCGGTGGCCACATCAAGGATCTTCAGGGAGCCCGGAGCCCGGTCAGCGAAATGCTTCAAGCCGCGTTTGAGCGGAGCCAGGACCCGTCGACGCATGGCATCGGCTGTGCCGTTGAAAAGGATCTCAACCTGTAAGTCGTAGAGACCGGCGGAGTGATCACTCAGATATCCATCGGTTTGATGGTGAAAATTTTGAAGGTAGTAGTCGGGGTAAAGCGCTGTTTCGGTGTCCCGTGGCATATCGCGAACGTTGCGCTCACGGCGTCGATCCCAGGTGGAGGGGAGATCCATCCACACCTGTGGATAACGGCTGACCCAGTCGAGCCAAGGTGCATCAAAGAGCAACTGCTCGGGATAGATCCCCTGTTGAGCCTCCTGCCAATCCTGTTCCTGGAGTTTGTTCATGTCCAGGCGCAGTTCTCCGAGCACCTCGGCGGGTACTGCTTCGGTTTTGGGAACGGCATCGGGAGCCACCCATTCCATCAGCTTGGTGCTCAGCTCTTTGTGAGCCAGGCCCGCGATGCTTTTGCCTTGCTGAAGCGTTTGGTACGCAAGCTTGCTCAGGGGCGTTGACGCCATCGCGGGTTCAGACAACACCCCTATTCCAGCGGATGTGACGCGCAACCGCGTGCCAAGCAGTCCACAAAAAAACCCGCCTCCTGCGAGGCGGGTCGTGGGTCTCAACGAGTGCTGATCAGGCGTCGTAGTACATGGTGAATTCGTGGGGGTGAGGACGCTGACGCAGCTGCTGAACCTCTTCGTATTTGAGGTCAATCCAGTTGTCGATGAAGTCGTCGCTGAACACTCCGCCAGCGGTGAGGAAGCCACGATCGGCATTCAAAGCTTCCAAGGCACCATTCAGGGAAGCCGGGACCGTTGCGATCTTCGAAAGCTCTTCAGCAGGAAGTTCGAACAAATCGCGATCTTCGCCGTCGCCGGGATCGATCTGGTTCTTGATGCCATCCAGGCCAGCCATCATCATGGCGCTGAAGGCCAGATATGGATTGGCTAGGGCATCACCGGAACGGAATTCGAGGCGCTTGGCTTTGGGGCTTGGGCCGGTGAGAGGAATTCTCACAGCGGCGGAACGGTTGCCCTCCGAGTACACAAGGTTCACTGGAGCTTCGAAGCCGGGCACCAGACGCTTGTAGCTGTTGGTGGTGGGGTTGGTGAAGGCCAGGAAGGCCGGAGCGTGCTTGAGGATGCCGCCGATGTACCAGCGGGCGGTCTGCGACAGGTTCGCGTAGGTGCCTTCGCCGAAGAAGAGTGGCTGACCACCTTTCCAGAGGCTCTGGTGCACATGCATGCCTGTGCCGTTGTCGTTGAACACCGGCTTGGGCATGAAGGTGGCTGTCTTGCCGTACTTCTTGGCCACGTTGCGCACGACGTACTTGTACGTCATGACGTTGTCGGCTGCCTGGATTAGCTCAGCGAATTTCATGCCGAGCTCGTGCTGGCCTGCGCCGGCAACTTCGTGGTGGTGCTTCTCGGTGGGGATACCCAGTTGCCCCATCAGCAGAAGCATCTCGGAGCGGATGTCCTGGGCTGTGTCGTTGGGAGCAACGGGGAAGTACCCCTCTTTCACCTGAATTTTGTAGGCGAGGTTGCCGCCTTCCTCGATGCGACCCGTGTTCCAACCCGCCTCGATCGTGTCGACGCTGTAAAAGGATCCACCTTCGGCCGAGTTGTAGCGGACGTCGTCGAAGAGGAAGAATTCAGGCTCAGGACCGAAGAAGGCCATGTCGGCCAGTCCTGTGCTGGCGAGGTGATTCAAAGCACGCTGGGCCAGGGCGCGGGGACAGCGCTCATAGGGCTGACCGGTGCGCGGCTCCTGAATCGAGCAGATCATGCTCAGGGTTTTGTGCCGATAGAACGGATCAACCCAGGCCGTGTTGGCGTCGGGCACCATGGCCATGTCGGAGGCTTGGATGCCCTTCCATCCACGGATGGAGGAACCATCAAAGGCCAGGCCCTCAGTGAAGGATTCTTCCTCCAGTAGATCGGTGCAGACCGTTAGGTGCTGCCACTTTCCGTGCAAATCGGTGAATTTGAGGTCGATCAGTTCGATGCCTTCGTCCTTGATCTGGCGCAGGACGTCCTGGGGGGATTTCGACATAAGAAAGGACTGCTCGACTGAATTGTGCAGTGATGTGACCGTATAGAGCCACAAGTCACCATTTTGTATCAAGAGGTACGTTCCAGCTGCCTGGAGTCAACTGCGTAACCGTTTCTGTCAACTTGGCCGAAATGCAGGCCTGCCAAAGGATTTGCCCGCTTCAACGGTGTTAGCGTCCGCGGGGGATCCTCTGGAGATTCAGGTAAATGCGCGATGCAATCAGCGGTCTGATCGGTCGCTACGACCAACTGGGTCGTTATTTCGATCGTCCAGCGATCGACAGCATCAATGCGTATCTGGATGAATCCACGCTGCGGATTCAGGCTGTTGAGCTGATCAACGGTTCCGCCGCCGAAATTGTGCGTGAGGCCAGCCAGCGGCTGTTCCGGGATGAGCCCGACCTGCTCCTTCCTGGCGGAAACGCCTACACGACCCGTCGGCTCGCTGCCTGTCTGCGGGACATGGATTACTTCCTGCGCTACGCCAGCTATGCCCTGGTTGCCGGCGACAGCACGATTCTCAATGAGCGTGTTCTCAACGGGCTGGACGACACCTACAAGAGCCTTGGCGTTCCTACGGGCCCCACTGTTCGCAGCATTGTTTTGCTCGGGGAAGTCGTGGCGGAGATGCTTCTGGCGAACGGTGCGGCATCCGAGCAGCTCGCCACTGTTCTGCAGCCGTTCGATCACCTGGCCAAAGGCCTTGCTGAAACCAATGTGCGCCAACGTTGAACGCAAAAGTTCAGCGCAAGATTTGAACAGATTGCAATCGTGCAGCTCTCATCTCTTCCGAGGGGCATGACTGCGTAGGCTCATCACCACGAACCAATGATCAGGGCTTTGGCGACGACCAACTCTCTTCTTCCTGTTGACGATCGTCATCGCAAAGCTTTTGCACCGATCAGTACTCCAGATCGCCTGCTTCTGGGACCAGGTCCCTCGAACGCGCACCCGACGGTTCTGAAGGCGCTGTCGCGAACTCCCATCGGTCACCTTGATCCTCTTTACGTCGAGCTGATGGGAGAGGTGCAGGAACTTCTGCGCTACGCCTGGCAGACGGACAACCGACTCACGCTGCCAATGAGTGGTACCGGGAGTGCTGCCATGGAGGCAACCCTGGCCAACACCGTGGAACCTGGAGACACCGTTCTTGTTGCGGTGAAGGGATATTTCGGCCTCCGTCTGGCAGATATGGCGGGGCGTTACCGCGCTGATGTCAAAACCATTGAGAAGCCCTGGGGAGATTGGTTTTCTCTCGATGAACTCGAAGCGGCCCTGATCGAGCACAAGCCCGCGATCCTGGCGATGGTTCATGCCGAAACCTCCACGGGTGTCTGCCAACCCATGGACGGCATTGGCGATCTCTGCCGCAAGCACGACTGCTTGCTGCTGCTCGATACCGTCACGTCCTTGGGGGGAGTTCCGCTTTACATCGATGAGTGGAAGGTTGATCTCTCTTACAGCTGCAGCCAGAAGGGATTGAGCTGCCCTCCGGGCCTTGGACCCTTCACGATGGGCCCTCGCGCCGAAGCCAAGATGTCAGCGCGTCAGGGCAAGGTTCCCAATTGGTATCTCGATGTGTCCCTGCTTAATCAGTACTGGGGCAGTGATCGCGTCTACCACCACACGGCGCCGGTCAACATGAATTTCGGCATGCGCGAAGCCTTACGTCTGTTGGCTGAGGAAGGTCTAGATCAGGCCTGGGCCCGACACCGTAGCAATGCGGAATTGCTCTGGAGCGGCCTCGAAAGTCTCGGGCTTTCTATGCATGTTCCGGCCGACCGTCGACTGCCGACGCTCACCACTGTTCGCATCCCTGAAGGTGTGGATGGAAAGGCCTTCAGTCAGCACCTGCTGAACAACCACGGGATCGAGGTGGGCGGTGGTCTCGGCACGCTTGCTGGAAAAATCTGGCGAATCGGGCTGATGGGGTACAACTCCAACCCAGAAAATGTGAACCGTCTCCTCAACCTGTTTGAGACAGAGCTACCTCGCTTCAGCGGTTCTGAAGCCGCCGCTGCCTGAACCAGCGCTCCAGCTGCCCTCTCGCCTCAGCCTCCCGCACACCGCGCACCACCTCCATGTGATGGTGAGCACTGGCATGGGTGGAGAGGTCAAGGCTGCCCCCCAAACCACCGCGTTTAGGGTCCGATGCGGCATACACCACTGCTCCCATTCGGGCCTGCACCAAGGCTCCCGCACACATGGGGCAGGGCTCGAGGGTCACGATCAAGGTGCAGTCGTTGAATCTCCAATCGCCCTGCACCACCGCTGCCTGCCGTAACGCCACCAGTTCGGCATGCCCAAGGGGGTCCATATGGTTCTGGCGTCTGTTGCGTCCATGTCCGATGGCTTTCCCGTTCCCATCCAGGATCACCGCGGCAACTGGTACCTCTCCTTCCGCGCCAGTGGCCTCGGCCCGCTGGAGCAGAACGTCCATCCAGCGAGTCAAGTCATCCCGCTGATCCACCGCCGTTACACGCTGTCCTTTGAGCACCATCCCACGAGACGCGAAGATCACTGAAGTTCACGGGTCTCCGTTGCAAGCCTGTTCCGAGTCTCAGCACCCATCGGAGCGGCTCGCTCCGTTCGCCATCCCCTCGGCTGCAGACCCGGTCCTGAATGACTTCTTGCACCGCAGTTCAGATCTGCTCTGCCGTTGGATCGGCTCGGCTGAACGAACGGGCCCGGTGCCCTTGATGCGCCCTTTGCCTGAGGTGGCTCCCGGGCTGGAAGGAGCTGGTGTCGAATCACTCCTGAGTGATCTGCAGCAAGTGATGGATGGGGCCTACCAGCCGTCTCATCCTGGTGCCTTGGCTCATCTTGATCCGCCCCCTCTCACCGCATCCATTGCGGCGGAGATGGTTTGCGCGGGCTTGAACAACAATCTCCTGGCAGAGGAACTGTCTCCTGGGCTGACTGGCCTGGAACATGATCTCTGCCGCTGGTTCTGCCACAGGATTGGCTTGCCGGAAGGATCCGGAGGCGTTCTGGCGAGTGGTGGAACCCTGAGCAATCTCATGGCACTGGTCTCGGCTCGGGCCGCTTTGGGCTCGATGCAGCGGGATCCCGTGCTCCTTTGCAGCCAAGACACCCACGTCTCGATCAACAAGGCGGCAAGGGTGATGGGTCTGTCGGAGGATGCCCTCCAGACGATTTCAGTGGCCCCCGATGGCGGCCTCTGTCTTGACGCTTTGGGCGAGCGTTTGACAACACTGCAAGCCCAGGGCCGCCCTTGTCTGGCCGTGGTGGCCACCGCTGGGACAACCGTGCGTGGTGCCATTGATCCCCTCTCGGATCTTGCAGCTCTCTGTCGTGATGCAGGGGTCTGGTTGCATGTGGATGCAGCCATCGGCGGTGTGTTCGCCCTGAGCACCAGCCACGCATCTCTGATGCGCGGCATGGAGTTGGCGGATTCGATCACTCTGAATCCTCAGAAACTGCTGGGCATCACCAAAGCTTCATCGCTGCTGTTGCTGAGGGATCGCACCCACCTCCGCCAGGCCTTTTCAACAGGATTGCCCTACATGCAGGCGCCCAATGGGGTGGACCACGGTGGGGAGATCGGCTTGCAGGGAACCCGGCCCGCGGAGATCCTCAAGCTCTGGCTGGGCCTGCGTCAGCTGGGTGAGGCTGGGATTGAAGCGACCCTCAGTGGTGCCTTGCAACGGCGAAAGGCCTTTGCCTCCATGTTGGATCCCAACAAGCTGACGCTGTTGTCGGGAGACCTTCACCTTCTGGCGTTCCAGGCCAGGGAGGGGGGAATTGACGCTGCCGCTTGTTGGAGTGAAGAGACCCGCCAGATGCTTCTCTCTCACGGCTACATGCTCTCGAGACCCTTCTACGGCGACCGTTTCTGTCTTAAAGCGGTCTTGGGTAACCCGCACACCACAGCTCAGCATCTCAGCGACTTGTCCGATCGGCTGAATGCATCGCTGGCCTGAAGCCTGATCGTCCACAATCGCCCTCGTTTGAGGGGTCCCATGCCGGAACAGAAGCAGGGTTCACGTTGGGTTGCGATCGTCACCGGTGCGATTTCAGTGGCGATTGGTGTGATCTATCTGCTGCTGATCACGGTGCTGGATGCCCGGGGGCCGATGCTCCCCCCTCCTGCTGAGGCTCTGGCCGGGGCGGAAGGCGCCCCGCTGCCGACTGCTGAAGCGGTTCCACCACTTGCCGCATGGCACTGGCCAGAAAGCGCTGCAGCGAGAGTTCCCGCCGATTGAGTTCAAAGGCCTGTTGCACGACGGTCTGCATCCCGCCGTCGCCCCAGTCTTGGTCTTGTTCGAAGTAACGGATGAAGCTGCTGCCGGCAATTCGGGTGAGCCATGCGGTGACCACCCCCTGGAGCACCTGACCAAGAATCAGGGTGGGCAAACTCAGGCTGAGGCTGGTGCCCAGCAAGGACATGGCCCCTTTGACGATGCCCAACTTGCCCAGGGTTTGCCCGAGGGACATGGCCAAGTCTTTGGCACGATCCCGGGACATCTCAACCCCGTAGATCTTCGCCATTTCCAGAATCATCTGGGCATTCACTGCTGCGGTACTCAACAGATCCACCCCTGGCAGTGGATTGGCAGCGACGATCCCAGCGCCCATCCAGCTGTAACGGTCGATGCAGCGTTTGGCTTCCCGGGAGCGCTGGTCGTTCAACAGGTCACGACCGCGGCTGTCGAGGGACCGACACTGGAGAAGGATGTTGTCGGCAATCAATTCCTCACCCTCGGCATGAAGCACGCCGGCGAGGCGTTGCAACAGATCGCTGACGTCAGGCATCGGCTGCAGGGGCCGACGACCGGGTTGAGGAATCGATTGAGGAGATGCACTGCAGGCCACCACATCGGCAGTGTTGAGATGTCCCTGGCAACGGGATCGAAGCACCTGCAGAAGCCGTTTTTCCTCATCCACACCTCGTAAATCTCGCTTGTTCAGCACCAAGAGCAGCCGCTTGCCGAGGCCAGCAAGGGATTGCACAACGGCGAATTCCGAGGCTCGGAGATCACCGTCCACCACCACAATCAACAGGTCGGCGCGTACCGCCCGACGACGGGCCGTCTCCTCGCGGCTGAGGCCTTCCTCTCCCGCTTCAAGGATCCCTGGGGTGTCGACAAGTTGCAGACCACGCTCTAACCCTTTCAAACGCAGGCGGTAGGCACGGCTGGTTTTTGTGACGCCCATGGGGGCACCCACATCGCCGACCATTTCATTGAGCAGCGCACGGATGAGCGATGTCTTGCCGCTGGATCCGGTGCCGAACACAACAACCACCAGATCCCCTCGCTTCAGTTCGTCTGCGACGCGATCGCGTTCGTTTTGCAGACTCCGGCGGCTGATGTCGTCCTGGATGCGTTCGATCAAACGATCGACATGGCCCAGGCTTGTATTTGCGGCGTCCCGGCGGTTCTGAGGAGCGGCGGCTGGCTGCCGCGGGTGTTGAGGGGGGCGTGACTTCCAGCGTTTCCACATGGGCCAGCCCACCTGCATCACCACAGTCACCAGCAGCACAAGACCCAGCAGCAGAACCGGCGTAAGCAGCCAGGGAGGCAAGAAGTAACTCAGATCCCATAGCAGGCTGCGGATGGTTTGAACGGCTACACCGATCACCACAAGTGCCACAAAGGCAACTGCAAGACCGATGAGCAACTTGGTTTGACGTTTCATTCCTGCGTCACACCAGCCTCAGGGCAAGTTTGGGTCAGCCACGGCTGGTGTCACCACGACGGGTCCAGAGATCGATGCCGAAGCAGAGCACAGCGAGATTGATGGCGACATCGGCTCCGTTGAAGATCGGGAAGTCGATCGGTTCGAGTGCCAGAAAATCGACCACGTAACCCAGGCGCCAGCGATCGAGCCCGTTGCCCAGGGTGCCGCCAAGAAGCGCTGCTGAAGCAAGTGCTTGCCAAAACGGCAGGACCCGTTGTCGCCAGATCCAGAGAATCAGCCCGATGCCGACCCCCAAGCTGAGAAGTCCAAGGAGGGCAGTGGATCCCCGCAGCAGGCTGAAGGCGGCTCCAGTGTTGTGCACCAACTGCAGGGAGATCAGGTGCGGTAGCAGGGGAAGGGTGTGGCCATCCTGCAAAACGCTGGAGGCCACAGCCTTGCTGACCTGGTCCACCACAACGATGACAAGAGCAATGAGCAGGGTGGATTGACGCGGCAGGGTTCTGTTCATGACTCAATGATCAACAGCCGACGCAACACAACCGAGAGCAGTCCTGCACCGATGCAGAGCAGCATCTGTGCAGGCAATGGGCCGATGGAAAACTGCATCAGGAGCTCGAGAAATCCAAGCGTCCATCGACCCAAAATGGCCCCGATGGCGAGATTGAGGAGACCGCAGATCTGAAGAACCAGGAGCCCTGCAAGGGCGGACAGCGACTGTCTGGGCAGGTCGTTCATGCCGTCCTGCTGCGCCAGGCGACCGGTGAGCCAGGCCGCCGGAACAAAACCCGCCAGATAGCCGAAACCTGGTTCCAGCACGTAGCTCAGCCCGCCACCGCCATGGAACACCGGCAGGCTGAACAGTCCCAGGGTCAGATACCCAACGGCGGCCATCACACCGGCGCGCGGGCCGCTCACCATGGCGCAGAGGAGGAGGGCTGGCACCTGCCAGGTCACGGGCAGGGGCAGAACAATTGGTTCCGGCACAGGCAGATACATCGCTGCCGGTACAAGACCACCAATGAGGATGGCCAGCAGACCCGCCAGGGCACCACACCAGGAGGCGAGAGCCCTCACATCAATCCGTCAACTCGGCCCATCCTGCTCGACAATGCAGATCCTGCCCAGTTCAGATGACGGTATCGATTGGTGATCGCCTGCTCCTGAAGCAGCAGCTTCCTTTCCTGAAATCCGCTGATCCGATGCCGATGTTGCGTCCCCCGGATCTGGTGGCGGCCGGTGAAGTGGGTGAGGTGGTTGCGCTCCATCCGATGGACACGGTGGCCGTCCGCTTCCGTCGGGGCACGTTCCTGATTGCGCTCGACCGGCTGGATCCCGTGGATGCCGCTGAGGCGGACTAACCAGCAACACGGCTCTGCCAGCGTCGTGCGAGCTGCTCCAGTGCTCCGGAGGTTCCGCACAGGCTGAGCCGTGGTTCGCTGAGCCAGCGCGTTGCTGCATCGCGAACATCAGACGCTGTCAGTTGCGAAAGGGCATCAACACATCTCTGGTCATGATCTTCAGGGAGGCCCTGCGCCTTCAGCTGTACGCGCCGCTCAGCCCTTTGGGAGCAGGTCTGCAGTCCTTGGGCGAGCTGGCCGATGTACTTCGCTCTTGCGAGCTCAAGCTCTGCCTCGCTGAGGGGTTGCTCGCGCAGCTCCTCCCAGATCGTCAGCAGCAAGTCCAGGGCGAGGTTGGCTCGTTCCTCCACGCTTGACGCCATCAGCACAAAGGGTGCGGGGCCGGCCAAGGCAGGGAAGTGGGCTGCCACGTCGTAGGCCACGCCATGGTCTTCACGCAGGCGCTGGAACAGCACGCTCGACATCCCAACCCCTAGATGGCACTGCAACAGCCGTAAGGCCAGCTCATCCGGCTGGCCATGCCCCAACGTTGCCTGACCCAGCATCAGCACCACTTGTTCGGTGTCCATCGGTTCAAGGTGGATTGTTTCGGTGCCGACTCCTTCGGCGTAGGGGAGTCGGCTGGCGGAATCCTTGGCTCTGCCCTTAGGCCAGTTGCGGAAGTCCTCAAGCGAATGGAATTGATCGACAAGATTTTGCGGGACGCTGCCCGCAAGGGCGAGAACACTGGAGGCCTCTGGCAGCCGTTCGGCGAGGGGAAGCAGCACCTTCCGATCCAGGTCGATCAGCTCCTCGGTGATGCCCATAGGGTCATGGCCATAACCACCGCTGCCGTAGGTCAGTTGCCTCCAGCCGGTCGTGGCGCAATGGAAGGGGTCCTCCCTTTGCCGCTGTAGGGCCTGAATCGTGAGCGAACGTTCTAGGGCCACCTGATCGGGCTCAAGGTGAGGGGCTCGCACCATTTGCGCCAGTAGTGGCAAAAGATGCTCGGCATCTTCCACCGTGCAGCGCAGGCTCAGGATGAGGGCGTCTTCCTGGGCATCACAGCGCAGACCGGCGCCGCATCCCTCCACCAGGTCAGCCAGCTCAAGGTTGTTGTGATTTCCGCAGCCTCGGCTGAGCAGGGACGCCAGCAAGTCATGGGCTCCCCGAGCCCCAGCAGGGTCCTCTGCGCTGCCGAAAGGGAGCAGCAGTTTTGCGGCCAATATCCCCGGGGTTGCGACCGGTTCGACCAGTAGTTCGGGGTTGCTCATTCGTGCTCCGACTTGGCTTGGGCCGTCAGGACGAAGGCCTGTTCGGGTTGAAGCCTGGGAAACAGCTCCGAGCGCAGCCGCTCCGCTGTCCACGTTGGGAGGAAGGCAAGGGGGTGCAGCAGGTCTTGCTGACGGTTCCAGAGGGTCTGACTGGCACAGAGTCCTGAGACCTGACCCGTCGATTCCAACGCGTATCGGAGCCCATTGCTCACTAGCTGTTGACCCCGCTTCAGTTCCTGATCGGTGACAAGCTCGCGCGCCATGGTGCGCAACTCACGGGTGACCTCCTCTTCAACAGCGTCCAGATGCTCATCTGGGCAGATCACTTCCAGGGTGATCAGGCTCCCCTGCTCCAGAACCGAGAGGTCCATCGACACACTTTCAACGATCTGAAGCTCCTCTCTCAGGCGGTTGACGAGACGACTGCGTCGTCCCTCCCCCAGCAATGTCGTAGCGAGATCCGCCGCCATCACGCCGCCCTGATCCTGGGCCTTGGGGGCTTCCCAGAGCATCAGTAGGCGAGCTGATTCCAGGCGATCCACCGCGACGCTCTGGCGTCCGGGGTGCACGCTCAGAGGGGCTGACCGGGCTGAGGGGCCAGGGGCATTTCGGAGTCCGGCCAGAGCCGAGGAGCCAATAGCGGAGCGCAGCTCAGTGGATGCGGGGCCGGCCACCGCCAGGCAGCAGTTGGAACCGCGGTACTGCCGTTTGTGAAACGCCTCCATAGCGCCGGGGGTCATGGCCTCCAGACTGCGGGGCGTTCCAAGAATGGGGCGGCCATATGGGTGTTGGTCACAGCCTTTGCTGAGCAGTAGTTGCAGCACCTGCTCATTCGGCTGATCGGCGTATTGCGCGATCTCCTCCAGAACCACCCCCCGTTCTGTACTGAACCCGCCTGGATCGAGGCTCGGCTGCAGAACAAGTTCCAGCAGCAGATCCAACGCTTCGCGGGCCCGATCCGGTGGTGTCAGCACGTGAAAGTGGACGTCGTCAAACCCCGTGGCTGCATTGCTGCTGCCACCCAGGGCCTCGATCGCCTCATCGAAGGCCCCTGCGGCTAGCCGCTCACTTCCTTTAAAAACCATGTGCTCAAGGAAATGGGCCATTCCCTCTTCCCCGGGATGCTCACTGGCACTGCCTGCGC
Source organism: Synechococcus sp. MU1625 (assembly GCF_020514205.1). NCBI lineage: Bacteria > Bacillati > Cyanobacteriota > Cyanophyceae > Synechococcales > Synechococcaceae > Synechococcus > Synechococcus sp. MU1625. The sequence continues at coordinate 408,200 of NZ_VTLA01000001.1, forward strand.
GGCACCAAAGATCGAGACAGGTCAAGGGTGCATCCGGCATCTCTGCCGTCACGCAGCGCACTCCGTTGGGGAGAGTCCAATGGTCCAGTGATGGGCCGGAGAACGGAATGTTCAGAACTGCGTGGCAAAGTTCCATTCTGTGCCTGCTTCTTCGATGCAGCCCAAGCCGCTGGCGCAACCGCCAGGACAGCATCCTCTTGTGCACGCCTTGGCAGCGTCGATTCGCAGTGCCTGGCAAGGATTACCCGGATTGGAGATCCTTCCCTGTGATGATGATTTGCGCTTCATCAAGGGGAAGCTCGATGGTGAAGGGCTGACGATCGGGAATGAACTCTTTCGCTGTGTCGGCCTTCGCAAATTGCATCTGGAGGTCGCGCGACTCGGGAACGGTCTTCAAATCCTCCACAGCGTTTGGTTCCCGGATCCCTGCTACGACCTGCCGATTTTCGGGGCTGACATCGTGGCCGGCCCGGCTGGCATCTCCGCCGCGATCGTCGATCTTTCTCCCACCTCAGGTGCCCTACCGGATCAGTTGCTGAATCGTCTCCAGGCCAAGCCCTGGCCTGCGTTTCGGCAGGTCCGGGACCTACCGGCGTGGGGATCAGCCATCTTCTCCAGAAAGGTCTGCTTCATTCGCCCGGATGGTGTGGAAGAGGAGACGGCCTTTCATGACCTGGTGAGCCACTACCTGCAGGTGATGGCAACAAGCGTGATCGAAGCGACTCCCGAACCGTCGACTGCTCTCACTACAGTTCGCCGATACGAGGGCCAGCTGAACTATTGCCTTCAGCAGAAACGCAACGACAAGACCCGACGCGTTCTCGAGAAGGCCTTCGATTCGGCTTGGGCCGATCGCTATATCGATTTGCTGCTCTTCGACAATCCACCCGAACCGTGATGAGTCCCAAGCGCTGGTCTGTTGTGGCTGGAAGTTTGGTCATCGCTGCAGTCGGCGCCTGGTTGCTTCGACCAAAGCCGGCCCCAACACCTGTTGTCCCCCCTGCTGAACGATCGGTTCGTTCGCAAGCCGTTGCCGCCTTGGGGCAACTTGAGCCTGCGGGCGACATTCGCAATTTGGCGGCTCCCAACGCGGGAATGGCGGGGACCCCGAGGGTTGCCTCACTTCAGGTGGACGAGGGAGATGCGATCAAGCAAGGCCAGGTTTTGGCGGCGTTTGATCACCGTGTTGGCCTCTTGGCAGACCTAGAGCGTGTTGACGCTGAGCTGAGAAGCCTGGACCAGGAGATCCGTCTTCAGGCCATTGAGGTTGAGCGTTTCACTCAAGCCGCGGACTGGGGAGCTGCTGAGTTGTCTTTGGTGGACAACAAGCGGGAGGAGCTGGTGCGCCTCCAGGGACAGCGGGATCAGGCCCTGGCTGAACGCAAGGGGTTCATGGCCGATCTCGAGCTGAGCCAGCTGATTTCTCCCATTGATGGTGTCGTGCTCAAGTTGCACGCCCGTGAAGGCGAGCGCCCTGGCGTGGAGGGAGTGATGGACGTGGGGGCCAACCAGGCGATGCAGGCCAGCATCGAGGTCTATGAATCCGATATCGCTCGGATTAGCCCCGACCAGTCCGTTCGCCTGACCAGTGAGAACGGTGGCTTCCGCGGTGAACTTATCGGGCGCGTGCTGCGCATTAGCCCGCAGGTGGAACAACGATCTGTTCTCTCCACCGATCCCACCGGCGATGCCGACGCCCGCGTTGTGGTCGTTGATGTGGTGCTCAACCCTGAAGATGCAGCCAAAGTCAGCCGTTTGGCTGGCTTGAAGGTGATTGCCCGCTTCGATCCATGAACCGGTTCTGGCGGGGGCGTCGGATTCCCCTCTCCTGGCTGTTGCTGACGCGCCAGCCCGTTCGCTTGCTGGTGGCACTTGCCGGCATCAGTTTTGCGGGAATTCTGATGTTCATGCAGCTCGGATTCCGTGATGGCCTCTTTGACGCCAGCGTCACGGCGCACCGGCTGTTCGATGCCGATGTCGTTCTGATCAGTCCCCGCTCCGCCAGCTCCGTGAGCATGGAAGCCTTTCCCAGGCGGCGGCTGGTTCAGACCCTGGCTGATCCCGATGTCGAGGGGGTGACCCCGGTGCACTGGGGGCTGATGCTCTGGCGCAACCCCGAGACGCGGCGCAACCGGTCAATCCTGGCCTTGGGCTTCAATCCCGATGACCCCTTCTTCGTCGACCCCTCCTTGGCTGAGAAAACTGACGCTCTCAAGCAGAAAGGACGGATCCTGTTTGATCAGCTGTCACGCCCTGAATTCGGACCCATTGCTGAGTGGTATCGCGATGGCCGGGTGGTGGAAACTGAGATCGCTGGCAACCGCGTCCGGGTGGCAGGTCTGGTGAGCCTGGGCACCAGCTTCGGTGCCGACGGCAATCTGCTTACGAGCACCGAGACGTTTCTCGATCTGATGCCTCAGAAGCCGCCTGGGGCGATCGAAGTGGGTCTGGTGCGGTTGAAGCCAGGAGCTGATCCTGAGCAGGTGGTGTCCCGATTAAGCCAGCGGCTGCCCAAGGATGTTTTGGTGTTAACCAAGCAAGGCTTCATCGATTTCGAGCAGAACTACTGGAAGAGCAGCACCTCCATCGGTTTCATCTTCACCCTCGGCGCTGCCATGGGGTTCGTTGTGGGCTGCGTGATCGTCTACCAGGTGCTGTACACCGATGTGAGTGATCACCTGCCGGAGTACGCCACCTTGATGGCGATGGGTTATCGCCTCAGCCATTTGTTGGGAGTGGTGGTCCGGGAGGGCTTCTATCTGGCGGTGATGGGGTACGTCCCCGCCTACATGGCCGGTCAGGGTCTGTACTGGTTCGTTCGTGACGCCACCAAGTTGCCCGTCGGCATGGATCTGTCCCGGGCGTTGACCGTTCTGGTGATGATCCTGGTGATGTGCATGTTGTCGTCGTTCCTGGCCATGCGTCGTCTCATTGATGCAGACCCTGCGGAGATCTTCTGATGGCCGCTGTTGTTGTCGACAACCTCTCCCATGCCTTCGGCCAGGGGGAGATGCGCCGCGAGGTTCTTCAGAACATCAGCTTCAGCATCGAGCCGGGCGAAGTGGTTTTGCTGACCGGACCCTCCGGCTGTGGCAAGACAACGCTGCTCACCTTGATCGGCGCCTTGCGGACGGTTCAGCAGGGCCAGGTGTCTGTGCTTGGGCAATCCCTGGATGGAGCCGGCCGTCGTCGTCGCCAGCAGGTGCGCCGACGCATTGGAATGATTTTTCAGGGGCACAACCTCCTGCGCTGCCTCACGGCTGAACAGAACGTGCAGATGGGAGCTGATCTTCTGCCTGATCTCAGTTACAGGGCCCGTCGGGATGAGGCCCGTCAGTGGCTCCGCTCCGTAGGCCTTGAGGACCACATGGCCAAAGTCCCCCATGACTTGTCTGGAGGCCAGAAGCAGCGGGTCGCCATTGCCCGTGCCCTTGCGGCTAATCCCAGGCTGCTCCTGGCGGACGAGCCCACAGCCGCCCTTGACAGCCGCACCGGCAGGGAGGTGGTGGAGCTGCTGCGCCGACTTGCGCGCGAACAGTCCTGTGCGGTGCTGATGGTGACCCATGATCCACGCATCGTTGATGTCGCCGATCGCGTGCTCCAGATGGAGGATGGGCGTCTGCTGAATGCCGTTGAGTAGACTCAGCGTTGATTCAAGAGCCCGCAGTTCCGCATGGCCAAGCGCAGAAACCTGAAGAAAGAGAAGCAGGAGCGGAACCGCGCCTACGCCCGCAAGTTCAAGAAGCGCAAGATGCGGAACGACGGCCGTGGTGAAGGCGCTGGCAATGGCGTGACCGGAACCGCCAACAATGGTGGCGCGGCGGACTGATCTGCCAAGCAATGTTCAGAAAAAAGGGGCCTTCGGGCCCCTTTTTTGTTGTTCGTAGTGTGGGTTCCTTCTGCATCGGCTGTCGCGATGTTCGTCAGCGTCGTTATTCCGACCTACAACCGACGCCCGATTCTCGAGAAATGCCTCTCGGCACTGGAAGATCAGCAGCTCGACGGTGCTCTGGATGATTACGAGGTTGTCGTGGTCGACGACGGCTCCACCGATGGAACGCCGTCGTGGCTGCGGCACCAGTCGGATCGTTTCCCCCATGTGCGTCTGATTGAGCAGGAGCATGGTGGTCCTGCGGAAGGGCGAAACCGGGGCGTCGATCATGCCCGTGGTGACGTCATTGTTTTTATCGACAGTGACCTGGTGGTCACAGAAACCTTTCTGGCGACCCACGCACTAGCCCTGAGGCAGTGCTGGCAGAAACGGGGTGATCGCCTTTGTTTCACCTATGGCGCTGTGATCAACACGGCCAACTTTGAGGCGCCCCGCTCCGAACGTCACAAGTTGAGGGACTTGTCTTGGGCCTATTTCGCTACGGGGAACGTGGCCATCGATCGGGCGGTGTTGGAGCGCTCAGGCCTGTTCGACACAGGTTTTCGCCTCTACGGCTGGGAGGATCTGGAACTTGGTGAGCGCCTTCGGCGGATGGGGGTTGAGTTGGTGAAGTGTCCTGCCGCTGTCGGCTATCACTGGCACCCTGCTCTGAGCCTCGATCAAATCCCCCGCCTTGTGGAAGTGGAGGGAGAACGGGCCCGCATGGGGCTGGTGTTCTTCCGCAAACATCCAACCCGGCGGGTGCGCCTGATCATCCAGTTCACCTGGTTCCATCGGATCCTCTGGGAGCTTCTCACTTTCGGGGGGCTGATTAATCCGTCCAGCCTTCGCCCCCTGCTCCGCTGGTTAATTCGTCATGGCTACCCGGGGACTGCAATGGAGCTGCTTCGTCTGCCTCTGAATCGCATCGGTGTGCGTGCCCTGTTCCGCGAAGCCAAAGCAGCTGGACTGCGTTGATCAACGTTTTGATACCTTCTATAGGTCCTTTCACTCCGCACACCTGCCCGTTTCGGGTGCACCGTGACACCAGCATCTGCTGGTTGTTCAGGTCCCTGGCAGGTGGAGGCGAACCCGAAACCCACAAACCATGGCTGTCGTCACCCTCGCCGAGATGATGGAGGCTGGTGCCCACTTTGGGCACCAGACCCGTCGTTGGAACCCCAAGATGTCGCGCTACATCTATTGCGCGCGCAATGGTGTTCACATCATTGATCTTGTGCAGACCGCTGTCTGCATGAACAACGCCTACAAGTGGACCCGTTCAGCTGCTCGCAGCGGCAAGCGCTTCCTTTTTGTTGGCACCAAGAAGCAAGCTTCTGAAGTGGTTGCTCTCGAAGCTGCCCGCTGCGGAGCCTCCTATGTGAACCAGCGCTGGTTGGGCGGAATGCTCACCAACTGGACCACGATGAAGGCCCGGATCGACCGTCTCAAGGATTTGGAGCGGATGGAATCCAGTGGCGCCATTGCCATGCGCCCCAAGAAAGAGGGTGCGGTGCTTCGTCGCGAACTTGAGCGTCTCCAGAAGTACCTGGGCGGTCTGAAGAACATGCGCCGTCTCCCCGACGTCGTGGTTCTGGTGGACCAACGCCGTGAGTCCAATGCGGTGCTTGAAGCCCGCAAGCTCGACATTCCCCTGGTGTCAATGCTCGACACCAACTGCGATCCGGACCTCTGCGAGGTTCCGATTCCCTGCAACGACGACGCTGTCCGTTCCGTTCAGCTTGTGCTGGGTCGTTTGGCCGACGCGATCAATGAAGGTCGCCACGGTTCCAACGATCAGCGTGGCGGCGACGCCGACGCCTGATCACCCTTTCCCTTCTCGACCTCGCCGTTCTCCGTCAACGGAGAACGGCGCATCCACCCTTTTCTTCCCTTCCGACCGATGGCTGCCGTATCCGCCAAGCTTGTCAAAGAACTCCGCGACAAGACCGGCGCGGGAATGATGGACTGCAAAAAGGCCCTGGCCGCAACGGATGGGGACACCAATAAAGCCGTTGAATGGCTTCGCCAGAAAGGCATCGCCAGCGCTGAAAAGAAATCAGGACGCACCGCTGCCGAGGGTGCGATCGGCAGTTACATCCACACCGGCGCCCGGGTGGGTGTGTTGATCGAAGTCAACTGCGAAACCGACTTCGTGGCTCGTGGCGACATGTTCCAGGAACTTCTTCGGGATGTGTCAATGCAAGTTGCGGCATGCCCCAACGTGGAATACGTCACCACCGACGAGATCCCCGACGAGATCCGTGAGCGCGAGAAGGCGATTGAGATGGGCCGAGACGACCTCGACGGAAAGCCTGAACAGATGAAGGAAAAGATCGTTGAAGGTCGGATTGGCAAGCGCCTCAAGGAACTCGCTCTGATGGAGCAACCCTTCATCAAAGACAGCTCAATCACCGTTGCTGATCTCGTCAAGCAGGCTGCCGGCAAGATCGGCGAGAACGTGAAGGTTCGTCGCTTCACCCGCTACACCCTTGGTGAGGGCATCGAGGTGGCGGAGAACGATTTCGCCGCTGAAGTGGCGTCCATGCAGAGCGCCGGCTGATTCCATTGTCCGACCCGGACGTCAGGCCTGCTTACGACCCGTCAGATCAGCTGGCGCGCCTTCAACGGTTGTGCCGGCTGCGGGCCATCGCCCTCTACCGGGAGCAGGCTCTCTATCTGCAGGTGCTGCGTGAGCTGCTTCCAGGAGCCACCCGTCAGGCTCTGTTTAATCTTCTCGGCGAGGTTGATCCTTCCCGATTTAGTCGGCTTCCAGACTCGACCCGCCAGAACTTCCATGCGTCGGTCAACAATCTGATTGAGCGCTGCAGCGTCCTGCTCACGGTGGAGCAGCTGATGCAGCTTGTTCAGCAGATGCAGCAAGAGCAGCGGCGCCAGCAGGCCCATGCCAGCCGAACCATGCTTCAGAACCTCGGCCGTCAGCCGTTGAACAGAGACGCTGCGTCCGAGTCGCCATCGTCTCCTCCGCAGCAGGACGAACCCAGTGGCTCGATTCAGTTGAGCCTGGCGTCCCCCCTCGATTCCCCCCAGGGAGATCCAGGTTCAGGTCCTGTTGTTGAACCTCTCCCTGAACAACCAGACAGCCAACCTTCAGGGGATCTTGACGTGCTCCGCTCGCTGTTCGAGCTGGCCGGTGATGCGATGCAGCAGGCACAAATGCCCGTCGAGGCCAGTGGCGCATTTGATCAGTCTGCTGAAGGCGACGACCACTTCCTTCCTCGTGAGCCGGATGCGCTTTTGCATTGGATCCAGGCCATGGATCAGGCACTTGAGCGACGGCTTCGCAACCTGTCCCACGCTGTGAATGTGCAGATGCTGCGCTCAGGGCTGGCCCAGACGCTTCTGCCCATCAGCCTTCTCGACGCCGTCCTGAAGGGTCAGGTGGAAACACAGCCAACGGCCACAAATGTGTTGCGTTTGCGGCTGCCTCTGGCCGTCGGTGATCTCGACCAGGGCATGGATGTTCTTTGTGTGCTCCTGCGCAGCAACGATCTGGAGTTCGACAGCCCACGACTGCGTCAGTGCCGCAAGCGTTTGCGCACTCACCACCATGCTCTGCTCACAATGGTTCGGCAGCAACGCCACTGGCAGCGTCGCTCCCTCGATCGTGAGGCCCGTACCCATTGGCAGACCCCATCCGATTCAACGCAGCAGCTGAGCGGGGACTGACCGGCGAGCAACTGTCGCTGTTGTTGGCATGGATGCTTCCCATCCAGCGTTCGCTGGGGTTGGAGGCCGACCGAGGCTTTCGGAACTTGCAGGGTCGCCAGCAGCGTTTTCACGACTTTCTGCAGCAGCAGCTTGCAGCCCCGCCGGCACTGCCCTTCCCTCAGGCCGTAACCGATCGGATGACCAGGCTCAGCGCTGGTTTCGCCGAGTATCCGGAGTTGGCTGATCCTGCCCGCCGGCGTCTGGTTACCGATGCTCGCCAGTGGCTGTATGAGCTGCGCCATCGTCTGGAACCCTCGGCCCCCATGGCACCGCCAAGGCTGAAGGTTCAGTCGTCCTCCAAGGCTGGAGAGGGCGCTCAACGGCCTGCGTCACCGTTGCAGCTCGATAGTCCGATCACGCAAATCCGTGGTGTGGGTCCGAAATTCGCCGCACGGCTGGCGTCGATCGGCCTGCTTCTGGTGCGCGACCTGCTGCGCTACTACCCCCGTGATCATGTCGACTACTCGGCGATGCGGCGTATTGAGGCGCTGGTGTTGGGGGAGACCGCCACGATTGTTGCCACGATCCGCCGCTGCAATGGATTTGTCAGCCCAAGGAACACCAATCTCGCCATCATTGAGCTCCAGCTCCAGGATCCGACAGGTCGCCTGAAGGTGAGTCGCTTCCTGGCTGGCAAACGCTTCAGTTCTCCGGCGTACCTCAAAGGTCAGCAGCGCCTTTACCCCGTTGGTGCCACCGTGGCCGTTAGTGGTCTGGTCAAGGACGGCCCCTACGGCATCACCTTCCAGGATCCGTTGATTGAGGTGTTGGACAGCCCCTCTTCTCCTGTGAAGTCCCCCAGCATCGGTCGTCTTCTGCCGGTGTACCCCCTCACCGAAGGGGTTGGTGCTGACCGTTTCCGCAGCTTGATTGATCAGGTCTTGCCCCTCGCGGCCACCTGGCTCGATCCCCTTCCTGCTGAGCTGCAACGGCGATTCGAGCTGGCGACATTGGCGGAAGCCTTGCAAGCGCTGCATGCGCCGAAGGATCGTGAAAGCCTCGATCGGGGCCGCCGCCGGCTGGTGTTCGATGAGTTTCTGCTCTTGCAGTTGGGCCTGTTAAGACGACGTCAGCTGCTGCGCTCTCGGACGGGGCCTGATCTCGATCTTCAGACCAGTGCCGATGGGCTTGTGGGGGAGTTCATGGACCTTCTTCCCTTCCGCTTCACCGCAGCCCAGCAACGTGTGTTTCAGGACATTGAAGCCGATCTCGGTCGCACCGAACCCATGGCCCGACTGGTGCAGGGGGATGTCGGTTCGGGAAAGACGGTGGTCGCCATTGCGGCGTTGCTCAGCACCATCGCCTCTGGTTGGCAGGGGGCCCTGATGGCCCCCACGGAGGTGCTGGCCGAGCAGCATTACCGCAATCTCTGCCAGTGGTTGCCTCAGCTTCACGTCAGCGTCGCCTTGTTGACGGGATCCACACCACGACCACGCCGCCGTCAGCTGTTGGATGACTTGGCCAATGGTTCTCTGAAGGTTCTTGTGGGGACCCATGCCCTTCTTGAGGATCCGGTCGTTTTCAATCGCTTGGGGCTTGTGGTGGTTGATGAACAACACCGCTTCGGCGTTCACCAACGGGATCGTCTGCTCAATAAGGGGTTGCAGCCCCACTTGCTCACCATGACAGCAACGCCGATCCCACGCACCCTGGCGTTGTCGATGCATGGGGATCTGGATGTCAGCCAGATCGATGAATTACCTCCAGGTCGCACACCGATTCGCACCTGCATGCTCACGGCCGGTAAGCGCGAGAAGGCCTATGAGCTGATCCGTGAGGAGGTGCAGCTTGGCCAGAGGGCCTATGTGGTCCTGCCGCTGGTGGATGAGTCGGAGAAACTCGAGCTTCGTTCGGCTGTTGAAGTTCATGCCGAGTTGGCCTCGGAGGTTTTCCCTGACTTGGCTGTCGGCCTCCTGCATGGTCGTCTTTCCAGTGTCGACAAGCAGGCGGTGTTGAACGCGTTCGCCACCGGTAAAACCCAGGTGCTGGTGTCGACCACGGTGGTGGAGGTGGGCGTGGATGTACCTGAGGCCAGCGTGATGGTGATCGACCATGCCGAGCGCTTTGGACTGGCGCAGTTGCATCAATTGCGGGGTCGCGTCGGTCGGGGCGCCGCCGCCTCCCACTGCCTGCTGATCAATGGCAGTTCCAATCCCTTGGCACGCCAGCGTCTGGATGTGCTGGTGCGCTCCACCGATGGTTTTGAGATCGCTGAGATGGATCTGCGTCTGCGCGGTCCTGGACAGGTGTTGGGGACCCGTCAGTCGGGCCTGCCCGATCTGGCCTTGGCCAGCCTTGCCGATGATGGTGCTGTTCTGGAGGATGCACGAACGGCGGCTCAGGAGCTGCTGAAACACGATCCAGACCTTGAACAGCTCCCGCTGCTGCGCAAGACCCTGGATGAGCAGCAGCGTCGCCTCAGCGGCGGCACCCCCCTGAACTGACCCATCCCCTCTCAACGATTCGATGCGCCCCTGGAGCCCTATCCCGATCGAGGAGTGCGGTGAGCCGCTGCAAGACCTCCCTCGGGAGTTCTTGCGGATGGAACCCCATCCCTACATGGCGCTCGGTGCACCCTATGGGGCCTCAGGGAATCCCTTCCAATTGCGCCAAGGGGTGGTTCAGCGTCTGCTGAAGGCGCAGCAGCGTCTGAGCGATCACGACCCCAGCCTTCGCCTGAGCATTTTCGATGCGTGGCGTCCGATCGCGGTGCAGGCCTTCATGGTGGAGCACAGCATTGCCGACCTCTGCCGCGAACGCGGGGTTGAACTGATGTCGGGGGACGCCTTCGACCGGGTGGTTGCCGATGTGGGGCGGTTCTGGGCCGCCCCCAGCCGCGATCCAGCCACACCGCCACCCCACAGCACCGGTGCCGCTGTTGATCTCACCCTCAGTAGCCGTGAGGGAATCCCGCTGGAGATGGGTGGAGAGATCGATGCCATTGGTGCGATTTCAGAGCCCGAGCATTACGCCGGACAGGAGGATCCCGATGCCCGCTGCTGGCATCAACGTCGGCAGCTTCTGGCCGATGTCATGAATGCTTCCGGCTTCGCCCAGCACCCGAACGAGTGGTGGCACTACTCGTTCGGTGATCAGCTCTGGGCCTGGCGCAAGGGTGCTGCTGTAGCGGTCTATGCCGAGGCCGCTAACAATGCGCTCACTTCCTGATCCCCCAGCTTTTCGATGTGATCCCCGAAGCTGCGTCGACCACCGGCGGCCTTCCAGCTCAGCAGCAACGGTTCGAGGGTCTTTTCAAGATCGTCGAGGGGTAATTTCTCCATGTAGGGACGCGCCAAACGTTGGAGGTTGGGGGTCCCACCGAGCCATAGCTGGTACTGGTTGACTCCGTTGCCCACCAATCCCAGCTCCGCCATGTAAGGCCGAGCACAGCCATTGGGGCAGCCGGTCATGCGCACGAGGAGCGACTTCTCGATCTCGAGCCGCCGCAGCTGGGCATCCAGGCGATCAAGAACATCTGGAAGGATGCGCTCCGATTCGGTGATCGCCAGGCCGCAGGTGGGCAGTGCTGGGCAGGCGATGGCATGTCTGGCGAGGCGGGCTGGTGCTTCAGGCACCTCAAAGCCCATCGCCTCAAGCTGCGTGCGAATGCTGGCGCGCTGGGAGGTACCGATGTTGCAAAGGAGCAGGTCTTGATTGGCTGTGAGACGAATCTCCAGCTGGTAGGTCTCGACGAGTTGCCGCAGTCCCGCTTTCAGATCACCGTTCAGGCGACCGCATAGCAGGGGCAGCCCCACGAACCACATCCCTGCCTTCTGCCGATGCCAGCCGAGGTAGTCGAGCAGTTTGGCCTTTGGCTCATTGCGCAGACCTTTGAGTGCTCCCTTGAAGTAGGTAGCGCAAAGGGTTTCGCGGAACCATTGAATGCCCTTGTCATGAATCAGGTACTTCATGCGGGCGTGCTTACGCACTTCCCGGTCACCATGGTCCCGTTGCAACGCCAGGATCGCCTGAACCACATCGAGAACGTCAACGGCTTCGACGTAGCCAAGGGGGTCTGCGGTGCGGGCGAAGGTCTCCTCCTTGTTGTGGGTGCGACCCATACCACCGCCGACATAGACGTTGCAGCCCCGAAGCTCGCCTGAAGGATCGGTAAAGGCCACCAGACCGATGTCCTGGGTGAGCAGGTCCACGGAGTTGTCCCCCGGCACGGTGACGGCCACCTTGAACTTCCGGGGGAGATAGGTGTCCCCGTACAGAGGCTCCTCAGAGCTGCCTGAAAACACACCGTCTTCGCTCTGGCGCTTCCTGGCCTTCCGAACGGCGCGGCTGGGCTTGAAGCGATAACTCAGGTCACCATCCACCCAGAGATCGAGATAAGCCCCCTCAGCAGCCTCAGGGCTGAGTAGATCCGCAATCTCATCTGCCAGGCGGCGTGCAACGGGATACCCGCCCTTCTCAAAGGGAGCCGGAGGCGCCATCACATTGCGGTTGATATCTCCGCAGGCCGCCAAGGTCGAGCCCAAGTTGCGAACGATGGTGCCGATCACCTCTTTCAGATCAGCCTTGGGGATGCCATGCATCTGGAAGGCCTGGCGGGTGGTTGCCCGCAGGGTTCCATCACCCAGACGATTGGAGAGTTCATCCAGGGCCAGAAAGAGCCTGGCGGGGATGCGTCCCCCTGGGCTGCGCAGCCGCAGCATCATCTGCCAGCTGCGGACCTTGTCGGTTTTTCGCAGTTCGCGGTGATGTTGCTGATAGCTGCCGTGGAACTTCAGCAGTTGAACGGCATCTTCCGTGAAGCGAACCTCATCGTTGCTGAGCTCGCTCAGCAATGGGTCGCGCAGATAGTCACTGTCCAGCTTGCGCTGCTCCGCCTTAGACAGGGATTGAGATCCGGTTTCCGCCACTGTCAAGGAGCTTTCCCCCACCCCGAAAAGGACTTCTTGATTTGAACGTAGCGAAACGGCTTCCAATACAGTCGCCTCCGGCTCTGACCTTGGCGTGACGGCAACCTTTCTTCTGGAAATCGGCACCGAGGAGCTTCCCGCTGATTTCGTCAAGCAAGCGCTGACCCAGCTTGAGCAGCGGGTCAGTCGCGACTTGCGTGAGGCAAGGCTTGGGCACGGGGCTGTGTCGGTGTTCGGCACCCCCCGGCGTCTGGTGGTCTCCGTCGCCGATCTGGAAGACGGACAACCTGATCTTCAGGAAGACCGCAAAGGTCCCCCCGTGGCTCAAGCCTTCAAGGACGGCATTCCCGGACCTGCGGCGATCGGTTTCGCGAAGCGTTGCGGTGTCGATCCCTCAGCGCTGGAACAGCGAGAGACGCCAAAGGGCCCCTGCGTCTTTGCAACGGTATTGACCCCTGGTCAAGCCAGTGCTGATCTCCTTCAGGCTCTGATCCCCCAATGGATCGATGCCCTCCAAGGGCGGCGGTTCATGCGCTGGGGAACGGGAGCCCAGCGCTTCAGTCGCCCCATCCGCTGGTTGCTCGCCCTTCAGGGCTCCAAGGTCATTCCTGTGGTGCTGGATGGCGCTGACCCTGAGGTCCGCAGCGATCGCTTCAGCCGTGCCCACCGGCTTCATGGTGACGAGCCGCTCTCCATCGCATCGGCGGATGCGTTCGCTGAGACCCTCGACGCTGCCGGTGTTGTTGTTGACCGCACGGAGCGAGCTAAACGGATCCGTACCAGTCTTGATCAGTCGGCTGAGGCCGCCAACGGAACTCCCGACTGTCCAGAGTCCCTGTTCGAGGAACTCGTCGACCTTGTCGAGGATCCCAGGGTCCTCGAGGGAACCATCGCTGAGCGTTTCCTGCAGCTCCCCCCCGAAGTGATCAGCACGGTGATGCAGGCCCATCAGCGTTATGTGCCGCTGCAAGTGCCTGACCTTCAATCCGATCCGCTGCGACTGACCGCTGATGCGGTGCTTCGTCCTCAGTTCCTGCTGGTGGGCAACGGCTTGGCTCCGGCAGCCTCCCTGATTGTCCGCGGCAATGAGCGCGTTCTCGGAGCGCGTCTTGCGGATGCCGAATTCTTTCTTGATGTCGACCGACGTCAATCCAGCGCATCCAGGCGTGAGTCTCTTGACCGTGTCACCTTTGCTGAGGGGCTTGGCAGTCTTCTCGACCGCTCCGAGCGGATCGAGCGGCTGACGGGGCTGCTGTTGAAGCAACTCGGTCTCAATCAAGCCGTTACGGATGCGGCCCTGCGAGCAGCTCATTTCTGCAAGAACGACCTGGTGAGTCAGATGGTGGGCGAGTTCCCGGAACTCCAGGGCCTGATGGGTGGTAAGTACCTCCTGGAGGAGGGAGAGCCCCGCGAGGTCGCCCTTGCTGTGGTGGAGCACTATCTGCCCCGAGGTGCCGGTGATGACCTACCAGCAACGCCTGCGGGGGCTGTGGTGGCCGTGGCGGAACGGCTGGAGCTGCTGCTCAGTATCTTTGCCAAAGGCGAGCGCCCGACGGGATCCTCAGATCCGTATGCCCTGCGCCGTGCTGGCAACGGTGTTTTGCAGATTCTCTGGGGGATGGGTTGGCGGCTGGACCTCATGGCCTTTTTGACCAATGCCGTGGCCGAGTGGGCTGCCCTGTTCCCGGCCTTTGCGGTCGACTCCAGTCAGCTCCACAACGATCTTTGCCAGCTCATGCGTCAGAGAATCGTCTCCCAGCTGGAAGACGACGGCTTTGCTCCGGATCTGGTGCAGGCTGTTGCTGGAGACGCCGTTTCCAACCAGCGTTTGCTCAGTGATCCTCTCGACGTGAAACAGCGGCTTCAGCTGTTGCGTGCTCTCCGGGATAGCGGCCAGCTGGATGCCGTGCAAGCGGTTGTTCAACGGGCCACCAAGCTGGCCGAGAAGGGCGAATTGGCACGGGATCAGCTTGTTGCTGGCGATGTGGTTCAGGCTGAACGCTTCGAGTCGGCCAGTGAGCAGGATCTGTTCGCCGCACTGGAGCAGCTGCAACCTTTGGCTCAGCAGCGGTCGTATCAAGCTCTAGCCGATGCGCTGGTGGCCGCAACCCCGATTCTTCAGGCCTTCTTCGACGGTGATACCAGTGTGATGGTGATGGTCGAAGACCCCGACTTGCGGCTCAACCGCCTCAACCTGCTGGCCGTTCTGCGGAATCAGGCTTCTGTCTTGGCTGAATTTGAATCGATTCAATCCAAATGAATGGCAGCTCCTGCCCCAGTGGCTAAGCAGGAGCCAGTCCATTCCTTTGGAATGCCTGAACAAGAGACCAACACCACCCAGCAGCAGCCTGTCGTGATCCGCCAAGGAGGTAATGGCCTTGGAACTGTGATCGCGGCCATCATCGTGGCGGCAGCAGCCATATACGCCGTCAACGTCTGGTCGACGACCAAGAAAGAAACATCCCCCGCCAAAAACATTGAGCAGGGGATTGAAAGGATCAAAGATGCTGCTGGCAAAGCGATGGAGTCGCGCAACTAACCAGCAACTTCAGGGTTGTTTGGGGCCGGCCTCCTCAGGAGACGCCGGCCTTTTCTTTCGACTCCGTTTCCTTGGAGTTGGATCCTTTCGACTCAGTGGCCTGAGCCTTGATCTGCTGTGAAGCTTCCTCGGCAAGAAAATCGCCGTCTGAACGACCAACTGCTGAGGGAACAGGGTTGTACTTCGACGGAGCCAGGGCCTCGCCTCGGATCAAGCTGCCGACAGTGCGAAGGGTGAGCTTGATCTGCTGCCAGGGATTCATCATCACCACCCGCTTGTACAAATAGCTGTCGAAGGTCAGCTTCTGTACGTCCTTGTCGTCGCACATCTCGACGAAGGCCTCCCTGGCGGCGTCGTTGCGGTAGAAAATGCGCTGAAGGATGTCGAGAACCGCATAGGTGGCGCCGTACTTCCGGTCCCAGCGCTTGATGTAGGTCGACTTGATTTGTTTTTCCGTTGGGATGGAAGCACCGCTGTTGGAGATTTCCACGATCGCTTCAGCGCACATTCGGCCGCTCTTGGCAGCGAAATAAATCCCTTCTCCTGAACTCTTGGTGACGTAACCAGCTGCATCGCCCACTAGCGCCATTCGGCCTACAACCCGTCGCGGACGAGGGTGCTCAGGGATGGGATGGGCTTCCACCTTGATCACTTCGCCCTGGAACAGGCGCTTGTTGGCCCGTTCACGGATGCCCTTCTGCAGACCCTTGATCAGGCTCTGGTTCTGTTGCATGGTTCCGGTTCCCACAGCAACGTGGTCGTACTTGGGGAACACCCAGGCATAGAAATCAGGAGACACATCGGTGCCGACGTACATCTCCGCGAGATCCTCGTAGTAGGTCATCTCCTCGGCCGGAAGCTTGATCCGCTCCTGGAAGGCAATGGCCACGTTGTAATCACCGGCATCCATGGCTTTCGCCACCCGTGAGTTGGCGCCATCAGCACCGATGATTAGATCGACACCGAGGGTTTTCTGCTCTCCAGTGGGGCCGCCGCCGCTGTAGTCGGCGTAATGAATGGTGTATGGCCCCTGACGGTCGGTACCGGTGTCGATCTTCTGCACCAGACCATTGATCAGGGTCGTTCCTAAATCAGCGGCTCTGTTGCGGAGGAAGGCGTCGAAGACTTCCCGACGGCACATGCCGATGTAGGCGTTGTCGTCGTAGCCGAGGGGATCAAGTTTGATGTCCACTTCCCTGTTGGAAGGGGAAATCATCTTCATGTTGCGCACTTTGCGGTCGATGATCTCGTCCGGAAGCTCGAACTCCTCAACCATGCAGAGAGGAATGGCACCTCCACAGGGTTTGGCGTTATCGAGTTTGCGCTCAAACAGCCAGGTCTGAATTCCTGCCTTGGCCAAAATCTCTGCAGCACAGGAGCCGCTGGGGCCACCGCCGATCACCGCAACTCGCAACATCTCAGCCCGTCTCCGCTGGATTGTTTTTTGAAGCTATCACTGTCACAACGACCTTTGTGGGTCGAACTGGCCAGTGCCTTTACGATCGAAACAACACGCATCAGCGCTTTGGTTCGGGCATCCTCTGCGCGACGCACCGAGCGGGAGGATATTCCGGTCGCCCGTCGGACACGACCGCCGCGTCAACGAAAGGGAAATGGCGCTGTTGGTCTGCTTTTCGGACTTGTACTTGTCTGCGCTGGAACCCTGGTAGCGGTGCTGGTCGCTCCCACCCTGTTGTCTCGACGGCAACCCACGCAGACCCTCGAGATTTCAGGCTTTCGTGAACGTCCCGATGCGGATGGACGCCTGTTGGGGCACTTCCCTTATCGCGAAGCGCAAGCGGATCAACTCATCGTGTTTCAACCGGGGATTGAACTGAATTTGGAGGCAGCCGATGCCCTCGACACGATGATGCGTTCCGCTGCGGCCGACGGTGTCGATCTCCGCTTGCTCAGCGGGTTTCGCTCGTTGGCCCTGCAGGAGTCCATTTTTTTTGATGTGGCCTCGGAACGTAATCAGACTGCAGAGGAACGTGCCCAGGTATCGGCTCCACCGGGCTACTCCGAGCACAGCACTGGTTATGCCGTTGATCTTGGTGATGGCCGGGTTCCTGAAACCAACCTCTCCCAGAGCTTTCAAGACACCAACGCTTTTCGCTGGCTGCAGGACCATGCCGCTCGATATCACTTTGTTCTGTCCTTCCCTCAGGGAAATCAGCAAGGTGTGATGTACGAACCCTGGCATTGGCGCTATCAGGGCAATGCGGATGCATTGCGTCTCTTTGAGGCGGCCCGTCGCTTCTCTAGGCGCGATCCTTGACCGTCCCTGAGCTGCTGTCTCCTGCTGGCGACTGGGCTGCGATGCAGGCGGCCGTCGCCTCCGGCGCTGATGCGGTGTACTTCGGTGTTGATGCCTTCAATGCTCGGCAGCGGGCGGAAAATTTCAGACTTGATGACCTCCCTGAGCTGATGCAATGGCTGCATCAGCGCGATGTGAAGGGCTTCCTCACCTTCAACGTGCTGGTGTTCAGTGATGAACTCGCGGCAGCGGCACAGTTGCTGATTGCTGCCGACGAGGCGGCTGTTGATGCGGTGATCGTCCAGGACGTTGGGCTCTGTCGGTTGGCTCAGCGCCTGGTGCCGAATCTCTGCGTGCATGGCTCCACCCAAATGTCGATTACGAGCTCAGCGGGGATTGCCCAGGCTGCAGCGCTTGGTTGTCAGCGGGTTGTGCTGGCCCGTGAACTTGCCCTTCGTGATCTCGAGCGCCTGCAGGCGCAACTAGCCCAGCGGAACCTCGTGATGCCGTTGGAGGTTTTCGTGCATGGCGCCCTTTGCGTCGCCTATTCCGGGCAGTGTCTGACGAGTGAATCCCTTGGCCAGCGCAGTGCTAACCGAGGCGAATGTGCTCAGGCTTGCCGTCTTCCCTACGAAATGGTGGTGGATGGTGAGCCCCGCGCTCTCGAAGATCAGCGCTATCTGCTGTCACCCCAGGATCTTGCTGCCTGGGAGCTCCTGCCGGAGTTGCAGCGGATCGGCGTGGCCAGTCTGAAGATCGAGGGGCGGTTAAAGGATGCGGCCTATGTGGCTGCCGTAACCGATGCCTATCGGCAACGCTTGGATCTGAGCCCCGTCTCGGCTCCGCAGGTTCAACGCCAGCTGGAGCTGGCGTTTTCCAGGGGGCTCTCCACCGGTTGGCTGGAGGGGGTGAACCACCGTCGCCTTGTGCATGGCCGCTGGAGCAAAAAGCGTGGTCCCCTGCTGGGGCAGCTGCTTCGGGTTGAACGGGGCGGTTGGTTGCACCTGCGCAGTCGAGAGCAGTTGCATCCTGGTCAGGGGATCGTGTTGGAACAACATTCGTCTGATCCCTTGCAACCACCACGGGAAATCGGTGGCCGGATCATGGTGTGTGAGCGGATGGGCGCCGAACGCTGGAAGCTGCGGCTGGGTCCGGATCGTGCGGATCTCTCTGGCTTGAGCCCTGGAGCGTCGGTGTGGCTCACCAGCGACCCCGACTGGCAGTCCCGTTGGCAGCGTGCTGCGCGCCGATCGGTGGAGGCCCGGTCCCGGGATCTGGCACTGCGGGTGTCCGGTCGGCTGGATGCACCGCTCGAACTGCAATTGCTGGCCCCGCAGGGCTTGGATCTCAAGCTCAGCAGCATGATGCCGCTGCAGCAAGCCTCCCAGCGCCCCCTCGATCGTGAACGGCTCCAGGAGCAACTGGGACGGCTGGGGGGGACGGGCTGGTCGCTTCAGTCTCTGGAAATCCAGCTGCAGGGAGATCTTTTCCTGCCTGTGGCTGAGCTGAACCGCATGCGCAGGGCTTTGCTTGAGCTTTTGGAGGCCTCGCTGGACGACACAACAGGCTCAGCTTCTATCCCGGCTGCTTCCGAACGGGCGGATGCCAAGCAGCTGCTGGCCAGGATGTGTCCCCAATCTCTCGCCCCGCAGAGCGAGACGGCGCCGGGTCTGGTTGTTCTGGTGCGCAGTCTTGAGCAGTTGCAGACACTGGTGAATCTCTCCGACGAGGGCCTGCCGGTCCAGTCGGTGGTTGCGGACCTTGAGCAGCCCCGAGAGCTAAGGGAAGCGGTGGCAATGGGGCGAGGCTGCTGGCCGGATGGACTCTGGCTGGCCGGGGCACGGATCACACGACCCGACGAACGCTGGAGCCTTGAGCCACTCATTCGCGCTCGCCCTGACGGTTTTCTCGTGCGCAATGCCGATCAGCTGGAGGTGTTGACCCCTTTGGCCCCCTGCATCGGCGACTTTTCCCTCAACACTGCCAATCCTCTGAGTTTTCACTGGTATCGCGACCATTGGAAGCTGCAGCGCATTACCGCGAGTTACGACCTCAACCTTCAGCAGTTGCTGGATTTGGCGGCTGCTGTTGATCCAGCTTTGCTGGAGGTCACCCTGCATCAGCACATGCCTCTGTTCCACATGGAGCATTGCCTGTTCTGTGCCTTTTTGTCCGACGGAAAAGACCACACCGACTGCGGTCGTCCCTGCGAGAAGCACCACGTAACGCTGAGGGATCGCAGTGGCGTTGACCATCCCCTGCGTGCCGATTTGGGCTGTCGCAACACGCTCTTCAATGGGACTGCGCAATCCGGGGTGGAAGCGCTTCCGTCGCTGCTGCGGGCAGGCGTGCGCAGGATTCGGCTTGAACTCCTCGATGAGGATGCTGCCGCCACACGCCGTCGGATCAGCCTCTATGCCGAGGCTATGGCGGGTCGAATGGCCACCCAGGACGTGTGGTCTCAGGAGCGGATCCACCACCAGCTCGGGGTCACCCGCGGCAGTCTGCGGATCAGGGGTCCTGAGCGCACCAGTCGATTCTCACGTTGAGATAACCTGTCGCACTGCGCCTTTGGCGTTCTTCACAAATTCTTACGGTCAGCCCGCATGAGCGCCAACAACAAGGCGATCCGCAACATCGCGATCATCGCCCACGTTGACCACGGCAAGACGACTCTGGTCGACTCGCTGTTGGCGCAGTCAGGGATTTTCCGCGACAACGAAGCGGTGCCCACCTGTGTATTGGACTCCAACGATCTGGAGCGTGAACGGGGCATCACGATCCTGTCGAAGAACACTGCGGTCACTTACAACGACACGCGGATCAACATCGTTGACACCCCGGGGCACGCCGACTTCGGTGGAGAAGTGGAGCGCGTGCTGGGCATGGTGGACGGCTGTCTGCTGATCGTGGACGCCAATGAAGGGCCGATGCCCCAGACCCGCTTCGTGCTGAAGAAGGCCCTTGAGCAAGGGCTCCGTCCGATCGTGTTCGTCAACAAGATCGACCGTGCCCGTGTGGATCCCGAGACCGCTGTCGACAAGGTTCTCGATCTATTCATCGAACTGGGGGCCGACGACGATCAGTGTGATTTCCCCTATCTGTTCGGTAGTGGTCTCGGAGGCTTCGCCAAGCCCGACATGAAGACCGACAGCGACAACATGCGTCCGCTGTTCGATGCCATCCTTCGCCACGTTCCGCCGCCGGTTGGTGACCCCGAGAAGCCCCTCCAGCTTCAAATCACCACCCTTGATTATTCCGACTTCCTCGGCCGGATCATCATTGGTCGCGTTCACAACGGAAAAATCAAACAGGGCCAGAATGCTGCTCTGATTAAGGACGACGGCTCCGTTAAGAAGGGTCGCATCAGCAAGCTGCTGGGCTTCGAAGGCCTTCAACGCATCGAGATCGAAGAGGCATCCGCCGGAGACCTGGTGGCCGTGGCTGGTTTTGACGACGTCAATATCGGCGAAACGATCGCCTGCCCGGATGAACCCACGGCCTTGCCACTGATCAAGGTGGATGAGCCCACCTTGCAGATGACCTTCGTCGTCAACGATTCCCCGTTTGCAGGTAAGGAAGGCAAGTTCGTCACCAGTCGTCAGGTGCGTGACCGCTTGCAGCGTGAGTTGCTCACCAATGTGGCCCTGCGTGTCGAAGACACCGATTCACCGGACCGTTTCTCGGTGAGTGGTCGTGGCGAGCTCCACCTCGGCATCCTGATCGAGACCATGCGTCGTGAGGGCTATGAGTTCCAGGTGTCTCAGCCTCAGGTGATTTACCGCACCATCGATGGCACCCCATGCGAGCCCGTTGAAACCCTGGTGATGGATGTTCCTGAACCAGCGGTTGGAAGCTGCATCGAAAAACTGGGCACCCGCAAGGGCGAAATGCAGAACATGGAAACCAGTGCTGACGGCCGTACCCAGCTGGAATTCATCGTTCCATCCCGCGGTCTGATTGGTTTCCGCGGTGAATTCATCCGGGCCACCCGCGGCGAAGGAATCATGAGCCATTCCTTCTATGAATACCGCCCGATGATGGGTGACTTCGACACCCGTCGGAACGGTGTTTTGATCGCCTTCGAAGAAGGAACGGCAACCTTCTATGCGCTGAAGAATGCCGAGGATCGTGGCCAGTTCTTCATCAGCCCGGGAACCAAGGTCTACAAAGGGATGATCATCGGTGAATACAACCGACCCCAGGATCTTGAGATCAACGTCTGCAAGACCAAGCAGCTCACCAACATGCGCTCCGCCGGTGCGGAGGAACTGGACACGCTGCAAGCGCCGGTTCAGATGACCCTGGAACGGGCTCTGGAATACATCGGACCCGATGAGATGCTCGAAGTGACGCCGGAGTAGATTCGTCTGCGCAAGCTTCCTGGCAAGAAGCCGGCGAAGGCCAAGCGCTGATGCCCCAAGCGGATCCCCGCTTTCATCAGGCCCTGGAGCTCTTCAACGCAGGTGAGTGGTACGCCGCCCACGATGTGTTTGAGGAGCTGTGGCATGAAACGGCTGATCCAGAGCGGCGCAGCCTGCAGGGAATCCTGCAGGTTGCTGTCGCGCAGTTGCATCTGCAACGGGGCAACCGGCGAGGTGCAACGATCCTGTACGGCGAAGCGCTTGGACGGCTGAAACGTCCAGGTACACCGGATCTGGGTCTTGATCTTGAGGCGTTGTGCGGTGCGGCGCAGCAACGTCTTGAAGCACTTCAGCTGGATGGGGATCCCGAGTCATGCACTGTCCCTGTTTTGCGGTTGCAGAGCTGAAGCGCCGGTAACCTCAACCAACTGTGGATTGATTGCGTGGCAGCCAAGGCGATGCTCCGTACCGGGGGCCTTCTTTTCTTTCTGCCTCTTCTGGCTGCACTTTGCCCTCTGTTCCCTGCGCAGTCCCAGCAAGCTGCTGAAGCCGGTGTGATCACGATCGAATCCGACCTGCAATCGGCAGACAACAGCACGGGTGTGATCACTGCCAGTGGCAACGTTCGATTGGTTCATGCCGACCGGGGCCTGGTGGCCACAAGCCGTCAGGCGCAGTACTTCACTGAAGAAGATCGGATTGTGCTGAGTGGTGATGTCGACGTGATCCAGACCGACGGCAATCTTCTCCGTGCCGATCGGTTCACCTACCTGTTGGAGGAAGGAAGGGCGATTGCCAATCCCCTTCCTGGCCAGCAGGTGTTCAGTCAATGGACACTTCAGCCCAGCCAGTCTGTGCTGGACGGCGCTCCCGTGACCACACCGGTGGCGCCATGACCCTGGAACTGTCAAACGTCTCCATCACATTGGGGGGGCGTCAGCTGGTGAAGGATCTGGATCTGGCTCTGTCTCCTGGCGAGGTGGTCGGGTTGCTCGGCCCCAACGGAGCCGGAAAAACCACCACCTTCAATCTGGTGATTGGTCTGCTCTGCCCTGATCAGGGTGAGGTGGTTATTGATGGTCGGCGTGTCACAGACCTTCCCATGCCGCAACGGGCCCGTCTCGGTGTGGGCTATCTGCCCCAGGAAGCCAGTGTCTTTCGCAATCTCACCGTGCGCGAAAATCTGGATATTGCCCTTGAGCAGACCGATCTCAGCCCTGAACGACGGCGGGACCGGCGCCAGCAGCTGATTGAAGACTTCCATCTCACGGCGTTCATGAACCGCCGTGGCTTCCAACTCTCCGGAGGGGAACGTCGTCGATGTGAGGTTGCCCGAGCGCTGGCCTCCGGTGTCAATGGACCGCTTTATCTCCTCCTGGATGAACCCTTCGCTGGTGTCGATCCCCTGGCTGTCGCCGACCTTCAACTGCTGATTGAGGGATTGCGTTCACGGGGCATGGGCATCCTGATCACCGATCACAACGTGCGCGAAACGCTGGCCACCACCGATCGTGCCTACATCCTTAACGATGGAGCGGTGTTGTCTGCAGGACGCTCCGATGAGGTCGCAGCCGATCCCCAGGTGCGGCGTTACTACCTCGGGGAGGGATTCCAGCTGTGATTTTGGAACGTTTTAAACGGGCCACCTGGATGCGGCTGGCTCTTCTTGACCGCTGGTTGCTCCAGGAACTCCTGGGCCCTCTGCTGTTCTTTATCGCGCTGTTCACCCTTCTGCTGCTTACCGGCGGGGTGATGTTTGAGCTGGTGCGACAGATGGTCGATAAGAACCTGCCGATCACGATCGCGGTGCAGGTTCTGCTGTTCAGCATCCCGCGTTGGCTGGCCTTCTCCGTTCCGATCGGAACCCTGATGGCATCGCTGTTTGTATTCACCCGCCTTTCGGCGAACAGTGAACTCACCGCCCTGCGCAGCCTCGGTGTCACCACGGTGCGGATGATCAGTGCGGCCCTCGTTCTTTCGATGGTGATGACCCTGTTCACCTTCGTCCTCAACGACGTGGTGGTTCCCCGAAGCCAACGCTATGCAGAGGTCACCTTGAAGCGAGCCTTGGGGCGCTCACTCGCTAGTGAGACAGGTCGCGACATCATTTATCCACGTTTCGGCAGCCGCATCGATTCCCAGGGTGAGGAAGACGGCAAGGGCCTGAACCAACTGTTCTATTCCCGCAAGTTTCAGGACGGCGAAATGGTGGATGTGACGGTTCTGGATTTCTCTCGATCTGGTTTCACGCAGATGTTGCGTGCGGACAGAGCTATCTGGAATGAGGATCAGGCCAGCTGGGATTTCCTCGATGGGCAGATTCTGACCTTGGCGGCCAATGGCAGTTCGACCAAGGCCGATTTTGATCGTTATGTCTATCCCCTTGGCTCCGGACCCGTACGTCTGGCTGGGATTGAGCAAGATGCCGTCAACATGACCGTGGGCGAAGCCTTGCAGGCTCAGAGGGTCTATGAGGAGGCCGGAAGCATCAAAGAAGCTCGCAAGATCCGTGTTCGGATCCAGGAGAAGTTCACGGTTCCAATGGCTTGTCTGGTGTTCGGCCTGTTTGGAGCCACCCTCGGTGCTCAGCCCAGTTACCGCAGCAGCCGCAGCTTTTCGTTCGTGCTCACGCTTGGGATCATCGCCGTTTATTACGTGATCGGCTTCAGCTTCAGTTCGCTTGGAGTGAAGGGCACCCTTCCCCCCCTCCTGGCGGCATGGCTTCCTGTGGTTTTGTTTCTGGGTGCGGGTGGTCTGATGCTGAAACAGGCCAGTCGTTGATCTGCCGAGTCAGAATGGCATTTCTTCGTGAAATGGTGTGCTGAACACGCCTTTTGAGCTGGTGACCAGCCTTGGTTTTGCCGGCTTTGTATTGCTGCTGGTGGCCATGCCTTTGGCTTTCTGGGCGGTGTCGAGCCAGTCCCGTGGAGGTCTAGTGCGCCTGCTGGTTGCGATGGCCAACCTTCTGTTCACGGCCCAGTTGATTCTGCGCTGGTGGCAATCCGGGCACTTTCCCATCAGCAACCTCTACGAATCACTCTGCTTTTTGGCCTGGGCTTGCACACTCACCCAGCTGCTGGTGGAGCGTGCCTGGCCTTCCCCGATCGTTGCGGCAGCGGCCACACCGATGGGGCTCGGCTGCATTGCCTTTGCCAGCTTTGCTTTACCAGATCAATTGCAGTCAGCGGCTCCTCTGGTGCCTGCCCTGCGCTCGAGCTGGCTGGTGATGCATGTGAGCGTGATCATGGTGAGTTACGCCGCCTTGCTGGTGGGATCGCTTCTGTCCCTTGCGGTGCTGATCACGGATCGCGACCAGGCTCTGGAGCTGCGCAGCAGTTCAATCGGCAGTGGTGGCTTTCGGCAGGCGGCCTCGATAGGGAATGGTGGCTCTGTTCAGCTGCAATCTGTTCAGCTGAGCACCAATGAGCAACTCGACAGTCTCAGCTACCGCACAATCACGGTTGGCTTTCTGATGCTCACCGTGGGCATTGTCAGTGGCGCGGTTTGGGCGAACGAAGCCTGGGGAAGTTACTGGAGCTGGGATCCGAAGGAGACCTGGGCCTTGATCTGCTGGTTGGTCTATGCGGCTTATCTGCACACGCGTCTGAGCCGCGGCTGGCAGGGCCGGCGTCCTGCTTTTGTGGCTGTAGTGGGACTGGTGGTGATTGCTGTTTGCTACATCGGCGTCAATCTTCTAGGCATCGGTTTGCACAGTTATGGCTGGTTTTTTGGCGCGTAGTCTTGCCAATGATGGCGTTTGACACGGAGTGTTCTTCCTGAAGAGATTTCAATCTACGGAATACTCGACTTAAAATATTGGCTCCGAATGTTCTGGCTCATTCATGTGTTTTCGTGGTCAAGCAGTGTCTAAATACGATTCGCCTTGCCGTGAACTTTTGGCGATAAGTGATCGGCGTGAGTAATGTTCTTCTTGGATATTGATGATTTGCAGGCGTTTTCCGGGTCGAATATTATCCTCGTTGCTTTGCTGTAGTAGTCGTTATCTTCTTAAAAAAAATCCTGTCAGTTCCGCGTTCAATGATCAAGTGATTCTTTGATGAGGGTGATCCGGCATGCTCTATTTTGACAGCGTTGTTGTTTGTGATGGCAATGGGGAGAAGTGTTCCAGCGCGATATGACTTCCATGGGCTTTCGCCTTCCTGATGAGGATAAGCCTCTTGGTGTCTTTCGTTCCCCCGTGTGATCAGTTTGTTGATCCCCCTTCTTCTCCCATTTCTCCTGTGGTTCTGCTCCCGTAGCGAGAGCTAGAGGGATAGCCCCCATGGAAAGGAGGAATCTGATGGGGGATCCGAGGAGGAGGGTGTAATCAATGACACACCACTGCTTTATGGAAGATGTGGAGGGCCTGACGAAGTTGTTGAACAGAGCTTTCTACGACCAAAATTATCGAGAATTTTTTTTGCCATCAATGACTGCCGCCACGCGCTTGATCAAAAAACTCGACAAGGTCTTGGCCAACTACGACAGCTTTGGAGACAACCCTGGCGCTCACGTTGAAGAGGTTCTTGGCAAGATTGAGAAATCTCTGGACAACCTGCGCTTCAAGTCGAATCCAGATCACATGGCGAGGATCTACGTGGAACGAGACCGCGCAATGATCAAGCAGGTCATCCTGAACCGCGTAATGGCAGGTGATCTATCTGAACTGGCCTGAACACACCTCCGATCCCGCCCCCAGTAATGCCAGATGTCGCGGTGGATTTTGATGTCGATGAGCTGTTTGTTTTGACCGTCACGATATACACAGTTAATCGCGTTCATCATGGTTATTAATGGGTGCTGATCCAATTCGGATCCCATCCAGAGCGATGTTTAACGAGGATGTGATTTGGGCTCAGTGCTAACTGGGCTTAATTCCTCTCTTCTCTAAAAAAATCCTGTTCCGTAACGGAATAGTCAATGTCTGTTGTCGAGTTGAGAGTGGGCAATCCACTCCCGATGCGGGCGGACCCCGGCTCCTTTTATCCCTCAGTCAGCCGCCATAGACATGCATCACTGCTTCTAGGGCACCAAGTCCAACGAGGAACGTGCCTGCGAGAAGGGCGAAGTCTTTTCTTGAGTTAGCCACAAAGACGACGGTTGCTCCGGCGAATGCCAACAGTAGAAACCTAAAGGCAATGGGAAGGCTCAACGTTGCGGATGGTGTATTTCTCTGATGAGTTTTGTAAACCCACTGCGGTGCATGGAGTTATCCGCTTGATACCAACTTTGAGTTACTTAATTGCTCTCAAGGGAGATATTCATGGCTTCTCCAAAACGGCCAACATCTCTTTCAAGTAAGCCTGCATAAAAAGACGCGATTGCTAACGATATTTTTTCTAGGGGGTGAGATGGATGGCATACATGTTCCCTCCAGAACGGTGGATTGCTGTCTGCGACAGCCGCGATCAACCTTGCATGTCGTCAGTCTGAAGAAAACCTGTGGTGTGGGCTAGCTCCTGCCGATGTTCACCATGGTGGACTTGTGGGTCTGGCAGCGAAAGCGGCCGCCACAAGGGGATCGAGGCCTAACGGACTCTCCCCACCTCTGAGGGGGATCGAGGCCCACGTGGACTCTCCCCCACACTCTTCTTATCAGCCCACTTCCAGTTGCCTTTGGGAGCAAAGGTCAAAGTGAAGCGAGGAGACACCAATGAAAGTGTGATTGTCGTGATCAACGACCGTTACCCCTTCAAGAAGGGCTCGGTTATCGACCTTGCCTATGGAGCTGGTGATGCCGTCGTCAGCCTTAAGGTGTTGGACTAATCCAGCAAGGCATGGACCGAGGAGAGATGAAGCGTCTCCTTGTTTTGGTTGCGCTTCGTTAGAGCGATGTCACCTCAATGAGATGACCAATGTCTGAAAGTTGTGATGGATTTTTCTGCTTCCTCCGCTTCTGATCGGAGATAACGTTTCCGCTGTGCCGACTCCAAACCAGATAGCTGGACGGGATGTCTGGGGGGTGCGATCCGTTGAGGCCGATCAAGACCCCTTAGAAGTGGATGGATTCCTCGTCTGCTCATTGTCTTCTCCTTGGTTATGTGTGAATCTCGCGCTGTGACCTGTGGGTCGTCGCGTTATTTCATGCTTTCATAATATCGATTTCTGTTTTGTGTTCAACATCACTGATTGTGGTGATTGCCGTCCTGGAGTTGTTCGGCTGACCTGAGGTCCACTTCCTTGTGGTGCCTTGTTCGTACTATCAAACGATCTTTAGAGGCAAGACAAATACTTTGTTCAATGTGCTGCCAGTTTGCCATTGATGTCAGCAAGCTATGCACACGTAAAATGTTCAAAAAGGAAGGCCATCCCTGCTTGCAGGGATGGCCTTCCTTTTTGGCGTTCTTTGAAGCTGAACGAAGCGTCTGGCTGTGTGGCTTGTTAGGCCAGTCAGGCAGCTTCTAGATTCTGCTGAGTTGGACCGTCGTCACGCATTGGACGCCTCCGACTTCGACAGTTCCACCATCGTTCAGGCGATTGGTTAAAGCATCAGTATTTCAACTCAAGTGGAGAAGCTGGAGAGCTGGACGTTGCTTGTAGACCGGTGTTATCAACAAAAAGGCAGTGGTGGGCCACTGCCTTTTTTCGTCTGGCTTATGAGCTCAAGTGTTGAAGCACGGCACTGATGTTCATGCCTCCCTTGGCATATCCAGCAACAGCTAGTGCAATAACACCAGCATTGATTGCAAGGAATGCTGCAACCAGCTTGACTTCAACGTTCATAAAACAATTATCGGAGTCTCTTTTGCTGCACCGTGGCTCCAAATCTTTGGAGATGATGAAACTGTGGATTCCTCGAACGTTGAATCTTTGTGGGTCCTCAAGCCGCCACTGGGCCTTGTTCTCTATGGCGTCAAGCCACCATCCCAGCTGAGCCCTTGCTTGAGGTCATGGTGTCTGCCGGCCATAAAAAAGCCCGGCAATGGATGCCGGGCTTGGTGCTATTCACTCGAACGACCTGAGGATCAGGCGAGAACAGCTTCTTTGCTGCTGCTGTTCCGGATCCCTTTGATGGCTTCAGCGTAATCAGGTTGGTTGAACACCCCTGAGCCGGAAACAATTGCGTTGGCGCCAGCTTCAATGACTTTCCAGGCATTGGCACCCTTGATGCCGCCATCCACTTCGATCCAGGGATCAAGACCTTTTTCGTCGCACATGCGGCGCAGGTCGCGAATTTTCTGTACCTGGCTTTCGATGAAGCTTTGGCCGCCGAAACCGGGGTTGACACTCATGATCAACACCAGATCGCAAAGCTCAAGGCAGTACTCGAGGGTGTCGAGGGAAGTCGAGGGATTGAGCACCGCGCCTGCTTTTTTGCCCAGGTCTTTGATCTGAGCGAGGTTGCGATGCAGGTGTGGACATGCTTCAACCTGCACCGAAATGATGTCTGCACCGGCCTTGGCGAAGTCGGGGACGTACTTCTCCGGTTCAACAATCATGAGGTGAACATCCAGCGGCTTCTGGGTGACGGGACGAAGCGCTTCGACGATCAGGGGGCCAATGGTGATGTTTGGGACAAAGCGCCCGTCCATCACATCCACATGGATCCAATCCGCACCTGCTTCGTCCACGGCTTTCACTTCTTCGCCGAGGCGTGCGAAGTCAGCCGACAGGATCGACGGCGAGATCACCAGGGGCTTGGTGCTCATGGCAGTGGAGCGCGAAATGCCGAGTGATTTTAGGGACTCCTGCAACCACTGATACAGTGAGCCGCGCTCAGACGTCGAGATCCACTGCGGCGGCGGCAAACTGCCCGTCCAGGAGATCTCGCCAACCCGTACCACCCCATCCGGAGTCCCGTGGATCAGACCCTCATTCAGGAAATTCTCGAGATCGTCGAGCAAGCCGCCATCGCTTCCGCCACGCTCTCCGGCAAAGGTCTGAAGGATGAAGCGGATGCATTGGCTGTTGATGCCATGCGCAAGCGCATGAATCAAATTCAAATGCAAGGTCGCATCGTTATCGGTGAGGGCGAACGCGACGAAGCTCCCATGCTTTACATCGGAGAAGAGGTCGGTACTGGCAATGGTCCTGGCGTCGATTTCGCCGTTGACCCTTGCGAAGGCACCAATCTTTGTGCCTACAACCAACGTGGCTCAATGGCCGTTCTTGCGGCATCCGACCGTGGCGGTCTGTTCAATGCTCCCGACTTCTATATGAAGAAGCTGGCTGCGCCCCCGGCAGCCAAGGGCAAAGTGGATATCCGCAAGTCGGCCACTGAAAACATCAAGATCCTCAGCGAATGCCTGGGGCTTGCCCCTGACGAACTCACCATCGTTGTGATGGATCGTGCTCGTCACAAGGATCTGATCGCTGAGATCCGCGCCACCGGTGCACGGATCCAACCCATCTCTGATGGTGACGTTCAGGCTGCGATCGCCTGTGGCTTTGCCGGCACTGGTACCCACTGCCTGATGGGCATTGGTGCAGCACCGGAGGGTGTGATCTCTGCTGCTGCCATGCGCGCTCTCGGTGGCCATTTCCAGGGCCAGCTGGTTTACGACCCGGCTGTGGCTCAAACTTCCGAATGGGCTGACATGACCAAAGAGGGAAACCTGGCGCGTCTGACTGAGATGGGTATCACCGATCCCGACAAGGTCTACGAAGCTGAGGAACTGGCCTGCGGTGAGCATGTTTGTTTCGCAGGAAGCGGCATCACTGATGGTCTGCTCTTCAATGGAGTTAAGTTCGAAACGGACTGCACACGCACCAGCAGCCTGGTGATTAGCAACCTGGACAACACCTGCCGCTTCACCAACACCGTGCACATCAAAGACGGTGCCCAGAGCATTGCTCTGAGCTGATCGTCACTAACTGGTTGAGAGGAACGTCTCCATGCATATTGCCGTCGTCGGCCTCAGTCATCGCACGGCACCGGTGGAAATCCGGGAACGGCTCAGCATCCCTGAGCAGACCATGGAGACGTCGCTCCAATCGCTACGCGGGAATGAGCAGGTGCTCGAGGCTTCGATCCTCAGCACCTGCAACCGTCTTGAGATTTACACCCTGGTTCGGAACCCCGACCTCGGCGTGTCTGCTGTCAGCGACTTCCTCAGCAGTCATTCCGGCCTTGAGACAGGTGAACTGACCCCTCACCTGTTCAGCTTTCACCACGAAGACGCTGTCGACCACCTGATGCGGGTGGCAGCAGGTCTCGACAGTCTTGTGCTGGGGGAAGGACAGATCCTCTCCCAAGTCAAGAAGATGATGCGGCTCGGGCAAGAGCACAAATCACTGGGCCCGATCCTGAATCGCTTGCTGACCCAGGCTGTCACTACAGGCAAGCGGGTCCGCAGTGAGACCAACCTTGGAACGGGAGCCGTTTCTATCAGTTCAGCGGCCGTTGAGCTTGCCCAGCTGAAGCTTGGGCAGTCCCGTGGTCTTGATCAACTGGTCACCCTGGAAAGTGAGCAGATCGCTGTGGTTGGTGCAGGGCGCATGAGCCGTCTGCTGCTTCAGCACTTACAGGCCAAGGGTGCTTCAGGGGTGGTGCTGCTGAACCGCACTGTTGCCCGTGCCGAACAGCTGTCTGCCGATTTCCCTGATCTTCCGGTTCAGTGCAGGCCGCTCTCAGATCTGGATCAGTATCTGAGCACCTGTTCCCTGGTGTTTACCAGTACCGCTGCGGATGACCCGATCATTGACGCGTCCCGGCTGGCTCCACTGAACCGTCGCAGCAAGCTTCGCCTGATTGATATCGGGGTTCCCCGCAACATCGCTGCAGATGCTGCCGAGGTTGACGGCGTTGAATCCCACGATGTGGATGATCTTCAGGAGGTCGTCGCCCGCAATCAGGAAGCTCGCCAAGCCATCGCTCGAGAGGCCGAGCAGTTGCTTCAGCAGGAAGCGCAGCAGTTCCTGGAATGGTGGGACAGCCTCGAGGCAGTGCCGACGATCAACCAGCTGCGTTCCTCCATGGAATCGATCCGCTCGGAGGAACTGCAGAAGGCCCTTAGCAGGATGGGGCCTGATTTTTCAGCCAGAGAGCGCAAGGTTGTTGAGGCCTTGAGCAAGGGGATCATCAATAAGATCCTCCACACCCCAGTCACTCAGCTGCGGGCTCCGCAGACACGGCAGGATCGTCAACAGGCACTTCGGATCGTGGAAAGACTGTTCAATTTGGAGCCATCTTGAGCTGCTGAGCCTTTCAGTCCCGAACTGAATCCCAGTAATCTCGACTGATTCTTCCCGAAGACGGTTCTTAAGCCAAAAACTCCAGTAAGTTCTTGCGGCAACGCCGATTTGGGATAGCGGCATGAAGCGTGTTTTGGCCATCATTCTGGGCGGAGGTGCTGGTACGCGCCTGTATCCGCTCACCAAAATGCGAGCTAAGCCGGCTGTCCCTTTGGCTGGCAAATATCGTCTGATTGATATCCCTATCAGTAACTGCATCAATTCCGACATCAACAAGATGTACGTGATGACGCAGTTCAATAGTGCGTCGCTCAACCGTCATCTGAGCCAGACCTACAACCTCAGTAATACCTTTGGTGGAGGTTTCGTTGAGGTGCTCGCGGCCCAGCAGACGCCCGACAGCCCCTCTTGGTTTGGTGGCACTGCCGATGCTGTACGCAAATACCAATGGCTCTTTCAGGAGTGGGATGTTGATGAATATCTGATCCTCTCCGGTGACCAGCTGTACCGGATGGATTACAGCCGCTTCATCGAGCATCACCGCCGCACAGGCGCGGACCTCACTGTTGCCGCTCTTCCTGTTGATTCCAAGCAGGCGGAAGCGTTTGGCCTGATGCGCACTGATGAAAACGGCACCATCAAGGAGTTCCGTGAGAAGCCAAAGGGGGATTCACTCGTCGAGATGGCTGTTGATACCTCACGCTTCGGTCTGAGTGCTGACTCCGCGAAGGAGAGACCGTATCTGGCATCGATGGGCATTTACGTCTTCAGCCGTCAAACCCTGTTTGACTTGCTCGACAAGCATCCCGGCCACAAGGATTTCGGCAAGGAAGTCATTCCTGAGGCTCTCGCGAGGGGCGACAATCTTCAGAGTTATGTGTTTGACGATTACTGGGAAGATATCGGCACCATCGGTGCCTTTTATGAAGCGAATCTGGCGCTAACGCAACAACCGAAGCCTCCCTTCAGCTTTTACGACGAGAAGTTCCCCATCTACACCCGTCCCCGTTATTTGCCCCCCAGCAAACTTGTGGACGCTCAGATCACCAATTCGATCGTTGGAGAGGGTTCAATTTTGAAGTCCTGCAGCATCCACCACTGTGTTCTTGGTGTGCGCAGCCGGATCGAAAGTGACGTCGTCCTTCAGGACACCCTGGTGATGGGCTCTGATTTCTTCGAATCGAGTGAAGAGCGCGCTCTTCTTCAGGAACGCGGTGGCATCCCACTTGGTGTGGGTAAGGGCACCACTGTGAAACGAGCCATCCTCGATAAGAACACTCGCATCGGTTCGGGTGTCTCGATCATCAACAAGGACAACGTCGAGGAAGCGGATCGTTCGGATCAGGGCTTCTACATCCGCAACGGCATTGTGGTTGTTCAGAAAAACGCCACCATTCCCGATGGCACGGTGATCTGATCGTTGATTTGAACCCTTGTCAGGAAGGCCATCTGCCCCGAAATCTGATGGCCCATTCCTGACATAACTTGTGTGATTTGCGGTCGAAGCGGTCCGGCCTCAACACACTGAGCACAGTTGTCAGTGGTCCTCCAGACCATGTCCAAGTCTCACTTCGGCCTCATCGGTCTCGGCGTGATGGGGGAAAACCTCGTCCTCAATGCGGAGCGCAATGGCTTCTCCAGCGTTGTCTACAACCGCACCTATGCGAAGACTGAAGACTTCCTGAATGGGCGCGGCAGGGAGAAGAACATCCAGGGCGCCACGGATCTTGAAGACTTCGTCGGCAAACTTGAACGCCCCCGCCGGATTTTGATGATGGTGAAGGCGGGCCCCGCAGTTGATGCTGTGGTGGATCAGCTTTCTCCTTATCTGGAGGAAGGAGATCTGCTGATTGATGGAGGTAACTCCGATTATCACGACACCGAACGCCGGGTTAAGCAGCTCGAAAGTAAGAGTTTTGGCTTCATCGGCATGGGTGTCTCCGGTGGTGCAAAAGGCGCCTTGGAGGGGCCAAGCATGATGCCCGGGGGGACGAAAGCCTCCTATGAGGCCATCGAGAGCCTCGTGAACAAGATGGCGGCACAGGTCGAGGATGGCCCCTGTGTCACCTACATCGGCCCCGGTGGATCAGGTCATCTGGTCAAGACGGTCCACAACGGCATCGAGTACGGCATCGAGCAGATCCTGGCCGAGGGCTACGACCTGATGAAGCGGGTCAAGGGAATGACCGGTGTGCAGATGGCTGATGTTCTCGGTCAGTGGAATGCCACTGAGGAGTTGTCGTCCTACCTGGTGGAGATCACGGAGGTGTGTCTGCGCACCAAGGATCCTGAAGATGGAACCGATCTGGTCGAGAAGATCACGGATCAGGCTGGCCAGAAGGGTACGGGTCTCTGGACTGTGGTGACTGCACTGCAGATGGGTGCCTCGGTTCCCACCATCTATGCATCGCTCAATGCGCGTGTGATGAGCTCCATGAGGCCCCAACGGATGGCGGCTGAATCCATCCTCAAGGGTCCCGCAATCAAGGACTTTGATCTGGGGACACCTGACAATGCCATGTCTCCGTTGATGGATGCCACGGTGCTGAGCTGCATCGCCAGTTATGCCCAGGGCATGGAACTGCTACGCATTGCGTCCCAGGATCTCGACTATGAGCTCCACATGCCTTCCATCGCTCAGATCTGGAAAGGCGGCTGCATCATTCGCGCGCGCCTGCTCAAGCGGATTCAGGATGCCTTTGACGCTGATCCCCAACTGCCCAACCTGATGGTGGATCCTTGGTTCGCCGAGCAGATCAACCGCCGTCTCCCCGGCCTGGCCAAGGTGGTTGCCGGTGCTGCCGAAGCTGGCATTCCGGTTCCCTGCTTCAGCAGCACCCTCGACTACATCAACAGCTACCGCTCAGGTCGCCTTCCCCAGAACCTGGTTCAGGCGATGCGCGACTGTTTCGGGTCCCACACCTATCAACGGGTCGACAAGGAGGGAACGTTCCACACCGAATGGCTCAGCTGAGCGGTCAGCCATGACGAACTACCGCGTCGAGCGGGCGAGGGATCCTCAGGACCTTGCCCGCCGGGCTGCCGAAACAATCGCTGCCCAGATCGATCTTGCCTTGGATCAAAGAGACCGATGCCAGATCGCACTCTCTGGTGGCAGTACCCCTGCCAGTGCCTATTCACTGCTTGGTCAGGAGAGGCTGCCCTGGGATCGGGTGGATGTGGTGCTGGGTGACGAGCGTTGGGTCGCTGCTGAGGATGAATCCAGTAACGCGGGCATGTTGCGGCGCACCCTGCTCGCCCCTGGGCCTGGAGCTTCTTCCTCCTTCCACCCTGTGCCCACGGTGGAACTTGAGAGCCCGGAGGCCAGCGCTCACGCCTTTGCTGAACAGGTCTCCCGGCTTTGTTCGGGTGTCCCTCCCGTGTTTGATGTGATGCTGCTTGGGCTGGGCGACGACGGTCACACCGCCTCCCTTTTTCCCGGTACGGATGCTCCAACGGTTGTGGATCGCTGGACAACCATTGGTCGTGGCAAGGGGTTGGATCGGATCACCTTGACGGCTCCTGTGCTCAGTGCCGCCCGACAAGTGATTTTTCTGGTGAGTGGGGTCGGCAAGCAAGAAGCCTTGCGGCGCCTGCTGGATTCTTCTGAGTCCGCCGAGCGCACTCCCGCACGCCTGGTTCAGCCTGCTAGTGATGTGCTGATCCTTGCTGATCAGGATGCAGCCGCCGGTCTCTGAACAGATTCTTTTCCAGGGCAGCGATTTCGCTGACTGGGCCAGCCTCAATGACACCATCATGGGCGGCCGATCCCGTGCGGGTTGTCATGTTTCCCCAGAAGGACTCGTTCTGGAGGGAGATTTGGTGGAAACCGGTGGCGGTTTTGTTAGCTGTCGCTCGCCCCGCCTCCACCCCCCGCTCGACCTTTCTCCTTTCTCCGCTCTGCAGCTGGATGTGGAGGGGGAGGGTCGAACGCTGAAGATTGCCATCGGTTGCCGGGATGGGGCCATGGGACTCACCGAATTGATTCCTGGTGGTCTGCGCTGGGTGGTTGATGCCGTAACTGATCCCGATGGGGTAACCCGCGTGGTGGTGCCTTTCACTGAGCTCAGGCCAACGGTGCGTGCCAAGCCAGTTGGTTTGCCGTTGCGCTTCGATCCCAGTGGCATCACGCGCATTCAGGTGCTGCACTCCAAGTTCGGCGATGCGGGCGATCTCAATCCAGGCTTTCGCCCCGGCTCCATACGAATGCTGATTCGATCCATCCGCGCCTTGCCCTGAACCGATGGACCTTCTGGTGTTGATCGCCAAGGCGGCCGACGTTTGTCTCAAGCCATGGAGCCATGCAGTGGTCTTGATTGACCCCTCAGCTCCTGAGCAACTCGACGACCTTCATGTGCGGATTGAAAGCCGGGATGGCGATGGCCAGCGCCATCCCGATCGGGATCTTGAGCTGGAGATTTATCGGAGTGGTGATGAGATCAATCTGATGCTCAGCTGGTGGGATCAACCCGAACGCCCAATGCTCTGGCACGGGCGACATCCGGTTTGGATGGATGGGGCCTCGGGCCAACGTTGCTCGGAGCCGCAGGATGCCGCTCCTTTGGAGGCGCTGGGTCGACGCTTAAGGGCTCTGGTGCAACCGGCCGCTTGACTCAGTCGTCGTGATCGGTTGTTGCGCCTCGGCTCGAGCTGGAGACGAGCCGTGCATATTTGCCGAGAATTCCGTTGCGATAGCGCGGTTGCGGTTTGGTCCACCCCGCACGACGACGCTCCAGTTCGGCCTCATCCACGTTCAGTTGAAGCAGCAGTTGGTCGGCATCGACGGTGATGCTGTCGCCTTCCTGAACCAGGCCGATGGTTCCTCCGACTGCGGCTTCCGGAGCGACATGGCCCACAACGAGACCGTAGGTGCCACCGCTGAAGCGCCCATCGGTGATCAGAGCGACCTTGTCCCCAAGGCCTTGTCCCACGATCGCTGAGGTGGGAGCCAGCATCTCCCGCATGCCAGGTCCACCGACGGGACCCTCGTAGCGGACGACGACCACGTCACCGGCTTTGATCTGCTTGTCGAGGATGGAAGCCAGGCATTTTTCCTCGCTTTCGAAAACCCGGGCTGGTCCAGTGAGCACAGGCGTTTTCACACCGCTGATCTTGGCCACGCTGCCTTCTGTCGCCAGGTTGCCCTTGAGGATCGCCAGATGTCCCTTGGCGTACATGGGGTCGCTGAGTGGACGGATCACGTCTTGCCCGGTGGGTGGTTCTCCTGGAACGTCCGCCAGAAGCTCCTTCAGGCTTTTTCCTTCCACCGTGCGGCAGTCCCCGTGGAGCAACCCGGCATCGAGTAAAAGCTTCATCACCTGGGGGATACCGCCGGCATTGTGCAGATCAACGGTTACGTAGCGACCGCTGGGCTTGAGATCGCAGATCACCGGCACCCGCTGACGGATTCGCTCGAAGTCGTCGATGCTCAGGTCGACACCGGCTGTGCGGGCAATGGCTAGCAGGTGGAGCACCGCATTGGTGGAGCCACCTACCGCCATGATCACGCTGATGGCGTTCTCAAATGCTTCTTTGGTGAGCAGATCGAGGGGGCGAATATTGGCTTTCACCGCCTCGACCAGCACCTCAGCGGAGCGCGCTGCACTGTCGGCTTTTTCCTCGTCCTCCGCAGCCATCGTCGAGCTGTAGGGGAGGCTGAGACCCATTGTTTCGATGGCGGCACTCATCGTGTTGGCGGTGAACATGCCGCCGCAACTGCCAGCACCCGGGCAGGCATTTTTCTCAACCGCGGTGAGCTGCGCTTCATCGATTTTGCCGCTGGTCAGCTGGCCGACAGCTTCAAAAGCGCTCACCACCGTGAGATCACAGCCGCCAAGCTTGCCGGGCTTGATCGTGCCGCCGTAGACGAACACCGACGGAATATTCATCCGTGCCATGGCCAGCATCGCGCCGGGCATGTTCTTGTCGCAGCCGC
The DNA here is from genome assembly GCF_020514205.1 of Synechococcus sp. MU1625. NCBI lineage: Bacteria > Bacillati > Cyanobacteriota > Cyanophyceae > Synechococcales > Synechococcaceae > Synechococcus > Synechococcus sp. MU1625. The sequence continues at coordinate 445,900 of NZ_VTLA01000001.1, forward strand.
CAACAGCCAGCACGCCGTCCATGCTCTGGCCGTTGCAGGCAGTTTCGATCGCATCGGCGATCACCTCCCGACTCACCAGGGAGTACTTCATCCCTTCGGTGCCCATGGATATGCCATCACTCACCGTGATGGTTCCAAACATCTGAGGCATGCCTCCGGCCTGTCGGGCTGCTTCCTCAGCCCTTTTAGACAGGTCATTCAGCCCCACATTGCATGGAGTGATGGTGCTGTAGCCGTTGGCAATGCCCAGGATCGGCTTGCCAAAATCACTGTCTCCAAAACCGACGGCCCGCAGCATGGCCCGGTTGGGAGACCGCTGAATCCCCTTGGTGACGGCATCAGAGCGAAGCATGTAACGGAGCGGACCAGTGGCGATTAAGCCAACCTACCGAGCGCTCATCCTTCGCTACCGAGACCTTCAAGTTGGGCGCGAACGCGGGCGATCTCAGCGTTCAGTTTTTCCACCCGTTCCTCGAGGTGACCGTTGGGTGAGCTGTCCAGCACTTCAGAGCCGTCTTGCATTCGCGGCGCATGCAACATCGACTTCTGCACTCCATAGCGCCTACGCCTGTCGGCTTCATTCAAGAGCCACCAGGCCAGACCAGCGGCACCGAGCACTGCTCCGGTGACCAGCGTTGCCAGGGTGCCTGAGCCCGTGTCGTGCTGCTGGGCCATGGGTGCAATCAACCTGACTGAAGGTTAGTCACGCTCTCAATGTCTGAGGTTGAGCCGTCGCACAGGGTCACCGATTCCCGGACGAATCTCGCCTTGTTCACCCAGACCTTCGTCGATGCAAGCAGTGTGCAGCGTCAGGTCGGGAACGGTTTCTCCCAATAGCTTCAGCCCCGGACTGGCACACAGCGCGGTGATTAAACGCAGACGTCGCCCATCAACACCCTTGTTTTGCAGCTCCTGAAGGAGCTGGAGTGTGGCCTGGCCATCGCGGATCTGATCAATAAACAGAATCACCCCAGCGTTCGCCTCAATCTCCTGCGGGCATGTCCCTAAACAAAGGGATGCATCAGGTAGTACGGATCGTCCTCCTTGCCACAGCTCGAGGCCACCAGGAAGAACTGGGATGGCGATCAGGGGCACAGAAGCCTCAACGATGGTTCCTTCGGTGTCTCCGTCCATCCCGGGCACCGTGTCGCGACGATGGGGCAACCAGTCCCGCAGGGCTTCGTAGGTGAGCCAGCGGCCCAGTTCCTGCAGTCCAGTGGCATAAAGGGCTGGAGGGGTTTCCCTGTGCCGCAGCATCGTCAGCCAATGACCGATTAGGGGATGGGGTGGAACCACCACCCGCAGGCTCATGGCCATAACGACTCGCTCCGCTGGTGTTTGCCATAACGTGATTGCTCAAATTACCGGTCTCATGGGCGCCCTTCGACGTACGGCCTCGCTGCTGGCGGTGATCCTGCTGGTTCTCAGCACCATCTTCTGGCCTGAGTCGGCCGAGGCCATCACGGCTCCGGAACTCCGCGGACAGTTTGCAGTTCAGGAGATCAGCTCCGACATGCACGGCCTCGATCTCAAGGAGAAAGAGTTCCTTAAGGCCGATCTGCGGGAGGTGAATCTGAGCGGCACAGATTTGCGGGGAGCTGTGATCAACACCTCTCAACTTCAGGGCGCCGATCTGCGTGACGCCAACCTCTCCGATGTCGTCGGCTTTGCCAGTCACTTCGAAGGCGCCGATCTGCGTGGTGCCAATTTCACCAACGCAATGATGATGCAAAGCCGTTTTACCGACGCGCAGATTGATGGTGCTGATTTCACCAACGCCGTGATCGATCTGCCTCAGCAGCGGGCCCTTTGCGCAAGGGCTGATGGCTCCAACCCGATTAGCGGGGTGTCAACCCGTGAGAGCCTGGGCTGTCGCCCTTAAGTTCCCATGCCAAAACGTCTGCCGGTGACCGTGATCACTGGCTTCCTTGGGGCTGGTAAGACCACTGTGCTGCGCCATCTGCTTACCCGCGGCGGCCAGCGTTTGGCGGTGATGGTGAATGAATTTGGCAGTGTGGGCCTTGATGGTGATCTGATCCGCAGTTGTGGCTTTTGCCCTGAGGAGGATGTGGCCGGCCGCCTGGTGGAGCTGAACAACGGCTGCCTCTGTTGCACGGTTCAGGACGATTTCCTCCCGACGATGGAGACGTTGCTTGAACGGGCGGATCAGCTGGATGGGATTGTTGTTGAAACCAGCGGCCTGGCCTTGCCACGTCCCTTGCTTCAGGCTTTGGACTGGCCCGCCATTCGCAGCCGTGTTCATGTGAATGGTGTGGTGACGTTGGTGGATGGCGAGGCCCTTGCGCAGGGCAGCCCTGTGGCTGATGCCGATGCGCTTGAGCGTCAGCGCGCCGAGGATCCGAGCCTCGATCACCTCACCGCCATCGACGAGTTGTTTGAGGATCAACTCCAGGCCGCTGACCTGGTCTTGATCAGTCGTGCCGATCGTCTGGACGCTTCGGCGATGGCTGATGTGAAGGAGGGAATTAGCAACAAAGTCCGACCGGGAACTGCTCTGCTTCCGGTCTCTCAGGGCCAGGTGGAGACGGCTGTTGTGCTGGGACTGGAGCACCAGGCCACGCATCAGAGCCACGACCACGAGCACCACGACGACCACCACCACGATCACGATCACGATCATCACGACCACACCCACGTCGAGATGGTCGGTAGCAACGTTCGCGTGGAAGGCGCCTTGGATCGGCAGGCTTTCGAGCAGCTGCTGCCCAACCTCGTTCGTGATCAGCAGGTGCTTCGTCTAAAAGGGCGCGTCTGGTTGCAGGGCAAAGCGCTTCCGCTTCAAGTCCAGATGGTGGGGCCACGGCTGAACAGCTGGTTTGAAGCTGCCCCCAGCCATGCCTGGCGTCCTGAGGTTGGCTGCGGTGCTGATCTTGTGGTGCTGGCGTTGAACAACACTGCAGCTTCGGCCGTGGAAACCGCTCTTCAGAGGCTTGTGCAGGCCACACCGGCCAAGGCCAGCACTGCAGCAGCAGCTCCGGGGAGCTGAATCGGATCACCTTCCATTCGGCCAATAAAAAGAGCCATCACCGGAGCCGTAGCCATCAACGTGACGCCTTGTCCAACGGGCATGGTCTGCAACACGACCTGTTGCAACAGGATGCCCCCGTTGGTTCCGATCAGGGTGGCGACCACAAGCTTCCATTGCTCCTGCCGTGTCATTGCTGATCTTCTCCAGGCCCCCTTCATCACGGGGATCAGACCAAGCCATCCCCCCAGCAAGCGAATGGCTGCCGTCTGCAGTGGCGTCAGTTCTGAGCTGATCAAGACATGACGGGCAAGAAAGGCCCCGCTCAGACCACAGATCACAGCGACGAGGGCCAACATCAGACCGCTGCTCAGTTCGGTGCCGATTTCACCCTCTTGTTGATGGCTTGCTTCCTTGGCCTGTAACGCGATCAGCACAACCGCGCCCGACACCAGGATGGCGCCAAGCCAGTTCCTTGAACTCAAGCTGTCCCCCATCACAAGGACTCCAGCGATGCTTGCCAGCACCGGACCGCTTGCCTCGACGGTGAGGGTTCGACGGGTGCCAAGTCGACGTAAAGCACCGAGGTAAAAGCTGTCTCCTGCAGCAATTCCGATCAAGCCGCTGATCAGCAGCAGCAACACAGCTTCTGCCTCGGTATCCCGCGGAAGCATGAGCAGTACCGGCAGAAACACCAGGCTGGCCAGGCCGTTTTTCAAAGCATTGAGCCGGATCGCCGTCACCCGACCCGATAGCGAACGCCAAAGAGCACTGGCTCCGGTCCAGGCCATGGCTGCACCGAGGGCCGCCAGCACTCCCGTCATCTCGTGATGGTGATCGTCGTGAAGTCTGCTGTGTCGTTCAGAACTCTGTGCCCAATTCAGGAACGTGAGTTCTTGAGAGGCGAAAGGCGCTGGGGCACTTGCTTGAGAACTTGTCGGGGCATTGGCCGGTTCATCTTGAAAGTCGTGTCCCGCGTACTGAGCTATACGAAGCACGGATCGCATCATCCAAGCCTTCGCTTGGCTTTTTGATTCTTCTGATCAGTTCAGCGGTGATCGCAACCATTGGGTTGATCTCCAACAGCACGGCTGTCGTCATTGGAGCCATGATCGTCGCCCCGCTGATGGACCCCATCCTCAGCTTGGCTTTTGGTTGAGCCGTCAGTGACGGGAAATTGATCCGACGTTCTGTTGTCTGTGTGTCTTTCTATGGGGCTGAACAACAGTTTTATGTTGAAAGCGTCGCCTTGATCAGATTGGACGACAGCGTCCAGAGAGTCGTCGCTTTGTTGCTGTCGGATGCTTCTTCGGAAGATTCAGTTGGGCTGAATTGATGTCGTCCGGGCCCCAGCAGCCCGTTGCTCCAGTAAGTGAATCCAGGCTGGTTGAGCTCTTCGTCGATGAGTCGCACCAAAAGACCTCCGGCCTGTTCAACGCTTTCCGTCAATCTCAATAGATCTCGGGCGACAAATCCAAACAAGGCCTGCCCCATGGGATTGGCTTGGCGACTGTTTCTGAAAAACCCCCCTGATGTCCGTGGAATCACCAGCCCCGGACTCCATGCCACCACGGGGACTCCAGGACTTTGACGATGAATCTCCTGGGCCATCAGCAGATTGCAGAGCTTGCTGTCCTTGTAGGCCTTATCAGCATTGAAAGGGCTTATGCCGTCCACCATGGCCGCCCCTGGCCCCTGGTGAATGCCCTCCATCGTGCCGAGTCCCGCAGGTTGGCCAACCCGTCCACCTCCAGTGGATGGGTTGTGCACCTCAGAGGCGGTGATGACAATGGCTCGGGCGTGCTCCTTCAATCTTTCAACCAGGAGTTGATGGGCCAAATGGTTCACCGCAAAGGTGAGTTCAATGCCTTGTTGACTCCAACGGGGTGAACGATGTCCGGCGTATTGCAACCCCGCATTGAGCACCATCGCATCAAATGTTGTGTGGCTCTGACGGAGGTAGTTGATCGCCTTGGCGACGGACCCAAGGTCTGCCAGATCAGCAACACAGGTCTGAACAGATCCAGACAACGCTGCTTGGGTTTGACCGGCCCGTTCTGCATTACGACAAAGGATGGTCAGCTCATCTCCACGGGCCAGCAGGATCTTTGCCGCTTCAAGCCCGATCCCGCTGCTTGCACCAGTGATCAGGACTCTGCGCTGCTCAGCTGTCGTCATGGACTTTGAACACGTAGAGATCAGCGTCACGATCGCTCACCACATACATCCTGTTCCGTTGCGGATCGAAGGCAATGCCCTCGGGTTTGCGGATCTGCCTTTCCTTGGCTCCAGTGCTGATGGTGAGATCAAGGCGCTGAAGAACAACATCACGTGTCCAGTCGTATTGGAACAGGCACTGACCTTTGTCGCTGGCAATCCAGATCGTGTCATTCCTGCTGTCGTAACTCAGCCCGGAAAAATCAATTTTGTCGGACTTGAGCCGGGGGTGATTGAACCCCTGGTCTGCTTGCAGCACCCTCGTTGAAAGAATGGTTGTGAGAGCGGGGTCGAGTTCGATCAACAGACCTGGTCGTTGCTCCTTGACGACAAACACGTGGTCGTTGCTGGTGTTTACGGTGATTCCCTCCAATCCATTGTTGTCTGGGGGATCTGGGAAATAGTCAGCGATGGTGTCGTAGTTGCTCATGGCTGACAGGGGGCGGCGAGAGCGTTCACGCCGGGTGTTGAGATCCACCACCACGAGTGAATTTGTCGCCTCTTGAACCACGAGCAGTTCACTTTCGTCGCGGCGGATAGCAATCCCCTCCAGGTCGTCGAGGCCGATGAAGAACGAGTCGGCGACCGAAACCCTGCCCTTGAGGTCAAGGCGAAAAATCGCCTTGGTGTCATCACTGACGGTGTAGAGCGCTGATCCATCAAGGTTCAATGTCAGCCCGGAAGGTTCATTGAGGCCGAGCCCTGGATCACGAATCCGGTGACGGCTCAGCAGTTCAAGGCGAGACGAGGTCATGTTCACAAGGTGCCATTCGAAGCGATTGTCTGCATTGATGTCGCTTCTGCCAGCCACTGCAGGAGAAGATGGACGGATCACGGCAGGGGCGTCATGCATCGGATCGCTGTGTATTGCGGCTCTCGGAGTGGAGAGTCTCTCTTGTTCAAGGCTGCCGCGAATGAGTTGGGCGCCTTGCTTGCTTCCGAGGACATCTCCCTGGTTTATGGCGGTGCCCGGATTGGTTTGATGGGCGCCGTTGCTGATGCCGCTCTGGCTTCTGGTGGTGAGGTGATCGGGGTAATCCCTGAGCCGTTGATGCTCGATGAGGTCGTGCATACCGGCTTGACCCGTCTAGATGTTGTGGGCTCGATGCATGAGCGAAAAGCGCGGATGATTGAGTTGGCTGATGCGGTAATTGCAATGCCCGGTGGTCTTGGAACGCTGGAGGAGTTGTTTGAGGCATTGACATGGGCTCAGCTTCGTTTTCATGCCAAACCGATCGGCATGCTCAACGTCAATGGCTACTTCGACGCTTTGCTGAGATTTCTGGATGACAGCGTCTCGACAGGATTCATGACGATGGAAAATCGAGCTCTTCTGGTGGATGCATCGACACCACAATCTCTTCTCAATCAACTCTTGAACGTGACCTGATGCCACGCACTGTCTTGCTCACCGGAGCCAGTCGAGGCATCGGTCGGTCCATTGCGAAGCGACTCCTGGACGACGGTCATCGTCTCAGCCTCGGCTTGCGAGATCCAGATTCACTCAGGGGAACTGAACTTGATGTCGACCGAGTTGCCCATCATCCCTACGACGCCAGGGAACCCGCGAGTGCTCAAGCCTGGGTGGAGGCCACCATTCACCAGTGGGGACAGATCGACACCCTGATCCACTGTGCTGGAATTTTGCATCGCACCCCGCTGCTGTTTGCCAATGGCGAAGAGCGCGACCTGGATGAACTCTGGTCCGTCAATGTGATGGGACCCTGGTGGCTGACTCGCGCCGCCTGGCCATCCTTGGCGTCCTGTGGCCATGGGCGGATTCAGGTTCTGGTCTCGATGAGTGGCAAGCGCGTCAAGGGTCGGATGGCGGGATACCCCGTTAGCAAATACGCCTTGATGGCGCTTTGCCAGAGCATGCGCAATGAAGGCTGGGACCAGGGGATTCGCGTGACCGCGATCTGTCCCAGTTGGGTCAACACCGACATGGCTCGTGCGGTGACGGCGGTACAACCGGCAGAAATGACCCAACCCGGTGACCTGGCGATGCTTTCCAGCACCCTGCTGTCGCTGCCGGATGCTTCGGTTCCCTTCGAGTTAGCGATGAATTGTTCCTTCGAAACCTGAATCTTCTGGTGACGAGGCTTTCCTGCTCCGGTGACGGCGCTATGGATGACGCAGCGTCTTTACCGCGATGTGTCTTCTGGCGGCGATTGGCTTGCTTGCCCCACGCCTTGTCTTGGTGTTGATGTGGTTGATCAACAGCAGCTTCGTTCTGCAGCCATTCACTGGCACCAGTGTTCCCAATCCAGTACTTCCCTTTCTTGGCCTGTTGTTTCTTCCCACAACAACTCTTGGGTATTGCTGGGCTGAGGCGTCGTTTGGAGGAGTCTCCTCCTTCAGTGGACTGTTGGTGGTTTTGATCGGACTCATCATTGACTTCGGCTTGATCGGCAACGGCCGTGGAGCCGTGCGCCGTTGAACCCTGCACCGTTGAACACCATCTCCGTGGAAAGCTGTGCCATTTGTCAGCTGCATGCCGACCCTGCAGCCCGACAGCGTTATGAGATTCGGCGGTCTGAGCTCTGGGTGCTGCGCCATCACCCTGACCCAGCCCCACTCCCCGGCTGGCTCTTGCTTGATTCACTACGCCACTGTTCTGGACCTGTGGATTTCTCTGAGGCGGAGGCTTCAGACTGGGGACGCGCAGTAAGAGATGCCAGTCATCTTGTGAAGCAGATCACCGGGTGCGAGCGCGTGTATGCGATCGCCTTCGGTGAAGGTGCCCAACACCTTCATCTGCATCTCATCCCTCGACACCTCGATGAACCGGCGTCCACGGCCTGGGCCGTTGCAGACCTTTATCGAGCCATGGATTCAGGTGATCGAGCTGCATCAGATCCAGCTGCTGTGGCCTCGTTAGTTCAACGCAGTCGTTCCTTAATCACCGCTCAGAGTTGAACCGCTTGCGGGTTTTGCTGTTGTTGATGCTGTGCTTCAAGCGGCCAAGAGGCCAGCCGAGGTGTTTGAGATGAATCAAGGTGTGGGGTGAGGCTTTAAAGCAGTTATCGCTATAGCTGCCAGTGATCCCGATTTCTTTGAGGGTAAGCAGAAGCAACCGCTGCTCACGACGGGTTCCCCGACGACTAGCGAGGACGACAAAATCGCGATCGCGGATCTGTTGATCAATCGCTTCGATGTTGTCGCAATAGCCAAGGGTGAGAGCTTGATCAATGGCGCGATACGCGGTGTAGATCCGCCCCTCGGGATTGTCCTGAAGAGTTTGCACCCGTTCGCTTAGGGCAATCACTGCTTCCATGACCGGCGCCTGGAGAGCTTGTTCCATCCGTTCGATCTGCACGATTAAAGACCTCCCACAGCCAAGCGTTCATCACAGGCACCCTCGTAAGCACGGATGGCTGCGCTGGGAATAGAGCCATTGCTCTTGAGTTGGCGCACTGAGTGCTCAACGCACTGAAGCACAACACTGGTGAGCTCTCGGCCTTCGCACAGGGCCCAGCTGCGTAGCAGAACATGAAGGCTCGGTGGAACCGAGACCGTGAGCTTGACCTGGGTTTCGCGGGTGGAGGTTCTGATCATGACCCGTGTGCTGCCGAAGCAACTCAAGAGTACCTTCAAAGTCACCCAAAAGCAACTGCTGAGATTCCATGGGGTTGCTTCTGGGTTACTCGATAGAGGCCCTGCGCCTTGATCTGCTTTTGCAGCCAAGGGCGCCTCTGAGGTGTTGTGTCGTCGGGTAGGGCCAGGTTCCCCCCGAAGCGTCTCTGGGGCTATCAGGCATTAAACAAATGAGCTCTTGCTCTGGGTGGATGTCAAAAGGTCGAACAAATAAATTGTTAAGCGACATGATTATTTGCAATATTGATGATCAGAATCCCGCTTGGCTTGTTTGAATCGCCTGTGCAACAGAATGGTTGGATTGTTGTCAAGAATTTAACAATTATCACTGTTGCCGGAGCAATGCGTTGTTGGAAGTTCGCGATTATTTTGTTCGTTAATCAAGTTATTTCCGCTGTGATTGTTTTTAGCAGATATTGGCTAAAGTCTTGCTCCAGGGCATATGCTTCTGCTATGAATAGTGTGAGCTTTGCAGTTAATAAGTTGCTTTGTTGATAGTGCAAAAGTGTTGTTTTCTCCTTCAGGCTAACTGCCTTGGCTTAGGCTCGGTGCAGGAAACTTCTGTTGTCGATCGTTTAATTCGGAGCTAACTGTCTCAGATGTTTTGAGTCTGATGAGCGATCTCTGATTGTGGTTAGTTGGATGTGTTTTTAAAAGTAAATTCAACGCCCTTGCTGTGTCGTTATAATGTATAGATAGTCTTTGAGACGCTATGGGTGCGGCTGCAATTCAGGCTGACAAGGTGGTCAACGTCAAAATGGCCGAGTCAGAGCACACTTTGCTGAAAGCGTATTGCGCCTCGGTAAACCGCAGCATGCAAGATGTGCTGAGGGATTTCACGTTGATGGAAATCCAGAAGCAACATTTCTGTTGTCGTCTTGTGCGCTCCTTGATGGAAGAGCATTGCGTCGATCAAGACCCCAGGGTCGCGAAACCCTGTGCTGGTTATGCCTGTTACTACTGCCGACATGCAGAAGCCTGCAAGGCCGGCGAGACAGAATTGCTTTACATCCCCCGTCAGGAAATACGCCAACTGGTGACGGAGGAGTCGGCTTACATCTTCGACTTCGACGGAAGCAGCATCGACCGTCCGTCCTAAGCAGGCCAAGCCCACTCAAGTCTCCAGCCACGACAGATGTCTGGTATCGCCGGAATTTCGCAATCGTTGGCTTCACTCCCATGCTCAAGCCCACTCCTGAGCGATTGCAAGAACCGGTTCCGGTCCATCATTCGGCATACATACTTTTTACTAAGTGCCAAAGCCTGAACGCTATGTGGCCTGCGATTTGGTTCCGCAGAGATTTTCATGCTGCTTTGGCACCTCAGCGAAGCCTCGCCTGCTGACGGATTGAGTCTGACGAGCGTCTAGGCGTCCTATTGAGCCGACCATGGCTAGGCCATCTAGAGGGGAATCATTCCGAGACTCGAACGGAATTTGTGAATGTCGAAAAATTGCCTCTGTCTACGACGAAATCCTGCACTTTTTGGCTCATAGTGGTCGTGCCAAAGCTGCTATTGGGGCTTGGAAGCCGGGCAGAGCGATGTCCGACGAGAGCCGAGATTTGACCCTTGTTTCGACTGGGGTCAAGTCCGTTCTTTGTTAAGAGATTTGGTGCTGAACTCCATATTGTCTCCATGCCTATCAAGGTATGCACGTGGTCGAATCGCTCCGGTGGTGCATCACCGTCGACCACAAACATTTCTTTGATACTTCAACAGTATTTTCGATCTATCAAGCTCCTGGAGCTTGGATGTCTGTTGAGGCCGTCAATGCAATGCCTATTGTGGTGGAAGGGAGTGCGTTACTGACGCCCTGATCGAATGTTCAACGGAGTGCTGATAGCGCTGGGCTGGCCAGCACTTCCATCAACGGTGCCAGCGTCGCCGGAGTGTCGGAATCACCAGAAAATCCATCACCGCATACGTGATTAGGCAGGGGACGAAGCCTTTCTCCACCAGATCGCAAACTCGCCTTTGCGGATCCCATTCACAGAACGCCAGCTCAAGCAACCAGAAGACCGCCACCTTGGCCGTAAATGACGTGAGGGCGAACCGCCATTCCGCTGCACTAGACGCGATTCACCCAGGACAACGAACCCATGCATCAGCAGGAGTCTGCAAGATCTCCTGAATTGCTGGTGATGCCAATCAGTGATCCGTCGCCAGTGTGTGGGTGTTCGGCACTGTCTCACCCCTTTCAATCAGCCTCCAGCTGTTCGGAGAAGGAACGTTTCTCGTGACCTCATCCCTTGTGCTTTTCGTAAATGGGGGTGCTGGTAGGCCATCCATCCATTGACCAAATCACATTCGTCACCTCGTCGGCATTAATCCACTTGATCGCTCCTGTATCGACATCAGCCACTTGGAACAGGGACGGGATCTTGGGGTGACGAGCACTTCCCTCGCAGAAAATCACCTGGCCCATCCACCAATCACCCTGTTCGATGTGGTCACCACCAACGATCACGAAGTGCCCAGGGCGGACATAAAGGAACGGGGCGTCAGCTTTGACGGTGAGGACGCTGTGATCAACGGACATCTCTGACCTTTCTTGCAGTACACATGTACTGATAGCTAGGGAGCTGTCTGGTGGCAACAGCGGCTAACTGTCCAAATTCCTGAGATCCGTGAAGTCGTCCCGGTGGGCATGGATGCTGATCAGAGGTCGTTCATTCTGGCGATTAATGGAATGTTGCGGATGTCCGCCAAATGCGCTCCAGCACTCGCTGGGTGCTTTGTAGTTGAAAGCGGAGAGGGTGGGATTCGAACCCACGGTGCCCGTGAAGACACGCTGGTTTTCAAGACCAGAGCCATAAACCACTCGACCACCTCTCCAGAGGGTGTCAGGTGCCTCGGGAGACACCTAACAACTCTATCGGGACGTGATGAGGTGTCAGCTTTCAGGCTTGGCCAGTGGGAGCAGGCACTTGTCTGAATCACAACCGGCAGGGCCCGCTTCGGTTAGCTCACCCTGGTCGTAACGCTGTAGCGCCTCGAAGAAATCACTGCTGACGCGACGCTTCACTACAGCGGATTGCAGCTCCTCATATGTGGCCAAATCGATTGGCTCAAAAGGCAAGCGGGGGAAAGTGGCATTGGCATCGAATCGTGCCAGGAGTGCCGCAGAGATGTAGCCCTCTCCGTTCTCCATCGCCTGATGCAGAGCGTCGGCCAAGGGTTCAATTTCGTGCTCCCTGAATTCGATCGTGGCTGAGGTGTTGTGAGCGGTGTAATGCCGCTGCACCTGCATGTAGAAATCGAATTGAGCCATGGCACTAAAGCCATTGATGTCCACGGCATCAGCTCCAGGCAGATTCGCCCAGCTCACCTCGGTCGGGATCTCCACCAACCATTCGGTGCAGCGGGGATCAAAGGGATCGTTCAGCAAACGACCGTCCTCGTCCTTGTCGGACTGTGACGGCACGACGGTGTAGCCGTAGTCCATGCAAGCCATGGCTACAGGATCGTTCTTACGGAAGGTGATCCGACGGATGAAGCGCTGAGCCTTGGGGGGATGCCAGCCAGGGGCTGCTCCGGTGAGCAGGCTCTTCGTGCCTGCAGGCTGAACGGTGGTGCAGCGGTTGGGACGCCGTAGGCCCTGGCGGTCGCAGTAGTCCCACACCGTTTGATTAACGATCTCTTTCCAGCGGCTCAGGTATGCGGCTTCCTGCTCCTTGAAGCGAAGGCCTTCCTCGGTCTCAGGACGTCCGGCTTCCCACCAGCGCAGCCATTCAGATCCGAAGGCATGCACAAAGAAGTCGAACAGACCCGTGAAGCTGACACCCACGATCGGGTCCCACTCACGGCTCTGGCGATAACGCTCAACCTCGAAACGATGATTGAGCAGACAGGCCACCGACAGGGCTCCAGCGCGGAAGGCGTCGGCTTGCCCTTCCTCATCGCTGGGGTCGATCTGGTTGAGATGCACCTCGGCGAGGTTGCAGTGGAAGTCGGCACCGAGGATTTCGCCACAGGGGTTCAGCCCATAACGGCTGAGGCGGTGCTCGAGCTCCTCGGTTCCGATTGGGCCATGGTTGTCGGCCAGCCAACGACCGGCCTCTTCGCGACCTTGGTCGCAGTAAATCTCGATGAACTCACTGCGCAGTTCAGGGGTGCTGAGCAGATCGGCATTGGAGCGTGCAATGGCTTCGGGGGCGAACTGGATGGCGCCTTCCCCCGATTGGAACTGCTTGGTCACCGCCGCGTGCACCACCTCTTTGGTGGGTCGGGTGTGATAGACGCGGGTGTGATTGGCCATTCGGAGCGCATCACGCTCTGGATCGATCCGCCAGTTGCCCTCCTCGTCTTGCTGCCAGAGGTTGTCCTTGGAGGAAGCCGCGGCCAAGTCATCGGCAGCGAACTGACGCATGCCAGCACTGCGACGAATGTTGCCGGCAACGATCGTGACAGCGGCTTCGTCGATGAGTAAGCAGCACTCCACCGAAGTCAGGCGCCGTCCTTTGGCCTTGTTGAGAAGTCGGGCCACACGACCGTAGAGATCCTTCAACTTCACAGGATTGGCCATGCCGCCGAAACCTTTCAGGGTTTCCCCGACGGGGCGCACATCGCTGAGGTCTACAACGATCTGAATCGGATCGCCGTTGAAGCGTTCATCGCTGCTGAGCTCCAACATCAGCTGATAGCTGTCCACCCAACCGCGGCGGGTGTCGCCCACCTTGATGGTTACCTTGTTGCCATCAATGCTGTGGCTGCAGGGATCCTGACGCTCGGCTGCTGGTGTAATGCCGATGTCGCTGACGCTGAGGACTTCAAGGGTGTTGCTCACCACAGGAAGCCGATCGATCAGGTGCGGCTCAATGATGGCGCCCGTACCGCAGCCCATCATCGCCAGGTCCATCATCAGACTGAAGGCCTTCCAGTCGACGAGGTTGGTGGAGGTGCAGTTGTATGAGCCGGAGAAGTTCTCGGGCTGTTCGATCCACCGGGTTCCACCGATCCACAGCCAGCGGCCTGAGGGAAGAGCTTTCTTCTCGGCTTGCATGCGTGCCAAGAGGGCAACTTCCTCGGTATTGAGGTTGCCCAACTGACGGAGACCTTCGAGGTTTCTGCTGCCGACCTGACTCCAGCTCTCACGGCCACCAGGGGTTTTCCGACTGTAGGTGCGGTAGAAGACCGGGTTGGCAGCTGGTGCCGTTGCGGGGAAGTCGCCGAACCCGGCGACAGGTCCCGCAGAGGTCTCCACACGGTTTGGGGTGAGAGTCACGTGCGGTGCTGGATCAAAGGACAAGTAGCGAAACCCTAACGCCACCAATGGTGGCGGCAAGGTCTCTTCACCACCATCAACAGTGTCCCGTTCAAACTGGCCTCTGAATCAGCAGCAAATGATGCAGCGGTGCTTAGAGCCTGAGTTGATGAATGGTGATGCGCAGGTTCAGGCCTATGCCGCCGCTGACTTCAGTTCAGGCGATCGCACCACTGTTGAGGGGGTCCAGCAGCTCATCGATCGCACATCACCTTTGCCGCCTGAGCCGCTGGTGGTTGATCTGGGTTGCGGACCGGGCAACATCACGCTTCGGCTTGCCGAACTCTTTCCCCATGCACGAATCATTGGCATTGATGGTGCAGAAGCCATGTTGGTCTTGGCCCGCCAACGGGCGCAGCGGCAAAGCCTAGAAATTTCGTTCCTTTGTCTGACCCTCCAGGAGGTTCTGCAAGGAACTCTTCTGGGGAAGGCTGATTTGGTTGTCAGCAACAGCCTCTTGCATCACTTGCATCAACCCGACCTTCTTTGGAAGGTCACCCGAGGTTTGGCTGCTCCTGGTTGCCGAGTTTTTCATCGAGATCTTCGGCGGCCGGCGTCGTCTGCTGAAGTCCAGCAACTGTTGTTGAAGCACCTTCCGTCTGCTCCACAGGTGTTGCAGCACGACTTCGCCGCCTCTCTAGCAGCGGCCTTCGAACCTCAGGAGGTCACCGCGGAGCTCCGCACGGTGGGTCTCGACCAGTTGGCGGTTGCCGCGGAGGACGACCGTTATCTGGTGGTGTCAGGCTTAGTGGACTCCTGAAATCCGATGAGCGGCAGTCAAGTGACCACCGACGGCGATCTGACCGAAGTTCTGGCCTCGGCGGTGGATCGCCGTCGCAACTTTGCAATCATTTCCCACCCTGACGCGGGAAAAACGACACTCACCGAGAAATTGCTGCTCTATGGCGGTGCCATTCAGCAGGCCGGTGCCGTGAAAGCGCGGGGTGAACAGCGCAAGGTGACCTCCGACTGGATGGAACTGGAGAAACAACGCGGGATCTCCATCACCTCAACGGTGCTTCAGTTCGATTACGACGCCACCACCATCAATCTCCTGGATACCCCAGGTCACCAAGATTTTTCTGAAGACACTTATCGCACCCTGGCTGCGGCAGATAATGCCGTGATGCTTGAGGACGCCGCCAAAGGTCTCGAGCCTCAGACCCGGAAGTTGTTCGAGGTCTGCCGCATGCGTCAGATCCCAATTTTCACCTTCATCAACAAGATGGACCGACCGGGTCGGGAACCGCTCACCCTGCTCGATGAGATTGAGTCGGAGTTAGGTCTGACACCCTGGGCCGTGAACTGGCCCATCGGCAGTGGGGAGCAATTTCGCGGTGTGATCGACCGTCGCAGCCGTGAAGTGGTTCTGTTTACTCGCGCTGAGCGAGGTAAACAGGCCAGCGAGCAACGCCTTTCTTTGGAGGATCCAGAACTGCGGGAGCTGGTGGAAGCCGAGCTCCTGGACCTGGCCATTGAAGAGATGGAATTGCTGGATGTGGCTGGAGCCGAGCTTGATATCGAGATGGTTCATGCCGGTGAGCTCACTCCGGTGTTCTTTGGCTCAGCCATGACCAACTTTGGAGTTCGCCCTTTCCTCGATGCCTTTCTCGAGATGGCGCAACGACCCATCGCCCGATCCAGCAGCGACGGCCTGGTGGATCCGCTGCGGGAGGGTTTCAGCGGCTTCGTGTTCAAGCTCCAGGCCAACATGGACCCCAGGCATCGCGACCGTGTGGCCTTCGTCCGGGTCTGCAGTGGTCGTTTCGAGAAGGACATGACGGTGAAGCATGCCCGCACGGGCAAGGCCATTCGCCTTTCACGACCCCAAAAGCTCTTTGGTCAAGACCGAGCCGTTGTCGAGGACGCCTATCCGGGAGACGTGATCGGTCTCAACAATCCGGGCATGTTTTCCATTGGAGACACACTTTATGTGGGGTCAAAAGTCGAATATGAGGGCATTCCCTGTTTCAGTCCGGAGATTTTTAGCTGGCTGCGGAACCCCAACCCTTCGGCATTCAAAAATTTCCGTAAAGGGGTGAACGAGCTTCGGGAAGAGGGGGCGGTGCAGATCCTCTACGACACGGATGAGAGCAAGCGGGATCCGATTTTGGCCGCTGTCGGACAACTTCAACTCGAGGTTGTTCAGCACCGGCTCGAAAATGAATACGGCGTGGAAACTCGTCTCGAGCCAATGGGTTTCCAGGTCGCGCGTTGGATCAACGGCGGATGGACCGAACTCGACAAGGTGGGTCGGATTTTCAATTGCAAAGCCGTCCGCGATGCTTGGAATCGTCCTGTTCTGCTGTTCAAGAACGAGTGGAATCTCAACCAACTCAAGGAGGATCATCCCGATCTTGAACTCAGCAGTGTTGCCCCGGTGGTGAGTGGAGTGGAGCCGATCAGTCTTTGACCCTTGCGTCGTTGTCCGCAGTGGGTCGCCTCACCCACACCTGCTCGTCCCGCTCGCCAGAATCGTGCTGCGACGACAACTCTCGTGAGTACGTTCTGGCTACTGAAGAACAACGCTGACGGTGGCACGGAATACGTGTGTTTTCGCGGCGATGACGAATCAGTGGAAATGCTCGAGGGGTACCACCTGCCTCCACAAATGCCGTTGATCAAGCGTCGTTCCTGGTTGAACCGCGTGGATGCCCTCAGTTGCCGCAGCCGGCTAGAGCGAAGCGAAGGTTTTCGTCACGGTGCGCCCCTGTTCTGAACGGTCCCCGATACGCTCATCTGAAGAACCGGATCGACGCGATGGCAGCCCTTGGTGAATCTGGTCCCGACGCAAGCTCTGATGATCCATTCGTTCGTCTCGGCCTGAGTCGTGATGCTGGTTTTGAACAGGTTCAAGCAGCCAAGGTTCGA
This sequence comes from Synechococcus sp. MU1625, assembly GCF_020514205.1. Lineage (NCBI taxonomy): Bacteria > Bacillati > Cyanobacteriota > Cyanophyceae > Synechococcales > Synechococcaceae > Synechococcus > Synechococcus sp. MU1625. The sequence goes on from NZ_VTLA01000001.1 coordinate 462,834, forward strand.
TGTCTGGCCGAAGTCTCAGGAGATGATCAGGCCAGGGCAAAAATCGAGGCGGCTTATGACGCTGTTTTGATGGCCCGTCTCCGTGACCGTCAGCAGGGTCAAGTCAGCGCAGCAGCAGCGACAGCATCTGAGCGGGAGGCGTCCGCAGGATCGCTGCCTTCGCTGCCTGCCCAGGTTCCGATGACCAATGTCTTTGCGAACCTCCGCAACAAGTTGCCGGACCCCTCCCAATCTCTCTCCGGCCTCAAGCCGGACTGGGCCCTGGTGGAGGGGCAGGGGCGTTCAGTGCGAATCATCGCCGGGATCATCGCCGTCGTTCTTCTGGTGATCTCTGCCGCCAGCATTCAGCTTGTTCTTGCTCTGGCCACGATCGGTGTTTTCCTCAGTCAGATCCGCCGTGGTCGTCGCCCGCTGGCATCCCTGGGATGGACATTGCTCGTGCTGAGCATTGGTTTGGCTGCAGGCTCATTGTTGAATCTGGCGCTGTCTCCCACCGCTTTCGAGCAGCTGGCGCTTAGTCCTCTTCAGATCCAAGCACTGCCGGCTGGTCTCTTGCTATGGGCTGCTGCTCTTTTTCTGGCTTAAGCCTCAGGCGGCTTCCGGCAACGCATCAATCAACTCCTGCAGTTCCGCAGCACTGACGTCATAGCGGTTACTGCAGAAATGGCAGGTCAGCTCGGCGCCTCCATCCTTGTCACGCATATCAGAGAGCTCCTGTCTGCCCAGCAGGAGTAGAGCAGCCTTGCTGCGTTCACGGCTGCAGGGGCAAAAGAAACGAAGTTCCTGACTTGCTTCGGCGTCGTCGAGGGGCTTGGGATCAAGGTCGGGAAAAACATCCCGAAGAAGGTCCTCAAGCTGGTCGCCACTTTCGGCAAGCCGCTGACTGAACCCTGAAATTTCGCGGCAACGCTGTTCAATCAGCTCAACCAACGCCGGCTCTTCGGCAGCTTTGGGAAGGATCTGAACCAGGAGCCCACCACTGGCATGGATGCCTTGGCTGTTGATCTGTTCCCCCACAAACACGGCGGAAGGGGTTTGTTCGGAGTGCAGCAGATAGGAGGCAACATCCTCGCCAATGCCACCACTCACCAGCTCAACCGTGCTGTTGAAGGGTTCACCCTTCCCGTCGTCACGCATGACATGGAGATAGCCGGTGCCAGCAGCCTCCTTGAAGTTGAAGCTGAAATGGCCTGTCTCGTCCTTGATGGGATCGAGTTCAAGAGCAGGCTCTCCGACGTAGCCGCGAACAGTTCCATTGCGACCGGCATCCACCATCAAGCCTTTGATCGGTCCGTCTGAGCCAAAACGAAGATTCACCCGTGCGTGGCGAACCTTCATCGAACTGGCCAGCATCAGGCCAGCAGTCATGGCCCGTCCGAGCATCACGCTGGTGAGGAACGACAGCCCATGGCGCTCCCTTGCCTCCCGCAGGATGTTTGTTGTTGAGACCGCGACCAACCGGATACCGCCTTCAGCGGCTGTTGCGCGTACCAGCCGGTCGGCCATGTCCTCTCGGAAGCTCAGGGCAATGTAGTCATCGGTTCGAGCCGACCGCCCTGCAAGCGCAGTCGCTGGCAGTCCCAGTCCTGGAAGAGCTCAGGTTCGTGGGTGACCACGATCAGCACTTGCTCATGGGCCAGGTTGGCGAGTAAATCGAGCACGTCGCGACGGACCGACCAATCCAAGCCTGCGGTGGGTTCGTCCAGCAGCAAAACTTCAGCTCCTCGGAGCATTTGAACGGCAAGGGCGAGCCGCCGTTGTTGACCGCCGCTCAGTCGTTCCGGAGCCGTCGTGGTTCCGATTTGGCTGAGTCCGACTCGTGCTAGCACGTTGTTTTCCTGCTCATGGCCGAGTCGGCGATGCCCTAGACGCAGTTCCTGAGTGACGCTCAGGCCGAGGAAATGGCGTTCCGGAAACTGGAAGACGATGCCGCAAAGCCAGCGAAGCTGCCGGCGTTTCATGGAACTGCCATTCCAGTGGATGCTGCCGGATGTTGGCGACGCCAGTCCGCTGATGATCTCCAACAGCGAGGTTTTGCCAGATCCACTGGCTCCAGCGATCAGAAGCGGTCGTCCCTTTTGCGTCTGAAAACTGACACCGTTCAGGATGCGAGCGCCAGCCGTCGCGGGTGCATAGGTGATGCCTGAGAGCTCGAGCATTTGATCAGCTTGAACGATGATGCAGCTGTCGCAATGGCCCCATGGACATTCGTTTTCGTGAAGTCGATCCCTTCAATTGCTGGTTGTGGATTCGATTCTCGGAACCACCCAGTCAAGGGGAGCGGAATTATGTCGATGGTGTGTTCGATAGCTGGTATGTCATCGGACGTCTCGGTGGCTTCAATGCCGAGAACCTTCAGGTCCATGACGCAGGGGCTGATCTGAGTTGGATGACCTATGACGATGCTGCTGCTGAGTCGGCGATGCCGGCCCTGATGCACAACATGGGGCAGCTGGAATACCAGCAGGAATGGGGACGTTGCTGGGTGGATCTCGGGACCTCGGATGGTGTCGCGATTGACGTGCTGATCAATGCGCTACGCCAGTTGGATTCCGACGTGGTGCAGCTCGAGGAGCTTGTCGTTGGCGGGATCAACGAAAATTGGCCCGTGGAAGAGCATCCCGACAGCGTTTTCCCTGCTGGTGGCTGAACGCCGCAGGCTGCTCCTGACGCCGGATCGTTTGATGGCCGGTGGCCCAGTGCTGCTCAACACCGAAGAGCAGCATTACCTCAGGCGGGTGTTGCGTTTGCGCTGTGGTGGACGGGTGGATGTCACCGATGGTTGCGGTCGTCTATCAGTCGCAACACTGCTGGAATCCAACCTGCTTGAGATCGACCCGACCGCGGTACACATTGAGGCGCCGCCTCAACCTCAGCTTGGTTTGGCCGTGGCCCTGATGCGGCGGGGGATGGATGAGGTTATCCGGATGGCTTGCGAGCTCGGCATTGATCGCATTCAGCCAATCCGTTGTGAGCGCTGTGTTCCCCAGGCCGAACATCGACCGGAGCGCTGGGCCTCCATCGTTCGTGAAGCTGTGGAACAGTGCGAGCGGTTGTGGATGCCACAGCTGCTTGCTGTGGAGGAGTTATCCCAATGGATGGGAGATGACCAAGGCCAGCGTCTGGTGGGTGTGACCCGTGAGATAGAACCTCCGGCGTTGAATCAATGGTTGATCCAAAAGGGCGACCCCCTTCAACTCACCTGGTTGGTGATCGGTCCGGAAGGAGGTTGGACGACCGCGGAGAAAAGATTGCTTACCGAAGCAAGCGTTCATCCCATCCAGCTGGGATCGTCGATCCTGCGAAGTTCCACAGCGGCGGTTGCGGGTGCGGTGGAACTGGTGCGTTGGCGAGATGGGCTGATCAGCTCTTGAACAGATCCTGGGCAATTCCTCGGAAGGATTTCAGAGCGGCTCCGGGACGACGGCTGCGCTGGCGCAATCCGCCACCTGGGGCGAGGTTGCTGGGAGCGAAGGTTGTGTAAGTAACGGCAGGACGTGATGCGTCCGATGCGGCGAGTTCCGCTGCGATGGCTTCCGCAGTGGTCATCCCAGATGAGGACTGCGGACGGTCTTCACCCTTGGGTTCAGCAACAGGAGCAGCCTTGGCAACAGGAGCAGCCTTGGCAACAGGAGCAGCCTTGGCAACAGGAGCAGCCTTGGCAACAGGAGCAGCCTTGGGAGCAGCCGCAGGAGCAGTTGCTGTGGGCTTGGGAGCCTCCAGCGTGGTGGTGGCTACCGAGGGCTCAGGTGTTGCTTGCTTCTCCTGGGAAGCCTCTTTCTGAGGCACCTCAAGGGTGGCCGGAGCGGCGGCGTCATCCAGGGTGAGGAAAAAGCCCTTGTTTCTGTTGAACACCATCCGGTCGACCAGAGAACGAACGAAACCGATTCTCCCTCTGCTAAGCCCGAAGGCAGGAGATGCTTAGGGCACTGCAACACGGTGTGATGTCTGGACTCTGGATTCAGGCCCTGGTGGTGAACACGGTCTTGATTGCTTTGGCGCAGCGAACACCCTTGCTCACCCGTAGTGGCTGGGTTCATGCGGCAGCGCTAGGCACGATCCTTTGGGGTTGTCTTGGTTGGTCGGGCTGGCTTGCCGTTGTGGCATACCTCAGCCTGGGAACTCTGGTCACCAAGATCGGTTTTCAGAACAAGCAGAGCCGCGGCCTCGCCGAAGCCCGTGGTGGTCAGCGGGGCCCAGAAAATGTCTGGGGTTCGGCAGCGGTTGGAGCGTTGCTGGCGTTGCTCATCGGCGCCGGTGTCGAGCCCCGCGCACTGCTGATGGTTGGTTTTGCTGCAAGTTTTGCCGCCAAGCTCGCCGATACCTTTGGCAGCGAGATCGGCAAACGCTTCGGTCGCACCACGGTTCTAATCACTAGCCTGCGCCCGGTTTCGCCGGGAACGGAGGGGGCCATCAGCCTTGAGGGAACGCTGGCGAGTGCCGTCGGCAGCATTGTGATGACCCTCGTGATGCTGGCGCTTCAGCTGCTTCCCTCTTGGCCCTTGGCTGGGCTGGTGATGGTGGTTGGTCTGCTGGCCACCCTTGCCGAAAGCCTGCTTGGCGCCCTGGTGCAGGATCGCTTGGCCTGGTTGAGCAATGAGCTGGTCAATGCTCTCCAGACCCTGCTGGCCGCTCTCCTGGCCATGTTGCTGATGGCGCTTTGATCAGCTTGTCTGGATGGGCATCAGACCATCGCGCTGGGCCCATTGCCTCAGGAGCTTCAGTCCCACTTTCAGATGAATCCGCAAGGAGGCACGGCTGCAGTTCAAGGCTTCAGACAGGTCTTTGATGCTCTTGCGTTCGATCAAGTGGGCCTGCAACACCTTGCCCGGCATGCCGTCCACTTGGTGCAGAACGCTTTTCAACCAGCTCAGTTGCTCATCGTCCTCGCAAGGTTGTGTTGGTTCCATATGGCTGGCACTCAGGTCGAAGACCTGGCTAGCCCCATGGCTTTGAACGGCAGCGGCCCACCGTTCAGGGCGTACAGACAGTTCTGCGGCAAGAGCCTGATCACTGAGGGCAGGTTCCTGGTTCTGTTCGCGTTCACGTTGAATCTTCTTCCCTGCGGCGTACAGATCCCGCAACCTCCAGGGAATTCGGATCGTTCGAGAACGATCGCGGCGGTCATGAAGGATCTGACCTGTGGCTCGAGAAAGGAGATAGCTGCTGGGTCGGATGCCCCGTTGTGGATCAAACAGATCAAGACCTCGAATCAACCCAAACCGCGACTCCTGAATGAGGTCGTCAAATTCCTCAGGCCCGCGTTTCTGTTGGCGACGGGCCGCACAGTGGGCCAGACCGAGGTGTTCAAGCACCTGTTGATTGCGCCGCGCAATGCAGGGGGGCAGCACGCGGCGGGATTCCTGCCGCAGGTGACGTTGTGAAATCAAAGGATCAGTGCAACTGATCCAACGGTTCAATGCTTCGCTTTCAACCGGTCGCCCCTTTGGTGCCGCAATTCGGCACTTTCGTGCCGGATCATGGGTGCAACGGTTTTGGTCGGATGGACTGGCAACCAGATGCCTTGGCAGCCCTTAAAAAAGATGTTCCTTTCTTCGTGCGTCCTGCTGTCCGCAAACGCGTTGAGGCGATGGCGAATTCAGAAGGACGCTCTGACATTGATCTGAGCTTCTACCAGTCCGCAAAGCAGGCGATGGCGCCAAGCTGAGTTTCAGGTCGGGTCCAGATCGCAACGTCGAAGCTCTGGCTGGGTGAGCCTGTCAATAATCCGTGCCATATCAACGGCAGTCAGTTCACCGTTGTCGTCCCACTTGAGTGTGGTTTTGCGCTGGGCAGGGTGATTGCCGGAAGCGCGTTCTGCAGAGCGGTCAGGTCCCAAGTCTGATCACCAATGTCAGGAGGCTCACACATTAGTCGTTCTCGTGGGGGTCGTTTACATGCTGATAGGTGTTGATGTGTTAAGTGGAGCGAGTCCGGCCCATTGGCGTAACGGCGCCCACTGATCCAGGCGCTGGTCCAGCCAGCGGTGTCCTTCGGCGTTGAGATGAATCCCATCGGGTTCCATCCAGGTCAACCAGTCGGGCTCCTCCTGCATCTCCTGATGCACGGGCAGGAAGGGAACATCCGCCTCGCGACATTGTTCCGCCAGGGCTGCTTCTGTCGCTGCGATCTGCCGATTGCTGTACCAGAGGCAGCCGGCAAAAGGCATGACGTGCTCATCCACTGCGGTGAGGCCCAGAACAAAGACCTGAATCTCCCGCCCCATTTCACCGAGGAGCTGGCTGATGCCGAAGGCATAGGCATCCACCTCTAGCTGCGGTCTGCCGTCGATCCGACCAACTCTGGCTGTGTCATTGAGCCCAACACTGAGCAGTAACCCGCCAGGTGTCTGTCGGCGCAGTTCACCGCGACAGGACCACTCGCTCCGCCAACGGGACGCGACGCGTTCCAAGCCGTCTCCGCGTACGCCCAGTGGATAGACGACTGGAGCAGCAGGCAGATTCATCCAGCGCATGCGAAGCCTCTGACACCAGCCGCCCTCCTCTCGGTCCCCCCATCCATGCACCCCACTGTCCCCCAACACGATCAACTGACGGGGGGCTTCGTTTGAACTGCTCATAACGCCATGGCTCGGCTGTTCCAGCTCCCCTGAAGACGTTCGCCCAGGCTCTCACCCAGCAGCGTGAGCACAGCAGATGTCAGCACGATCCAAAACACCAACCACCAGTGAAAGGAACTGAGGGCTTCCATCAGTTGCCAGCCAAGGCCGGCTCCCCCGACGAGTCCGATGATTGCGGTGTCGCGCAGGATCACATCGATTCGGTAAATCGCATAAGTGAGGTAAGGGCGGCTGACATCAGCCAGCGGTCCATAAAGCCAGCTAACCCGTGGGGAAGCGCCGCAGGACTTCAGCGTCTGGGCGGAACGCAACCCTGTGTTTCGAATGTCGTCCATCAGCACCCGTCCCATCACACCGCTGTGGTGAAGCCCAAGGGCCAGCCCTGCAAGGGCCAGACTCGGTTTGGCCAACATCAGCAACAGCAGTGCTGTGAGCGGGGCCGGGAGTAGTCGCAACGCTCCCCACAGCAACTCCTGGATCCGGAGGCTGGTCTGACCAGGCCAAACCAGAAGCAGCAGAGGAGGCAAGCCCGTGGCAATGCAACCGGCGATCAGAGTGATCCATAACGTTGATGCAATCACCGCTGGCCAAGAGATCTCAAGGGCAGCACTCAGGCCTTGCGACCCATCCATCACGTTGGCGAAGAGCACAGACCACTGGCCGACAGGCCATGACAGCTGCAGATCCAGGTGTGTGCCCCAGGCGATGGCGATCAAAGGGCTCAGCACTGGAATGATCAGCATCCGCGACCAGCCACGCAGCATTCGAAGGCAACGATCGAGAATCACCATGGCGATGGCCAGCAACCACAGGCCACTCCACATCTCCTGAAACTGGAGCGAGCGCAGGCTGAGACTGAGGTCCGTACCCAAGCCACCGAGGCCGAACACGCCAAGAATGAGTGCTGAGCGAAGCGCGCAGTCGAGGCGGTGGCCAACGTGGTTGCAAAGCGGCTGCGCCAGGGGAGGAACAAGCCCCGTGAGGATGACGGCCCATGGTGCGGCGCCGCTGCCCTTGAGCACGGGGAGGGCAGGGGAGACATGACAGTCCACCTGATCAGCAATCACACGCGCCATCAGCACCGTGTAAGGAATGGCGATAGCGCAGACAGCAACCCAGCCATTCAGCCCGAACACCTGGAGCAACAACAGCCCCCAAATCAGTTCATGAACAGCTCGCAGGGGGGCCAGGCAGCGACGAAGAAGCACTGCTGGCCAGCTCACACCCGTCACAATCTCCGAAACGGTGATGGAGCAGAGGAGACCGAGTCCCACGCCGAGAACACTGCTGATTCCCCACGACAGCAACGCGATGACCAGGGTGATTTGAAGACCGTTCAGCAAGCTTCCCAACACAACGGCATCGAGTGACGGATGCACCGCTGCAGCCGCGAACTCCTGCAGAAGAGGCAGCCCTCCGCCATGACCGTCCCTGAACAGCACAGCCACGATGCCAAGCAGGCTCAGGCCAGGTAGCAGTGGGATCAGCGGCAGCGCCGGTTTCAGGGTGATGCGTACAGCCATTCCATCTGATCACGATGAATCGTCTCCGGGGCCGCATCGATCACCAAGGCACCATGACGAAGCCCCAAAACCCGATCAAATCGATGAATTAGATCGGGGCGATGCAGGCTGATCAGGCACGCCGGTAACAGCAGAAGAGTGTTGAGGACATCGTCCGCAAGGGTGGGATCGAGAGCCGAAAGGGGCTCGTCAGCCAAAACCATTTCAGGCAGCTGACGCAGCAAGCGGGCCAGGGCTACCCGTTGGCGCTGACCTCCCGAGAGCTCTCGAACGGGCTGATTTAAGAGTGAGGCATCCAGATTGACCTGGTTCATCACCTCGAGACAGCAGTCCTGTTCGAGGGGACCCATCAAGTTTCGAAGAGCCCAGAGCAGACCATGGCGTCCGAGGGCTCCACTGTTGATGTTCTGGATGACACTCAGTTCCTCCACCAGGCGAAGGTCCTGCCAGAGCGTGCCGATGCGCCGCTGTTGCCGCCGCGACAGGTGTTGATGGGGTTGCCCACACCAGTGCACCGATCCAGCATCGGGTCTCAAGGCCCCGTTGCAGAGCTTCAAGAGAGTGGTTTTGCCGGCGCCACTGGCACCGAGCAAAACCACCCGCTCATCCGCGCGAAGCGTCAATGTGATCGGTTGGAGCCGTTGACCCAGGCAGGCTTGGGTCAGCTCCAGCAGAGCCGTCAACGGATCTTGCCGAGCTGCCGACCCACAGTTTCGATCATCACGTAGTCGCCGTCCTCAGCAGGGATAAAGCGTTCAGCACCGAACAACTCCAGAATTGCGGCACCATTTTCTGTCTCTGCCGATAGCTCCAACAACGTGGATTGCAGGTTGTCGGTGAAGCCATCGCCAAAGCGAGCATCAAGATCGGGGCGCACAACCCAGTGGTAATCCACGTAGGGCGGTGTCCTCCAGATCACCTTCACCTTGTCGGGGTCAACACGACCGTCCTTCACATTGCTGCGCCAGACCTGTTCATTCAAGGCACCTACCTCATAGGCACCGCTCTGCACCACGGCGATCGTGGCGTCATGGCTACCGCTAAAGCCGGGAGCTCCTCCCGCGAGATCGTCAGGTTTTACGCCGTTTTCCCCCATGAAGTACTGGGGCATCAGGCGGCCTGAGGTGGAACTCTCTGAACCGAAAGCCAGGCGGCGTCCTTTCAGCTCAACCAGTTGGTCTGCACTGGTAAAGGGGCGTAAACCACTTGCGCCATTGGCGATGAACACGCTGGTGAATTCGACATCTATATCCCGTTGTGCCAGCACGCGAGCGCCAGGCGTCTGAAGCCTTGCTTGCACGCCGGTGAGTCCGCCGAACCACACCAGATCAAGGCTGCCGGTGCGGAAGGCGCTGACCGCCGCTGCGTAATTACTGACCGGTGCATAACGAACGGGAACCTCCAGCTTTTCACTGAGTTCCTCTGAGAGCGCGCCGTAGAGGCGATTCAGTTTCTCTGGGTTCTGGTCTGGGATAGCTCCGATCTGCAAGACGGCCTGTTTGGCGTCTTTTTCAGGAGCAGCACAGCTGGTCAAGCTGGCCGCGATGGCCAGGCCAGTGATCAGGCCGGTGGCGATCACGGCCCGCTGTTCTCGTACAGACATACAGAGGTCGTAGAGGATCAGAGTGGATCAGATGGCACTGAGCAGTCGCTCCAGACGCTTCAGACCATCGTTGATCGTCTCATCCGAAACGGCACACGACAGACGGATGCAACGGTCGTCGCCGAAGGCGAGGCCTGGGACGACAGCCAGGCCTTCCTGTTCGAGGGCTTGGCGACAAAACTCCATGGAATCCGGTGCCCCGTCGGGCAGGCGCGGGAAGGCATAAAAGGCACCCTGCGGAGGAGTCAATGTGATGCCATTCAGCGCTACTAGTCCTTCTGTGAGCAACGTGCGCCGATGGTTGTAACTGATCGCCATCTCTCGAACGCAGTCCCTGGATCCCTCAATCGCAGCCAAGGCACCCCGTTGGGCAAAGCTGCACACATTGCTGGTGCTCTGGCTCTGAAGTGCTGAGGCGGCCTTGATGACGGCTGCATCACCGGCGAGGTATCCCAGGCGCCAGCCCGTCATGGCCCAGCCTTTGGCAAAACCATTCACGGTGAAACACCGATCGCGGATCTCCTCGGCAATCGCAGCAAAGCTGCAGTGCTGTTGGCCGTCAGCCAGGAGATATTCATAGATCTCATCGCTCATCACCATCAGCTGGGGGTGACGGGCCACAAGTTCGGCGAGAGCCTCGAGCTCGGCCCGTGGCATGACCTGACCGCTGGGGTTTCCGGGTGAATTGATCACCAGAAGACGGCTGCGGGTGGTGATTTGCTGCTCCAGCAAGTCGAGATCCAGGTGGAATCCCTCATCAGCTTTCGTGGGGATGATGGTTGTGCTGGCACCAGCCAGGGCAGCCATCTCCGGGTAGCTCAGCCAGTAAGGAGCAGAGAGCAGCACCTCATCGCCGGGATTGAGCAGAACCTGGAACAGGTTGTAGATCGCTTGCTTCCCGCCGTTGGTAATCAGAACCTGCTCAGGTTGGGTTGGAATCTCGTTTTCAACAGTCAGTTTGTGTGCGAGCGCGGCACGTAGATCTGGATCGCCGGATGCGGGGCCGTACCGGGTGAAGCCTGATGCGAGTGCCCGCTGTGCTGCTTCAACAATGAATGGGGGTGTGTTGAAGTCCGGTTCTCCTGCACTAAGGCTGCAGATGTCTTTGCCGCTGTCGCGGAGCGCTTTGGCCTTGGCACTGATCTCCAGCGTCAAGGACGGTTTCAGGGCCACGGCCCGATCGGAAAGTTCTGGCGGGCGTGGCATCAGTAACGCACCTCCCCGCGGCGCGTTTAAAACGACATCATCCTGCCTCAAATGGTGTCGCAGACAACCTTGATGTCACCGCACAAATGAACGCGATGCAGATCAGTTGGGTTCTGGCCGCTGATGACACCGGCAACCTTGGCCGCTTTTACAGCGACTTGTTCCAGGCCAGGTTGATTCCTGGGATGGCAGACCACCACTGCGTCATTGAGTTTGGCAATGGAGCCCGGCTTGAGATCTACAGGCCCTCGCGCAAGCGCTCTTTTCCAACGCGTGGGCGTGCGTTGGCTCCTTGTTTACGTTTGGATCCATCGCTAGATCCGCTGCCTGAGCTTCAAAGTCTTCTCAGCACGGCCCTTGAGCGTGGTGGATCACTTCTGGAGGAAGCGCGGGTCGAAGCCTTTGGTGCCGAGGCCTGGATCAAGGATCCTGAGGGCAATCCACTGTTGCTGCTGGCTCCCTTGGCCTCTGCTGATTCGATGTCATGACCGGTTCAAGCCTGGAGAATTGCCACCTCTGCACGGCCTGTGAACTGGCCAGCACGCGCCAGACAGTCGTCATCAGTCGCGGCAATCCAAACGCTGATCTGATGCTGATTGGTGAAGCCCCAGGAGCTCAGGAAGATGACCAGGGCATCCCTTTTGTAGGTCGCTCCGGTCGTGCGCTTGATCAATTGCTACGGGAGGCGGACCTTGACCCCTCCCGTGATTTGTACATCTGCAATGCCATCAAGTGCAGACCGCCGAATAACCGGCGACCGAAGAAAGCAGAGCTGGCCGCCTGCCGTCCGTGGCTGAATCTTCAACTTGAGGCCATGAACCCCAAAGTGATTGTGCTCACCGGAGCAACCGCTGTGGAAGCAATCCTCGGGATCAAAGGAGGCATGACCCAGTTACGCGGCCAGTGGCAGAGCTGGAATGGACGGGCTGTGATGCCGATTTTTCACCCTTCGTATCTTCTGCGGAATCCCTCCAAAGCGGCAGGTGCTCCCCTAGATCTGACCCGACAGGATCTCGCCGCGATTCGTCATCGCCTGTGCGAGCCTTGGACTGCTTCCAACTCAGCTCCATGACTGCCCTGGATCGGCGTTACGACACCAAGATCCACCGCCGTGTAACCCGCACCGTGATGGTGGGGGATGTGCCTGTGGGAAGTGAGCACCCGATCGTGGTGCAGTCGATGATCAATGAGGACACTCTCGATATTGAGGGGTCGGTTGCCGGGATCTTGCGACTTGTGGAGGCCGGCTGCGAAATCGTTCGGGTTACCACCCCTTCCATTGGTCATGCCAAAGCCATGGCCAAGATCCGGGCTTCGCTGAGGGCGCAGGGTTGCACGGTTCCCCTTGTGGCCGATGTTCACCACAACGGCATCAAGATCGCCCTGGAAGTCGCCAAGCATGTCGACAAGGTTCGAATCAATCCAGGTCTTTTTGTTTTCGATAAACCCGATCCAGACCGGCAGGAGTTCACCAAGGAAGAGTTCGAGGCCATTGGTGCACGCATCCGCGAGACCTTTGAACCCCTAGTCACCCTGCTGCGGGATCAGAACAAAGCCCTGAGAATTGGGGTCAATCACGGCTCGCTTGCCGAGCGGATGCTCTTCACCTACGGGGACACCCCCGAGGGAATGGTCGAATCAGCGATGGAATTCGTTCGGATCTGCCATGAGCTTGATTTCCACAACATCGTGATTTCGATGAAGGCCTCGCGAGCTCCGGTGATGCTTGCGGCTTATCGGCTGATGGCAGACACCATGGACAAGGAAGGCTTCAATTACCCGTTGCATCTGGGTGTAACGGAAGCCGGAGATGGAGATTACGGAAGGATCAAGAGCACGGCGGGGATCGCCACTTTGTTGGCGGATGGTCTCGGCGACACCTTGCGGGTCTCGCTCACGGAATCACCAGAAAAGGAAATTCCTGTCTGTTACTCGATCCTCCAGTCGCTGGGACTGCGCAAAACCATGGTCGAGTACGTGGCCTGTCCCAGTTGTGGTCGCACCTTGTTCAATCTGGAGGAGGTGTTGCACAAAGTGCGGGATGCGACCCAGCATCTGCAGGGTCTTGATATCGCCGTGATGGGATGCATCGTCAATGGCCCTGGAGAAATGGCTGATGCGGACTATGGCTATGTCGGCAAAGGGCCAGGAACCATCGCTCTGTATCGCGGTCGCGAAGAAATCGGCAAGGTTCCGGAAGCTGATGGCGTTGAGGCTCTGATCCAGTTGATCAAAGAGGACGGTCGCTGGGTCGAGCCTGCCTGATCTCGTTAGGGTGAAGACTTAGTCCTGAGGGGACATGGTCCGGAGTCAGCGCCTGCGTTCCTTTGTTCGGTCGACTCCACTGCTCCTGATGCTCGGTGTCGGAGGAGTTGCCACAGCCATTGGCATCAGCTCTCCGGGGTTCTCCCTGCCATCGGCTTCCGGCGGCTCGATTCGTGACAGCCCCAAGGAGGTGATTGATCAGGTCTGGCAGATCGTCTATCGCGATTATTTGGATTCCACGGGCTCCTACGACGAGACGACTTGGCGTCAACTGCGCAGCGATCTGTTGAGCAAGTCCTATGGAGGCAGTGCTGATTCCTACGAGGCAATTCGTGGCATGTTGGCGAGCCTCGATGATCCCTACACGCGTTTTCTTGATCCGAAGGAGTTCAAGGAAATGCAGATTGACACTTCGGGAGAGCTGTTGGGTGTTGGCATCCAGCTCAGTCTCGACAAGGTCACCAAGGAGTTAATCGTTGTTTCTCCAATTGAGGGAACGCCTGCATCCCGTGCCGGCGTTCAGCCCAAGGATGTCATCGTTTCGATTGACGGTGCCTCCACGAAGGGCATGACCACCGAAGACGCTGTCAAGTTGATCCGTGGCCCAGAGGGGACCGATGTGGTGTTGGGACTCAGGCGCCAGGGTCAGGTTCTGAATGTGCCGCTGAAACGGGCGCGCATCGAGATTCATGCCGTGAAGTCCACGCTCAACACGGCCCCTAACGGCCGCAAGGTGGGCTACATCAGGCTTAAGCAGTTCAATGCAAACGCATCTCGTGAGATGCGAGAGGCCATCAAGGATCTTGAGTCTCAGGGAGCAGAGGGCTATGTGCTTGATCTGCGCAGCAACCCTGGCGGATTGCTTGAGGCCAGCGTCGATATTGCACGGCAATGGTTGAACGAGGGCACCATCGTCAGCACCCGCACTCGTGAAGGAATTCGCGATGTCAGGCGTGCGACTGGCAGCGCGATCACCGACAAGCCCCTTGTGGTGCTGATCGATCAGGGATCTGCCAGTGCCAGTGAAATTCTTTCCGGCGCACTTCAAGACAATTCCCGCGCTCAGCTCGTTGGTCAGACAACCTTCGGCAAAGGTCTTGTCCAAGCCGTGCGTGGCCTGGCGGACGGATCAGGCCTGACGGTCACAATCGCGAAATATCTAACACCCAAAGGAACGGATATTCATAAGAACGGGATCCAGCCTGATATAGCTGCAGCGATGTCTGAAAAGGAAATCAAAAATTTCTCGATTGATGATTTAGGTACTCAGAGGGATAGCCAATACAGAACTGCAGAAGGGACCCTGCTGAAGCAAATCAAAGCAATCAAGGCTGGCACAACATTCCAGCCAGGCAAAGCCAATCTGAGTTACGCCTTGCCGTAAATCAGGAGATTGGCTGCATTAAGCCACCACCGCCACCACCGTTGGAGTCGTCATCGTCGGACGCTCCAGGTTGGAACAGTGCATAGACACCGAGTGCAGTGGCACAGAAAACGCCGCTGATCAGTTCCAGAGAGACGCCACCGGCACCGATTTCGACGAATTCACCCATGTCCAACGGTTTGCGATGCGACCATTGTAACGAAGAATTGCGTGGTTGGTAACGTTTTTCTCAGAATTGACTTGAGGCCTCAGACCTCAACCACTTCCGCGTTCTTGGCACTCAGCTCCTCTTGGCGCTGGGCCTCGGTTTTGCCGTCGGCATCGGGAATCTGGGCCGCCATCAATCGAAGCCACTCCATCAGCTGTTCGAGTTGCTTCTCCATGGGCAGCACTCCGAGACCACGGGCCATCACTTTGTGTTGGATGCCACTGCCGGCCTGATAGACCAAACGGCCATGCAGGTGCTGGGGTAATCCCTGGCGTAGCAAGCGGAATGCCGGTTCTTCCATGGGAGTCTCGAACACCACGTTGGGTTTTTCCGGTTTGATCCTGGAGAAGCCGCAGCGCTTGGCCAGAAGCTTGAGTTCCATCAACTGGAGAAGAGATACAACTGCAGCGGGCAGTGCCCCATAGCGATCGGCCCAACCCGCGGCAAGTTCCACGAGAGCTTCGGCCGTTAGGCAATCAGCAGCAGCTCGGTAGGCAGCGATTTTCTCGTCGGGGTCGGTGATCCAGTCGGCAGGTACGAAGGCGGTCACCGGAAGATCCACCTGGGTGTCATCAACACTGGGAATGTCCTGCCCCTGAATTTCGGCCAGCGATTCCTGCAGCATTTCCATGTAGAGATCAAAGCCGATGGTTTCCATCTGGCCGCTTTGCTGCACACCGAGCAGATTGCCCACCCCACGGATCTCCATATCCCTCATGGCGAGCTGATAGCCACTGCCCAGCTGGGCAAACTCCTGGATGGCGCGCAGTCGTTGACGGGCGTTATCGCTCAGCGAGGAGTTTCCGGGATAAAACAGCCAAGCGTGGGCCTGAATTCCACTGCGACCAACGCGGCCCCGCAGTTGATACAGCTGGGCCAAGCCAAAACGGTGTGCGTCCTCAATCAGGATTGTGTTGACGCGAGGGATATCCAGGCCACTTTCAACAATGGTGGTGCAAAGCATCACATCAGCTTCGCCGGCATTGAAAGCCACCATGGCGCTTTCCAGCTCGCCTTCGGCCATCTGGCCATGGGCCACCAGCAGTTTCAGGCCCGGCAGCATGTCTCTTAGGCCAGCGGCCACCTCTTCGATTCCTTCCACACGGGGAACCACGTAAAACACTTGTCCCCCCCGATCCAATTCCTGGCGGATGGCGCTACGTACGGCTTCAGGATCGAGTGAGGCCAAGTGCGTTTTGATCGGACGACGCAATGGTGGTGGCGTCGTGATCAGGCTCATCTCCCGAACCCCCGAAAGACTCATGTACAGCGTTCTGGGGATTGGCGTTGCCGACAACGTGAGAACGTCCACGTCCTTCCGCAACACTTTGATTTTTTCCTTCTGGTTGACCCCGAAACGCTGTTCTTCGTCCACCACAAGTAGGCCTAGTTGTTGAAAGGCGGCTCCTTTGCTCAACAACTGATGCGTTCCCACCACCGCATCGATGGTTCCTTGCTTGAGTCCGTCCAGAATGTTTTTTCGCTCCGATGCTGTGCGGAAGCGATTCAACAGCGCCACCTTGATCGGATAGGGCGCAAAGCGTTCCGACAACGTCCGCCAATGCTGTTGGGCTAACACCGTTGTCGGTGCCAGCATTGCCACCTGCTTCCCGGCGGTGATTGCCTTGAAGATTGCGCGGATAGCGACTTCCGTCTTGCCGAAGCCAACATCACCACACACAAGCCGGTCCATCGGCTCCTCTTTCTCCATGTCCCGTTTCACGTCGGATGTGGCTTTCAGCTGATCTGGCGTTGGTTCGTAGGGAAATGAGTCCTCCATCTCCACTTGCCAGGGGCCATCTGTTGGGAACGCAAAACCAGCTGCTTGCTGTCGTTCCGCGTACAGCTTCACCAGGTCAAGGGCAACCTTGCGAACCGCCTTCTTCGCCCGTTCCTTGGCTTTGTTCCAGGCACTGCCACCCATGCGGTTGAGCTGAGGCGGCGTTTCACTTGTGGCGCGATATCGACCAAGGCTCCCCAGTTGATCGGCTGCGACGCGGAGAATTCCGTCGGCGTACTGAACCACGAGGTAGTCGCGAATGTCACCGGACATCGCAAGTTTTTCCAGGGCTTTGAACCGTCCAATTCCATGGTTCCGGTGCACGACAAAATCCCCGGGTCGCATCTTGTTGGGGTCGACGGTGCGGCTGGCCGCCTTGCGTCGACGACGGACGTACCCACTCGAACTCAGACTTTGCTGCCCGAAGAATTCACGGTCTGTCACCAGTGCAATCCGCCAAGCCGGCAGTTGCAGCCCCTCCAGTTCTGCAGTCCCCCTCACTTTCAAAGCAACGGGTGTGTTCTGCTCAATCAGTCGCGAGATGGCGTTGCTATCTCCCGCGTTTGGAACAAACCGACTGATGCAGTCGTGCTCTTCCAGCAAGGCAACAGCTCGACTTGGCTGAGCGGAGATCAACCACACAGCTGTGCGTTCGGCCTGAAATCCCTTGATCAGTTCTCCGAGCTTCCCGAATTGGTTGGGATAGGCCGGGACAGGTCGGCTGGCCAGATCGAAGCTGTTGGGGTGCTGGTCGACCTCCAGCAGTTCTGCCATGTCGAAGCCATGGAAGACCTCGGTCAACCCATAGGCGGCGTCGATGTTGCGATGAAGAACTGCAGGCCAGATCTGTTCGCACTCGGATTGATCGAGACCTGCCTCAGCAGCCATTTCAAGGTGATGCTCTTCAACGTGGGCAAGCCACTGCTGGCCGTGGGCTACTCCATGGCGACGTTCATCAATGACGATTGTTGTGGTGTCGGGGATGTAGTCGAGCAGGGAGGCTGGTTGCTCCCAGACCAGGCCCATCAGCCGACGCATGCCTTCCGGCGTGCCACCGTCAAGAAGTTGTTCTGTGGCTTGATCCCCGAGGAGTCGCTCCAATCCATAAGGCATCAACGTGCGCAGCTGATCGGCCACAAGTGGTCCGAACCCCGTTGGAGTCAGTCGAAGAGCATCGACTGAATCAAGTGACCGTTGGCTTGCTGGGTCAAATTCACGCAGCTTGTCGAGTTCTTCGCCGAAAAACTCAAGCCGAACAGGCAGCTCACTGCTCACCGGGAAGATATCGACAATGTCGCCCCGACGGCTCCAGCTTCCTTCCTGCTCGATTGTTGTGACTCTCTCGTAGCCGAGCTGGGCCAACGTTTCGCCCAGCTCTTCCAGATCGACTTCATCGCCCTTACGAAGCGTGCGAGTCGTGCTCTTCAACGCATCTGGAGGTGGGAGATGCGGCTGGAGACAGCGTTCCGTTGCCACGATGGCCCATGACGATGCATCGGGATCACCCAACAGATCACTGAGAACTTGGAGTTGTCCCCAGATGATTTCGCTTGTGGGATCAAAGGGTTCGTAGGGAGAACCTTCGCTGGTGGGATACAGGCATGCCTGGTTCCAGCCCATCAACTCCAGCAGTGCCGTCCAACGCCCTGCTTCCTCCAGCGTCGGGACCACCACCAGTAGAGGCGTGCCTCGACGTTGGGCGAGTGCACTGGAGACCAGTGCACGGCTGCAACGGCCTGCTCCGCGCATCAACAGACGATCGGCGCGGCTGGAGCGCTCATCGAGCTCACCGGTGAGTGCAGTTTCCCGCAACTTGGTCACCAGAGAACGCAGCGGCATGGAGGAGATTTCGGCAATCACCGATTTTCGCAATCCACAGGTGTCAAGTGAGGTTCGAGCTGAAAGCCAACCAGCTGTCCCTACAACAACCCAGCAAGCGAACCGTTAGGTGCATTCCCGTTCCCCTCGTCTCGTCTCTAAACGAGAGCCTCCTGTCAGCCCTACTGATTATTTGCAATGAGTTCAGGCTTAGAAGCACAGAGGCGAGATGGGTCTTCTAGCGATTTGAGGCTTGAAATTAAAACTCAAACATCACCCTGAAGCTCTTGATTTCATTTTAATGGGAACTCTTCAATAATCTCAAAAGATGCTTTGAGTGCGTCTAATGATCCCCGTAAAAGCAACGAAAGCTACATGCAGCGGCCTGTTCAAATCTAGTTTTTAATCAGTATGCCTACAACAATGACCAAGCACACTGACCGCATCACTCGCGTCACGAGTGCTCACCCTGAGATTGACATCAATACTTTTCGAAAGCTTTTGGTTTCAAAGTACTTATTGGCAGCTAAGGACATTGATAATAATGTCGAGGATCTAAATCTAATCATGGAAGAGTTTACTGAGCTATTGATTAAATCGGACGACCAACAGATTGAAGCACTCGCTGGTTGGACGTGGGACCTTGAGCCAGGAAGCAGTTTTCGCGCCATGTAGTTGATCTATAAGTTCAGCCGTACTGGGCCGCCGATGAGGGATGCCTGTCGGGTACGGCGCTTCTGTTAAAAGCTGTACTGCTCCGTTCCTTCATGTCTGATCAGGTCACTTTGTGATCTATGCAGAAGAACGGAGTGACAAGGGTGGGGACGAGTGGATGGGGCAACTTCACTCTGGGAGGGTGGCGCAGGTGAACCGAAGGAGAATTCTCTCCTTGAGGTGCTGACGTCGCTACCGGCATCATGCGATGGATCAATGCCGATGAGGTGACGGATCTGATCTGGTTAATGGGTGGGTGGCCTGAAAGCGTCACGGTTGAGGAGAAGTTTTGTCAGGCTAAATTGCCCGACTAGCACCTATTCATGGCGACTGACCTCACAGCCGTCCTGCTCTCGTCAGTGTTCCTTGGGGTTGGCTTTGTTATCGCCAAGTACTTTCCCGAAGCCTCCCTGTTGGCAGGCGTGTTCCTGGTAGGGCTAGCAGTTCTCAATGTCGCCTTGGCTATTGCGTCTTGATCGGTCCGACGGATGACACTCAATCACCACCAATGGCGCAGGCTTAGGCACAAGAGCACAGATTATCCATGGCCGATCAGAATTAATTGGTTGACTAGGTCGTCGCCATCTAGCTGAATACCAACCCAGTCGGCACTTACTAGTTTCACAATTTAGTGATTTTGCTGCAACTATAAAGTTTATGGCAAGTACTCCCTATTCAATCAATAAGATGCGATCAGCTACGTTCCACCGGTCGATGCCGCGCTATCGCTGCCCGTCTTGCTGTTGTGGTCCAGCGCTTGTGCTGGACCCTCCGAAGGGGGTAATTCCGTTTTGTTCCAGCTGCGCGACTCCTTTACAGCGTCAACCACTGGTACGTCCGATCCCTTTGTTTGTGCTGCTGACTGTGGGAGCAGTACTCGTCGCGTCATCCATACCTATCATGTTCAATCCCCAACCACCTCCGAGATCCAAATCAGAGAAGCTGGCCTAGCGCATGGTTTTCGGTTCAATACGGAAGTAATGGTGCATTCATGACCCTCGGCCGTTTTCTGATCTTTTTTGTGGTCGGGCTTGTGTTCGCGATCACGATTCCCCAGCTGAGTTGGCTCTATTGGGTTCTGGGAGCTTCTGCACTGTTGGTTGTATTCCAACTGATCCGCTCCTGACTTGCAGGAGCCTCTGGTCGTCTGAGAAACCGCGAGGCAGCGCTGGACGCAGCTTCGGAGCTCTGGCTTGAGTCCAGAGGTTCGCCTTAGCTCAAGACAACCAGCAAGCGTCGACTGAGAAGGTCAGAACGTCGTGGGCATCACGATCATGAGCCTTTGTGATCGCAATGCAGGCCAATTGGCCCTCGTCAAAGCAGGATTTCGACTTGAGCACAAATTTTGCGGCGTCACTATGGGACCAAACCGCTAAGCCCTGTTGTTGTGTTTCATCGTTATAAATGTCCCAAAGTTCAGCGAACCGTTCTGCTTCTGAACCATGCATAAACTCATCAAGAGCTTCATCTGCACCAACCTCACGGAACCGCTCAAGAAATGATCGTATCAATGGATCGTCGATGACGTTGCTTGTGGCTATCGCACCAGTAATGCCCCGAACAGATGTTCGGACGATTCGATGCGGGTTGGTACGGGCGTCGATGATGACGATAGGGCACTGCAGATCCCAAGCACTTCGATTCTTGAGTTCGCGCCCTGCTTCGGACATATCGTCCCGAAGCGCACTGATCAACTGCCGGACAAGATGGTCGTGATCTTCCATGATTTACTGTATCGCCAAGTACTCCTTAAAAAATGAATAAGGTAACGATTGAAAACATTGAGATCCTGTAAGAAGACTTAGGGCTGAATATGATTTGACAAACTACTTCCAAAAGTGACTGCTGATACAGCTCTTGGCACTGATCACAACGAAAAGATTGTGATCAGCTTCATTGCAACCTCGCAATAGCCTGCCATCACTGATTATCAGCTCCTTCAATTGCATTCCAATATGCGTGCTTCAGTTGGATTCAGACTCCCCTTCTCGAATATTTTTGTTTTATCACTGATGTTGTTCAGTGATCAATCACTGGTCCATGCTGGACCCTGCCAAAGTTATGAAGCAGCTTACAATCTAGAGGTAAAATTGCGTGAAGGCTTTTCGTTAGAGCAAGCAAAAGAAAGTGTTATCGAGCAGGATTACTCAGATGGGTCTGCTGCATGTTTTTCGAAAATCAAGCAAGAAATTAAACAAATGCCTTACGCTTTCCCCCTCGTTCATCGCGCTCTGTATAAGACAACTCGTCGATAATGTCTCCTAGGCTTAAGCGCCCATCTTCATGTCCTGAATCAGATTCAATCAGTCAACAAAGGTTGGTTAAAACAGCCCTGATCACCAGCCACAAAACTTTAAGGAATATGTGCTCTTATGCTTCGATCTTGAGTAGAGACAAAGGAATGAACTAACCACTTTAAATATTCTCTGCTGATGAGTTGCTTGCGAGGTGCTGAACGGGATTTGTTTTAGTCAAAGCATGAGGTATAATAAGTCGACACGTTGTAAAGACCATCACAGAGTCGTCAGTGACAAAAGCGATTGACCAGAAATCCAAGCACCTCGAGAAGGCTGCCGAGTTCTATCTTCGGGCTAAAGAGTTGATCGAAGTGAATGAAGACTGGCAGTCTTGCGGGTCTATGATTCTCAAGGCTCTTGCTGAAGAAAGGAAGTCTGAAAATACTGGTCTTCAGGTTATGAACGTTATTAAGTATCAAAAACCCAAGACCAAGCTTGAGTTTAGTTTCCGCAGTTGACATCTGCTTTCCAACAGCTTTGTTATGAGGAGCTTCCTCAGTAACTACATCCTAAAGACACTGCTTGCGATGGATCTTCTTCAGTGCCAGATCTGATAACTGAAGCTGGCTTCTGCCAGAGCACGAAAAACTTCTTGCTTTTTTCCAAAAGGAACTGCTGTTCTGCAGGGTCACCGCCACGCCAGTACGTCAGTGCATCACATGTGGTTTTGTATTCCAAACGCAATGCGGTGAGGTCATAGGAGAAGTGCCAATCGCATGATCCATAGGACTCAAGCTTTTTCATATGTTACAGAGGGAGTCAAATGCTTGACGTATCAACTGATGCTGTCATATTGGGGCGCTTTGATGTAAGTTTTATCTTAGTTGTCGATCCGCCTTGACGCTTCCGCTTCACCAGCAATTTGAAAAGCAGAAATTTGCTGCGGCAATTGAATCAGCTTCCGATCTTGATGAGATCAAAGGAGTCGCTGCCATGCTGCTGAATCTTTATTACCAGCAGCTCTCCGCAACGATCGCGATTGCTGAAGGAAAATTGGGCTGAGATTGCATGTACCGACAGGTTTTTGCTGTCTTCAGTCGTAGTCCTGACATGTAATAACGATTCAAGTAATGCTATTCAACATGCAAACTTTGCATGTTTTTATTGAGTCTCTCTTGTGGATCAGAATACCTCTTGAGTTCGTGAAAGATAAGCTTCATATTTATGGTATGAATTCAAGCTCGGTGTCATGGGCCACTGACAGGAGCCACAGACAGGGGCCATCTCCCCCTTCAGGAACGAAGCAGGGGAAATGGCCGGAATGCGCAGAGTTTTTGACGATTCACTCTGCCGCAATCGGCATGGACGCCGTATCTGTCCCTGCCGCAAACCTGTTTTAAGTCAGTGAATTGGAACATTCCTGAGTCCAATTGCTTATTTTTATTTGACGAAGCCTTGGTATTTGAGTGATCCAAGAGTGTGCTCGTCCAGAAGCATGTTGTTTTACATAAATCTCAGTAGAGGACTTACTTAGTGACGGCTCGATCATTTGTTTCGTTGAATCGCCGAGGCTCTATTGAGGCAAGCAATGGCTTGCTCGCGCGCTTTAGCGCTACTACAAAGCCTTGCAGCGCAGCGGGTTGCCGATAAGCAGAGCTAGGCCTTCAACCTTTTTGGCAGTTGGTTTTGCGTTGATTGGCTGTGAAGACGCAATAAAAAACCCAGGCTTTGAGCGTTGGCCTGGGTCTGGGGTGGTTGGAACCTCTTAGTTTTAAAACGGCTATGCATGTATTTCGTGAGCGATGGCTGAGAGTTCAGCTTTCGAATTCGATGCGGTGTCGGCCGAGAATCAGTGCATGTTGTGTGGCCGACGGTGATGCATCACCGGAGCGATTCGGCCACGTAAGTAGCTTGATTGCCCTGGGAGTGTCTTGCGATACACCACCAAATTTCTTAAGGAAAAACGGACTTGACCCCGGCCGAAGCCGAGGCCAAATCGCTGCTCTCGTCGGGCATCGCTCTGCCCGGCTTTCGGGTCCACCTAGCGACCCGACGACTCGATGATGGGCCGAAAAGTGCGTGGGTGTAGTGCCGCAGTGAGCACTTTCCCGAGATCCACAAAATGTCGGCTTGTTCCGAGATTTCTGATAGGCCTAGTTGGTATAGGCGTGCCAATGCTGCCGTTTCTTCACCACGTCAACTTGATCTCTCCTCCGTGCGGCCCCTGGAAGGAGACGCTCCCTGACTTGTTCCGAGGTTCGTAGTAGGGGCCCCATTCGACGGGTCTGCGGCCTGTCTACCAGGTCCCATTCCTTACGCAGCGACCATTTCCTGCGAAGTGATAACCAATGGCACACACGAAGTGATCGTGCTTGTGCTTGTGGTGTTGCTTGCAATAGCCAGCGTCAAGCGCTGGTCCTGTCTGAATCCAATGCCCCCCGCACCGCATTTTTAAGCAGCATGGGCAGGCTGAGCTCCGATCGAAACAGCTTGAACTGCTGCCAAGACGGCCACGAATGCTGAACGTCGTCCAAGCATGAGGCTGGAATCAATTGTTCCCACCCTGCTCAGGTCTAACTCTCTTGTCAGTGACCAAACCATGCCTGTCCAGCTTCTAGCCGAGTGAACACCTGTGCGATGCCAGCAGACCAACGCTTGACCTGTCGATCGCACCGTTCGTGATGAAGCTCATCGCCCCAGTCCCTGTCGATCAGTGCAGATAGGCATGGCGTTCACTCCGCAGATGAGGACTCTCACAACGGATGACGGAGGACGTCATCGACGTTGTTGGAGTAGAGCGTCGAGGTCCGCGCTGCGTGTTGGGTAGCGGTCATTACCGTCTGCTTCACGTCGGCGACACAGGGGGCGAGTCCATCGTGGTTCATAAGCGTGCTTCTGTGTGAACTCGGAGGCTGATGAGTCAATTGTTTCAATGAGCTGAGCGTCGTTTTCCCCAGCAGCCTGTCGTTTTCTGTAAGTGGCTGTCGCTTACACCTTCTTATCAATAAATGCATCTATTGCGTCGCTAAGTGTTATTCGTATGCTTTGAGTAAAGCCTGTGACTTGCAGGCTTTTTTCTGCTTCTCAAGCAGAGTGCAATATCTCATGTCTATGCGTCAACAGAAATTGGGGAGTTTCATCAAAGCAGCTTAGGAGAATTTAATCTTTGATCAAAACGTTGTTTGAACTTTGATTTCATTCATTAGCCAACCTGTTAATGCGGATTAAGCATACTCCTCGCCAATGTTCTCTAAAAATGACTCTTGCCAGTCATTATTTGATGGTCAGGAGCACGTTGTCCTGAAAGCCGGGTAGAGCGAGGCCCGACGAGAAGTGTTGAACCGTCTAATTTCCCGTGTGGATTGGGCGGTTACTTCTTTTGAGTTCATCGGCTGCCTAGACCGCTTCTCTGTTGCCAGTGCGTACGAACTCATGGCTTCGTGGCGTCGGTCGATAATTTCGTTGTCAGGTTTCATTGTCCAGAGCAAAAATTAGTATCCGTTTCCTGTCTGTGAAAGCAGGAATGATGGTCATCCGCGCCGATCTTTTTACCCACAGCGTTCCAAGCAGTTAGGGCTAAGCCGGGTGATCCACATCAACAGCGTGGAGTCCATAGCAACGTTCTACCCATGCCCAACACCGGTGGAGCAGAAGATCCTCAAAAGTCAGTCATAGATTGCAGTAGAAGGATGACAACTCGGTGATTACGATTTCTTGATTGTCTGCTCCTCCAAGAGCATATTGAATTGAAGCAGCTGTTCATCACTGAGCTGTTGGCGACTTGTCGAGCCGAGATGTTGTTGAAGAAATGCTCGGGCCTGATCTGAGTTCCAGCCAAGCTGCTTCAACATCGAATCTCCCTGGTTCAGCAAGTCTCCACGGCGGATTGGCGCCGGGGCGGTGGAGGCATCATCGTTAGCTTGAATCAACTTGAGCTGTCGCAAATAGGCCACCAAATCGGCGTAGCGCGTGAGTTTGTGGCGGCTGCCAAGGCCAAATGCTCGCGTGAGGTACGCCTGCTCTTGCTCTCGCGTCCAACCGATGCGTCTGATTTCGAGGTCGATGGCGGTGAGCTCGTCGCTCCAATCGTCAGGATCCGTCGGTGTTTCCGAAGGTGGATCTTGGGTGTTGGAAATCTGTGGAGTGGCAGAGGGGGCAGGAGCAACAGGCTCGGGCGCCTCAATCTTCCGTGGCCGCTCTACCGCGACATGCTCTGCTGCCTTTGAGCTTTCGTTGTCTTGGGGACTGACAGCAACCTGTTCCAGCCGTTGTGGAGGACTGATCTGAAGCCTGGTGTTGAGACGTTGTAACGCCCTTTCCTCAGCTTCTTCAGCCGTGGCTGCTTCGCCAAGGGCGCTGCCCAAAACAGCCCCGTCAGTTGATGCCTCAACCCTCACGATGCATCGGAGGGTATCGACGTGACACAGCTCGGCCCGGATCTGCATCGCAATGGAACAGCGCTTGCACTTTCTAGGCTGCCGCCATGGACATCACTTCGCTCCCCTCGCTTTCGGATTTCTTTGAAGGTGCCGACCAATGGGGAGAGATTTTTGCGCTACTCCCCGTGCTGGTGCTCCTGGAGCTGATCCTTTCGGCTGACAATGCCGTCGCTCTTGCTGCCATTGCCCGTAGTAGTCGTCAGCCAGAGCAGGAGCGACTGGCGCTCAACCTTGGTATTGGCATGGCTCTGGTGTTGCGAATCGCCCTGATCGTTGTTTCCCAATGGGTTTTGCAAAATACGTGGGTTCAGCTCTTCGCCGCTGCCTATCTCGTTTGGCTTGTGGTGGATCACTTCAAAAGTCGGTCGGACGATTCGGCCTCTGCTTTGGATGCCGATGATTCTGATCGCAGTGAACGTCCCTTTCTCAAGACCGTTCTGCTTCTGGCCTTCACTGATCTGGCCTTCTCCATCGACAGTGTCGCCGCAGCGGTGGCAATCAGTGATCAAATCCTGCTGATCAGTGCAGGAGCCTTTATCGGGATCGTGGCTTTGCGCTTCACGTCCGCCCTATTCATTCGCTGGCTTGACCTGTACCCGCGCCTTGAAACAGCTGGTTTCCTTGCCGTTGCTTTCGTTGCCTTTAGGTTGATCGTTCACGTCATCGTTCCAGACTTGAATCAACCCGATTGGTTAACGCTTCTGGTTGTGTTGGTTTTGTTTGCTTGGGGAATGTCAATTCGAACCAGTGATCTCGATCAAGACGAAAGCCATGCTTGTTGAGCTTCGCCACGTCAGTGGTGATTATTTAATCAACCGCGTTGATCTTGCAGACCCACCACACCCTGGACGATGGCTCGTCGTCAAGGATGAATCATTCCTAGTGATGCAACGTCGCCACCGCTACGCCCTACGCAACGGGCGCTATGTCATGGCGTCAGTAGCCTTAATGGTCAAACCTCAGTCTCGGCCTGCTGATGCAACGCCCTGGCGACACGGCTGGGTCATCGGCGACCCAAACTGTCGTTTCAATGCCCGCAGCCCTTTGTTGCGCTGTGCTGTGTGGCCCGAGGGACCCTGTGAAAGCTGCAGTCATCATGAACTTCGTTGACCAATGAACGCTGAATGGCTCACTGGGCGTCTCTGCGCTGGCCATGGTGTCGCTTCCGGAACAAGCAGTCAATCTCCTTATCCGGATGGAACGATTCGAATGCAAACTCCTGTATTCATGGCATTGGGTCTCGACCTGACTAACTGTTACTTCGGCACGTTGAATGTTGACTTTTCACCCCTAGAAGTTTTACTTTCGAATCCAGATCACCTGTTCGAGAAAGTTCGGTGGACAGAGCTCCATCCTCCTGAAACGTTCTCGTTCTGGAGTGTGCAAATCAAGGCACGAGAAGCTGAAGTTGTCGGGGGATGGATTTATTACCCCCATCCCGAAACAAAACAACGCCACTGGCAACCTCCAACAACATTGGAGCTGATCGCACCTCGGTTGACTGGCGTGAATGAAGGCTGCACAATTCAACTTCACGATGAACGCAGACGTATCAAACTCGTGAACACGATTCGGCTTCGTGCACGGTTGCTTGAATTTCTCAAATTTAGAGTTCTCGCGTCTCAGCAAACATTCTTTGAGGCCGACAGCCTTTTGAAACGGCAGCAATGGCTCTCCAGCATGTTCCCCGAAGCCCTTCAACTTTCCGAACAGGATCTTGATCAGGTCTGGACTCAAGCGCGTTCGTTGTACACGGAATCCTGAATCAATCCACGTCGAAGCGATCTCCTCTGGTGGCCTTGAGTTGCTGTAACAGAACTGGAGCGGTGCTGCGTGCCTTACCTTCCAGCTGAGCTTCGCGAATCAAAAGAGGACAGCCGGAACTGCTGACCACCAGGCCCTGATCCTCAAGCACCGCCAGGATTGTCCCTGGTGCATGTCCACCGGTGGGCCATTGGCCTACAAGTTGGCGGCTGTTTGTGCTGAGTTGATCCTTCAACCGTTCGATCAACGGTTCACAGCGCAACACCTTCAGCCGTTTGCCTTGCCAATGGGTGAAGGCTCCGGGATAAAGCCCCATCACTTTGCGGTGAATGCTTAGAGCAGGGGCTGACCAATCCAACCTGAAATCCTGCTTCTCCAGCATGCGTGCATAGCTCGACTCCTCTGCCTGAGCACGCACCTTCAGCCTTGCCAATCTCTCTTGCTCTCGTCCTGGACCTGCCGCTTCAATCAATGGCATGGCCTGCACCATCAACTCTGCAGTGAGGGAACTCAGCCGTTCAGCCAGGTCGATGGAGGTATCCAGCAGCTGGATCGGAATCCTCTGCTCGAGGAGTACAGGTCCGGTGTCGAGTCCTTCTTCCATGGCCATGATCCCCACACCTGTTTCCTCGTCACCCTCAAGCAGGGCCCATTGAATTGGACCAGCACCCCGCCAGCGGGGCAGAAGTGATCCGTGACCGTTCCAGCAACCCAGGGGAGGTTGCTCCAAAACATCCTTGGGGAGAATTTGTCCGAAGGCGACCACCACTGAGGCATCGGCTCCGAGAGCAGCAAGTTGCTCCTTGCAATCTTCATCCCGTCGGATCCGTACCGGTGTGAACACCGGAAGTGACAGCTCTTCAGCCCTCGCTTTCACCGGTGAAGGAACCAGTTGCTTCCCTCGACCACGCCGCCGATCCGGCTGTGTCACGACTCCCACAATCGTGTGCCCAGCCTTATGCAAGGCATCAAGGGTGGGCACCGCATAGGCCGGTGTTCCCCAGAACAGAATCCTCAACGTCAGGCTTCGCCGGTGATGGACAAACCATCCACCCAAACGTGAGGGCTCACGCCGCGGTGGGTCACTTCGGCTTCAGATTCAAGGTGGGCAATACCGTTGAGAACAGTGCGGATGTCACCAGCAACCGTTGCAGCTTCAACCGAAACCCTTTCGCCGTTCTTGACCAACCAACCATCAAACGGCAGAGAGAAGGATCCCTGGGTGGCCTTGACACCGGCATGCAGTGCAGAAAGATCTTCGATCAAAACGAATGGCCCGGATTCTGTGCGGTGATTCAGGCTGCTGCCGCTCATCACCTCCGGATCGGAGCCGACCACGAACCAGTCCGGACCTACCGAGACCTTGGCACCAAGCCCCGCGTGGCCGGTGGGCTCAACGCCGAATGCTCGTGCCGTGGCTTCAGAGTGGAGGAAGTTCTTCAGTGTTCCGCCTTCAATCAAGGAAAGACGACGGGTTGGCGTACCTTCGCCATCGAAGGCTGCGGCACTGATATGGCCAGGATGAAGTCCGTCATCGTGCAGATTCAAGAACGGAACTGCCACGTTGGAACCGATCGAATCACGCTGGCTCAGGCTCACACCGTCGAGCACCGAACGAGCATTGAACATGCTGCTAAAGGCACCAAGCAGGGAAAGAAAAGCCTCCGGTGTAAAGCAGACCCGGTAACTGCCGGTGTCGATAGGCCGATAGTCGAGATGACTGATTGTTCGCTCAACCGCTTCGCTGATGCAGCCTTGAACATCGAGTTCGCTGCTGCCGAGCCCAAGACGAACGGCTCCTCCACTTCGCGGCTTGCGGCCGGCCTCTTCGGCTCGGGCGTAAAGATAGAGGCTGGCTTGGGTGCGCTCCATCTGGCGCAGAGCCCCATCACTGTTCAGATAGAGGCTCTGGGATAGAGATTCCGCCAGGCCGTTGTAAGGCACAGTTTCAATGGCCCTGTGGCGGCTCAAGAGGTCTGCTTCTGCGTCCCGAAGCGTGTCCAGCAGAGGGAGGATTCCCTGGCGGGGTTGCAGTGGTCGATCTAGTTCTGGCAGTGGTGCCGTGGCCAGAGGTGAAAACTTAGGAATTTCGTCGGGGTTGCCAAAACGACTGGCTGCATGAGCCCCGACCAAAGCTTGCTCTAGCCCTCCATCAGAGAGGTCGGTGGTGCTGGTAATGCCGACCAGGCCATCGCTGTTCCAGACGCGAACTGTGATGGAACTCCGCTGTGATGCTTTGAGTTGCTTGGCTTCACCCCGGTCAACCTGAACAGAGCAATCATCGCTGCATGCAGCACCGAGGTCCCAACAGCGAATCCCTTCTCGCGAGGCGAGAGTCTGGAGTCGATCTCGTAGATGTGTGGCGTTGAGGCTGTTGTTGCTGGTCATTCTCAGCGGCCCCCAACTGTGATCGAGTCAACCTTGATGTGGGGTTGTCCGACGGTGACAAACACACTGCCGCTTACGGAACCACAGAACCCTGCAGCCAGTTCAAGGTCATTGGCACACATCGAAATCCGTGGCATGACCTCTTTGGCATCACCAATCAGCGTTGCACCTTTGACGGGTTTGGTGAGTTTGCCGTTCTCAATCAGATAGCCCTCTTCAACGGAGAAGTTGAACTGGCCAGTCGGACCAACGCTCCCGCCTCCCATGGCCTTGCAATAAAGACCCCTATCCACGGATTCAATCAGTTGTTCAGGCGAATGGGATCCAGCATCGATAAAGGTGTTTCGCATCCGGCTGGCAGCTGCAAAAGCATGGCTCTGACGTCGACCGCTACCCGTGCGTTTGTGGCCGGTGCGCAGTTCACCAGCACGGTCACTGATGAAGCGCTGCAGCACACCGTCTTTGATCAAGACAGTGCGCTCAGGTTCCATGCCCTCATCGTCCATGGACAAAGAACCGAAGGATCCACCACTCAAGCCTTCGTCGATTGCGGTGACGGCCGGGTGAGCAATGAGTTCACCCACACGGTCAGCGAAGGGGGTTGTGCCGCGTTCGATCTGAGTTGTTTCGAGAAGGTGTCCACAGGCCTCGTGGAAGATCACACCGCCGAAGCGATTGGCCAGCACAGCTGGCATTTGTCCAGCATCCACGTAATCGGCTCGCAACATCGTGCCGGCGCTGTTGCAGACCTCTGCTGCACTGGCTTCGGAATCCCAGTCACGCAGGTCGTCTGGCCGATCGGAACTGCCGTAGCGGCGGCCAATGCTGGATCGGTGATCTCCGTCGGCAGCCAGGACTGATAAGCCCGACGACTGATGCAATCGAATGTCTCTCGCGAAGGTTCCGTCTGATGCAGCGACCAGCACTTCCTGCCAATCGCGGGCGTAACTGCCGCGGCGAACCTGTAGGTGCTGGCCCAAGCGCTCGAGATGAGCAGTTCCCTGCAGCAGGCATTGGCTGGCTTGATCCAGGGAAGGGCAGCGATCAAGCCAATCCGCCTTCGCCAAGCCGTGGTCCGTCAGGGCCTTCAATCCTTCAAAACCTGCGGACCTGCTGAGGTCTTGGGGCTCAAGTCCCAGCATGGCCAGGGCCTGGTCAAGAGCACGCTTTAGTCCCGCTTCGCTGAGGTCATTGGTGCTGACAAAGCCATCGCGTCCTTCACGGAACACCCGCAGCCCTGCCCCACGAGCAAAGGATGGATTGACACTGGTGATCCGATCCTGTTCAGCGAGCAAACCGATGTGATCTGTTCGCTCGAGGAATACTTCCACCAGATCGGCTCCTGCAGCACTGCCGCGATGCAAGAGGGACTCCATAAGTCCGCGCCACTGATTGGAAAAGGCGTTGGTCAAGGAAACTCCTGAATTTGGCTGGGGAATACCCTCAGCGCACGGCTGGTTGAAAACGCTCGCTGTCGATCGCTGGCATCAGAAATAGCTTTGCCATTTCGGCACCGTTACCGATCCAGAACGGCAGCTTCCGCAGCAACTTGACGGGAGCAATGGAATCGCTGGCGTCGGCCTGCTCCAAGGCATTGTTGTTGGCAACAAGGCGCTCAAGGCGAGTCCAGAACTTTTCGTTCTTGACGTCGAGGACGACGGGGAAGACGCGAGCAGATGTCTCGTTGGTTTTCTCAATCACCATTTTGTCGTAGGTGCGCGCATCAAGGCCAAGGGCCTCGTAGAACTCCTTGCGGGCAACGTCACGCACGTACATGGTTGCGAATACCGCCAGAAGGAAGAAGCGACACCAAAGTTTGGCGATCGGACCGCGGACCGTATCGGGTTGTGCCTTCATCAGAGCATCGAAGAAATCGCCGTGGCGGTTTTCGTCCTGACACCAGTTCTCGAAGAAGTTAAAGATCGGGAAAATCTTGCTGTCGGGATTCTTTTCGAGATGCCTAAAAATGGCGATGTAGCGCCAGTAGCCGATTTTTTCAGAGAGATATGTCGCGTAAAAAATGAACTTTGGCTTGAAAAAGGTGTAATCCTTGTTGGCGGTGAGAAAACCAAGGTCAAGTTGCATACCGAAGTCGCTCATTGACTTGTTGAGGAAGCCTGCATGACGAGCTTCATCACGAGCCATGTGAGCAAAACACTCAGCAAGAAGAGGATTTTTGGCCTTAATCCGACGACTCAGTTCCTTATAAAGAAGGAATCCTGAAAATTCAGACGTGCAGCTTTGCTCCAGGAATTCGATGAAGACCTTGCGGGTCTCCGGGTCGAGCTTGTCTGCGGCTCCCTCAAATTCCTCGTTGCGAACAAAGTGATGACGGTTGTAATCCTTCCTGAATTCTTCGCAGATGGCTTCTAGTTCAGCCTCGTTCGGCTGAAGATCCATCGCCGCCATCGCCTCAAAATCGGTGGTGTAGAAGCGTGGGGTGAGGATTGTGTCCTTGACAGGATCCTTGATGGCTACAGCGCTGCCTTCGGCCACGGTGGTGGGAGGGACCATCAGTTGCGTTTCACGATCCTGCCAATGTAGGCGTGTCAGGACGACCCCCGAGCTGAAAACGACCGGTTAGTTACCTCCCAACCACTTTTGGCCGTTGAGGCGCTGCAACAGGCGGGAGACCAAAAGGGGCAGAGACATCCGCTTTTCGTCGATCAGGAAGCTTTCCAACAGGGTGGGGTCACTGCCGGGGTCAGCCAAGGCAATCACCTTTGTGCTGTTGATATCTGCCTTGGAGAAGCAGAGCCAGAAGCGACGTCCACCAGGGAGTTCGCCGATGACCATTGGGCAATCCCCTCCAACCACGGGACGCTGACCATCCACGCGCTCCAGTCGTTCTGCTGTGATGTTGTGATCAGCCAGTTGTTTGGCGACGGCCGGTACAAACAGCGAGTCGATGAACTCTGGGAAGGGTTTGTCCTCCGGTTTCGGAGGCTTTGCTTTCGCCGCAGGCTTGGCAGGGGTCTCTTGACCTGAAGGCTCCTTCTCGACAGGGGTTTCGCTCACCGATCCAGGGTTACTGCGGCAACTGTAAGCAGCCTGGTGCGTTGCTTACCAGTTCGCTTCAGGATCATCCCCCCAGTCGCTGTACTGCTGCGAGGGAGGTGGTACGGCGGAGGCTTGTGGATGCCGGGGCTCAGACGAAGGGCGCTGAATCACGCGATAAGCCACAGAAACCGTGGGGGCCGGTTCGCGCACATCCCTTTCAGGGCCGGGGTTTGTAGTGGTTCTGCGGGCCGAATCGTTGACGGCTGATTCCGTCTCTTGGACGTTGGGTTGAACAGGGGAATAGCGCTTTCGACTGAGAGGACGTTGCGCTGGCAACAACAGGAACGCTGTGAGTGCTGCACCTGCAGCGCCACCACCGGCGGCGAGCGCTGTCCACGCACCCAGGGGCATGGCTGGGGTCGTCCAAACCAGCAAG
The DNA here is from genome assembly GCF_020514205.1 of Synechococcus sp. MU1625. Lineage (NCBI taxonomy): Bacteria > Bacillati > Cyanobacteriota > Cyanophyceae > Synechococcales > Synechococcaceae > Synechococcus > Synechococcus sp. MU1625. Next base: position 496,179 of record NZ_VTLA01000001.1, read on the forward strand.
CGAAGCCGAGTCTTGTCTCCGACATTGGTCGCAGAAAAGGCGAGCAACGCCAGTAGAGGAGCCAGGCAGGGGATCAGCAGTAGCCGCTGAAACGTGCTCATTCCAGTGGACCGCTCCAGCGATTCAACGGAGCAAGATCATCTTCCAGCCCATCGAATAGGCGCACCACAAGAAAATCCACCATCTCGTTCAACGACTCTGGTCGGGTGTACCAAGCCGGAATGGGAGCGGCAATGGTTGCTCCTGCTTCCGCCAGACCAGTGAGGTTGCGGAGGTGAATCAGGTTGAAGGGCATCTCCCGTGGAGCGATCACCAGTGGACGGCGCTCCTTGAGGTGAACATCCGCACAGCGCTCGATCAGATCAGCGGCAATTCCGGCGTGGATGCGTCCAACGGTTCCCATGCTGCAAGGAACGATCACCATCGCCCGTGTCCGGTAGCTGCCACTCGCGATGCAGGCAGCTTGATCATTCCAGCGATGACATCTCAAATCTCCGCTTTCCACCCCAAGCCTGTCTCTCCAGAACTCGCTTTGCTTCAGGGGATCCACGGGAATGGACAGCCCCTGTTCGGCACGGAAGACCTCATGGGCGCCGTGGCTGAGAACGAGATGGACAGAGCGCCCTCGCTGTAGAAGCAACTGCAGGGCACGCTCGGCAAGGGGTTGTGCCGACGCACCGGTGACGGCCAGAACGTAGGGATGCATCACTCAGCGCTCGCTGAGGGAAACAGGCAGCGGCTCAGACGGTTCAAGCTCGGTGGAGACTTCATCGCCCTGACTGATGACCTCGAGATCGATCTGGTTGCGTAGAACATCAACATTGATCACACGCACCTGAACCTGATCGCCGAGTTGATAGGTCTGACGGTTCTTGCGACCGACCAAACGATTCTGTCGTGATCTGTATTCGTACCAGTCATCGTTGAGGGAGCTCACATGAACCAGGCCCTCAACCCGACTCTCGCCCACTTCAACGAAGAAGCCATAACTCTGAACACCACTGATACGGCCTTCCACCTGCTCGCCGATCAGCGGTTGTGCTGATCGGGCCTGGATCATCGACAGCAGATCTTTTTCAAGCTCCAGCACCTGCCGGCGACACGAATTGAGCCGCTGCACCGTGCGGTCGTTGACCAACCCATTCAATTTGTCGTCCTGGGATGCCGTGAACAAGGGCCAAGTCAGATCAGCGCCTGCTCCCTTGCTACCAAGCTTCAAACGCGTCTTGTGACGCACGGTCGGACGATCTTTGGCGTCCGTCAACAGTGCAACCAGCATCTGTTGATTGACAAGGTGTCCGTAATGCTGTGTGGCACAGGTCCAAGGGGTGAGTGATGCGTCATGGCTGGCTGGATCACCTCCCTCTGCTGAGGAAGGCTCCTGCTCTGCATTAGACGTCTCCGTGGACGCCGCAAAATTGAGTGGAGGGAGCGCGTGACTGAGCTGTTGTTCAAGCACCCGTCGTTGGCTGCTGTCTTTGAACACCTGGATCAGCTCAGACGCTGACGGACAACCCTCGTCATCGAGTTCAAGGGGGAGGTCCAAGGCGATGGCCGTCTTGGCAACATCGGTCAAGACGTTGCCATCGGGTTCCTCAGCCTGAATGCTGATCCCGGGCAATTGGAGATCAATCCGGTGTGCAGTCCAGGCACGATCGGCACACCTCAGCAGAGGTTGGAGGAATGCATGGGGATCCTCCGGGTTGAAGGCGTCAACCCAGCGATGACGAAGACCGGATGGATCCGCACTGCGTAGATCACCAAGCGCCTCCAGCTGGGGTGGGCGAAGGTCCAGTTGCACAGCCCCGAGGCTGCGCTCGTAGTCCAGCAGGAGAGTGCTGCAGAACCGCAAGGTCTCCAGTTGAGCCAACTGATCTTTGATGGGCTTAAGTGCCGCCGGAATGCTTCGAGCCTTTGGTTTGCGTTCCGCCAGAGCGATCAATTGATCAGCGCTCACTTCGGCTGTGGGGCGAACCGTGCTGAGCATGAACTCCCAGTCGCAGAGTTCACCATTGGCTCCGATGTCCAGTCGCACGCTGATGGCCTCGACATCTGTGCCGGTGGAGAAGCTCGTCGCTTTGTGAAGCGCGGGTGTTAGCAGGGGGTGCCAGACCTCACCGAGGCAAAGCGCTTCACCGCGATCTCGCAGACAAACATCGAGGCTGCTGCCTAATCCGATTCGCTCGCCCACGCTGGGCACGTGGATCCATAGACGGCATCCGCCATCCTTGGCTTCAACATGCACTGCCGGCAAGCCCGGTGCATCCTCCTGCTTCCAGCCTTTGAGAAGGAGGCAGGGTTGTCCGGTCAGATCGACACGGCCCTTCGCCGCAGGAGTTTTGCCAGAACTACGGGGTGCCGCAGGACGATCTTGAAGCCCAGCCTTGGTCAATAAGAGGTCACGATCCGCTGCAGGGCCGCCGTTGAGCGGGAGGGAGCGCACCACACGACCGGCAGCAGCGTTTTGGGCCACGGGATAGCGGTCAATGTGCACCTCGACAACGCTTGAGATCTCGTCTCCAGGTAGATGCTCGGAATCCTCCGGTGGCAGTTCGATGCCAGCCAGCACCCTGTCATCAAGGGGGGATGCCAGTAACTGCTCGCCCTGTTGCTCCACCTGGGCCAGCAGAGAGCGGGTTGCACGCTCAAGGATGCACTGAACGCCGCCTTCAGGAGAGCGTCGTCGTCCGCCCTCGCGCGTTACACGCACCAACACGCGATCACCATTCCAAGCATGGTTGAGCTGATGATCCCGGATGTAGATGTCCTCACCGCCGTCATCACGAATGGCGAAGCAGAACCCTTTGCTACTGCACCTCAGTCGGGCATCAATCAGATCATTTTCAAGTGGGCGCTTGAGTCCACCCTCGTTTGATCGTTCAACGACCCCGAGCTTCACCAGTGATGCGATTGCAAGCTCCAGCGACGCTTGATCCGTCTTATTGAGCTTCAGGATCTTGGCCAGCTGGTCTTGTTCAGAAGGATGCTCTGTGGAGAGCTGATCCAGTAGATCGGCAACCGTGAATTTCATCGTGGCGTACGCAGGAACCGACCATCAGGGCCGGGAGAGAAGGAAGGGGTGGCCGACGCCGAACAGCTGGCCGTGCTGAGTCAACCCTTCAAACTTCACTTTAAGGCTCTGAAGTCTGATCCCCGTCTGAGGAGTTTTCAGCATCGCTGAACAGAGGCAGCAGCAAGCGACCACCAATCACGAGAAAACCGATGGAAGCAACCAACTGGAGAAGGTCGCTGGGAATCACTGTGGCGACGGATCCTCCTGCAAAGGCTCCAAGAAAACTCGCGAGAACAAGCGCTGATGATGATCCAAGAAACACCGCCAGGGGGCGATTTGAAGTGCCGCTGATGGCGACGGTGGCGAGTTGGGTCTTGTCACCGAGTTCGGCCAAGAACACGGTCAAGAAGGTGGAAATCAGAAGGGGAAAATCCATCGTCAACTCGCAGCACTAAGCCATAAAGATCGGGCGGCTTGCAGGCCCAGCCAGATGCCAAGGGCCACCATCAACACTCCAGCCATCAGCTCCAGCCGCTCAGGAGGAAGCGTTTTGGCCAACCATTGACCCACGAGGACCCCCACAAGGCTGGACGCAATCAAAGCCAGCGCGGCACCGATGAACACCAACACCGGTGAGCCGGACTGGGCGGAGAGCAGCAGCGTCGCCAGCTGCGTCTTGTCACCCAGTTCAGCTACAAAAACGGTTGTGAAGGTGCTGAACAGCACGGCAGCGAAGCTCCGCGACTCGCTGCTTGTTTGCTCACTGGTCAACAGGACCTCCCGCTATCTGCGCGCGGTTGAACCTACGCATCACGCCACTGCGGCCGCCATAGGTGCTGCGGATCTGCTGGTTGCAACAGGCAATGGCGAAGCCGTCGAGTGCATCATCTGGAACGTGAAACAACCGCCCCAGCTCGCTGACGCGGCAGAAATCAGGACGCTCGTCGTAGATCCTGCAGCGCTGCCTGCCCGTGTCGTAATTGATGCACCAGCCATCTGCCCCCACCATGGCTAGATAGGTGCGCTGTTGATCTTCGCTCAAAGCCGCTAGAGCATCAGCACGTTCCTCTGGAGCGAGTCGACAACAGGCACCGCAGTGCTTGATGCAGGTCCACTGAAGCTTCTCTCTGGTCATCGCTGAGGCTGTGACAAGCCATCACAGAGAGAGGAACGAATTCGTCGATCTCGGGACAGAGCCCCGTAGCCTGGGAGGTGAAAAGATTTCGGACAGCGCTGCATCGTCATGGGCTTTGACATTCACCTGATCGCCAACTTTGCCGCCCTGGCGTTGATCACCATTGCCGGCCCCGCTGTCATCTTCATCCTCTTCTACCGCCGCGGCGCGCTCTGATCGCCTCTGCTTAGGGACGAAGCCCCAATCCAAGACAGGCTTCTTCCATCAACTGAACGACACGTGTATCCCTCGCCAGGTCGTCGTCACTGGTGAGGGATTTTTCTTGTTCAATCTTTGCCTGCAGGGTTTTCCCATCACCATTGGTGAGCGTGAGACCTGACATTTCGGTCCAGCAAGCTGTGTACTGACGGGTCCCGCGGTCGATCAGCACTAGCTCCGTATGGGCTCGAATTGCTTTGAGCTCCAGTTGAAGACGCTGTTCGCCCTGCCAACGGTTGATCGAAATGCTGTAAGCCACGTCACAGGATTCGGGTACGACCGCCGATGGATCCCATCGCCAGGCAATGGCTCGGCGCTCGCTGTCTCCCTGGCGGAGCCTCAGGGCTAGGTGTCCTCCTTTGAGGTCACGGCGCTCCTCAACGGTGACGCCCCGTGACCAGAACAACGGTTTCGGATGACCGATCCCAAAGGGAGCCAAGGATTGCAAATGCCGCCAGAGCTCCCAGTTCACGTCGTTTAAATGCAGCAGAGCATCGGGTTGCACGGGTCGGCCGAGGGCCTGGGTCATCAGCCAACCATCCGCCTGTTCGCAGAGGCGTTCATGCAGGGCATGCACATGCTCCGCTTTCACGGTGAACCCTCCGGCGGCGGGATGGCCTCCAAAACGGGACAACAGATCACTGCAACTGGAGAGGGCCTCATCCACAGCAAATCCGACGGGCCCACGCACCGAAGCCCGTAAACAGCCATCACCATCGCCGGCAAGGAGAGCGGTGGGTCGGTGATATCGCTCCATAAGACGCGCAGCAACAATGCCAATAACCCCGTGATGCCAGTGGCTTTGCGCCAATAGAAGAAATGACGGGAGAGCATCACTTGTCTCTGCTTCCACGAGGGCCACGGCCTCCGCTTCAATCGCATCGCACAGATCGCGCCGCTGGCGGTTGAAATCATCACAACGTCGCGCCAGCGCCATGGCCGAATCAGAATCTTCCGCTGTGAGTAGATCCACAACGAGCTTCGGTTCTCCTAAGCGACCTACGGCATTGATGCGTGGTGCAAGTTGAAAGCCGATGTCTTCGGCCGTTAGCGGACGTTCCCCGAGACCAGCAAGACGCTGCAGCGCTTGTAATCCCCTGCACTCGGAACGATGCAGATGATTCAGTCCCTCCAGCAACCAGCTGCGGTTGGCGCCTACCAAGGGGGCCATATCGGCCACAGTTCCAATGCAGAACAGATCCCGAGCCACGCGGATGGCCTCAGGTTTGTTCAGGGCTTCGGCCACGGCATGGGCAAGCACATAAGCCAGTCCAACCCCAGCCAGACCCCGATAAGGAGAGCCGTCCGGTGTAGTCGCTGGGTGAATCAGGGCGGCCATGGGCGGCCGTTTCGCCGGGATGGTGTGGTGATCAGTCACGATCACTTGCATCTTCAAGCTGGCGGCGAGATCGAGTGCTTCCCGTGCGGCAACACCGTTATCGACGGTGACCAAAAGTCGCACTCCGTCGTCATAGAGCCGCTGAACCATGGCTGGGTTGAGGCCGTATCCCTCATCCATCCGTGACGGAATCGCTGGCTCTGGATCGGCGCCAAGCGGGCCCAAAGCTCTCAAAAGGAGAGCTGTGCTGGTCATTCCATCGGCGTCGTAATCGCCACAGATGGCCACACGTTCACTGGCACGGCAAGCCTTAACCAAGCGCGCACAGGCTTGGTCGAGATCAGGGAAGTGATCGCTGGTGGGCGGCAGATCACTAGGTGAGAGGAACGTTTCCGCCTCGGATCGTGACGTGAAGCCCCTGCGACGCAGAACACACCGCAACGCCAGCGGTAAATCAAGCCCCAGCAATGGCGATGGTTCCACTACAGCCGGAAGGGACCAGGACCAGTGGAGGGGGACAGCCGGCAAGGGAACGCAACAGGCGGTGATGTCCCAGCATTGTGCCGTTGCTGGTCATCAAGGTGAACAGGCTTTCAGCGGTTTTTTGGGATGTGGATGGAACCTTGGCCGACACGGAAATGGAGGGTCATCGCCCAGCCTTTAACAAGACTTTCGAGGAGCTGAATCTTCCGTTTCATTGGGATGAAGAGCTTTACAACACGCTTCTGGCAATTCCTGGAGGGCTCCGCAGGCTGAAGGTCCACGCTGAAGACCGTGGGGTGATGCTCAGCCAGGATCAATTGGATCAAGTGCGTGATCGCAAAAGGCTGCATTACCTGGAGCGCGTCCGTGAGGGCCATGTGAAGTTGCGCCCGGGTGTCAGGAGACTGCTGAAGGAGCTGAACCGCGCCGGGGTGCAGCAGTGGATTGTGACTTCAAGCGGATCCGCCTCCGTGATGGCCCTTCTCGAGCAGATTCAGAACGACATCCCTCACTTCGATGGCGTCGTGACATCCGACGACGTTTCAGCAGGCAAACCTGCACCGGATGGCTACCTGCTGGCCCTCAACCGCAGTGGCGCCGATGCCGCGGCAAGTCTCGCTGTGGAGGATTCAGCGGCGGGTCTGTCTGCTGCAACTGCAGCTGGTCTGTGTTGTCTGCTCACCCCCTCCCCCTGGGATGCGTCTGCCCTGCGTGATGCCAGTAAAAATGCAACGGCCGTGCTGGATCATCTTGGGGAACCGGGGGAGCCGGCGACCGTACGTTCGGGTCCCACTTGCCAGGACGGAACAGTGACGCTGAAGTATTTGGAGACTCTGCTGTCGGTGCCTGATCGATGAGCTCAATCCAGCGCACACGCCTGGCGGGCCTGCAGAACAGTTGGGGAGCAGTCCTTCGACGCAATTGGTCTGGTCCCTGGTGGCGACGTAGTGCGTCGGTGTTGATTCTTCTGCTTGGCTTTTTTATCGGCAGCAATCTCACAGTGCATCTGGCGAATGCCGTAGGGGTCAGAACGTTCACAGCCCTCTATGCCCTGATTGCCTGCGAACTTCTGGTGCTCTGGCGCCGTCGACTCCCCTGGCTCGACAACCTGCGGCTTGGTTTTGTTTATGCCGTTGTTTTGGAGGCCTTCAAAGTTGGATCCTGAGGGCCAACGTTTGATTCCGAGCGACGACCAGCAACGGTTGCTCCAGCACCTTGATCTGGGTGATCCAGTGACCTGGTTCGCAGAACAGCGCAAAACGGAGCGCCATCAAGTTGCTCTCGACCATTGGCATCCCGAAGCAGCACCGGATTGGTTGTGGTCGGTTGGATTGCCCCTTCTGAGTCTGGCGAACCAATGGCGCGGGCAACGCCGTCTGCTGGGGCTCAGTGCTCTCCCAGGATGCGGTAAGACCACCCTTGGGCAATGGATTGAAGCCGCCGGAAAGGTCTTGGACCTATCGATTCAAGTGGTTTCACTGGATGATTTTTATTTCGAAGCCGATCAGCTTGACGCAGCAATGCGCGGTAACCCCTGGGGTGTGCCCCGCGCGCTTCCGGGCAGCCATGACCTGAACCTTCTGCAGGATTGCCTTCTGCAATGGCGACAGGGCCAAGACCTGTCGATGCCTTGCTTTGACAAAGCGAAGAGAAATGGCCGTGGAGATCGCAACGGTTGGCGACGCTGTGACGCCGACTTCTTGATTCTTGAGGGTTGGTTTGTCGGCTGTGAATCGACGATGGACCTTGCAACAGCAGAATCCCATCTCGAAACTCCTCTAACACCGGAGGAACTGGCGTGGCGCACAAAACTGCAACCCGTACTTGCCGATTACGAAGCGATCTGGAGCAGCTTCGATCAGCTCTGGCAATTGCGTGCTCAAAATTTCAACGCTCCTTTGCTCTGGAAACGCCAACAGGAAGCCACGCTTCAGTCTGAACGAGGAGCATCACTCTCCCCTTCAGAACTGGAACGTTTCATCCGAATGATTCTCTGCGCGCTGCCCTCATGCTGTTTTCAACAGATGCGCGCTGATGTTGTTGTAGAGGTCGATTCGGATCGAAGCTTGCGGCGAATCCACCTCCCCAACGCGATTCAGGATTCGCCGTCTTCGGCTTCACTCACTGGGTAGACAAAACCCTGAGCCCGGCCACTCAACACAGATTTGCCGATAGACATTGCACGCTGGGCGGCGACGGCAGCCTTGGACTTCCAAGTGGCGCTGCGCTGGTTGCGCTTGGCCTTGGATGTTTTCTTCTTCGGGACGGCCATTGCGCCTGGTGAATTTCCAAACTGAGATTGTCTCGTTTGGAACCCCCTTGCGTCAAATCGCTAGGCTCAACAAAGCGCAGCGTTGACGTGGCACCAGGTTCGAACAGCTCTAATGGTTCCGCTGCTCCTCAGAAGGTTCAACCTTCCTCGATTCAGGGGTTCTGGAAGAAACAGGACACTGTGAGTTATTCCACCCTGCTGCGGGATATCGACGCAAAACAAATCAAGCAGTTGGATCTCGTGCCGGGCCTGAGGGAGGTCAGGGTCCAATACAACGACGGGCGACGAATCACTGTTCCCGTCTTCGCGAACGACAATCAGATCCTGCGCGCTGCCGAGAGCTCTGGCACATCCCTGACGGTCGTGGATGTTCGACGCGAACAAGCAGGTCGAGAACTGGTGGGAACCCTGTTTCTGGTGCTCCTGGTGGTGGTCGGTTTGTCTTTTTTGTTGAAACGTTCAGCACAGATGGCGAATCGTGCCCTGGGTTTTGGGCGCAGTCAGCCCCGGTTGAAACCACAGGAAGATCTGCAGCTTCGTTTTGAGGATGTCGCAGGAATCAACGATGCACGGCTCGAACTGGAGGAGGTCGTCACCTTTCTCAAGCAGCCTGAGGCGTTCATTCGACTTGGCGCCAAGATCCCCCGAGGCGTGCTGCTGGTCGGCCCCCCTGGGACCGGGAAAACCCTTCTAGCCAAGGCGATTGCAGGAGAAGCAGAAGTGCCCTTCTTCTCCATGGCAGCGTCCGAATTTGTGGAACTTTTCGTTGGTGTCGGCGCGAGCAGAGTTCGCGATCTGTTCCGCCAAGCCAAGGAAAAATCCCCCTGCATTGTCTTCATTGATGAGATCGATGCCGTCGGTCGTCAGCGTGGTGCTGGAATCGGCGGGGGTAACGATGAACGTGAGCAGACCCTCAACCAACTCCTGACGGAGATGGATGGATTCGAGGAGAACTCCGGCGTGATCCTTCTTGCGGCCACGAACCGCGCCGATGTGCTGGATGCCGCTCTCCTGAGGCCAGGACGATTCGACCGACGCATTGATGTGGGCCTACCTGATCGGCGTGGACGTGAGGCGATTCTTGCGGTGCACGCCAGAACACGACCCCTCGATGACTCCGTCTCTTTGTCGGATTGGGCGAGCCGGACCCCCGGATTCTCTGGTGCTGATCTTGCCAATCTTCTGAATGAGGCAGCCATCCTCACGGCACGTCAGAACATGCTCCGCATCGGCCAGTTTCAGCTGGAAGGTGCCTTGGAACGCATCACCATGGGGCTGAGCAACCGCCCCTTGCAGGACACCGCAAAAAAACGCCTCATCGCATATCACGAGGTGGGCCACGCCCTTGTGGCGACCCTTCTGCCGGCCGCCAATGCGGTGGATAAGGTCACGATTCTTCCTCGGGGCGGAGCCGGTGGATACACCCGCTTCATGCCAGACGAAGAGGTGCTCGATTCCGGTTTGATCACCCGCGCGTCGTGCCTGGCGGATCTGGTTGTGGCACTCGGTGGACGAGCAGCGGAGCAAGTGGTCTTCGGCTCCCTCGAGATCACCCAGGGGGCTAGTGGAGATCTCCAGATGGTGGCTCAACTGGCCCGCGAGATGGTGACACGCTTCGGCTTTTCCAATCTCGGACCGATGGCGCTGGAGGGTCCGGGAGCGGAGGTCTTCCTCGGTCGCGACTGGTTCAACCAACGGCCTGGATATGCCGAATCCACTGGCCAGGCCATTGATGCTCAGATCCGTCAGCTCGCCAAGAATGCCTTGGCTCAGGCGATTGCTCTGCTGGAGCAGCGTCGTGAATTGATGGACCACCTGGTTGAAGTTTTGATTGCGGAGGAAACGATCAACGGTGATCGATTCCGCGAGATCGCCGGACTGCCATGAGACGCCTCCTCCTTCTGCTGCCGTTGGTTGTTGTCGCAGCCCGGATGCAGATCGAGTGGCTCTGGTTTGAGCAGTTCGGCTGGACCGACGTTCTCCTGAAGCGCTGGCTTCTGCAGTTTCTCTTTGCGGGATTGGCGCTGCTGCCACTGATGGCTGCACGGACCTGGTCAAGACAGTTCAAGCACCACAACCTGACGTCAGCTCAGGGATGGCGCCTGACCGGTTGGTCCTACGGGACAGCACTCCTGCTCAGTGGCAGTGTGGTTCTGATCAGCACAATGCTGACCCTTGATCTGGTGGCACTGACCATCCGTGATCCGTTTCAGCTGGGGGAATGGGTGCCGAGCCTGTTGCCTGACAACGGAATCACGGCCGCTGTGATTCTCATCAAAGCAGTGCTCATCACCGTGGCGATGGCCTGGCGTCGAACAAGCCCCTGGCTGGCACGGATCGTTGCAGGTTCACTAGTTGTTGTCGTCGCGCGAGCGTGGGGAATCTGGTCATTAGCCCTTTGGATCCCGAACAGTTCCCTGCAAGATCCCAGGCTTGGTGCCGATGTCAGCTTCGGCCTGGGACGCTTCGTGGGCTTGCATTTGGGGCTGGAGCTGCTGGTGCTGAGCACCGCGTTCACCATCTGCTTTGAACTCTGGCGTTGTCTCGCTAACTCGCAAGCCATCTCTGACTGGGCCAGTCCGGCCTTTACAACGCGACAGCTTCAGTTGCTCAGAGTCCTGTCAGCTGTTCTGGTTTTGCAAACGGCCGGGTTGGTCTGGTTATCAAGGCACCAATTGCTTTGGAGCCAACACGGACTGGTGGCTGGTGCCGGCTGGCTTCAGGCTCACATCACGCTTCCGCTACGGGCTGCTGCCACGCTGCTGCTCGTTTTGATTGCACTGGCACTGCTCTTGCCTTGTCGCCAACGCCTGCGTCAAGGACTAGTTCTCACGTTGGCTTCGCTAGTGGCGCTGGAAATGGTGGCCACGCCACTGACGCGTTGGCTCCTGGTCCGTCCGCAGGAGATCAATCTGCAAGCTCCTTATCTGGCAGACGCAATTAAGGCCACCCGATGGGGTTTCCAGCTGGACCACATTGAACGTCAGGTCTACGAACCACAGACAAGGCTGAGTGCTATGGATTTGAAGCAAGGCGCCAGCACTCTGGGCAATGTGCGCCTGTGGGATAGCGCCCCCTTGCTGGAAGCCAATCGGCAACTGCAACAGCTTCGGGTCTACTACCGATTCTCGAATGCGGCGGTTGACCGTTATCCGCTCAATCAAGACAGCGATTCGGCTCAACAGGTGATTGTTTCTGCACGTGAATTGGATCAGTCAGCGTTACCGAGGCGATCAAGAACGTGGCAGAACCGCCATTTCATCTTTACCCACGGCTATGGATTCACCGTTAGCCCTGTGAACGAACGCAGCAACGATGGTCTGCCCTCATATTTCATCAGTGATCTCGGTACAGAAACACGAATCAAGGGAAATGAGGCACTTGGAATCGATCAATCCGAGGTTAGAGATGCGATCCCTGTTGGCGATGCTGCTCTCTACTACGGGATGCTCCCATCTCCCTATGCAGTTGCTCCAACAGAGATTCCGGAATTCGATTATCCCGAGGGAGATCTCAATGTTGAGACCCACTATCGAGGTTCAGGTGGTATCCCTATTGGATCCTGGCTTCAGCGGTGTGCAGCGGCGCTTTATCTCCATGAGCCGCGACTGCTGACGACAAAAGCAATCTCCGCTGATTCAAAAATATTGATCCGTCGTGAAGTGAGAAGCCGTGTTTCAGCAATTGCTCCATTCATTGATTTTCGTGGCGATCCTTATCTGATTTCGATCCCGGAGACTTATCCCGAATCTGCTGGAACAATGGAAGCACGATCCGCGCAACGTCAACAGCATCAGTATTGGGTCGTTGAAGGTTATACCCACAGTTCCACGCTTGCCTACAGTGCGGCGGTCTCTTCCGACGATTCTGATCGGTATTTAAGAAACTCGGTTAAGGCCATCGTTGATGCTTACAACGGCAGTGTTCATCTTTATATCTCAGAGAAGGATGATCCGATTGTGAAAGGCTGGGATGTCGCATTTCCAGGCTTGTTTGAATCCATGCAATCCATGCCGCAGCTGATTCGTGATCACCTCAGAGTGCCTGAGGATTTCTTCAATGTTCAGGTCAACCAGCTAAAGCGATATCACGTCGAAGATCCAAGAATCTTTTACAGCGGTGATGATGTCTGGCAGGTCCCCAGTGAGATTTATGGCGGCGAAAAAGTCAACGTGGAGCCCTATCACGTTACGGCTCAGGTTCAGGGCAATGACAACTCGGAATTTCTCCTGCTTCAGCCTCTAACACCACTGGCACGGCCTAATCTCACCGCCTGGCTGGCTGCCCGAAACGATGGCGAGCACTACGGTGAATTGGAGCTGATCGATTTCCCAAAAGACAAGAACATTCTGGGTCCTGAACAGGTGCAGGCTCTGATTCATCAGGATCCGGAGGTCAGCAAGGTGTTTGGCCTCTGGGACCAGGGAGATCTTGAACTCGTCCAGGGCAATCTCTTGGTGCTTCCCCTTGGCGACGGTCTTCTCTACGTCGAACCGGTTTATCTGCGCACCAGCAAGGTGGGCTTGCCCTCTCTGGCACGAATCGTTGTCAGTGATGGTCGCTCAATCGCCATGGATCAAAGCTTGTCCCTTGCCTTAGAGCAACTCATGAAAAAAGCCCCACCCGTTTGAGGGGTAGGGCCGAGGTAACAGGTGAAAGGGCCTGCTTAAAGCACTCAGCCGATGGCAGAGAAATACTCCTTGGAGCCCTTGGGATCAGGCTTCATGGTCTTTTCACCAGGAGTCCAGTTGGCAGGGCAAACCTCGTCAGGGTTGGACTGCACGTATTGGAAGGCCTGCAGAACCCGAAGGGTTTCATCAACGTTGCGGCCGACGGGCAGATTGTTGATGGTGGCGTGCATGATCACACCATCGGGATCGATGATGAACAGCCCGCGCAGAGCAACACCCTCAGCGTCATCAAGGACGTTGTAGGCGGTGGAGATTTCCTTCTTCAGGTCAGCGACGAGGGGATAGTTGATGTCGCCCAGGCCACCCTGATTGCGCGCTGTCTGAATCCAAGCCAGGTGGCTGAACTGGCTGTCGACGGAAACGCCGAGTACTTCGGTGTTCTTGCTGGAGAAATCGGAATAACGGTCACTGAAGGCCGTGATTTCAGTCGGGCAGACGAAGGTGAAATCCAGAGGGTAGAAGAACAACACCACGTACTTGCCCCGGTACTGGGACAGCGTGATTTCCTTGAACTCCTGGTCCACCACAGCGGTAGCTGTGAAATCAGGGGCCTGCTGGCCAACACGCAGGCAACCGTTGTCGGTCATGATTGGAGGGAGAATGAATGACCTGAAGGCCGCAACCGACTTAACACGTAGTCGATTCGACTTCCAGTTTCACTTTTCAACTTATCACGGCTATGGCCGTCCGTCGCCATAAACTCAGACGATGACTGATCAACTCACGAGCTGGGACCCTTCACTGCTTCGAAAGTTCAGCGCTACAGGACATTTTCGTCTGCTGAACCAGCTGAAGGGAGATCTGCGCAAAAAGCCCTTGGATCGTGACCAACGATCAGGTCGGCTCAGAAGTATGGGTGTCAATCGCGGTTCAACCCGTCGTTCGGCGCCAGCGCGAAACGTCGAGCCAGCAACGGCACCAGCACCGACGGTCCAGGTGGATGCTCTAGCGAACCTGGATGATCAGCCCAAGTCATTTCGCGATCGACTCAATGCCATCGACATGCGCTGAGCCAGAACCCCGAGATGTATGATGGCGACTGGCCTGAAGGGCCTGCGTCAGAGTAGCTCAGCTGGTTAGAGCACAGGATTCATAACCCTGAGGTCGGGAGTTCAAGTCTCCCCTCTGACATTTATTCGACAACACTGGGGACAAGCCAGATGCTTGTTATTTTCGACTGGAGCCTTATCTGCTCAAGCTTTACGGGCAGGCAGCTTGACTAGAGGATTGAGGGCTGCACCACCGGCACGACGGATTTCAAAGTGAAGGTGGGGCCCTGTGCTTCGGCCGGTACTTCCCATGAGAGAAATACGCGCGCCACGGGGAACAACCTGGCCTTTTTTGACAAGAAGGCGACTGTTATGGGCGTAACGGGTGGATTCACCATCGCTATGGGCGATTTCAACCAAATAGCCATAGGCACCGCTCCAGCCGGAAAACGAGACAATGCCATCCCGTGCAGCGATAACCGGAGTTCCTGTGTTGTTGGCGATGTCAATCCCTTTGTGCATCCGACCCCAACGCCATCCATAGCCGGAGGTGAACACACCCTTTGTCGGCCACTGATAACCAACAATCGGCGGCTTCAGGCTGTCAGGCTGGTCAGCTGTCGACAATGGAGTTTGCTGAGGCCAGGCGGCGCCGCCGCTACGGAGCGGGCGAACAGCGAGAACAGACTGACCTGAGGATGCGTTAGAGATCTGAAGTTCTCGACCGACCGTCAAGGCATTGAGCTGAACACCGGGATTAAAGGTCTTCAACTGCGCTTGGGTCACACCATGACGCTTGAGAAATGCAGCGAGTGAATCACCCTGCTGAATTTTCGCGATAGTGCTGACTGGAGGTGGGGCCGAAACAGGAAGCGTTTTGCGTTCACTGGCTCGATCGAGAGACGACAGTGTCACAGCAACCACCCGAGATGAATCAGGAAGAGCAAGCCAACTGGTTGGCTCGAAAACATGATCCGGAGAAACGCTGTTCAACGTCGCAAGTTTCTGTGCATCCAGCCGAAGCAAATCAGCGAATCTGTTCAGTGGGGTCGACGAGAGAACTTTGAACCAAAGCTGCGTTGTGGTGTCTGTTGTACTGGCGAGAGAAACGGGCTCTGGAGACTCAACAACTGGGAGTGGGGGTAATTCAGCGAGATTGAAGGTGGCGTTATCAGCAATTCCTGGCAGAGAGCTCCACACTCCCAGCGTCACAACAGGGGTTACAGCAGTTGCTACAGCAAGCAGTGCGCGCATGAAACCCAACAGACGCGTTGAAGGTAACGAGACGAACATCACAGCGCAAGGGGGATTGGAGCAGTGGTGTGATCACCACAACCTCAACTGCTGACCAGCCACGTAGGTCACCAGTGCACAGGCCACAGAAAGATTGAGGCTGCGCACGCCACCCTGGCCAGCGTCATCGGCGGCACCGGGCATCGGAATCGTCAGAATGGTGTCGCAGGCCTCGCGAACCGGATCCGGCAGACCGGTGTCTTCACGTCCAAACAGCAGAACATCACCTCGTTTGAATTCAAATGAGGAGAGTGATGCACCACCGCGGCGACTACAGCCGATCAACCTCTGCTCTGGCAGAAGTTGTGACTGGAATGCCTGAAAATCTGAGGCGATGGAGAGTTGTACGTGCGGCCAGTAATCGAGACCGGCGCGGCGAACGCTGCGATCATCGACCTTGAAACCAAGGGGTTCGATCAGCGTCAGCGGCACTCTGAAGGCAGCAGAGGTACGCGCAATATTCCCCGTGTTTGGTGGGATCTGTGGCTCGAACAGTGCAATACGCAGCGGCTCCATCTCAGTCATGGCACCACACGTCCAAGGGCATGAAGGTCAAGAGCCCGTCCCTGGAGAACAAGCCAGGCAGCATCGGCAACACGATCCAACTGTTGAGCGAGAGCTCCCAAACGGTCTCGAAACAGCCCACCAATACGTGTTGGAGGAACAACGCCCCATCCTGTCTCTTCAATCACGAGAACAAAAGTGCAGCGCGATGACGTGACGGCAGCGATCAGTCGTTCACACAGCAGGTTCCAGGCGGATGCATCGAGCTCCAAATGATGTGCGACAAAACCACCAAGGGCATCGATCAGCACGGACTGACCTGGCGAGAGGGTCTCAATGACCTCCACCAGCTCAGCACCGGATTCAGCAACAGCCCAGTGCTCAGGACGACGCTGTCGGTGAGCATCAAGACGTTTCTGCCACTCAAGGTCTTCTGGTCGGGCTGCTGCCGTCGCGATGTACGTCACATCAGGGTGGTTGTGCAGCAGATGCTCTGCCCACCGACTCTTGCCACTGCGCGCTGGTCCGCTGACCAGAATCAAACCGTTGTTGACACTTGAAACCATGGGCTCGTTAGGGGCCGTTGGATCAACCACCGCCATTCATACCTTTCAAGGTCGCAACGGACGACGGAGAGACGCGGTTGAGATACCTGAAAATCCAATACTTAAAGATCGTCGCTAACACGACAGGGAAGGTCGCAATGAAGAGATTGACGAAACTCTGGCTGGATGGAAGGCCGAAATGCTCTGCGATTCCATCCAGCAAGACAGACCAGCCTTCAGGGCTGTGATAACCCACAAAGATGTCGGTAAACAAAATAATGGCGAAGGCCTTGGCGGAATCACTCAGGCCGTATACAGCCTCATCAACAAATCCTCGCAGAACCCGCAGTTCGTCGCGACTGATCAAGCACACAACCGCAAAAGCGATCAGACCTGCGAGATCAGCAAAGACGTTTTTGATCGCCTTCAGACTCTCCTCATCAGCATCATGTTTGAGCTCCGTCGCCTTCTCGGTGAGCTGGTCGCGCAACTGGACATCATCCAAAGGCGGCACACCTTTTAAAAACGCATCAAATTCCAGCTCCTGTTTGTAGAGGCGAAGCTTCTCAGCCGCCTTTTCCTCGAGCTGCGGCTTGGGGTAACTGAGGAACGGAAGTTCAGGTGAAAAGTGATTCACCGCAGGTGAGATCAGATACGTGCCGGCGATCTGCTGAACCAGCAAGGGAACCAGAATCAGCAAGAGCAGAACACGCAGGGAGATCAGCGTGCTGTCACGACGGCGTCGATAGCCTGCAACAACGTTGTCCTCAGTTGAGGGATCCAACTGCAGTCGAATACTGTCAAAGACACCCAGAAGGGAACGGGGCAGCGCGTCCGGTGAACGACTAATAGAGGGTGAGCCACTCGAACGTCGGGGTCCATAGCGGCTGACAACGGTTTCAATCAGTTGGAGTTGCCGTAGCTCCTGAGAATCAAGTTGCGCCCGTTGTTCAGAAAGATTGACCGCTGAATTTCGGCAAATGGCCAGTGCAGTTTTAAACCGGCGCAGAATCGTGGCCTGAACAGCTCGCGGTACGGAAAGCTTGAGGTCAGGGCGGATCTGCCGGTCTCCGTAATACTCCAGTTCCAGGCTCTGAATGAGCAGAGCCGCCTCATAACCACGCTCAAGATCACTGGAGAATTCAACGGATTGATTGGAGCTGAATAAATTGATCCAGTTACGGCGGCTCATCTCAATCGTTCAATCAGCGCGAGAACACCCACCAGGTCGCCATCGGAATGATGGTTCCAAGCACCAGAAGGATGATGACCCATTTGGTGGCATCGCTCTCTTCGGTTTCCGCCTTGGTTGGGATGTTGGTGGGCAGGGTGACGCGTTCAATTTGCTGCGGGGGGCCCGGGTCTTCTCCACCTGAGAGAACTGTCGAAAGACGCGTCAGACCATCTACTGAAGCCTGGCGGTAGCGGTCCCCTTCCCGCAGGGGCACAGTCATCGTTGTGCGGGCGGTACTGGAAAGAAGGCTGGCGGGAAGCTGAGCTTCCAGCTCCTGATCCGCAACCACGGCGGATTTCTTGTTCTGAGTTTCGATCAACATCAACAAGAGAGGATTGCCAGTCGGAGAACTCCAGCTTTCGAGAAGTTCCTCACCAAAGTTGTTCAAACTGATGCCGTAATCCAGGCGACGCAGGGTGATCAGACGGGCATCCACCCGTTGATCATCAAAACTGCGTAACTTCGCCTCCAATTCGCCACGACTGGCACGGCTGAGCACATCCGCTTCGTCGATCACCAGTGTCTCCGGCAGGCTTCCGCCTAAGGCAGCAGGAGCTATCGCGAAGCTGGCAGGGGCCAAGAGAAGCAGACAGATCCCGAAACTGAGCAGGCTGGCCAACAGGCGTCGGGCGGAAAGGGACATCCCATCAAGCGTTACAACCTCCTCAGTCTGCCGTTAGCTGTCCAGCATGTCGCGGTTGAGGGCCTCAATTGCTTGAACGACCATGCGGGCCTCGTTGACGGGCAGAGACATTTGAGAGGTGAGTTGATCCAGGAATTCGGTCTCCTCCGGAGTGACCCTGCGATCGGCATGGACAAGATGAGCCGCCACGGCAAGGGCAGACTGCTGCTGTCTTGCGTTGAGCTGGGGCAGGGCGGATGCAATCAGACCATCAACTCCCTGGTCCCTCAGCAGCAGCAGCAACCGATCAAACAATTGCCCCATCGCAGCATCAGAACTGTCGCTGTAAAGGGATCGGTACTCCAGTTGACAGCGGAGGGCGTGTGCTTCATCCCTCCCGAGTCTTCCATCACAGGCAACAGCGGCTAGCGCTATGGCGGCAAAGGCCTCTTGAGTCGTCATGGCAGGGACATACGTGTCCGTATTTGAGCAGGATGATTGCGTTCTGACAGCCCCCATCGTTGATGCCAGTCCCCGCCCGTGTCGTTCTGATCTGTGCGCTCTTGTTGCTGGGTCTGACCGTGACAAATGCGGGGTTAGCGGGAACGGTCACACCAGACCTCCAAAGGGCAGAGGTTCTGGCAGGTATGGCATCGGTGGGACTGATGTTGGTAGCCGTTCTCTGGACAAGGGCCAACCCGAAATCAGCTGAGAAGGTGTCGTTGAAGGGAGAGCAGGGACTGGTGTTGCTCGAGCAGCTCAACGATGTTCAGAAACAGGAGCTGGCCTGGGGAAGTCACATGCTTCTGACAGCGACTCCAGCTGCTTCGGTTCTGGTGCTTTGGCGTCAGCAGGTTGTGTTGCGAAGGGGCCTGATCAGTCAGGCCCCCTTCCAACCAGGAGCCATCACCAAGCGAGCCATGGACCGTGAACAGACCATCTCTCTCGTGAACACCACACTCTTTCCCGGTCGGGCCGAATTTGACGGGATGCTGCAGTCGCTTCCAGCAATTCTCGTGTGCCCCATGGGACAGCAGGGGGTGGTGATTGTGGGGGGCTGGTCGCCCCGTTGTTTCAGCCGCTCAGATGAGCGTTGGCTGGAGGGATGGGCCCAGCGACTCAGAACGACACTGGAGACCGAGGACGTTTCGCATCGGTCTTGGGATTCAGCTTGATCGTTGATTCAACTCGCTGACCCGGTTGGCCGAAACGGATCTCGCCATCGTCAGTGATCGTGGCTTCCATCCTTGAGGCCCGCGTGGTCTGCTCCGGTTTCTTTCGGCGCAACACCACATCTCCATCAGCCACGACCCGTTCACTGTTCCAGTTCCAACTGCAACGGCGAGCTGTGAGGGTTTCCTGCTTCTGCTGCAGACGACAGTCGCTGGGGATGATCACCGTGCCGCTGCGTTCATCAAGCCTGAAACCCTTGCCTTGAACTGAGCTGTTCTGCAATTCAGCCTGTACCGGTTGCACGGACTGGAGCTGCTGCGCAGAGAACAACCAGCGCGTTCGGCCGGCGGTGATGGTGCCACGGTCGTTCTCAAGAAGAAGCGTGACCGGCTCCTGCAGATCGAGAAATCCCTCGCGGGTGTTGCCACTTAACCCTGAAGCACTGAGCTTCCGGCCATCGCGTCGAACAGCCTCAACCTGGCCAGGAGCCTGCATCAGACCGCTCCGCAAATTCCAGGTGCCGCTGCCACCACGAACCACTGTTGAAGCAGGATTGTCGTCTGTGGGGGTGCTGTCATCGCTTGCCTCGTCTCGACGTTTCAGCTCTGTTGGACCGTCGAAGACCAAGAGTTCCGTGTCCTGTTGAAAGGCCAGTTCACGGGAACGGATTTGCGTCTGGCCATCACTCGCCATCGGCCTTTGATTGATCACCATCCGCGACTGAGTGGGCGTCCAAATCAAGTTGTCCCCCTTGATCGTTAGCCCCCGTTGGTTCAACTGACGGAGATGAACCGAACCTTCAAGAATGACGAGTTCACCATCCCTCAACACGGTGGCCAGATCAGCGGTGATCCGGTAGTGCGGTTGATCGTCGCGATACAAGATCCCCTGGGGGCGCCGCGCGCGAATGGTTCGACTGCTCAGGTCGTAGCGCGCCTCTGGGCTGGTCAAATCCCAGTCTCGATCTCCATTGTCGGCTCGCTGACTCAAATCCAGAGATCGAAAGACGAACGAAGGCGTGGGTTCTATCGTGGGCTGCCGGCTGGAACTGCAGGCGGCCAGAAGAGAGGTGGCTACGAGGGCTGCTGTCAGACCACAGCGAGACAGGCAATGCATGCTTTCCCTCAAAGCGGTTCATCCAGTTCCAACCGCTGCATCACCGGGGTTGGTTTGGGCAGGTCGGAACCGCTGCTCAGCCTGCCCCATATCAGCTGATTCGACCAGTTATCGGAATCAAGACACTGCCCCAGCTGGGCCAGGATGCGCTGACTGAGGTCTGGCAGCAGCGGAGCGAGCAGAAGACCGACGATGCGAGTGGTCTCCAACACAGCGAAAAGATCTTCGCCCACGCTGGCCTCTTGGCCGGGTTCTTTCATTCGGCTCCAGGGCGCGGTGTCATTCAGATGGCCGTTCGCTGCAATCGCCAATTGAAGAATCGACTCGGCCGCGGTCTTGAAGGCGAGATTCGGCATGGCGTCCATCACCGTGCTGACGGTTACAGAGGCCTTCTGAGCCAGGGGATGGTCAGGGTCAGTGGCAGCCCCGGCAGGGGGAACGCTGTCGTCAAACCACTTACGCGCCATCGATGACGTGCGGTTCAGAAGATTGCCGATGGTGTTGGCCAGATCGTTGTTGACCAAATCGACGAAGCGCTGCTGTTGGAAATCACCGTCGTCCCCGAATTGGATATCGCGCAACAGGTACCAGCGAACGGCATCGGTGCCGCATCGCTCCAGCAGCAATTCTGGATCCAGCACGTTGCCGAGGGATTTCCCCATCTTTTGCCCCTCGCGGGTGAGAAAGCCATGACCGAAAACCTTTTGCGGTACCGGCAGACCCGCAGACATGCACATGGCAGGCCAGAAGACGGCATGAAAGCGGAGAATGTCCTTGCCAATCACGTGGACGGAAGCGGGCCAACCGCAGGAGCCGAGTCGATCGAGAGACACCGGTTCTCCGTCATCGAGAAGTGCGGTCAGATAGCCAAGAAGTGCATCAAACCAGACGTAGAAGGTGTGGCCGGGATGATCGGGCACGGGCAGCCCCCAGGACACATTCACTCGGGAAATGGAGAAGTCACGCAGACCCTGGGCGACAAAATTTCGAACCTCCTGACGTCTGCTGGCGGGAGCGATGAAGTCGTCCCGAGCCACTAACTCTTCAATGGCGGACTGGTAACGGGAAAGCCGGAAGAAAAGGTTCTCCTCATCGCGCCATTCCAGAGGCTTGCGGTGGATCGCACATGACGGTGACTCCGCCTCAGCAGGATCATCCTTGTATTCCTCGCAATCGACGCAGTACCAGCCGGTCTGATTGCCGACAACGATGTCGCCTGATGCCTTGACCCGTTCGTAGAACTGCTCGACCAACTTCAAGTGGCGCGGGTTGGTAGTACGCACGAAGCGATCCTCTGAAATCCCCCACTGCTTCCAAAGATCGCGGTAGCGGCTGCTAACGCGGTCGCAGTGGTCCTGAGGACTGAGCTGCTGTCGTTCAGCCGTGCGTTGAATCTTTTGCCCATGCTCGTCAACGCCGGTGACGAAGGTCACCTCCTGCAGGCATAGGCGCTCGAACCGCGCCAGTGCATCGCAGGCCAAGGTCGTATAGGTACTGCCCAGATGGGGCCGATCGTTGACGTAATAGAGCGGAGTCGTAAGGGTGTAAGGCATCAGAAAAACTCGAACTCCGCTGCACCGCAGCGACGCCAGACTCTAACGATCATGCCCATCGCGATCCACTCCAAAAGCCCGTTTCCATGACGCACCGCGACGTGGTGGTTTGGGGCGGCGGCTGCGGGGGTGTCGCAGCCGCTCTGCAAAGCGCGAGATCAGGGGCTGTAACGACGTTGCTCACCCCAGGGCCATGGCTGGGAGGCATGGTGAGCTCGGCTGGAGTCTGTGCTCCGGATGGCCATGAGTTGAGTTGCTGGCAGACCGGACTGTGGGGCGCTTTTCTTCGACAGCTGGAACTGGAGGAACCGACGGGCCTGGACCACAACTGGGTGAGCTGTTTCGGATACCGACCGCAGACAGCGGAACAGATCCTGCAAGGTTGGGTAGCGGCTGAGCCGAAGCTTGAGTGGCGGGCCAACTGCAAGCTGGAGCAAGTCCACTGCCGTCAAGGCCACATCCACTCAGTTCAGATCCTCAAAGCGGATGGCGTCGAGACGGTTGCAGCGGAGGTCTTTATTGATGGCAGTGACCTTGGTGATCTGCTGGCCCAGACTTCGGCCCCTTTCCGTTGGGGTTGGGAAGCCAAGGAGCTCTGGGATGAACCCAGCGCACCTGAGCGATCAAGGCTTGAGAACGAGACGTTCTTCCAACGCCAACCGGTTCAGTCACCGACGTGGGTGGTGATGGGGCAATTGCATGGGGAGCTCGCTCAGCAGCACCTCAATGCAATTCCACGGGCCCCCTTTCAGCGCAGCACTGCCAATTTTGGCCTTGAAAAAACTGTCACCTATGGCCGTCTGCCGGGCGGCCTGGTCATGGTGAACTGGCCCCTGAAGGGCAATGACTGGCACAACGGACTCGGTCGGGCCATCAGTGCCGATACCCAGGAACGCGAAGATCTGGCCCATGAGATGCAGCGTCACAGCAAGGATTTTCTCGCTGCGCTGTCGGAATGCAGCGGCGGTTGGATTGGCCCCGGCAACGCCTTTCCTGGAGAAGACCCGAGCTTGGCTTTGATGCCGTACTGGCGTGAAAGTCGGCGCTTGATCGGCAGAACAACGGTGACGGAACGCGACCTGTTGCCGATCTCCACGGGCGCCCTTCGTGGACCGATCCCGATCGATGCCAAGGGACGCTGCACCAGCATCGCTGTGGGGACCTACGCCAATGACCATCACTATCCCGGTGAAGACTGGCCCCTGGCTCCGAAAAGTGTGCGCTGGGGAGGGCGTTGGAGCGGTACCCCGTTCTGCATCCCATTCGATGCCCTGATCTGTGATTCCGTTGCCAACCTGGTGATGGCGGAGAAAGGAGTCAGCGTCAGCCACATGGCCAACGGGGCAACCCGGTTGCAGCCGTTGATTCTGAATCTGGGCCAGGTGGCTGGTCTTGCAGCGGCCCTGGCCGTTCGACAGGGATGTGACATTGGCGATCTGGCGGTCGATGA
Source organism: Synechococcus sp. MU1625 (assembly GCF_020514205.1). Lineage (NCBI taxonomy): Bacteria > Bacillati > Cyanobacteriota > Cyanophyceae > Synechococcales > Synechococcaceae > Synechococcus > Synechococcus sp. MU1625. Next base: position 519,849 of record NZ_VTLA01000001.1, read on the forward strand.
GATCCAGTCAGCCCTGATTGAAGAGCCACAAGCCCCGGCTGCAGTGCTCCCGATTTGGGACTGGCCCCACTGGCATCCGCACTGGGCGGAGGCCCAGAAGCAGGGCTTGGCTCAGCCGGATCAACTGGATGCATGGGCCGAATTGGCAGGCCGGCCATCAAGAGATCTGAAACAGCCAGGGTTGAATCAAGCGCCGAACCAACGGCATGAGATCGCCTTAAACGGCGTGCTCACTGGCAATGCCGCAGAGGGATACGAGTTGAAGAGCGCAGATGAAAGCTGGCCTCTCATCACCCTGGAACCAGCGATTCATCACTGGCTTGCCTCCACTGATCATTCAGATCAGAGGCTGAACCTGCGCGGGATCAAAAATCCATGGGGACCCTGGGTCCGGATCACCGGAGTTCTGGATTAACCGATTAGAAGCTGCAACTCCCCACGCACGGGATCAGCACAACCCACCCTGAGCTCCAGTGTGTCGCCTGGCGCTGGGTCTGTTGAGGCGACACATCCCACCAGATCCATTGCCAGGTCGCTGACATGAACCAGGGCCAATCGATCCTGGGGTCGCAACCAACGCAGGAATTGTGCTGACCAAACGGTGCTTTGACGCTCGGCGAACCACACCTGCTGCCAGTGGCGTTGATCCTCTCGACTGATCTGAATGGATTGGCGCAGAGGGTCGTCGAGATCGTCGATCAGTTCACCAAGACGCTCCTCCCCCATCGGTTGAACAGCAGAGAGCTGCGCAAGAATCTGCCGGTGGGTCACGAGATCTGCGTAACGACGGATCGGTGATGTCGCCTGCACATAGGCGGCCAATCCGAGGCTGAAATGGGGCATCGGTCGCGTGCCCTGTACGCCGCGACTCAAGCAACGCTTGATCGCCGCATCGCGTGCTGGACCCTCTGGAATCCGATCGAGTTCATCGCTGGAGGGCAACTCCGCTGCAGGTTGACTGCGGTACGGAAGCGGGAGATCGTGCTGTTGCCCAAAGCTGGCCACAACTGCCCCCATCAGAAGCATCGCTTCACTCACCATCAAGCGGGAGGGGGACGGGTCAATCACCTGCAGTGTCAGCGATTCATCGCAGCGGCGAAAGCGTCCTTCCGGCCGGTCAAACATCACAGCCCCGTTGGAGCGACGCCAGCGCATTCGCTGCAGCAACAGTCGAGACAGATCCGAGAGAGCCTCATCGCCAGGGGGGGCCAAATCGATCAGCTCATCACCGTCGGCATAGGTCAGTCCGTAGCGGGGTCGAATCCAGCTGCGGGCAATGCGGTGCTCTACCACCGCACCATCGTCCCCAAGCCTGACGGCGACACTCAGTGCTGCGCAACGCTGACCGGCACGAAGGCTGAGGGGGCCAGCTGCCAACACGAGGGGCAGCATCGGCATAACCCCATCGGCGAGGTAGAGACTGGTGGCCCGTCGTCGGGCCTCCAGATCGAGGGGAGAGTCGGCACCAATGAGACGACTGGGATCAGCGATATGGATCCAGATCCAATCGCATCCATCTCGCCGCTCGATTGACAGCGCATCATCAATTTCACGGGTGCCCGCATCGTCAAGGCTGTAGGTCGCCAGGTTGGTGAGGTCGATGCGTTGCTCATCCCCCGGTTGATCCTCATCAGAGAGCGCAACGAGACGTTCCGCTTCCGCCTCCAGGTCGTGGGGAAAACTGCGGGACCAGACACTGCCTCTCAGGGCGATCGGTTGATTGGGATCGAGTAATCCACGCACGATCAACCAGTGCCGCAGATCGGCGGCGTCCGACCCGATCGACAACGGGGTAGACCATTGCTGAAGCTCGGGGTCTGAGCCGACTGACGCGGGATTGTCTTTCAGCAACTGAATCCAATGGCTGAAGCGCTCATCCCAAACCTGGCCCAGTTCGAGGCGTTCATCGTCGCTGAGGCCTCGCTCCGCCTGCAGCAACTCGAGCTGCCGTTCTTCCTTCCTTTGCGCTTGGCGCTCAGAACGGCGCTGGCGCCGCTGGCTGGCACGCTCCTCGAGGGTCAGCGGTTGGAGTAAGCGGTCTCGACGCCAGCGGAACAACTGCTGGGACCCCTGTACCCAGCTCCACAGTGCTGCCAAACCTTCGAGGTTGAGGGGTGTCAGTACAAGCTCTCCCAGTTCGCAGAGGCTGAGTCGAGCCATTCCGCCTGGTTGATCCGTTTCCAACAGCTGCCAGGCCTCAACGACAGCCCGGGCTGATGGGGCGCTGTCCTGCACCTGCTCGGGGGCGGGCAGAACGCTGTTATCGAAAAGATGCTCCGGATCGATAGCAATCAGGTCTCGCAGGGGGAGGCCCTGATCCCGACGTTGACCGCCAAAAGAAACAACCGCCTTGCTGCCCTTGATGGACAGAAGACGGCCGATGAGTGGGGAACCCTTAAGAACAACCGCGACGGTGTCTCCGGGTTGGATGGAGTTGTTCAACGCCCGAGGATCAACCTTCGGGGTTCACGAACGGCAGAAGGGCAACGATGCGTGCACGCTTAACGGCGTTGGTGAGATCGCGCTGCTGTTTAGCGGTCAAACCGGTGAGGCGACGGGGAAGGATCTTGCCCCGCTCGGTGATGAACTTCTTGAGAAGATCCACATCTTTGTAATCGATGGGATCACCGGGCTTGATCGGCGAGAGACGCTTCTTGAAGAAGGAGCTGGACATGACTCAGGAACGGATGGAGGAAAGACGGACCTGCAAGGTCACTTGATCTCCTTATGGAGCGTGGACTTGTTGCAGTGGGGACAGAACTTTTTGATCTCCAGCCGTTCGGTGGTGTTCCGGCGGTTCTTTTCCGTCGTGTAGCGAGACACGCCGGGTGAACGCTTGGCGGGATTGGACCGGCATTCGGTGCACTCGAGAGTGATCACGATCCGGACGCCCTTGTTCTTGGCCATAAAGGACGTTGCGCCGCAGGTGCGAAGCGAATTGACAAACATCGAGCTTACCCCCTGACCCGACAGGCACTGAGCAGCACTCCAAGGGGGACTTCCTAAGATCGCGCGCTGTCTGGCTTTGATCCGATGCGGGTATCCATCTCCTGGCTGAAACAGCTGGTCCAGGTGAATGAATCCGTGGACGATCTGTCGGAGCGTCTCTCCATGGCGGGCTTTGAGGTGGACGACGTTGATGACCTAAGCGCGCGCGCCCAGGGCGTGGTGGTCGGCCATGTGCTCGAACGGGATAAACACCCCAATGCCGACAAGCTCAGCGTCTGCAGCGTCGATATCGGTGCCCAGGAGCCGATCCAGATCGTCTGTGGTGCCAGCAACGTTCGCGCCGGCATTCATGTTCCAGTCGCCATGGTCGGAGCGACTCTCCCCTCCGTTGGTTTGACGATCAAGGCCGGCGAACTCCGCGGAGTTGCCAGCAACGGGATGATCTGCTCCCTCACGGAACTGGGCCTGACGGAGCAATCCGACGGCATTGCCATCCTTGATGAGCTCCAGGCAACACTGCCTGCGACGGGTGCACCAGTGGCGCCATTGCTGGGCCTTGATGACACCGTCTTGGAGCTGGCGATCACCGCCAATCGCCCCGACGGCCTGTCCATGGTGGGTATCGCTCGCGAGGTGGCGGCCCTGACCGGTGGGAGCTTGAGCCTGCCCCAGCTGGATCTTGATCCCAGCACCACACCGCTGACCACGGACATGGATGGCTGCTTTTACTCGATCACCAGGATCGAGGGCGTGGATGGCTCCAAGCAGTCACCGACCTGGTTGCAGCAGCGGCTTGAGCGCGGTGGTGTGAACAGCGTGAATGCGGTGGTCGACGTCACCAATCTGGTGATGCTGGAGCAGGGGCAGCCCCTCCACGCTTTTGATGCCGATGCGCTGGAACAACTAACAGGGCAACCGGTGGATGCCCAGAGTTTTGGCGTCCGTCCCGCTCGCGACGGGGAAACCTTTGTGGGTCTAGATGATCAGAAGCGCAGCCTCGACAGCCGCGTTCAGGTCGTCACCTGTCATGACCGTCCTGTGGCCGTCGCGGGGGTGATGGGGAGTCTCGAGAGTGGCGTGACCGCCCAGACACGGAAGATCTGGCTGGAATCCGCCCTGTTTGCACCACCGCGGGTTCGCCAGTCGGCCCGGGCCCTCGGGTTGCGCACGGATGCCAGCAGCCGTTACGAAAAAGGCTTGCCAGTAGAGATGACCCTGGCTTGTTCAGCTCGGGCCTCTGCATTGTTAATGGAGGAGTTCGCCTGCACCGAGACGGGCCGCTGGGTTGGTGGGGATGGTCCCGCTGAACCCGCACCAGTGATGTTGCGGCGTAATGCACTGCATCAACTGCTTGGCCCTCTCGTCGGGCCAGACTGCGCTGAAGATCTGGACGACCGCAGCATCGAGACCTGTTTGACAGCCCTGGGCTGTCAACTCTCAGCCCTTGACGAGGGGTGGCAGGTCATAGCGCCACCCTCAAGACGCCAAGACCTGCAGCGTGAAGTGGATCTGATTGAAGAAGTGGCGCGTCTGGTCGGCTTCGACCGTTTCGGAACTCATCTGCCTGATCCGCTGGAACCAGGTGTACTGACACCGCGCCAGCAGGCGGAACGGCGCTTACGGCAGCTGTTCTGTGCGACGGGCCTTCAGGAAGTGACCACCCTGTCGCTTGTTCCGGGTTCAGAGCAAGAACAGCGCATCGCCATCAGTAATCCTTTGCTGGCCGATACCAGCCATCTGCGCACCAATCTCTGGGAGGAACATCTTCAGATCTGCGTGCGCAATCTGAAGGCATCCCAGCGCGGGTGTTCCGTCTTCGAGATCGGCAACACCTACAGCGGATCACCTGAAGCGGTGAACCAAACAGCAGTACTCGGTGGCGTGATTTGCGGAGATCGGCGCCTCTCCATCTGGAGAACCAGTGGTAAACCGCAGGCACCGGACTATTTCCAGGCCCGTGGTGTTCTGACCCGGGTGATGGAAACCCTGCAACTTGAGCTGTCTGATCGTCGCCTGTCTGACGATCCACGACTGCATCCCGGCCGGGCCGCCACCCTTGTCCTGGAGGGTCGACCCCTCGGCTGTTTCGGTCAACTCCACCCTGCCCTGGCTGAGGAGCTGGATCTCCCCGAAGCGACATATCTGTTTGAACTTGATCTGACGCGTCTGTTGGACGCTGCTACCCGCAGCAACCGCTGGACCCCGTCCTTCAAGGCATACCCGACCGTGCCCTTCAGTGAGCGGGATCTTGCCGTCGTCGTCGATCGTTCCAGTGCAGCTGCGGACCTGATTCAAGCCATCCGCAAAGCGGGAAAGCCTCTGCTGGAGCAGGTGGAGTTGGTGGATCGGTTTGAAGGGGAGCAACTCGGTGACAACAAGGTCAGCCAGGCCTTTCGTCTGCGTTATCGCGGCAAGAACGAAACCTTGACTGAAGACAAAATCCAGCCGGTGCACGACAAGGTGCGGGCTGCTTTAAGCAAGCAGTTTCAGGCCGAGCTCAGGAGCTAATTCGCTTCATCAGCGCCAACGACTCAAGGTGAGTTGTTTGGGGGAAGAAATCAACGGGCTGAAGAGTTTCCAGCTCGTAGGGGCCTAATGGTGCAAGTAGTTCTTTGAGATCCCTTGCCTGGGTGGCGGGATCACAACTGAGGTAAGCCAGCACTGCGGGAGGTTGCTCAAGAATGCTGGCTACCACGCGGCGATCGAGACCCCGTCGGGGTGGATCAAGAACGAGGGCTTGGCAGTTCTCAAGCTGAGAGGCGAGCAGATCCGCCACATCACCGGGATGAAATTCACAGCGTGAGGAAAGGCCGTTGTGCATGGCGTTCAGCCGAGCCTGCTCCACAGAGTCGGGATTCAATTCCAAACCCTGAACATGAAAGCCAGCCTTTGCCAGGGGTAGAGCAATGGTTCCGACACCGCAGTAGGCATCGACCACGGTTCCGCCACCACATTGAACCGACAGCCAGTCAGTCAGCCGCTGAACAATGCGTTCCGCTTGTGATGTGTTCACCTGAACAAAGGTGGTGCTGCTCAGGGAAAGCTTGATGCCGCAGAACTGTTCCTCGATGGTCGGCGAACCGGCGAGGCAGTGGGTCGTTCGACCGAGAACGAGATTGTTGGCCTTCGGTTGAAGGTTCAGGCAGACACCCTTCACCTCAGGCCATCGCTGAACCCAGGTCTGGGCAAGGTCCTGGAGTCCAGGCAGTTGGCCATGGCTGCTGATCAGGGTGATCAACACATCGCCAGTGGCGCTGGCCATACGAAGCCCGAGATGACGCAAACCTTGCGCATCGATGAGGTCATGGTCGGCCGGCCACCCCCCTGCATCAAGGTCTTTTTTGATGGGTTCCAACAGTGCATCCAAACGTGGATCAAGCACCGGACAGTGATTCAGATTGACAATCTTGTGGGACCTGGGACGGAAGTATCCAGCTTTCAGGCGTCCGTTCTGGTCGCGCTTTAAAGGAATCAGGGCTCGGTTGCGATAGCCGAAGCAGCGGTCGGCATCAACGAGGGGAGCCGCGGGTGCAAGGTTGATTCCTCCAATCCTCTGCATGGTCTGCTGGATCTGCTGCTCTTTCCAACGGGTCTGAGCTGGATCATCCAGACGTTGCAGGGTGCAGCCACCACAGTCATCAGCAAGGATGCAAGGAGGACGGCGCCGAACCTCGGAAACGGAGATCAGCTCAACGCGTCGGCTCAGCCAGCGGGAACGTTGGCGTTGCTGGAGTTGAACCGTGGCACGCTCCCCTGGCAGAAGATCAGGCACGACAATCACCCAGTTGTTCCAACGGGCCAGTCCTTTTCCGTCACGGTCGAGGTCAACAGATTCCACCTCGATGGTGAGCCCCGGCCGCGGTTCACTGCTGTTCGGGCTGTCGGCGTAGGTCATGCTCAAGGTTCCCTGCCATTGCAATGGCGTAACACCCGGGCGGAGTTGGGTCGGGTGAACGGGTCGAGACCACTAAACTCCACGAAGCCTGCCCAGTTCCATGAGCGTTGTCCGGGATCTCATCCTCCAGGCCGATGACGATCTGCGGTATCCCACCAGTGGCGAACTCCGCACGATGGTGGATTTCCTTGACCAAGGCGCCATGCGCGTGTCCGTGGTCAAGGTTCTGACCGAGAACGAAAAAAAGATCGTCGACGAATCTGCCAAGCAGTTGTTCGGTCGTAAGCCGGAGTACGTCGCCCCCGGCGGCAATGCCTACGGTCAACGTCAGCGCGCCCAGTGCCTGCGCGACTACAGCTGGTACCTGCGCTTGGTCACCTACGGAGTCCTTGCGGGGAGCACCGAAATGATCCAGGAGATCGGCTTGGTGGGCGCACGCGAGATGTACAACAGCCTGGGTGTTCCGATGCCCGGCATGGTGGAAGCCATCAAGTGCATGAAGGACGCCTCCCTGGCGCTTTTGTCGGAACAGCAGGTGAAGCTCACGTCGCCTTATTTCGACTACCTGATTCAAGGCATGCAGACGTCAACCTGATCCAAGGATCCTCATCGCTTAAAACCGGGCCTTTGAGCCCGGTTTTTTATGCTCACTGCTCTCTTTTGAGACAAAGAACGAGACTCATAACAGGACGCAGTTGAGATCAACGAGTCAGCAGATTTGTCTTAATTGGATTGTTCGAGACGCGTTACGAGTCTTGTGATAATTCCACTCGGGGACTCCATAGACGTCTCAACAGGCCCCAAATCTCGAAATCCAGGACGAAAAGCCTGCGTACCTGTGTCTACAGCAGGTACGCAAACCTCAAAACGCCTGCAATTAATGCCTCTAGTGGCTCATGCACAAGAGCTGGACTGGCCATGGACGAACGACAATCAGAACTATTGTTCGCTGGAATGGTATGCAATCCATCTCAGGGATGATCCAATAAAAAAACAGCTTTTTGCGATCTTATTAATTAGCAAGCCTCCCGCATAAGACATGGAGTGAGACTGGCAATGAGTCACGCATGAGACAAGTGAGCTCGTTGTGCGTTCTGTGCTAGCGGTGGAGTCTGCTGTGAATTTCCCATGGTCGCCCGTTGGATTGAAAGGCGGTTTGAGCGGCTCATCTGGAAGTTTCGTCTGATCAGCATTGTTCCCGTCGTGCTGAGCCTGCTCGGCAGCGTCGGCTGCTTCGTTATTGGGGCGATTGAAGTTTTTAACGCTTTTCTCGTGATCATGCGAATGCCCTTCAGCACAAAAAGCTTCGCAGCCAAGACCATCGCTCAGATGGTGGGCGGTGTTGATTATTTCGTCATCGGCATTGCCTTGCTCATCTTTGGCTATGGCATTTATGAATTGGTGATTTCAGACCTTGATCCACGCCTTGAAGGAGGCTCTGAGCAACACACCAACATCCTGTCGGTGAACAGCCTGCAAAGCCTTAAAAACAATCTCTCCAATGTGATTGTTGTCGGCCTGATTGTCGCAGCGTTCAAAAAGACAATTGGTTTTGAGGTGAAAAATGCAACCGATCTACTGGCACTCAGTGGATCGGTGGTGATGCTGGCTCTCAGTGCCTGGTTGATTGTTCGGAGCCATGGGGCGGAAGAAAAGGGCTAGCGCAATCGTCTCAAGTGCGACTCGCCAATAGTCCAGGTATGCGTCTTGCTTTAGACGATTGCACTAGCGATTGCGGTACAGCTCGCGCAGCAGTCGGTAGGCCTCATTGAGTCGACGCATCGCATCGGTTGATCCGCCTGCATCGGGATGTTCTTCCAGGGCCCGCTGCTTGTAGGCATCCCGAATGGAGCTCAACGTCACCGCTGTGCCCGCTCGCGTGGACAGGCCTAAGAGCTTGAGCGCTCCGTGGACCGTCATCGTGGACTCAAGAGTTTCGAAGGATGTGACCTGACGGCTGCGACGAAAGCGATTGACAAACCGGCGGATCAACGTCGGCATGCGTTCCGCCAGGGATGAGGTGGCGAATGGATCCTCAAGCGCACCTGCAACGGCCATCACCCGGCCGAGGGAAGGGTCACGGGACTCCCAGCCAGCACAAAGCGTCTCAACAGCAGCATTGGCCGCAGACCAGGTGAACGGCCGGCCATCACTGGCGTCAGTGCTGGACCAGACGTCGCGGGCTAGCCAAGTCATGGAGGCTTCGATCACTGTGGGACCCGGTGGTTGTCCATACAGAGATCTCCAGTGATCTTCAGCCGCAGCACTGGCATCTCGTAAATCAGAAGGATCAACCGTCGAAACCAAGGGATCGTTTTGAGCGGAATCTCGTTGCTGCGGCGACCGGAGTGTCGCTTTGAGCTGACCGGTTCGCTTGCTCACGAAACCTGGAAGGTCAATGCCCGAAGAAACGTTGGCGGAAGGTGCGCTGGAATCGGGAGGCTGGCTCGGTTCTTCATTGTGGAGAAGACTCCCGGAGCCAATCAAAACCAGACTCGTTATCTCATCAGTGCTGGTTGTCGCCTCTGGTTCACCCTCGTCCTTGACGGATGTTTCCTCAGGGCCTGTGCTCCCATCGCCTGGATCGAGCAGATCCTGCAAAAGCATTTCGAGCACACGCCCCCGAGAGCGTGCTCCGTATTCACCCTTGAGCTGGTCAATCAACTCGACCATGGGCTCTGACATCTCGACAGAGATCCGTTGACGTTTTGAGTCCTCGCCGCTCAAAAGTTCAGTCCTGCTCAGCGAAGGTTATCGACCCTGCAGCTGAAGCAACCACTGCTGCTGCGATTGGATCACCTCGCTGTAGCGAGGACTGGTGGCAGGCACGATCGCAGGCGTCGAAGGAAGGGGTGCGGTGTTGCGCTTCTGCTGCATGGGAGCTGGCTTCACAACAACAGGCGTTAGCGGGGGTTGTGGCGGTGCGGTTTTGGGGCCCACCTTGCGAGATTTGGTTTCAGCGAGTTTGACCTGGGCGTCACGCTGTTGCTGCTGGCGCCGGTGAAGCATGGCCAGTTGCTGTACAGGAACAACACTCAGCAGGTGGCCAGGTGTGGCATCAGCTGGATAGACCAAACTCACCTTGACAGCCTTTGTTGTTCCAGGAGCGAGGTTGAGATCCGCCAGGGCCAGGCTCTCGCCTGAGCGCATGCCGACGTGGACCTCCTGAAGCGTCTGATCCTGAACAATCTGCAGCGATCCACGGAAGGCAGTGAACGTTTTCTTTCCGGAAACAACCGGGTGACTGAGCACCAGTTGATGGGGGCCCGCACCTGAAAGGTTGAGTGTCACGTCGTAACGGACGCCGTAGGTGCCAACGTTGTTCAAAGCGGAATCCACCATCCGCGTTGTTAATGGATTGACCTGAATGTCGCGCGTGCCGAAGTGATGCCGCTTCGTACTGGTCAGGGGAACATGAAGTGCCCCCTGACCGAGATCATGGTGGATCTCAGCCTTGTAGGCATCGCCGAGAGCCACTCCAGCCACGCGCGAGAAGACCCTACCCAGCTGGATTTCACGAATACGGTTGAGATAAATCCGTCCAGGCGCCAAGCGACCTGACTGCAGCACTGCAAAGAGATCGGAATCCTGTGCTGATTGCTCAGCAGCGACGACAGCCATGGTGAAAGGACCATTGCTGCGTCCCCTCAAAAGACCGTTGGCGATGCCACGGGCAGGCAGCACGGTACTTACCACGACCCGTCGTCCTCCAGCGGGTATCTCAAGACGATCGGGCAGTTTGCGGTCTAATTCACCGCGAAGCAGTTGAACGGCAGTGGCATCACCCGGTCCTGTATTCCAGGGACGCTTCCCCAGGGGCTTCACCCCCATCAGGCGATTTGGGTGATACGGCGCCTCAAAACTGTTTTTGACGGAACCACGGTCAAATTGAATCGTAATTGGCTTCGATCCAGGATTCGTTGCAATCAGAGCCAGGGTCATCAAGCCCCTGGATCGACGTCCACCAAGCTTTGACAGGTCCTGGGGGTAGTACTTGTGATGCATGTGAACGCCGAACTCACCGTTGAAGGAGTAAGCGGCGTTGCGAAGCGGCTGGTTGGACTCAGCAGCGATGGCCGATCCGGGCGCTGTGTTCACCAGAATCCCTGGACCAGTGACAATCTCCGGCTGGTTTGAATGCAGAACCGGGACGTTGTTAAACGTCCCGTTTAAGGGGCGTGCACGCTGACCAGCCATCAAGGCGACGTACGCCTCGCCCCTCCCCTGCAAAAAAAACTCAAGTCCCGCAAACGAGACGCAGAGCAAGACCAATATCGGGACTCGCCTGAGACTCATGCGGCGATTTGTCGTGGTGTTCGCTTGGACGTCGAAACCACAGTGCAGATGTTGTGAATCCACACCGTAGGTCCACCTCCTGCGGGAGCCAAGTGATTCAGGAGTCGCATCACGTCTGAAAATCCGTCAGGATCTAAGGGATTGCTTTTGCTGACATGCTTCCTCCTTTCTGCTGCAGCGGCAGCACTGATCACGCAACCTTGCGCCGGCACCATCAGGAGCGGAAGCTGTCGATGCTGCGTTTTTGGAGGGATAGTGCTGAACGGCAACTTTCGGCCCTGAACGCCGCCATCAAGACACTCCAGGAACAAATGGACCGCGACACTCAAACCCCGGCTTGATCGTCGTTCAATTGGCTCGCGAGGCTTCTCAGGCCGCGTTTGACGCGTCGTTGAACCGTCATCGCTGAAATCCCGAGTTGTGCCGCTGTCTGCCTAAGGCTCATTCCATCGATCACAACCATCTGCAGGACACGTTGTTCATCTGTTCCAATCCTCAGGAACATTGCTCGAACCCGCTGCCACGCTTCTGAACGTGCGACCAATTCGATTCCCTGCGGGGTGTCGTCGACCAGGTCATCGTTGAACTCCACCCAGTGATGCTTGCTGCGGTACTGGTGAACGACCAGAGCATCAACAGCGTTTAAGCAGCCTTCAGGGCTTCGCAGCATCCTCATGGCCCGTTCCTCAACGGCTCTGGGAAGGCGGATTACACCAACCTTGTCCCGTAGAAAGTGAAGAATGGCTCCCCGGATATGCGGTTTAGCGAAGCTTGGGAATGTCGTTCCTCGCTTGGTTTCAAATCGGTTTGAAGCCTTGATCAGTCCGAGACAGCCCACCTGCAGCAGATCATCTTGCTCGAGGCCTGTTTGCAGGGCGTAATGGCGCGCAATGGGACGGACCAGATGCAAGTTGTCCTGAATCTGACGGTTCCGACGCTGGAGGCATTTTTTGTTCAAAGGATGCGAGTCGATCTCATCTCCAGCCTTGGCAGAGCGGGGTAAGCCCTGGCATCCGTGCCACCACGGAAGTGCCGGTAACCGTCGACAGCCTGTGCCTATCGCTACAAAGTTGGGGCTTGAATACGGCTCTAATGATTTTTGCTACCTCTTGGCCTTGGACAAGCGAGCTTTCTGTGAATCGTTGGTGACCCGTCTGGGTCAAGAGTCGTTTGATGCCACTGCAACGATCACCAGAATTCGTGGCTTTGATGGTGAATGCCCTTCCCAAAGCAATAACTTTTGCTGTGTTGATGCCACAGAAGATCTTTCTGAGTTCAGGGGATTGGTGAATATCAACAAAACTCAGTATTGCTTTATTGCACAAATTAATTCCGACGATCAACATCGTGCACGCTTCATTCCTGCCAACGAATTACTAGAGGACCCCTCAGGTAAGCCCAGAAAAATGCAACCAATCATTCAAGAAATGATCCTTGGCCGCAAGCGTGGTGTGATGCTGATCCCGGAGTGCGAAGACGATGCAGTTGATGTGATTGCCGGTTTGATCGAACAGGGATTTCAAGACCTGGCCTCTGAATACCGGGATTTCATCATCGGCCAGTTGGAGAAAGCAAAGGCCAAGGCCTGAGCCTCTTTGACTCTCTCGCCTCAGACCGCTTCAACAACAGCGCGAAGCAGGGCTTCTGGCCCTGATCGCTGAATCCATTCACGATCGGATTCATCGGTACTCAGCAAGGACCCAGCAAAACCGAGGGCATTGACGCTGAAACCACGAATGCCTTCTGTTTGACGCCGAACAATGGCCATCCACTGGCGTGACAGCAGAAGGTTATAGGCACCCCTTGGACAGCTGTCGTTTGACGGGGATCCCAGCCCGAGTTCTCCAGCAAGCGAAAGATAGATCTGGTGGAGCATTTCCCCTGTCAGGGGAAAAGTGAGCGGTGCAACACGGCTGCTCCGGAACAGAGGGTCATCCGCCAGGACCGTTGGATCTGCAGCACAACGTCGGAACCAATCTTGCCTTGCGCAAATCGGTTCCCCTGCTGCTCGAGGTAACAACTGCAGATGGCGATGCGGCTGACTGGCGCCAGCATTGGGACCGCTATTGAAAAACCACAATCCAGTGGTTGTTGCATCGACCAAGGCGAGGGCACGCCAATCGTCAAGTGACAACCAACCGGTTTGGGGTTGCCAGGTCTGGGTTATCAGCAGCATGTGGGCGGACTGAACCGGATATTTGTTCAGAATCACCACGTGCGAATCGCCGATCCGGTCCACCTCCAGCCGTTGATCCCAGGGGAGGAAAGGATTTGGCTTGGGGCCTGCGGCTCGCAAGTGTTTTGGTGTTGCGCTAAGGAGATGGCGCAGCTCAAAGCTGGTGCCTCCCTCTCCCATCAGGTGCGTTAGCGAGGTCTTGAGCGGAACCAAAGCTCCGGATGCTTTCGCCTCAGCCGCAACGCCATTCGCTTGTCGGAGCAGTTCACTGGTCATGCCGTTTCAACCGTGCCAGTGAGGCTCCTGTGTAGTACCTGCCAAGAATTGCATTGAAGGAGAGTCCTTGACGGGCGAGTTGCTGGGCCCCGGTTTGACTCATGCTTGCGCCGAGATGGCCATGGGCTTCAGCACTGACTTGCTCGTTAGATGCATACAGGCTTTCCACAATGCCACCGGCGTAACTGAGGATGATCCCTCGGGTCTCCCAAGTAGCTGATCGACTGGCCTGGGTGGTGCTTGTCTCACCCGAGTACACCTGCCAGCGTGTCGTGTCGCCCAAGTGATATGCCGTTGTTGCTGGTCTTGCAAGATGCGCCAGGGCATAGGAGCGTGCTGCCACAGCTTGTGCCTTCAAGGCCTCTTGGTGCCACTGGCTGGGCATTTCTGCACCAACGACCGAGGCCACATAGGTTTCCAAATCAAGGGAAATCACGGCGAGCCAATCACGTTGGCTTTTGAGCAGAGAAACATCCCCCAGATAGCGCTGATGATTGATCTGAACGTGCCCTCCGGAGCAGTGAATCTCCTGTTGGGTGGATGAAGCGATTGTGCTGCCCAACTGCTGGACAGGGACCACGGAGCCCGCATGGTTGCGACACAGGACGTCGCGACCCGGCCAGAAAGCTGTGACCGGCGTCTGGCTGACCAGACCAACTCGGATATCCAGTGGAACGGCTTCAGCCCCCAGTGGCACCTTGGGAACGACGTTTTTAGGTGTTTGAACGGCCGCCGTTCTGGATGGGTCTGCGCCAGCATCTATTGATTCATCCTCGAGCAGCTCAAGCAGGCTGAGAGGCATCTGGTCGGCTTGCTGAGGGAGAGGTCGTGCAAGCCAGCCCACCAAGGCGGCCATGAGCAGAGCTCCGAGCGCTGCAGGGGGCCAGTAACGACTGCGATTCGCCACCAAAGGTGCTCGACGGAGCTTGCAGCCGATGATGCCCGATTTCCGTTAGACGGTCTCCACTCCGCAGCAAGATCACATGGTCGAAGCGTCCTCGACCGACTGGGTTGGCCTGGCCTTGGTGGTCGGTCCTGGTGGCATCGGTTCGGCGGTCGCGGCGGAACTGAGGCGTTCCTGTCCTGGCCTCAAGGTTCTGACGGCTGGACGTCATGGTCCATCAGCCTGCTCACTGCGTTTGGACATCGAGAACGACAGCGATCTGGACGGTCTGGCCGCAACGCTGCGTACACAGACGCTACCCCTGAGGTTGGTCTTCAACTGCAGCGGCCGTCTGCATGGACCTGAGCTTCATCCAGAAAAACGTCTTCAACAGGTCGACCGCTTCCAGTTGGAGCAGCAATTCGGAATCAATGCCATTGCTCCGATCCTCCTGGCCAAAGCGATTGAACCTCTACTGAAGCGGGATCAACCATTCCATTTCGCCAGCCTGAGTGCCCGGGTGGGCAGCATTGGTGATAACCGCAGTGGTGGCTGGTACGGCTATAGGGCTGCTAAAGCGGCGCAGAACCAGCTTCTGCGCTCTCTGAGCATTGAATGGTCCCGCCGCTGGCCCCTGGCCACAGTCAGCCTGTTGCATCCGGGCACAACGGACACAGCGTTGTCTCGTCCGTTCCAGAGCTTTGTCGCCCCCGAGAAGTTGTTCGCACCCGAGCGAGCTGCGCGGCAGTTGGTGGAGGTGCTGCTTCAACAGACCCCAGCCAAGTCAGGAAGCTTTCTCGCTTGGGATGGTCAGTCGATCGACTGGTGAGCGTGTTGCTTCAGCTGCTCGAGGCTGACCACGTTCAGAGCTGTGTCTTCTGTCGCCTCTAACCGGACAAGGGGCGCAACGCCGTCTTCATAGGCCTGTTTCCATCGCGGTGCACAAACACACCAGTGATCCCCAGGTTTCAACCCGGGGAATTGAAACGCTGGCACTGGGGTCATCAGGTCATTGCCCTGGGCCTTGCTGTAACGGAGAAACTGTTCGGTCATCACACAGCAGATGCTGTGCTGGCCGTGATCCGTTGGATCGGTTTGGCAGAGACCATTGCGATACCAGCCCGTCATCGGCTCGCAACTGCAACTCTGAAGCGGTTCCCCGAGAACGTTGCTGGCCGGTGAAAATTCGGGGCTATTGCTGGACATCTGACTGCTGGAGAGAAGGGGAGTCTGCCCAAGGACTGGCACATTTTGACTCCAGACGGTTGACGAACCCCTGGGGGAGCGGGTTAAAGGTCATTCAGTCATGTCCACTCGATGGATTGGGAGTTCACTGAAGACGCTGCGTTTCTGGCGCTCTGCGATGCATTTCGCGAGAGCGGCGAAAGCTCACCGATCGAGTTCCTTGCCAATGGAGAGGGAGCTTTTCATTTCCAGGACCTGGCCCAGAACGCCGCAGGGGAAGGCCTTGATCTGAGTGAGTCCAGCGCCCTGGAGTCGTTTCAGCAGGAGGTGATCGACACCATGGAGAAGCTCTGCCAGGACTGAGTCAGGCAGAGGCAGTCTCTCCATCAGTCCGGAATCATCCGTAGAAGAAGGCGATCTCTTTGTCCTTCAGACCCTCCCATCCGGCCTCATGCAGCCTCTGATTCAGAGTCTCCTGGTCGAAATGCTTGGCTCCGGTCTTGACCACCCGGTTGCGCATCGACTTAACAACACCACTTCGAGCACGCTGACTCTCAAGATCCATCACCTGGTTGTAGAGAGCGAGCATTGCTTCGGGAATTGGACTTCCATCCAGATCAACACCCGCATTGATGGCGGCATCAACACCATCAGGTCCGGCAATGGCCATGGTGAACAGAACAGGGCGCCTCAGGTTATGGGACGTCGTGCTTGGCTCAGGCGCTGAAGTACCGAGCTTGCGAATGAAGAGCTACGAGTGCTGTGGTGCTCTGCTCCGGTTCGAGCTGGTCGCTGGCGTCCATCGTGAGGCCGATCCGTTCGGCATCAAGCCACTCCAACTGCTGCCTGGAATCGGCCACATTGGGGCATGCGGGATATCCGAAGGAATAGCGACTTCCGCGATAACGCTGAGCCAGAACGTCCCGCAGCACCATGCCGTCGGGATCAGCAAAGCCGAGTTCCGCACGCATCCGCGCGTGAACCCACTCCGCCATCGCCTCAGCCATCTGAACGGCAAGACCATGGAAGTACAGGTAGTCGCTGTAGCGATCGCCCTTGAACAAGTCCTGCGCCACAACTGACGCCTTCTGTCCCATGGTCACGGCCTGCATGGGCAGCACGTCGGTGGGGCGTCCATCAGAATCCAGATCATTGAAGAAATCGGCGATGCAGTAGCGGTTGCCGGACCGTTGACGGGGCAGATCAAATCGGCCTAATTCCCTCGTGCCATCGGCATCGAACACCCTGAGGCTGTTCCCATCGCGCCCCACAGGGAAGTAGCCGTAAACCGCCCGCGGGGTCAAAAGTGACTCGTCGATGCAGCGCTGCATCCACTCCTGCAACACCGGCTCCGCTTTCTCAGCCAGCATCGCCTCGTAATCGTCCCGGCTCTGCTCCTTCGTTTTGCGCAGCATCCACTGACCGGCGAACAGGGCATTGCGGTCGAGGTAGTCAAAGACCGCGGCAATGTCGATGTCGTCTTCGGTGATCACAGCAGACCCCAGGAAGGGCGGCTTCGGTGCGGCTTCAGCGGGGACAGCCTCAGATCGATCTGAGGTGACGGGAGGCAAATCCGCTGCTGGAGCATCCTTAGCGGAGGCGGAAGGCTCGACAGCCTCCTCAGAGAGTTTCGATTCTTCATCCAAGCCAACGCCCTGAGGTGCGTCTGCCAGGAATCCCTTGGAGTTGGTCCAGTTGTCGTTCCGCTTGGCATCCATCAACGCATCCATAAAGCGCAGATCAGCGAAGGCATCTCGTCCGTAGATCACCTTGCCGTCGTAAACCTCGCGGCAATCCTTCTGAACAAAGCGTGGCGTCAGCGCCGCACCGCCAAGAATCACAGGAACATCGATTTCTGCATCATTGAAGGCCTGGAGGTTGTCCTTCATGAAGGCCGTGGACTTCACCAGCAGTCCGCTCATAGCGATGCAATCGGCCTGGTGCTCGCGCTGGGCTTCAACGATGGCTTCACAGCTCTGCTTGATCCCCAGGTTGATCACCTCATAGCCGTTGTTGGTGAGGATGATGTCGACAAGGTTCTTGCCGATGTCGTGCACATCGCCTTTCACCGTGGCGATCAGAAACTTGCCCTTGCTGGTGCTCTCCCCTTCGATCTGCTCCATGTACGGCTCCAGATGAGCCACTGCGGATTTCATCGTCTCGGCGCTTTGCAGCACGAAGGGAAGCTGCATCTGGCCACTGCCAAACAGCTCACCCACCACCTTCATGCCATCAAGCAGGAAGGTGTTGATGATCTGCAGGGGGGGATAGGTCTGCAGCGCCTCATTGAGAGACGGTTCCAGGCCGATGCGTTCCCCATCAATGATGTGTTGCTTCAGCCGTTCCTCGATTGGGAGATCCGCCAATGAGGGGCCTGACGCCCGGGCTTCTTTGGTGCTGACGCCTTCAAACAGCGTGGTGAGCTCGGTGAGCGGGTCGTAAACGCAGATGCCGTCGTCAAAGCGCCGGTTGTCGTTGATCAGATCACGACAGACTTTCTGGTGGTCTTCGCTGATCTTGATCAGCGGAAGAATCTTGGCGGGGCTGACGATGGCCGCATCCATGCCGGCTTGGCAGCAGTCGTGCAGGAACACCGAGTTGAGGGTGATCCGTGCCGCCGGTGATAGGCCGAAACTCACATTGCTGACCCCCAGCACCACGTGAACGCCTGGGAGGTTCTCCCGGATCATTCGAATGGAATCGACGGTCGCCCGGCCATTCAGGCGATCTTCCTCAATGCCAGTGGAGATGGGCAGCGCCAGAGGGTCGTAGAAGATCTCGTGGGCCGGAATGCCGAATTCAAGGGCGTCGCGATAGGCCCGTTGGGCGATCGCGAACTTCTTCTCAGCCGTTCTGGCCATTCCGTCTTCATCAATCGTGCCGACGACCACGGCAGCGCCGTAGCGCCGGGCCAGTTCAAGCACCTTGAAGAAGCGCTCATCGCCGTCTTCGTAGTTGGTGGAATTGAGGATGCATTTACCACCAGCCACCTTCAGGCCAGCCTCCATCTTCTGCCACTCAGTGGAGTCGAGCATCAGGGGAAGGTTGACGTTGGTGACCAGACGACTCACCAGCGCATGCATGTCCCGTTCGCCATCGCGACCGACGTAGTCAACGTTGACATCGAGCACGTGGGCGTTCTCCTTCACCTGGCCGCGGGCCACCGACACCAAACCGTCCCAGTCCTCCTCCGCAAGCAGTTCACGCACCTTGCGGCTGCCGCTGGCATTGAGCCGTTCGCCAATGATCAGAAAAGAGTTGTCCTGGTAATACGGCGTGACGCCGTAAATCGACGATGCGGCCGGTTCATAGTTGAGGCTGGGGCGAACGTCCTCATCCGTGGCGCAGTGCCAGCGGGATGGGCGTTCCGCTGGCTTGAGCTCCTGAGCAAGTTCTGCCAGGCTGCCGATGTGGGCGGGAGTGGTGCCGCAGCAGCCACCGATCACCTGCACCCCGAGATCTTCAACGAAGTGCATCAACTGCATCTTCAACTCCACCGGGGTCAGGCGGTAATGAGCCACACCACCGATGTTTTCCGGAAGACCAGCATTGGGAATACAGCTGACGGTGAAGGGAGAATGCTCCGAGAGGTAGCGAATGTGCTCCTTCATCTGCTCGGGCCCGGTGGCGCAGTTCAGACCGAGGATGTCGATTGGGAAGGGCTCCAGGATCGACACCACCGCTGCGATGTCCGTGCCGACGAGCATGGTCCCAGTGGTTTCCATGGTCACCGACACCATCAGCGCCCGCCGCTCACCGGTGGCCTCAAATGCCTCTTCAATGCCCTGCAGAGCTGCCTTGATCTGCAGCACGTCTTGACACGTCTCAACGATGAACAGGTCGACGTTGCCGGCAATCAGGCCCTCGGCTTGCTCGCGGAACGAGGCCCGCATCGTGTCGAAGTCGATGTGGCCCAGGGTGGGCAGCTTGGTGGTTGGTCCCATGGACCCAGCCACAAATCGTGGTTTGTCAGAGGTGCTGAATTCATCGGCGATCTCCCGGGCCAGTTCCGCCGCCCGTTTGTTCAGCTCAAAGGCCTTGTCCTCAAGGCCGTACTCCGCCAGAACGATGGATGCCGCACCAAAGGTGTCGGTCTCGATGACATCGCAGCCCACCTCCAGGAACTTGCGGTGCACAGCTTTGACCGCGTCCGGTTTGGTGACGGCGAGGTTTTCATTGCAACCCTCCAGGTCTGGCCCACCGAAATCGTCAGCCGTGAGACCAAGGTCCTGAAGGCTGGTGCCTGTTGCACCGTCGAACACCAGAACAGGCCTGTCGGGACCGTGCAGATGGTCCAGGAAGCGGGAGGTGGTGAGTTGCCGGGTTGCCTGCGCCACCACCATTCCGTTCACTCCCGGGAAGACAGCTAATCCTAGGAAAAGCTCAGCACGAACTTCAGGCGATCGGAATACGGGTCACCCAGTGCTCATAGGCGGGGTCCCGTCCTTCGGTGATGGCCACAAGCTTGGTCTTCAAAGCATTCATCACGGGACGCTCGGCGTTCAGAACCGTGGATTCGATCTGCCGAATCGGCGTCACCTTGGCGGCCGTGCCTGACAGAAACACTTCATCGGCGATGAACAACTCGGTTTTGTCGACCGGCCGCTCGATCACAGGGATCTCCATCGCTTTCGCCAGCTCAATCACGCTGGCGCGGGTGATCCCCTCGAGGATGTCCTGATCGACCCCAGGCGTAATCAGTTGGCCATCGCGCACCAGGAAAAGATTCATGCCGCTGGCTTCGCTGATCTTGCCGCGGCTGTTCAGCAGCAGGGCCTCGTCGAAACCGCTCTGTACGGCTTCCGTCTTGGCCAGTGAACTGGTGATGTAAGCGCCGGAGATTTTGCCGCGCAACGGAAGCGAGCGATCCTCCTGGCGGGTCCAGCTGCTGATCCTGCAGCTCACCCCTTCCGGGGAGAGGTAATCCCCCAGGGGGAGTCCGTAGATCAGGAAATCGGTCTCAATGTTGTGCAGTCGCGGAGCGATGCCCAGATCACTGGTGTAAACGAAGGGCCTCAGATAGATCGGCTGGTCAGGCTTGTTGGCCCTCAGCATTGCGGTGAGTGCGGAGAGGATTGTCTCCTCACTCAGATCAGTCAGCAGCAACCTGGCGCTCTGGCTCAAGCGGCGTGCGTGCCGATCAGCGCGAAACAACAGCATCGTGTCGCTGTTCTGCGGATCGGGAATGGCCCGCATCCCGCCGAACGCTCCGGTGCCGTAGTGCAGGGCGTGGGTGGCGATGGAGATCCTGGCCTCCTCGAAGGGAACGCACTGGCCCTGGAACCAGGCATAGGGCAGGAACTGATGCATCACCTTGATGAATCCGATCGCTGAATCTTCTCACCACCGGGCACCACGAGACGGAGAATGGAGCCATGCATCGTCTTGCCACCTGTCCGGGTCTGGACCCACCCGAAGACGTGGTGCTCGTCGAGCAGCCAGGCGCAGATGTGCTGTTCTTGACCAGCGCCGGCACAGATATCAGTTGCCTCGACGCCTGCCTTCCACTCACCCCGGCCTGGAACGAGCGGATCCGCGCGTTGCCCCTGAGTTGTCTCGAACACCCAGCTCAGCTGGACCACTACCTCAACACCACTGCCCAGGCGGCTCGGTTGATTGTGGTTCGACTGCTGGGAAGCCGTGGGCACTGGAGCTACGGGTTCGAGCAGCTGCAGCGATGGTGCAGTGATGCACCGCAACGGGAATTGATCGTCCTGGCCGGAACCGCCGACCAAACCAACGAACTCCATGGACTTGGCTCCTGCAGCCCTGAACTAGCTGATCAGCTGTCGGCACTACTGCGGGAGGGAGGTATCGAGAACATGGGCCAACTGCTGCGATGCCTCGAGGCCCTGCTTGACGGCAGCCCACCGTCCCCAAAGAGCATTGCGGTGGTGCCATGCCCTGACCCCATGCCCTGGGACTGGCGGGATGAATCCGGTGCCACGGTGGGAGTGGTGCTCTACAGAGCCCAGTTTCAAGCAGGTGATCTGGCCCTGGCGGATGCCTTGAATGACGCCCTGCGGAGGCAGGGACTGCGACCCTGTCTGCTCTGGGTCAGCAGCTTGCGAGACCCCGCAGTCCAGGCCGGAGTGCATGACCTGCTCCTGCAGCAACGGGCAGAGCTCGTCATCGCAGGCACGTCTTTTGCCTCGGTCCAGGCGGAACAAGCCGGCTTGGGAAGTCCGCTCTGGGATCGCCTGGATCGACCGGTGTTGCAGCTGCTCAGCAGCAGCCGCAGCCGCGCCCAGTGGCTGGAGAGCAGCCAAGGGCTCAATCCGATGGATCTTTCGCTGCAGGTTGTGATGCCGGAACTGGATGCGCGGATCACCACGCGACCGTGCGCTTTTCGTGACCACCAGAAGGCCACCGGACCTCTAGCCACAGCCATTCCCTGCCTAGAGCCGGATTCAAGGGGGATTGGATGGCTTGCAGAGCACAGCCGCCGCTGGATCGAGCTGCGCCAGACGCCATGCGCTGACCGTCGTATCGCCATGGTTCTGGCCAACTATCCCGTCCGGGATGGCCGTGTTGCCAATGGCGTCGGTCTCGACACACCTGACAGCACGTGGCGGATGCTCACCTGGCTAGCGGAAGCGGGCTATGGCCTCGGGACGGAGTCTTTGCCAAGCACGGGCGATGCCTTGATGCAACAGCTGCTGGCCGGACGGACCAATGCACCGGAGGGGCAGAACCGACCGCCGCTGGATCATCTTCCCCTTGCCATCTATTTGGACTGGTGGAGCACAATTCCTGAGCCGGCACGACGCTTGATCGAATCCCGATGGGGACCTCCGCAGAGCGCCTGCGATCTGGACGGAAGCAAGGGTTTTGCGATTCACGGGCTGCGCTTCGGTCACGTGCTGGTGTTGATCCAACCGGATCGTGGTTACGACGCTGATCAGATCGCTGATCTTCATTCACCAGATCTTCCACCACCGCACCGTTATCTGGCCCAATACCTCTGGCTACGCCAGGTGCATCAGACCCAGGTGATGTTGCATGTGGGAAAACACGGCAGTGCCGAATGGTTGCCGGGCAAATCGGTGGGACTGAGCGAGAGCTGCGGCCCCGATCTGGCCCTCGGTCCCATCCCCCACCTCTATCCCTTCATCGTCAACGACCCCGGAGAAGGCTCCCAGGCCAAACGACGTGGTCACGCCGTCGTTCTGGACCACCTCACACCTCCTCTCGGCCGTGCTGGGCTGCATGGACCATTGCAGCGCTTAGAAGGGCTTCTCGATGAACTGGTGGAGGTTCGTCAGCTCGGGGGTGAACGGGCGCGGGTGCTGGAACAGTCGGTTCATGCCACCTTGCTGACCCTCAACTGGCCTGGAATTCCCAGCGGGGAGGAGCTTCGACAACAACCGGAACTCCTGGAGACCTGCCTGGATCAGGCAGAGACCTATCTCTGCGAACTGAAGGAATCGCAGATCCGCACAGGGCTGCATCGGTTCGGCGTCGCTCCTTCTGCCGCCGCAGCCGATGAACTGCTGATCGCACTCGCCCGCCCGCCCCGGCAAGGGAAGCCTGGGTTGCTGCAGGCCATGGCCCAGCAAGCGAGTCTGGCGTTCGACCCCTGGCAACAGGATGAAGGTGAGCGGCTGTCTGAGACGGACCAGAACCGGCTAAGCAGGCTGGGCGGCTCGGATTGCCGTCGGGTCGGCGATGGCTGTGACTGGCTTGAGCAGCAGGCGCTTCTGTTGATTCGACAGGTTGTCCACGGAGAACGAAGCGACGGGCTGGCCGAACCCTTCCAGAACTGGGACCCGGATGATCGCTGCCTGTTCAACCTCCGCAACGAGCTCTGGCCCCGCTTGAACGGTTGTGCCGGCGCCGAAAAATCGGCCTTCTTGCGGGGCATTCAAGGCCAGCGCATTGCAGCGGGACCCTCAGGAGCTCCGAGTCGTGGACGTCCCGATGTGCTTCCCACGGGCCGAAATTTTTATTCGGTCGACCTACGGGGTTTGCCCACGGAAGCGGCCTGGGATCTCGGGCGTCGATCAGCGGAGCAGCTGCTGGACCTTCATCTACTGGAGCAAGGGGAGCCATTGCGCCATATGGCTTTATCGGTCTGGGGAACTGCCACGATGCGCAATGGCGGAGAAGACATCGCCCAACTGCTGGCCCTGATCGGTGTTCGGCCGGTCTGGGATGGCCCCACCCGGCGGTTGGTGGATCTCGAGGTCATTCCGGCTCGATTGCTGGGTCGACCGCGAGTGGATGTGGTGCTGCGCATTTCTGGACTGTTCCGCGATGCCTTTCCCCAGTTGGTGGGCTGGGTGCATCAGGCCCAGTCGATGGTCGCAGTGCTCGATGAACCGGACTCAGTCAATCCGCTGGCGGGTCTGACCCGTGAAGGGGGACCCCAGGGCCGCATCTATGGATCAGCCCCAGGTGCCTATGGAGCCGGTCTTCAGGCCCTGATCGACAGTGGCAGCTGGGAGTCACGCTCAGATCTCGCGCAGGCTTTCCTCAGCTGGAGTCAGTGGTCCTATGACGGCTCCGACGCTCCCAGCCTTGATCGCTCCGGACTCGAGCAGGCACTGGGCAGGGTGCAGGTGGTTCTGCACAACCAGGACAACCGCGAGCATGATCTGCTCGATTCAGACGACTATTACCAGTTCCAGGGTGGGCTGAGTGCAGCCGTGGAAGAGGTGTCCGGGGCGCGTCCGCAGCTGTGGTTTGGGGATCACTCACGCCATGAACGGCCTCGGATACACCATCTCGAGAAGGAAATCGACAAGGTGATGCGCAGCCGGATGCTCAATCCCCGCTGGATCGAGGGAATGATGCAACACGGCTACAAGGGGGCCTTCGAGATGGGGGCCAGTCTTGATTACCTGTTCGCCTATGACGCCTCCACCGATCGTGTACCCGATTGGTGTTACGGAGCACTCTGTGATCAGTGGTTGAACCAGCCCAGGATCCAAGAGTTCCTAAGCACCAGCAATCCCTGGGTGCTTAGGGATATGGCGGAACGACTTTTGGAAGCCTCGAATCGAGGCCTCTGGGGTACCGCAACTGCTGAACAGTTGCAGCTGCTGCAACGGCTGGTGAACAGCAGCGAAGCCAAGATTGAACGGGGCAGTCCTATTTGTTGAGATCGCGGACCATCTGACGGAAGGGATCGATCGATCCAGGCTTGGAGGATGGTGCAGCGGAGCCAACCTTGGCCGTCGGTTCCGCCGGGGCCTTCAGCTCTTCCTTGCGACCGACAGGAGCTGCATCAGCCGCAGCAGGGGTATTAACCCCGGTGATGGCCGTGCCCTTGAGGCGCTGGCTCATCTCCTTCGTGCTCACCTGTTCAGCAAAGGTTTTCTTCACCGGCTTGGGAATGCCGGCTGTGATGTTGACGGATTCTTCCTTCTTGACGACCCCGCCAAGGCCTTCGCTGCGCTTCTCAAGCTTCTCGGTTTCGGCAGCCACCTCCATGATCTGTTCCTTCGTTCCGGGGCTGGCAGCCGTGCCGGGGAAGGTGCGGCGAATCGTTTTCGACTCCCGCATGTAGTTCACATCCCCCAGTGAGGATGAGGAATCTGCATCGAGGAAGAACTCCGCCGGCTTCTCCTTCGCTGGCTTGCGAGGCTCAATCGAGGAGTCGGACTCTGCGGAATCCTTTTTCAGCAGACGATCCAAGAAGCCCATGTCGACCGGAACTGAGATGGTCCGAACTTAGCGGCCACGAAGGTCAATTCCATGGGTATCAGTGCCACACGTACGCAAAAGGCCAAGGTTGCCGAGCTGACGATCGATGGAGTCGCAGATCAACGGGCTGGCAGACCAGGTCGTTTGCATGTCGTAGTCGTACCAGGCCTCACCCCCATCGAAACCCAGCCGAGCCGCCTCGTTGATCAGAACGTCATGGTCAAGGCGATACCGGGCGGGATGAGCAAGGATCGCCAATCCGCCGGCGGCATGAATGGCCTTGACCACCGCCTCGGCACGCAACGGTTCTCCAACGACGGCATCACCGCGGTTGTAAGGCTGAAGTGCTGGGTGGTGCAGCTCAAAGCCGAGGGCCAGCACATGCACAAGGCATCCCTTCAGCAAAGCACTGATTTCCATCCCGCTCCAGACCATGGGACAAACAGCACCGGCGCCGCGTTGCTGATCTAACCAGGCACGGATCTCCCTGTGGGCCTGGGAGCTGTGGTGATCCGTCACAGCCAGGTGCTGGAGCCCCAGCTCGGTGGCCTGTTGGATGAGCTCGAGAGGTTCGAGGCTTCCGTCACTGCAGATGGTGTGGCAGTGAAAGTTGTGCGTGGTGGGGCAGCTCGACGGTCCCACCTGCTCGAGGACGGCCTTGAGGGGGTGGGTCATCTCAGGCTTTGGCAGAGGCTTCAGCCCGCAGACGCCGCCAGCGGGCATAGAACTGGATCGACGCGGCCATGAACACCACCAGGGCAACGATGAACCAGGTCGCCGCGCTTGTGGGGAATTGCGTCTTGAACACCACCAGCATCACCACGATCACCAGCAGCAGGGTGGGCAGCTCATTCAGAGCCCGAAGCTGCTTGCCCGACCAGGCGCAGGTGCCCGCGTGCAGTTGGCCCATAAGCCGATAACAAAACACGTGATAGGCCAGCAGGGCTGCCACAAAAGCAAGTTTGGCGTGCATCCAGCCCTGCTGAAGCCAAGACGGTTGAGCCAACAGCAGGCCGATGGCCATCGAGACAGCCACAGCCATGCCGGGCGTGGTGATGATGTTGGCGAGACGTTTCTCCATCAAGGTGTACTGATCCCGGAACGGCTGTTGCAGTTCCGGCGCCAGCTCCTCGGTTTCGACGTGGTAGATGAACAGGCGCACCAGGTAAAAGAGGCCCGCAAACCACACCACAACCCCAACGATGTGCAGGGTCTTGAACCAGAGGTAGGCCTCGGGCGAGAACGTCATCAACACAGCCGATCTGAAGCGACCTTACGCAGGGTTCAGGTGAGCCCGTCAAGAAAATCGCTGGCCCGGCGCTGATGGGCCAAGAGAGCATCAGGGCCCATGCGATCCAGGTTTCGGGCCATCATCGCCAGCCGGTATTGGCGACGGAAGAAGTCCTGATGGCGGTGGATGAAGGTCCAGAACAATCCATCCCAGGTGTCGCACCACTCCCCCTTGCGGTAGTCCGACATCTTGCGCACGTAATTCGAACCCGACAGATAGGGCTTGGTCGTGAACAGCCCACCATCGGCGAACTGACTCATTCCATAAACGTTGGGCACCATCACCCAGTCGTAGGCATCGACAAAAAGCTCCATGAACCAGGTGTAGATCCGGGTTGGATGGAATCCACAGAGGAGCATCACGTTGCCCAGGAGCATCAAGCGTTCGATGTGGTGGCAGTAGCCGGTCTCGAGCGCATGACGGATGGCGTCATCAATCGGGGGCAGGCCCGTTGATGCGGTGTAGAAGGCAGAGGGAATCGGTCGGTCTTCGAAACCCCAGAAATTGCCCTTTCGCATCTCCACCCCATGGCGCCGGTACATCGCGGCCATGAACTCCCGCCAGCCGACGATCTGACGCAGAAATCCTTCAAGTGAATTCAAGGGAACATCGCCGCTCGCAGCTCGCTCCAGCGTGCGATCCAGCACCTGTTGTGGCGTGAGCAGCCCGATGTTCAGCATCGGTGTGAGCACGCTGTGCCACATCACCCGGTGCTGGGTGCTGATCGCATCTTCATAGGCCCCGAACTCTCGCAACCGTTGGTCGAGAAACCCATCCAGCCAGCGGGCAGCATCGGAATGGGTCACGGGGTAATGAAACGAATCCCAGCTGCCGATACCAGCCACACCCTCCTCGATCAGCTGCTGCCGCGCTTGGTCAACGGCTGCTATCGAGCGCTCCACTGGTGGATCAGGAACAACGATGCCTTTGGGCAGCTTCTTGCGGTTATCGGCATCAAAACTCCAGCGCCCGCCAACGGGGCCACCCTCAGGTTCGATCAACAGATCCAGTCGCTTGCGCTGCATCTCGTAGAAGCGACCCATCAAGGGCTTCTTGCCAGCAGCGAAGTGTTCATCGATCACCGCAGCTGGGGTGAGCAGCATCGGTGTGGGGACGATCTCTAAGCCGCATTGATGCCGCGATGCAAAGGCTGAGATCCGTTTCGAGAGGACGTCGTCCACCGGATCCGCCAGATAAAAAGAGCGGTATCCCTGGGCCACTAGATCAGCCAGGATCTCAGCGGTGTCACCCACCTGCCCCTGCACAATGCGCAGAACGGTGAGGCCCTTGGCTTGAAGCATCTCGGCGTAGGCCGTCATCGATGCTCGATGAAGGAGAAGACGCTGCCGATGCACCTGCATGGGCCAGGTGGGGTCGGAACCAAAGAAGAGCGGATCCTCGATCAGGGCAACGGGCCGTCCTGGACGAATCGCAGGGTGGTGCTCAAACAGCTGATGGGGAAAAACGAGGCTGAGGTCCACCGTCAGCTGTCCTCACCCGCAAGACGGCAGGCACGACGACCCAGGGCGGTGGCATAGGCCCGGTCCACAGGACCGGACATGGGGCTCAGCTGGCCGGCCCGGCAATTCATCACCACCTTTTCGTGATGGCCCTGCTGGTCGTTGAGACGCAGCACCAACTGCCAATGATTCTTGGCACTGCGGGTGATGCCGTCGGCACACACAGGCCCTGTGCAGAGGCCGGGAGACGCCCAGACCGGGGTGGCGAATAGAAGCACTCCTGCCAGGGCCATGCAGAGATGACGGATCATGCGGAGAGTTCCTGAGGCTGTTCTTCTAAAGCAGCCCCGTCAACACCGTCGTCCCCGTCCTCTGAAGGGTGGAAGAAGTCATGGATATCGCGGGCCAGCGCGGGGCCCACCCCAGGTGCTTTGGAGAGGGTCTCGATCGACGCCAACTGGATGGCATCGATCGAATGGAAATGGGCCAGAAGATCCTTCACCCGCTTCGGCCCAACCCCTGGGATGTCAGACAGGCGAGACCGCTTCATCCGTTCTCCCCGCTGCTGGCGATGGAAGGTGACGGCAAAACGGTGAGCTTCGTCCCGCAACCGGCGCAGAAGCACAACACCGAGCTGGTCCGGTTCACTCTCCAGCGGTTGGCTTTCACCCGGGAGAAAAACCTCTTCGCGCTGTTTGGCGAGCGAGCAGACGTTCAGATCCTCATGTAGATCCAGTTCGCGCAGGGCCTCCATCACAGCGGAAAGCTGGCCCTTGCCCCCATCGATCATCACCACATCGGGCCAGTCGTTAAGGCCGTCGGTTTGCAGCGCACTGCCGCCTTTGTGTCGCAGCGCCCCCACATCCACCCCCTCAGCTTTCGCCCGAGCCCAACGTCGAAAACGGCGACGCATGATTTCCGCCATCGCCATGAAGTCGTCGCTGTGGCCAGCTCGGATGCTGCTGCTGCGGATTTTGTATTTGCGGTAGTGCTGCTTGGCAGGCAGTCCATCAATGAACACCACCTGCGAGGCCACGGCATCGCTGCCCTGGATGTGGCTGATGTCATACCCCTCAATCCGCCGCGGCGGGGTCGGTAACTCCAGCAGCTGCGCCAGATCCTCCGTCGCCAAAGACTGCTTCTCCTGCCCCTGCTTGGCGCGAAGCAACTCAAACTCAGCATTGCGCTGAACCAGTTCGATCAGGTCGGCCTTTTGCTGGCGCTGCGGGCAGTGGATCTGCACCCGACGCTCCCGTTGTTCCGTCAACCAGTCCTCCATCAGCGTCTGCTGCGGCAAAGCGTGTTGAACCAAAAGCTCGGGCGGAACCTCAACGGAATCCACCTGGCTGTAGTGCTCTTCAATCACGCGCTGCAGGATCAGGCCAGGCTCCAAACCAGACGCATCGGCGGTGTAGCCGAGACGTCCCACCAGCTTCCCGGCCCGCATCTGAAACAGCTGGACGGCCGCCAGCCGCTCATCAAACGCAAGGGCAAGAACATCACGGCTCACGGAAGAGTCCGGCAGGCTCATCTTTTGGTCTGCGGTGAGCTGATCCAGACCCTGAAGTTGATCACGCACGCGGGCTGCCGATTCGTAATCCATCCGCTCGGCGTAACGCCCCATCTGCTCCTGAAGCAGCTGCTGCAACTCATCGCTGCGGCCCTGAAACACCATCGCCACCTTGCGAATGGTGCGGTGGTAGTCCTCGGAGCTGATTTTTTCCTGACAAACCCCAGGACAACGGCCGATGTTGTAGTTGAGGCAGGTGCGGTCGGGATACATCGGTCGTGGCCGCTGCCGCAGCGGGAAGACGCGTTTCACCAGGAACAGCGTGCGACGCAACAGCCCAACATCGACATAGGGCCCATAGAAGCGATCCAGGGGACTGCGGAAACGACGGCGACGGGTGATGAAAATCCTTGGATAGGCCTCACTCCAGGTGATGCAGAGGTAGGGGTATTTCTTGTCGTCCTTGAGCAGCACGTTGAAGTGCGGCTGATGGTTCTTGATCAGGTTGGATTCAAGAACGAGGGCTTCCGCCTCGCTGTCGGTCACGATGAACTCGATCTCGCAGACCTGGCGCGTCATCAGGCGGATCCGTGGCGACAGATCGTGCCGACTGCGGAAATAACTGCGCACACGACTGCGCAAGGACTTCGACTTACCGACGTAGAGGATCCGGTCGTCGCCGTCCCGCATCAGATAGCAACCCGGTTCAGCGGGAATCTCCTTCAGGCGGTGTTCAAGACGTTCAGGCTGCGTCAGCAGCGGTGAACCGGGAGCTGGAGCTGGATCCACCTCGTCAGCTCAGCCGCCGTAATTCCAGCCGGTGCTGGCCAGATTCAGCGCATCACCATCAGCGATCAGACGCGCTGTTTTCACTTCTCCAACAAAGACCGTGTGGTCACCGTGCTTGATCGCCCCAACGAGTTCGCACTCCACACCACCGACGGCATCGGTGAGGAGAGGCAAGCCGAGCTCTCCCTCTTCAAAAGGTGCGGCCTCAAAACGACCACCAAGCGCCTTTTGGGGCTTGAAGAAAACGGCAGCCAGATCTTTTTGGTCGGCCCGCAGCACATTCAGGGAGAACTTGCCGGTGGCTTCGATGATGGCGTGACTGCTGCTGTCGGCTCGAACGCCCATCACCACCAGAGGTGGTTCGAAGGATCCCTGGGTCACCCAGCTGGCGGTGAAACCATTGACCTCATCGCCGTTGCGAACGCCGCAGATGAAGAGTCCATGCGGGATCTTGCGGAGCAAGACCTTCTTGGCGTCAGCGTCGAGGCTCATGGCACGGGTGCGATGGACGAAATCTAAACAGCAATCCGCTGCATAGGATCCGCCCATCGCTGATTCCCGATGCGGGCGCTCTACCCAGGCAGTTTCGACCCCCTCACCAACGGTCATATGGACCTGATTGAGCGGGCGGTAAGTCTCTTTGGCGAAGTGGTCGTTGCCGTGCTCAGCAATCCGAGCAAGCGACCTGCCTTCACGATCGAAGAACGAATCGAACAGATCCGCACATCGACGCGCCATTTGTCTGGCGTTGAGGTGATCAGTTTCGATGGCCTCACGGTGAACTGCGCTGTCACCCATCGCGCCGACTTAATCCTGCGGGGCCTACGAGCGATGAGTGACTTCGAATATGAGCTACAGATCGCCCACACCAACCGGTCGTTAGCGGAGGATCTGGAGACCGTGTTCATGGCCACGACTGCTCGACACAGCTTCCTCAGCAGCTCCGTGGTGAAGGAAGTGGCCCGCTTTGGCGGATCCATCGACCACATGGTGCCGCCAGAGGTGGCGAAGGACCTCAACAGGCTCTTTAATTCGGCTTTCCCAACCAGCTGAGATGAACGACGTCCGGTTCACCGTTCTCGATCAACTCGACCAGTTGGAGGAAGTTGTTCTGGAAGGCAGTCGACTCCCTTTCACCGGCGGACGTCTGGTCAATGAAACAGATGCCGTGGAGCTTCTCGATGCCGTACGGGAAGGACTGCCAACAGATCTTGAGCGTGCCGCCAAGCTGATTGATCGGCGCGACGAGTTCATTAACACCGCCCGCAAGAGCGCAGAGGAGATCGTTGATCAGGCCCAGCGCCAGCGCGAACAGCTGGTGAACAATGCCGCCATCCGCCAGGAAGCGGAGCGGCAGGTGAATGAGATGCGTGATCAGACCCGCCAGCAGTGTGAACAACTGCTTCAAACGACGCGTCAGCAGGGCGCCAAGCTCGAACAGGAGATGCAAAGCAAGCTGGCACAGATGGAGCAACAGTTCTCTGCCCGGCGTCAGCAGCTGGAGCAGGAGGCCCTGGAGCGTCGCCAGCAGCTGGATCAAGAGGCGATTGAACTGAAGCGTCAGCACGCCGAACAACACGAAGCGAGCCGCCAACAGGCCCAGAAACAAATCCAGCAGATTGAAAAAAACGCTGTTGAGCTCAAGCGGCAACACGCTGATCAGCATGAAGCGAACCGCCAGCAGGCCCAGCTTCAGCTTCAGTCGATGGAGAAAGAAATTGCCGAGCTCAAGCGTCAACACCTTGAGCAACACGAGAACACCCGCCAACAAGCACTGCAGGACCTGGAAACCATCCGCCGTGAAGCCCTTCGCCTTCAGAAGGAAGGCCGCGACGAAGCCGAGCGGATCCACAACGATGCGCTTCAGTTCCGTCAGCAGACCCAGCAGCAGTGTGAATCGCTGATCCAGCGCAGCCGTCAGGAGGCTGCCGGTGTTCAGGATGGCGCTAACCGTTACGCGGAACAGACGCTGGGCGAGCTGGAAGTGCGTTTGAAAGAAATGGCCCAGGTGGTCATGGCCGGGCGGCAGGAGCTATCCAAGATTCAAACCATCCGTTCAGCCACCCCTGCGGCCAACGGTGGAGAGGACTCCAAGACCGTGCCGATTAGTCGCGCACACCGTGCGGCGTCCCGCCTGCGTTCCATGAGGGGCAACGGCTGACCCGCTGGCTTGCCAGAAGGATTTGACCCATCACGCTGTTGGGTGCATAGGCCCCGTTGGAGATCATGCTCACGTATCGGGGCCCATCAGCGGTTTCAAGAATTCCCGAAATCGAGCGAACACCGGTCAGGGTTCCTGTTTTGCCCCAAAAACGCCCTTGGAGCGACGTACCCCGGAAGTAGTTGCGCAGGGTTCCCCTCTGCCCGGCGATCGCCATCGACGCCTGGTAGTAGGCCCCCAGGGGATGTTGCGCCATGCGCCACAGCAGAACGGAGAGGGAACGACTGGTGAGACGGTTGCCCCTGGAGAGTCCACTTCCGTCCCTCACCCGCAGACCCGTCATGGGAAGTCCCTGCGCCTGCATCCAACGGGTGGTAGCCAGGGCCGCACGATTCACGTCCCAAGCATCTGCGGCTTCGCGCATCAGTACCTCGGCGGTGAAGTTATGGCTCTCCGTGTTGGCAAGGCTGAGCAGAGCATGCATCGGCGCTGAATCCTCGCTGTGCAGCACCACACTCGCTTCATCACTCCGCGCAGTTACCGCTTCTCGGGTCTGCTGGTCAACCATCTGAAGACGGATCTGCCCCCCCTGCTGACGGATGGTGGAATTCAGAATCCGCTGCAACCGTGCCGCTGGATCCATCACCGCCATATGCAGTGCATTGCTGGTGAGAGCGAGGCGGGTGATCGGAGCGCCATAGGCATAGGAGCGATCCGCCGGGTCCCAGTCGGCGGGCCACCAGCGCTGCCGCGGTTCCTCTCGCACCATCAACTGCACAGGCACTGTTGAAAGGCTGGTCGGGATGCGAGAGCCGCCCTGGCCGAGCGCCACCATGGCGAACTTCTGGATCTCCGCAATGCTGAGGTCGGGATCCCCTTCCCCAACAATTTCAAGCGTCCCATCGGCATGACGCAACAACTGCGTTTTCAGCCTGAAGTCGGGACCGAGGCGATCCAGAGCAAAGGCCGTGCTGACCAGTTTTTGATTGGAGGCTGGAACACGGGGAACCCCCCCGTTCAGATCAGCCAGCAACTGGCCGCGTTGATCCACAACGCTGACGCTCCACACCCGCTTTTCTGGACCTACAGCGGTTTCCAGGGCCGACTGCAATGCGGGACAAAGCGCTCCACCGGAGAGCAGCGCCTGGCCTTGGCGTTGAACCACCGGTGGTGGTGCCAGCAACGGAGTTGCTGCCCTCAGAGGCAACTGGGGCGCCAGCAAAAGCAACGTGAATAGAGCAGAGCGCATCACAGAGGCGTCACTCCACTGACGACACCGTTTAAGCGGTAGAGACGTCCTTCAAGCTCAACGGGGACACCCACCTTGAGCTTGGTCCCGCCGATCACAACACCTGAAGGTTTGATCTCCGCATTGGCCTCCATCACAAAACGAGCGTGTCGGGGGAGGGCGGTGCTGGGGGCATCAGCAACAACCACCGAACCATCGGGCTGAACTGCCGTCAGGGAATTGGTGAGGTCATCCACCGAAACCAAAGTCACACGGCCGGCTGGTTGGTTCCGTATCACGATGTTGAGCGCCGCTTCCTCCCGGGCTGAATTCAGCAGTTGCTCAGGATTGGCGCTGTACAGATGACGCACATCCACGCTGACCTGCACAGGCTTCACGGCACCAGTCGCTTTCGCGACTGCATTGGAGAGCTTGGGGGACCAGATCACTCCACCCAGAGCTGCCAGGGCGACAACAGCTGCCACTGCATCGATGGGAGAAAAAGATCGCAGCCTGTTGAGCACCATCGAAGGGGAGCTTGGGCACGAACCTTAAAGAGTGTCTGATCCTGGATCAAGCCAACCGCATCTCAATTGCGAAGACCATCAAGGAAGCGATCAACGCCGGAGAGCTGTTGCTTGATGCTGTCAGGATCTTCCCCAGCCAGCAGAGCTGCGGTGGTGTCAGGGTCCGGGCGTTCGGGAAGCACCTCCAATTGCCGGTACCCATCGGGATCCTGACGATAGAGACGCCAGTCATCGGGGAAGCAGCGCATCAACGCTCCTCCATCCAACGGCTGGAGCCAATAGGCCTGTTGCCAACTGGCCACGAAACCCTTGCGGCGCTCCCGGGCCACGCTGCCGATCCCGACAGCGGCGTCTTCAAGACGTCCATTCAGCATCAGGATCACTCCGGCATGGTTTTCGCACAAGGCCTGGAACTCCTCGTAATCAGCGGGCGAAGGATTCACCGCGAGGAGCAGGCGCGTATCGGGAGTTGTGCTGTCCGAGCGTTTCAGCTGATTGAAGTCGAGAATCACGTCTTTGAGATCCTCCGCATCACGCCGCGCCAGGGCTGCAGCGCCGGCGTCGGGCCAGACCATCACCAGCTGCTGACCGGTAGCGATGAGTGCACGGGCCAGACGCACCGCCACCGGCAGCAGTCGCAACCCCTCAAACCGGAGGCTTGCTGCCCAGCGTTGGCCGTCGCCAGAACCCACCGCTGCCAGAGCGGCTTGCAACATGGCCGCCTCGGCTGCGAGCAGATCCGCGGGGAGGTCGAGACAGGGGGCGTCGGATTGAGTCATCGCCAAAGCATGTCAGGGAAAAGCCCTCAATACGGATTCAAAACAGCCTGGAACGGCGTCGAGGTCCTGATCAGAGAGCCAT
Organism: Synechococcus sp. MU1625; assembly: GCF_020514205.1. Classification (NCBI taxonomy): domain Bacteria; kingdom Bacillati; phylum Cyanobacteriota; class Cyanophyceae; order Synechococcales; family Synechococcaceae; genus Synechococcus; species Synechococcus sp. MU1625. Next base: position 554,984 of record NZ_VTLA01000001.1, read on the forward strand.
GGGCCAAGGGTCAGGCGCAGCCCTGACTGCCGTTCAGGCTCGGGTATCCCCATGGCCGTGAGAACGGCACTGTCTGAGCTGCTTCCACTGCTGCAGGCGCTGCCACTGCTGCAGGCCACTCCCGCCGTTGCAAGCCGCCGCACGAGGTCGCGACCCGGCAGAGGCATGCCATCGGTCGACTTCACCAGCAGCGCGATGTGGTGGGGCAGACGGCCTGACAGCGGGGGGCCGCAAAGCCGGAGCTGGGGAAGCTCCAGTAGGCGCTCAAGCAGTTGATCGCGTTGGCGGCGGATCTTCACTGCGCTGCCAGGGGGAACGGGATGCGTAACGGGGTCAAAGCTTGGAAGCGCCTTCAGAGCTTCTGCCATACCGCTGACAAGAGCGACGGGTTCAGTACCGGAGCGCAGGCCATGCTCCTGTCCACCACCGCCCTGGAGCGGTGAGAGGGCAACACCTGGGGCGCGAATCAGCAGGCCCACGCCGCGGGGACCACGGAACTTGTGGGCGGAGAGGGTCAGCAAGTCGACCCCGAGCCGCTCGAACGGGAAACAGCCCTGCGGTACGAGTTGGGTGGCATCGCTGTGGATCAAGATGCCGCGCTCGCGGCAGGCCTGGGCAACATTGATCAGAGGTTGAAGCGCACCCACCTCACCCTGGGCAGCGGTCAGGGACACCAACCGCGTCGGAGCAGACAACAGCTGATCGAGTTGGTCCAGTCGCACCACCCCATGCCCATCGACAGGCCATTCAGCAACGCTCCACCCCTGGGCCTCGAGTTGGTAAGCCGCAGCGATCACCGCTGGATGCTCTACTGCAGAGATCACCACACGGCCTGGATCAAGACCCGCGGCAATGCCGAGAAGGGCGAGATGGACGGATTCAGTCGCCCCCGAGGTGACGATCAACTGATCCGCGCCGACACCAAAACGCTCAGCCATACGCCAGCGGGCCCGTTCGAGGGCCTCGGCAGCTGCCAGCCCTGCTCCATGAAGACTGCTGGGGTTCGCCCAGGCCGTTTGCTGGAGCTGCTGCATGACTGCGATCACCTCCGGCAGCGGCGGTGTCGTGGCGGCAGCATCGAGATACAGCTCAGGGCGTGTCACGCTCGAACCGCGCCTTGGTGCGTTGCTCCAGTGACTCACTGGCGAGATTGAGCATCGAATCGAGAGAGGTGGAGTTCAGAAAGTTCTGCACCTGCTCCAGGGCGGCCGCTTCGTCCTCTGGACTCGCTGCAGGCGTCACCTCGTTGGCGGGTGAGGGATTGGTGCTGACCTGGTTAACGGGACTGACCTGGGGAGCCACGGCAGACGGACCAGGGACCAACTCTGGCGTCAGTACACCATCAAACACTGCCTCCGCCGGTCCAGTCATCAGCACCGAACCGCTTCGATCGCGCCATTCGATCATCAGCGGACCGCCGGGAAGTAAAACCTCGGCACAGTCATCGGCGAGGCCCAACAACACCGCCGCCACGAGGGTGGCGCAGGCTCCAGTGCCGCAGGCAAGGGTCGGACCTGCACCCCGCTCCCATACCCGGATCTCCAGACGCTCACGGCTGTGAACCTGAAGGAAATGAACATTGGTTTTGGCCGGGAACGCTGGATGCACCTCCAGCGCAGCTCCCCAGGCGTCAAAGGGAATGCTGGCGAGATCCTCAACGGGAACCACCACGTGAGGGTTGCCCATACCAACAGCAGCCACTCTCAGTTGATCGTCCTCCAACATCAGCACCCCCTGGGGCAGACCGTCCTCCGGCATCAGTGTTGTGGGGATGCCTTCCGGCATAAGGAACGGAGGCCCCATATCCACCCGCAACTGGCGGTCCGCCATGAGTTCAGGGCGAATCATTCCCGCGAGGGTTTCGATGTCCCAACTTCGTCCTGGCGCATCTCCATCGGTATCGGCCAGATAACGCGCCAGGCAACGAATGCCGTTGCCGCACATCTCGGCCTCACTTCCATCGGCATTGATGATCCGCATGCGCAGTTCACCCTCGGCCTGAGGTGGAAGCGCCAGGATCAAGCCATCCGCGCCAACACCGAAACGCCGATCGCAGATATGGCGCACCCAGGCGGGATCGGGATCACTGATGGCATCGGGCAGTTGTCCCTGCCGGCCCTCCACAATCAGGAAGTCGTTGCCAAGTCCCTGATATTTGCTGAACTGCAGCATGCGTGGCCGGTATCGCCCCTGAATCCTATGGAGACAGCTCCACTTGATCCAAGTCTTCCGGGGGTTCGGCTGCTGCAAAGCTGGATTCGTGAACAGCTGCCACTCAGCATCGGGCTGGTTGGTCAGGAGCCCATCGAGGGGCGTCTGATCTGGCAGGACCCTGAATTTCTGGCCATTGAACGCATGGCAGCCAGCCGGCCCGTGCTGATCAATCGACGCCAGATCACTGTGATCCGCTCCCTCGGCTGAACACCAGGCATGTGGCACGATCGCAACCTTGCCGAGCGCTGGTTCCGTGAACGCTGCCAACCCTGCCGTCGACGCCAGTCCGCAGAACGATCGTTACGACCCCGTAGCGCTGGAACAGCGCTGGCAGGACAGCTGGAAAACCGATGGGGTGGATGCCACCGACGAGAACAGTGACAAACCTGGCTTCTTTGCCCTGTCGATGTTCCCCTACCCATCGGGAAGCTTGCACATGGGCCATGTGCGCAATTACGTCATCACCGATGTGATCGCCCGTGTTCAGCGCATGCGCGGACACTCTGTACTGCATCCCATGGGCTGGGATGCCTTCGGACTCCCCGCGGAAAATGCCGCGATCGAGAGGAATGTCGATCCTGGGGACTGGACCGACCGCAACATTGATCAGATGCGGGCGCAACTGGATCGTCTTGGCTTATCGATTGACTGGAGCCGCGAACAGGCGACCTGCCACAGCGACTACTACCGCTGGACCCAATGGCTGTTTCTTGAGCTGCTCGAAGGGGGCCTGGCCTATCGCAAAAATGCGACCGTCAACTGGGACCCCGTCGATCAGACCGTTCTGGCCAATGAGCAGGTGGATGGCGACGGCCGCTCCTGGCGCTCCGGGGCCCTGGTGGAACAACGCCAGCTGAACCAATGGTTCCTACGCATCACCGACTACGCCGAATCGCTTCTGAACGACCTTGACGCGCTCCAGGGCTGGCCGGAACGGGTACGCACCATGCAGGCCAACTGGATTGGCCGCTCCGAAGGCGCGGAAATCACCTTCTGCGTTGAAGGGGCCCAGGACCAGACGATCACCGTGTTCACCACCCGGCCCGACACCCTCGCCGGGGCGAGCTACGTGGTGCTGGCTCCGGAAAACGAGCAAGTCGACGACCTGACAAGCGCTGAGCAGAAGGCGACGGTCGAAGCCTTCAAAAAGGAGGTGGCGCGGCTCAGCACGATCGAACGCACCAGCGATGAGCGACCCAAGCGGGGTGTGCCCATCGGCAGTCACGTCGTCAACCCCCTGACGGGAGCTGTTATTCCGGTCTGGATCGCCGACTACGTGCTCGCCGAATACGGCACCGGGGCCGTCATGGGCGTGCCGGCCCACGACCAACGTGACATCGCCTTTGCCCAATCGAATGATCTGCCGATTCAGCAAGTGATCGATGCCGAGGGGGCTGCGGAGGCGATCGCCGCTGGGCAGGCTTGGACTGATGCCGGAACACTGATCCATTCCGGGGAGTTCGATGGCATCACCTCAACCGAGGCCAAGACCTCCATCACCAGCCATGGCGCCACGCAGGGATGGGCCAGCAGCAAGGTCACCTATCGATTACGCGACTGGCTGATCTCCCGTCAGCGCTACTGGGGCTGCCCGATTCCTGTTATTCACTGCGATGACTGCGGCGCTGTAGCTGTCCCCAAAGAAGACCTGCCGGTGGAACTGCCCCGGGGCATTGATCTTTCTGGGAAGGGTGGCTCGCCCCTGAGTCAGCAGAGCGATTGGGTCAACGTGCCCTGCCCCAACTGTGGCAAGCCCGCCAAGCGCGAGACCGACACCATGGACACGTTCATGTGTTCCTCCTGGTATTTCCTCCGTTTTGCGGATCCCCACAACACCGAAAAACCCTTCACCAAGGAGGCGGTGAACCGCTGGTTGCCGGTGAAGCAGTACGTGGGCGGTATCGAGCACGCCATCCTGCATCTGCTCTATGCACGCTTCTTCACCAAGGCGCTCAAGGATCGCGGCCTGATTGACATCAATGAGCCCTTTGAACGCCTCCTCACCCAGGGCATGGTGCAGGGCATCACCTACAGAAATGCGACAACCGGCAAATACATCGCTCCGGCGGATGTGGCGGATCCAGAGGATCCCCGTGATCCCAACACCAACGACAAGCTGGAGGTGTTGTTCGAGAAAATGTCGAAGTCGAAGTACAACGGCGTCGACCCAGCTGCGGTGATTGACCGCTACGGCGCTGATACGGCCCGCATGTTCATCCTGTTCAAGGCTCCTCCGGAGAAAGATCTGGAGTGGGATGACGCCGATGTGGAAGGTCAGTTCCGTTTCCTGCAACGGCTGTGGAGGCTTGTTGAGGCGGGTGCCGCACGCATCGATTCCATGGAGCCGATGCAACGGCCGGATTCGCTTCATGAAGCCGACAGCGCCGTGCGTCGTGCCCTGCATCTCGCCATCGAAGCCGTCAGCGAAGATCTCAGCGATGAGATTCAGCTGAATACAGCGATCTCCGAGCTGATGAAGCTCTCCAATGCCATCAGCGCAACAGGCGTCGACGCCCTGAGTGATCCTGTGTTGCAGGAGGCCCTCTCCGGCCTGGTTCGCCTCTTAGCCCCCTTTGCACCGCACCTAGCAGAAGAGTTCTGGAGCCGCCTCGGTGGAATCGGAAGTGTTCATCGCCAAACCTGGCCAGACCTCGATCCGTCGGCTCTTATTCAAGACAGTGTTGAACTCGTGATCCAGGTGAAGGGCAAGGTGCGGGGCAAGATTCAGGTTCCCGCTTCTGCCGACAAGCAAGAGTTAGAACGGCTCGCCCTAGCCAGTGAAGTTGCCGAAAAATGGTTGGAGGGCGCCGCACCCCGGCGGGTGATTGTGGTTCCCGGGAAACTGGTGAACCTGGTGCCCTGATACCAGGCGCAATCAGCTCTTGCTGAACCGCATGGAAGCTGGTTTGCCCCAGTCCCCCTGAGCATTGAAACCCCGCTTGTTGCTGGTGAGATGACGCAGGATCCAGAAAATGGATTCATCGGTGCCATCCCCGAGGACCAGGCGGATCTCGTCGGCGGAACGGGCCACACCGTCGGCCAAGATCGCTTCCACACGGCCTTGCAGGTCGAGAATCGCCGCCGCTGCTTTTTTGCCTGCCTCAACGCCAGGTTGGTGGTAAGCATTGATGTTGACGAGTTCGCCGTACAGGCCAACGGCACGCTCGAACAAGGCAATTAAGGAACCAAGGCGCCGGGCATCAAAACAGCGCATGCTGATCGTCATGCTCTGGCGCCCACCCTCAGTGAGGGCTGAGCGGGTGCCCTGTAGGAATCCGTCAAGGAAGTCGCCGGGGCATTCGCCACCAATCACGGGGATGTCGCTGACATCCTCCAGAACCTCGATGAAGGTGGCGAAGAAGTTGTCGACACCATCACGAAGTTGTTGCACGTAGGCGTGCTGATCGGTGGAGCCCTTGTTGCCGTAAACAGCAATGCCTTGGTGCACCACCTCACCGTTGCGATCAAGGCGCTTGCCCAAGGATTCCATCACCAACTGCTGGAGGTAACGGCTGAACACCTCCAGTCGATCGCGATAAGGCAGAACGACCATGTCGCGCTGACCCCGACCGCCGCCTGCGACAAACCAGGAGGCCGCCATCAAGGCAGCCGGATTCCGACGCAGATCCGCCTCGCGGGTGGCGGCATCCATCTGAGAGGCTCCAGCGAGAAAGTCGCGGATGTCGCAACCGATCAGGGCCCCAGGCAGCAGGCCAACGGCACTGGTGATGCTGGTGCGGCCACCGACCCAATCGAACATGTCGAATCGTTTGAGCCAAGCCTCGGACTGAGCTTGCTGATCCAACTTGCTGTTCAGCATCGTCACAGCGACAGCCTGACCAGCCCACTGGCCTCCAGCCGCTTCAAGCCGATGGCGGGCCTGTTCCAAGCCGATATGCGGTTCGGGGGTCCCTCCCGACTTACTCACAGACACCACCAGCGTGCGATCCAAGCGACCGTCAAGACCCGCCAGGACGTTGCTCATCCCATTGGGGTCAACGTTGTCGAAGAAATGGAAGGGAAGTCCCTGACCCGGGTTCTGCAGAGCCCGAATCATCAATGCCGGACCCAGACCGCTGCCGCCAATGCCGATCCAGAGCACATCGGTGAAGGCTTCACCGTTGGGCGCCTTGATTGTTCCGTTGATCACATCGCGCCCGAAGGCGGCGATCAACTCGATTTCCCTGGAGATGTGCTGCTGCAGCTCTGAGCTTGGAGCAAGTTCGGGAGTGCGCAGCCAGTAGTGACCCACCTGACGCTGTTCATCCGGATTGGCGATCGCTCCGGCTTCCAACTCCTGCATCGCGGTGAAGGCCTTGTCCATCCGCGGCTGCAACTGCTGCAGGTCTGCGGCGTTGACGTGCATCCGGCTGATGTCCAACCAGACCCCAAGATCATCGTGGTACCAGTTGAGATCACAGAAACGCTGCCATTGAATCTGAGCGTCGGAAGCGCTGAAATCCGGGAAGCTCATGCCGGGCGGGCGATGCAGTCTTGCTGAACGTATCCAGGATCTGACGGGATGCCCACGCAAAAGGACACCCCAGTTAGTTTCATGTCACCTTCCACTGACCGGTTTTCCAGCCCCCATGGCTGAGCCACTGCGATTAACGACTGCGCTTCTGGCGACAGCAGCAAGCTTTTGCTTGATCGGACAGTGGGCACAACCTGTCACTGATCGCGAGAATCAGGTGCCTGTGGTTGTCGAGGACAGACTCGAGCCAACAGACTTTTCACCGGAAGAACTGAAGCTGCTGCAACGGCGCTTCGGTGTGCATGGCCCCCAGACACAGCTTGCCCAGCTGTTCACAAACAGCGTCGATCAGCTCAAACCGCTGCGGTCACAAACCCTGGATCGCCTGCGCGAGCTGAAGCCAGTGATCCTGCGCGAATCGGCAGCGCATCGGATCAACCCGATGCTGATCACAGCTGTGCTGTTCGACGAGATCCAACATTCCAAACCGGGTGAGAGCCTCCCCTTCATCGCCCATTCCGGTCTGGTGAAGACCCATGGACCGGCCCAGATCAGCGTGTCGGAACTCATTCATCAAAAGCGATTGCCTGCGAACCCGACGCAGGAGGAAATCACCTGGGCCCGCAAACAGCTGCTGGATCCCGAGATGAACATCACTTTCTTGGCGGCGAAGTTCCAACGGCTGAAGCTGGCCCTTGGCCTGCCGGAGAGCTTGATGCTGCAAGCAAGTCGCTCGTATCTGGATGCCAAGGCGATCGCCACCCTCACCTATCTCCACAACGGAAAGCTGGATTACCCCGCTCGGGTGCTGGGCTACATGCAAGATCCTGAGCTGCACGGGTTGATTTACGGCGGCCGCCAACCCAACCCCGACATCACGGTTTAGAGGCCATTCACGGGAAGAACTGGGCTGTAGATGAGCCCCAATCCAATCCCTGAGTCCGCCAATCCCTAAGTAAGGGGAGAAAACGATGCGACAACCATCACCCATTTGGGGGATGTGAAAGCCCCGTTTCTGTTTTTTCATCGATCCAGTACGGCAGATCGATGAAAAAACTGTTCTTACCACTTGCTTTTGGCTTGCTTCTCCCAACAGCAGCAATCGCTCAGGTAGCCCCCGAGGTAGCTGACCAGTGCAAAGAAGCCAGGGATTTCTATGGCTGCGTGAGGGCCTTTACAACTCCTCCCCAATCCAGAGCTGACCGGGTCCCTCTTACGGGAGTGATGCAGCCGGTGGCTACAGCGCTGTTCTCAGGCCCGAACCTCCGTAACTCAGGTTCAAACTTCTCGCCAGGCGTCATTCCGGCTGACCTTGTTGAGGGGATCCTGCGAGGCGTCTTGCGGTGAAATGAGGCAGTGCTGATTACTTGTGACAACTCGCCCGAAAACGCTCTGAGCGGCTGGTGGCGGCATGCTTGGTTTTGCGGCCGCTCACCCGCTTGCGCCAGAGCTTGAACGACGACGATTTCAAGTGCTGCCGCATCACAGCAATCACATGCTGCTCGGAGAGCCCGAACTGAAATTCAATTGCCTCGAAGGGGGTGCGGTCTTCCCAGGCCATTTCAATGATCCGATCCAGATCGTCACTGGGGAGTGTTGTCAACGAGGCGCTAACAGCAAGCAAGACGCTAACGACGCTTCAGGTCACGCAGAGGTCGCCAAGAGCCGCCAGCCGCACCTGAAGTTTCGACCAATCGAAGCTGCGTGGATCACCCCGTTCTCCGCCCAGATCCACATGGCGATGGGTCGTGATCGCCGCTGGAGGGAGATTGAAAGAACGGATCCAACCCGACAACACCAAAGCCAACGCGTCGTATTGCTGGGTCGTATAGCCGGCATGGGTGCCATTGGCGTTCGCCCCCGACGGCGGTGTTTCCAGGCTTAGGTGCAACGCGAAGTTGTTCACAGAGCCCTTGAGCTTCTTATTGGTGATCGCCCACTCACCCAGAAAAGCTGAAAAACCGGCGCCATAGGCGCGACTTAACGGGTCCACCAGATCCAGAACACGCCCGTCCTGCCCCACAAGCGTGTGGTAGCTCACCTGATCTTCATCCCGCGGGTGGGGAGTCATGAAGGTGTTCAAGGCGGAACCGAGTGAATACACCGTCTCGTGCAGCACCACCACCCTGGGAGTGGCATCAATCCGACGACCGAACGCGTCTTGGTCGTAGCGCTCACCGAAATTGGTGGGATCGATCTTCACGAATGCACGCCAGGAGCTTGACCGGGCATCGAGCTGGTTCAGACGGGACCGCAGCGCGGTATCGACATCAGAGCATTGGCGAGCCAATGGAGAGCGCCACGAGCGCGACTTCGGCGGTAAAGGCACCGAGGAGGAGGGGTTCTCTTCCAATTGGCGACCGCGTTCCCTCCCCACCTGGTCGAGCAGCTCCATCAGGGACGGGCGAACCCCTGCATGGGACAGCCCACCTTGATCCACCAACACCCAGCCCACCAGGCCCAGCGCCAACGACCCTGCTGCTGCTGCAGTAATCGAGAGACCCCGATGCTCCTGAACGCGACTCCGAAGACCGCTCCAATAACGACTTAAACGATCTCGAACCATCGATCCCGCAATTGCCGTTGTTCCGTTGTGCACCCAGGATCCCAATCCAACGACCAATGGTCCACACCTTTGTCAGGAAACAACTGGGTCTCCTTCAAGAGACTGCGTCGCGCGTAGGTGACGCTCACGCAGTCCTGCTGCTCCAACAGAGACGGGAGATCGCTGCCGCGACGCACCCGATAGCCATTGATCGCAAGCAACTCATCGCCCACCACAAGCCCAGCCCGTTGGCCGGGACTCTGGCGCCGCACCCGCTGAATTAAGGCGGCACCATCTCCATCCTTGAGCGTGAGTCCATGGTCGGGATGCTTGAGCGGAACAGGATCCATCCGCAGCCCAAGAGCCTCCACGCAATCGATCAAGGGAAGAGCCTCAGGTTGATCCAGCCATTGATCCAGATCGGCCGCCAGGTCGGCATCCCATTGGGCCAAGGCGGCTTTGATGTCGTGGCGGCTGTAACCGCGAGCCTGACGGCCAAGCCTCAACCACAGTTCCCGCAGGATGGCCGCCATGGATTGACCACGCTGCCGTAGGCGCACATCCAGGCAGAAGGCCACCGCGGCACCCAATCGGTAGTAGCTGATCTGGGTATCCCGCGACGCTGGCGTGGCCTTGTACAGCTTGATCCAAGCCTCACGAGCACTGGCTGCCAGCGATTGAACGGAGCAACCAGGTGACATCAACACGCTGGAGAGCTCCTCCCCCAGATCCTTGAGCAGGGTCGGTCGATCCGAAAGCCCCGCCAGCAGGGGCAGGCTCAGGTCGTAGTAGCTGGTGATCCCCTCGGCAAACCAAAGGCCCTCAGTGATCACCGACTGTCCGTAGTCGTAGGGACGCAGCTCAACAGGCCGCAGCCGGCGCACGTTCCATTGGTGCAGGTATTCGTGGCCGATCAACTGCAACAGCTGCCGGTAGCCCTTGGGCTTGGCCAAGGCTGACCAACTGAACTGCAACACGGCACTGTGATCGTGCTCGAGGCCGCCATAGCCCTGGTCGAGCAGTTGCAGAACCAACTGATAGCGATCCCCAGCCGGAGGAGGAGTTCCCATCAATCGACAGGTTGCGCTGCAAACGCGCTCGATGTCGCTGAGGAAGTTCGGCGGCCAACCCTTGGGCGGAGTGCCGATCAACAGCAACTCATGGCTGCAGGCCTGCACCGTGAAGGGTTCCGCCTGAAAGGGACCGGCATGGAGCGGGCTGTCGACGAGGGCATCGAAATCCGCAGCGATCCACCCCTCAGGACTGGTTTCAAGCGGCAGATGCACACTCCAGTGCTCCGGAGCCTTCACCGCAACGCGGTGGGGCGACCAGCGGAAGCCATCGATATCCATCGCCACAGCGGCGAGGCAGAGCGAGGCAAAATCAGGGTCCAGCAACCCAGTACGGACGGTCAGATCCCTTGCTTCAAGCTGATAGTTGAGCGTGAGCGGGCTCAGATCAGGAAGATCACAGAGCCACTGGTGGGGCGCCAAACGACGCACCGCGAGCTCTTCGCTGTTGGCGAGCAGCTCCAGGCTGTGGAGGTGCTGAGCGTGATCGCGCACCGTGTAGGACCCCGGGGTCCACACCGGCAGCTGAAAGGTCTGGCGCCTCGTCTGGGGTGTCCATTGGATGGACACACCGATGGTCTGCGTTTCGGGATGGCTCAGATCGAGCCTGATCTGAACCGGATCTGGCACGTCAGAGGGACTGCACGATCAGGTCGGCCGATCCCATCGCACCGAAACGCACCTGGTCCATGGCATGAAGCAGGGCATAGCGACGCGTCACCCGCTGCAACCGCTGTTCAAGCCCCGGCTGGCGGCTGATCCGTTGAATGTCGCCATGCATCACGATCGTGCCGTCCTCCCGCTGGGTCCAGCCGAGGGGCATGGCATCGCCATGAACAGCAAGCACATCAACGGTGTGGGAATCGTCAGCAAAACCCTGCAATTCGGTCGTTCGCTCAACACTGAAGCCCTCATCACGCAGGGCCCGCACAAGTCGCTCGAGATCGGTAAAGACAGTCGGCAGGATGGAGAGATGGGACATGGACCGGACCCCGCTTTGACTGACCCTAGCCACAACATTCGAGCTGACCAGGCCCCCTTGCAGCTGGGGGTGATGGCATCCGGCAACGGCAGCAACTTCGAAGCCTTGGCCCAAGCAATCCAGGCGGGGAAACTCAATGCACGAATTCAACGGCTCGTGGTTAACAATCCAGGCTGTGGAGCTCAGCAACGCGCCGAACGTCTCGGGATTCCTGTGTCGGTGCTCGACCATCGTCTGCTCAAGAACCGACGCGAGCTGGACGCCGAACTGGTGCACCTGTTCCGCGCCGACCAGGTGGAGCTGGTGGTGATGGCGGGTTGGATGCGGATCGTCACCGATGTCTTAATCAGCGGATTTTCAGAGCGCTTGATCAACATCCACCCATCGCTGCTGCCCAGCTTCCGCGGCATGGACGCGGTGGGTCAGGCCTTAGAAGCCGGAGTGAAGCTCACCGGCTGCACGGTTCACATCGTCACCGAGGAGCTGGATGCCGGCCCGATCTTGGCCCAGGCCGCCGTCCCCGTTCTCGATGGTGATGACCACGCCACGCTTGCCAAACGGATCCAAGAACAGGAACACCTGCTCTTGCCGGCTGCCCTTGCTGGCCTGAAGCCAACCTGGCGTCAGGGATAGAACGACTGCAGAGGCAGACCCGTCTCAGGCGCGAGGCCGGCCATGAGGTTCAGGCATTGCACGCCCTGCCCCGCCTGGCCCTTGATCAGGTTGTCGATCGCACTCATCAACACCAGCTGGCCCGTGCGGGTGTCCACCTGAACTGACAGCAGGGCGCGATTCGTGTGCCGCGCCCATTTGGTAGCGGGGTAGGTGCCCACTGGGAGCACCTCAACGCAGGGATGGTGCCTGTAGATGGCGTCCAGAACGGTGGTGCAATCCTCAGCGGTGAGGCCGGGGTCGCGCAGTCGGGCATACACCGTTGAAAGCAGACCTCGAACCATCGGCACGAGGTGCGGCGTGAACTGAAGACGCACCTCCTGCCCAGCCACCTCCGTCGCCATCTGTTCGATCTCTGAGGTGTGGCGATGACCGATCACGCCGTAGGGCGCAATGGATTCCGAGGCTTCCGCCAGCAACATCGCTTCCTTTGGCACCCGTCCACCACCGGAGGTGCCGGTCTTGGCATCAATCACGATGCCGTTCGTCTCAATCAGACCTTGCTTGAGAAAAGGGAGCAGGGGCAGCAAACTCGCGGTGGGGAAACATCCGGGAGCCGCCACCAACTTCGCCTCGGCGATCGCAGGGCCGTTCCATTCAGGCAGGCCATAGACAGCATTGCTGCAGAGCTCGGCATCCTTTCGATTGAGAGACCCGGCCTCCTTGGCATACACCTGAAGCCACTGGTCGAGGGAGCGGTAGCGGAAGTCGGCGGAAAGATCCACAACCCGCACACCACGCTCCAACAGTTGTGGCGCCAATTGGCATGCCAGGCCGTTGGGAAGACTCAGAACGGCGAAGTCGGAGCAGGCCGCAATCCGGTCGGGGTCTGCCGATTCCACCATCGGGTCATCCGGCAGGGGCAGGAAGGCACAAACAGAACTCCAGCGTTGGCCGGCACTGCGTTCACCGCCGAGAAAACTGACGGAAAGACCCGGGTGTCCCTGCAGCAGGCGGATGGTCTGAAGGCCGCCATAGCCGGAGGCGCCAATGACAGCAACCCGTCCGCCCTTCAACGTTGCCATCGCTTCAACCGCCGACGCTTTGTTGCCTGCCATTGAATCAACCAACCAACGGCTGATCGTACAGAGATCAATAATGAGGTCATCAACCGGCGACCAGGCTCCTGAACCCCAGTTCCCTTGACCCCGCGAACGATCCCATCGCGTTTGATGCCATCAGCGAGGCCCTCGCGGCGATCCGAAATGGTGAGTGCATTGTCGTGGTGGACGACGAACAGCGGGAGAACGAAGGTGATTTGATCTGCGCAGCCCAGTTCGCAACTCCAGAAGCGATCAACTTCATGGCCACCGAGGCGCGGGGCCTGATCTGTCTCGCCATGGAGGGACAACGGCTGGATGAACTCGATCTGCCGCTGATGGTGGATCGCAACACCGACGCCAACGAAACGGCCTTCACGGTGAGCATCGATGCCGGAATTGAGCATGGGGTGACCACTGGAATCTCCGCCGAAGACCGCGCCGCCACAATTCAGGTGGCGCTCAATCCGGCCACGCGGCCGGCTGAACTGCGCAGACCCGGGCACATCTTTCCCTTACGCGCCCGCCCTGGTGGCGTGCTGAAGCGCGCTGGCCACACTGAAGCCGCCGTCGATCTGTCACAGCTGGCAGGCCTCAGCCCTGCGGGGGTGATCTGCGAAATCCAAAACAGCGATGGCTCGATGGCCCGGCTGCCGGAGCTGCGCAGCTACGCCGATCGGTGGGGGCTGAAGCTGATCAGCATTGCGGATCTGATCCGTTACCGGCTGGAGAACGAGCGGTTTGTCCGCCGACTGGCCCAGGCACAGATGCCGAGCCGTTTCGGGACCTTCCAGGCGGTGGGTTATCGCAACGAACTGGATGGTTCCGAACATGTTGCTCTGATCAAGGGCGAGCCGAATGCCCTGCGTGAGCCCGTACTGGTGCGCATGCATTCCGAATGCCTCACCGGTGATGCCTTTGGCTCGCTGCGTTGTGACTGCCGGCCCCAGCTGGAGGCGGCATTGCGCCAGATCGAAGCGGAGGGGGAGGGTGTAGTCGTCTACCTGCGACAGGAAGGTCGTGGCATCGGCCTGATCAACAAACTGAAGGCCTACAGCCTTCAGGAAGCAGGTTTAGACACCGTTGAAGCCAATGAACGCCTCGGCTTCCCAGCGGATCTCCGCAACTACGGCGTCGGCGCCCAGATTCTCTCTGACCTGGGCATCCATCGGCTGCGCCTGCTCACAAACAACCCGCGCAAGATTGCCGGACTTGGTGGCTATGGCCTTCAGGTGGAAGAACGGGTGCCGCTGGTGATGGACCCAGGCATTCATAACGCCGACTACCTAGCGGCCAAGCGGGAGAAGCTCGGACATCTCTTCGAATCTGAGAGTCCTTGTGTGGTTCTGGCGCTGGCGGTGAACGTTGGCCCGGAAAGCTGGCCCACCATTCGCTTGGAAGTGGAAGGAATCGCGCATCGCCATGGCTTCAGCCTCGAGGCCCTGCATGAGCCCCGTCTGTTGGCGCTCTGGGACCGTCCGCAATTCGTCTGGAAACTGTCCCCAGATGGTGGAGAAGCCAGCCCTCTGCTGCAAAGCCTGGCGGCCCTGGCAGCTACCGAACGGGTGGGACTTATGCGGGTTCCGACCGAGCGGATGGCACTCCACCCGCCCCAGAATCTTGAGCGGGTGGAGCATCAGCTCAATGAGCTGACCGACATGAGCAGTGACGGACTGATCGAAAACGGCCCATCACTCCTGCACTGGACGCGGCGCTGATCAGCCCTCCTGGATCGTAACTTTGTTGATCTTGGAGCCGTTGGAGAGCTTCAACACCACATCCATGTTGCCGGTGTGGCCAAACACCGTATGGACACCGTCGAGGTGGGACTGGGCCTCATGGCAGATGTAGAACTGCGAACCACCGGTGTTGCGGCCGGCATGGGCCATGGCGAGAGTTCCGGCCTGGTGCTTCTGCGAGTTGATCTCGCAATCGATTTGGTAACCGGGACCTCCGGTTCCAGCCATACCGCGGGCGCCCTCACGGCTGTTGGGGCATCCTCCCTGGGCCATAAAACCCGGGATCACACGATGAAAGGCCAGGCCGTCGTAAAAGCCGTCCTTCACCAGCTTCACGAAGTTGGCGACAGTGTTCGGGGCATCGGCATCAAACAGCTCGAGCTCGATCAGGCCTGCTTCGGTGTCCATCAAGGCCTTGGTCATGATCGCGCAAGCAAAACTGGAGTGTAGTGAGAGTAGTGGCATGGCAGATCTCGAGGGAGCTCGGGTTGGCGTCATCGGCGGTAGCGGCCTGTATTCGATTCCCGGCTTAAGCCAGGTGGAAGAACGTGCGATACCAACACCGTTCGGGGCGCCATCCGATCAACTGCGATTGGGAGAACTTGAGGGGGTCGAGACCGTCTTCCTGGCCCGCCATGGCCGGCATCACCAGCTGCTGCCCAGTGAAGTTCCCTACCGAGCCAACATCTGGGCGATGCGTTCGCTGGGGGTGCGCTGGTTGATCTCCCTCTCCGCGGTTGGATCACTCCAGGGCCATTTGCATCCGCGGGACATGGTCGTACCGGATCAGTTCATTGACCGCACGCGTCAAAGGCCATCCAGTTTTTTCGGGAACGGCTGTGTGGCTCACGTCAGCCTTGCCGAACCTTTCTGCCCGCAGTTAAGTGCCCTACTGGCCGATGCCGCCGAGAAGGGCTTGCCGAAAGGTCAAAAGCTGCATCGCGGAGGAACGTATCTCTGCATGGAGGGCCCAGCCTTTTCCACCCAGGCCGAAAGCAAGCTCTACCGCTCCTGGGGTTGTTCAGTCATCGGGATGACCAATCACACCGAAGCCCGCCTGGCCCGGGAAGCCGAATTGGCCTATGCCTCCCTGAGCATGGTCACCGACTTTGACTGCTGGCATGAAGAACATGACGCGGTCTCTGTGGAGATGGTGATTAGCAACCTGCAGGCCAATGCCTCGGCCACCGAACCGATCCTGAGCGGTTTGATGCAGCAGCTGAAGCAAAAGCCTCCTGCTTCGACGGCCCACACAGCCCTCGCCAATGCCTTGATCACGCCCAAGGAGCAGGTGCCTGCCGAGACCCGATCAAAGCTCGATCTGTTTACCTCCCCTTACTGGGGCTCGTTCGATCAGGCCTCCATTAGCTGAGGTCCGTCAGCTGAGCTCCGCAGGAGGCCAGTGCCGAGCGAAGCTGCTGGTCATGCTGCTGAAGCAGCGCACATGCCTTGTCGACAGGCAAGTCAGCAGACGCCATCAACAAAGCGAGTTTGACCGATCCGCCGGCGTCCTCCAGCAGCGTCAGCCCACACTCCCGCTCGACACCGGCCAGATCCCTCAGGATCCGCAGCGATCGGTCCACCAACTTGCTGTTGCTTGCGGCTACATCCACCATCCGATTCCCATAGACCTTGCCGAGCTTCACCATCACCGCGGTCGACAGCGTGTTTAAGGCAAGTTTTGTGGCCGTGCCGGCCTTCATCCGCGTGGATCCAGTCAGCAGCTCAGGGCCGGTGAGCAGACGAATGTCGATATCGCAGGGAAGGGGAGCCTGCTCCGTCGGAACACAGGCCATGGCAATCGCCAGAGCACCAATGCTTGTCGCAAACGCCAGGCCGCCGCGAACGTATGGCGTGGTACCACCTGCGGCGATCCCCACAAGACAATCCTTGGAGCAGAACCCCCGCTCCTCCAGGTCAGCCCGACCGGCAGCCTCAACATCCTCGAGCCCTTCGGAACTGCGCAACAGCGCTGCTGAACCACCAGCGAGAACCCCCTGCACCTGCTCGGGATCACTGCAAAAAGTGGGTGGGCACTCCGCGGCATCCAAGACCCCCAGCCGGCCTGAGGTGCCAGCACCGAGATAGAAGAGACGACCGCCGGCACGAAGTCGCTCAGAAACGGCATCAACGGCCTGAGCAAGGTCAGGAGCGGCCGCGGCGACAGCCTCTTGGGGACGCCGATCCTCGTCCGCAAAAAGGGCGACGAGCTCGAGGGTCTCGAGTTGATCCAAGCGTGAACTGCGCTGATTGCTCTGCTCGGTCAGCAGATGGCCGCGGTCGCTGGAGGGCTGGAGATCAGGGTCAAACAGAGCCATGGTTCAGAGCAGCCCCTCCAGCCGCCGACGCAGTTCATCGAGTTCAGGATTTGACTCGGGCTCGGTCTCCAGTCCCTGGCGCGCAGGTTCAGCGGCGTGTTGTTCAGGGTTGGCGTTGTCAGGGATTGGGTTATCAGGGTTGGTGTCGTCCTTCCAGTTGCTCACATCGCGGTTGCTCTGCGGCGGCGCCATGAACAGGCGCTCCTCGTCATTGCTCGGCACAAAACCCGACTCGATCACGCGGGCCTCATAGCCGGCCTCACGACAAAACAAATCCACGTCTTCACGGTCAAGGGCCTCCACCGTCGGAACCGGAAAGTCCTGCGCCTCCAGAAGACCGGCATAACGCTCGGCATCGTCGGGGTTCTCAAACAGAAGAACCACAGTGCGTCCGGCAATTTCAAGCGAATGGATGCCTTCACTATCCGTACCGGCATCAAAGAGCAGGACGTGGACGCGCATCGAGAAAACGTCAGATCAATCGGACCGGAGTCTCACCCATCGTCATCCAACCTGCTCGGATTCGCTCGCCAGTTCCTGAAGGCGGCGATAAAGAGCCCGTTCCGCATCGCCCAGATCTGAAGGAATCACCACAACAATCTCCACCAGTTGGTCCCCCCGTTCGTTCTCCAGCTGCAGCCCACGACCACGAAGTCGCAGCAAGCGTCCGCTCGATGAACCGGGAGGAACTTGCAGCGTCACGGGTCCATCCAGCGTGGGCACATCCACAGCGCAGCCAAGAGCAGCATCTGGCGGAAACAACAGCAGCTTGTAGAGCACGCGAAGACCATCGATCCGAAGTCCTTCATCGGTCACAACCCGGAGCTGCAGGAAATGATCACGACCACCCGGGGCGACGCCCTCAAGCCGAAGTCGCCAGCCATCACCAGCGAAGGGAGGAGTGTTCAACTCGATCACCGTGCCGTCGTCGAGCGTGAGTTCCACCTGGGTGCCCTGCAGAGCCTGATCAGCGGTGAGATGAACGACCGATTCGAGATCCTCCACAGCACGCACGGGCGGCGGCGGCGGCGGTGCCGACACCGGAGGTTCAGTTCTTCTGGTTTCACTTCTGACGTCATCACCCCGGAAGGGTGGATCCAGCTCCATGTCGGACTCAGCCGTTGATCGCCATGCCCCCCCGCCAAAAATCACGTCGAGATAGTCCTCGAAATCGGGGAACCCGTGCGCGAAGGGATCGGCAACACCCGCACCTGTACCACCGCCCCGTTGCCAAGCATCGCGGCGGCGGGGATCACTGAGCACCGCATAGGCCTCGTTGACCAGCTTGAAGCGATCCTCAGCAACGGGATCATTGCTGTTCAGATCCGGATGCCAACGGCGCGCCTCACGGCGAAAGGCACGTTTCAGCTGCTGATCCGTGCAGTCGGGATCAACCCCCAGCAGAGACCAATAATCAGGATCAGCGGTAGATGTCATCGTCCCAAGGTGCAGAGTCACGACGGCTCAGGCCTCGACCGCGTTCACCCGGACGACTGGGGGGACCCCAGGGGTCGTCATCCCAATCATCGGCAAACAGCTCATCCTTGAGGGAACCGAGGGTGTTGCGAATCCCCTGAAGCGGACTGCCATCGCCCTGACGTTCCGCCGATAGACGACGGTTCAGACCGAAGAGAGCCTCCTCAAGACCGCTTACACACAGATCCAGCTCCTGGAGGTCGTCGTTGGCGAGGCAGTCCTGCACATCGCGCATGGCCATTTCAACAGCCCGTTGCTGCCGTTCAGCGCCGTAGGGCCCCAGCTCCAGCGAAGCGTCCCGCAGACGCCGTTCCGCCTGAGCAAGCAACGTTTGGGCACGGTTGCGACGCTCGATTTGATTGCGTTTGCGCCGATCCTCATCGGCCCGTGCCTCCGCTTCCGCCAACAGAGCGGTCACATCCTCCTCGTTGAGATTCGAACCGCCCTGAATCGAAACCGACTGCTTGCGCCCCGTGGTGCGGTCGGTGGCGCTGACCTGAAGCAGGCCATTGGCATCAATATCGAACGCCACTTGCACCTGAGGCACACCCCTCGGAGCCGGTGGAATGCCAGAAAGGCGGAAACGACCAAGTGATTTGTTGTCCGATGCCATCTGGCGCTCCCCTTGCCAGACATGGATTTCAACGGACGACTGATTGGCTTCCGAAGTGCTGAACACATCGGACTGGCGCACCGGGATCGGAGTGTTGCGAGGGATCAGCACCTTCATCAGTCCGCCAATCGTCTCCAGTCCGAGGGAGAGAGGTGTGACGTCATTCAGCAACAGGTCCCTGAGTTCCCCTGTGAGGATCCCCGCCTGAACGGCAGCACCGATCGCCACCACCTCATCGGGATTCACCGATTGGCAGGGATCAATGGGCACAAGGGTGCGAACCAATTGCTGCACCATGGGCATCCGGGTGGCGCCCCCCACCAGCACAACGTCATCAATGTCGTTTGCAGACCAACCCGAGTCGCGCAGTGCCGCTTGGACCGGACTCAGCAAACGGTCGAGAAGATCCGGGCAGAGACCCTCGAACGTGGCACGGTCCAGACGAGTTTCAATGTGCAGCGGACCATCACTGCCGGTAGCAATGAACGGCAGCGAAATCGGGGTGCTCAGCACACCGGAGAGTTCCTGCTTCGCTTTTTCAGCAGCCTCCGTCAATCGCTGAAGGGCCTGACGATCCCGCCGCAGATCAACGCCATGCTCCTCAGCGAACGCATCGGCCAGCCAGTTGACGATGCGTTGATCAAAATCGTTGCCGCCGAGCTGGGTGTCTCCATTCGTCGCCTTGACGTCAAAGACGCCATTGGCGATGCGCAGCAGCGACACGTCAAATGTGCCTCCACCCAGGTCAAACACGAGCACCCGTTTGACCGCACTGCGATCAAAGCCGTAAGCGAGAGCAGCGGCGGTGGGCTCATTAAGAATGCGTTCCACTGAAATGCCCGCCAACCGTCCGGCATCACGGGTGGCCTGACGCTGAGCATCATTGAAATAGGCCGGAACAGTCACAACAGCCGCTTCAACCGGCTCGCCTAGGTAAGTCGATGCATCGTCGACCAGTTTGCGGATGATGCTGGCGACAATCTCTTCGGGCGCATACTCCCTTTCCGTCACCGGGCAGGGGACGCGAACCTGACCCTGGTCATTGGCACGAACTGTGTAGGGCACGGACAGGCTGCTGTCCTCCAACTCGTCCCAGTCACGACCAACAAACCGCTTCAAATTGGAGAAGGTGTTTCGGGGGCTGAGCACGAGTTGGCGTCGGGCCAGCTGCCCCACCAGCAGCTCCTGATCCTTGGTGTAGCCCACTACGGATGGGGTGGTTCGTCCGCCCTCGGCATTGGCAATCACATGGGGACGACCCGCCTCCAGCACAGCGACAACCGAATTGGTGGTCCCCAGATCGATGCCGACGATCCGCCCCATATCCCTTAAAGCTTGATCTCCACGCTAACGGCAGCTTCCAACCTGCTCCAGCCCCAGTCGCGATAAATGGCAGAACAGAGCCCATCGCTTAAGGCGTTCTTAATCATGTCAAGAGGATCGGGACATACGTTGTACTGGCGCGCCTTTGGGTAAATGTCCGACCCGGACAAGCGATACCTGTTCCGAAGACGTCCACCGTTCGAAAAATTGGTGGACGTCGGTTTCAAGAATCTGGCCATTGCCATGGCCTCGGTGGTGGCGATCGTTCTGTTCTCCATCCTGATCGTCGTCTTCCAAGGAAGCTTGGAATCCATGGCCCGCTACGGCTGGCAATTTCTGATCACCTCGGATTGGAACCCTGTGGATGACGAGTACGGCGCCGGTGCAGCCATCTACGGCACCCTGATTACATCACTGCTGGCCTTGATGATCGCTGTGCCCTTGGGGGTTGGAACAGCCATCTTCATCACCGAAAACATCATCCCCAGCCGGATTCGCAGTCTGATCGGCTTGATGGTTGAACTTCTCGCCGCAATCCCATCCGTGGTACTCGGCCTGTGGGCCATCTTTGTGTTGGAACCATTCATCCGTCCGGGGCTTGAGCTTCTCTATGAGCTCTTCAATTGGTTCCCCCTCTTCAGCACACCGCCGATGGGTCCAGGCACCATCCCAGCAGTGTTGATCCTGGTGGTGATGATCCTTCCGATCATCACGGCTATTTCCCGTGATTGTCTGAATCAGGTACCGACACAACTCCGACAAGCGGCCTATGGCGTGGGGACAACACGTTGGGGAGCGATCATCAATGTGATTCTTCCGGCAGCGATTTCCGGAATCATTGGTGGCGTGATGCTGGCACTGGGCCGAGCCATGGGCGAGACCATGGCCGTCACGATGATCATCGGCAATTCCAACAATTTCAGCCTTTCGCTCTTGGCACCGGGCAACACCATCGCAGCGATGCTTGCTAACCAGTTTGGTGAAGCGGATGGTTCCCAAGTGTCATCGCTGATGTATGCAGCATTTGTGCTGATCATCCTGACGTTGTGCGTGAATATTTTTGCCCAGTGGATTGTGAAGCGCTTGAGCCTGAAGTACTGACATGACACAAACGCTCACCCACACCCGATCCGACTCAGCTCCTGATCTGAGCTACAAGCCGTTTCTGCGCAGAAATATCCGCAGCGGCCTTCTCTCCTTCTTGGCGGGATTATTTGCAGTTATCGCTGTTCTGCCCCTTGTCCTGGTTTTGGGCTACGTGCTTGTACAAGGGGGCAGCAAGATCAGTCTGGCCCTGCTGACGGAACTTCCACCACCTCCGGGACTGGAGGAAGGCGGTATCGCTAACGCGATTATTGGAACCCTCGTCGTAACAGGCATCGCTGGATTGATTGCCATTCCAGTGGGCGTCGGAGGTGGGATCTTCCTTGCCGAATACTCCCGTTCAGGATGGTTCGCTCAGTTCATTCGATTCGGCACCAATGTGTTGGCTGGTGTGCCATCGATCATTGCTGGCGTGTTCATCTACGGAACCATCGTCACCAGCCGAATTCTCTTCGGGAACGCCTACAGCGCCGTTGCGGGGGGCATGGCCCTGGCTGTGTTGATGCTCCCCACGGTTATTAAAACGACCGACGAAGGTCTGAAGCTGGTTCCTGATGACCTGCGTCGTGGTGCTTTGGGAGTGGGGGCATCCAGATTTGTCACTGTTGTGCGAATCACACTCCCTGCAGCCTTAACCCCGATCGCGACAGGGGTGGTTCTTGGAATCGCAAGAGCCGCAGGGGAAACGGCTCCTTTGATCTTCACGGCACTCTTCTCACCGTTCTGGTCAGATCTGCTCACACCCGAGGGCATCTTCGCTCCCATCGCAACCCTCTCCGTGATGATCTACAACTTTGCGATCATGCCCTATGAGTTTCACAACGAATTGGCCTGGGCCGCATCGTTCGTACTAGTAATGATGATTTTGACGCTCAATCTTTTATCTCGATGGCTGGCGCGATTTGCAGCCAAATAAACCGCTTTTTACTTAAATCAATGACCACCATCACCCCAGTCGAAGACTCCGGCACGAAGAGCGCAGACACTGCACTTTCGCTGCAGAATGTCACGATCAGCTACGGCAACTTTGAAGCCGTAAAAAATGTTTTTTGCGACATTCCTCGCGGCAAGGTCACGGCTTTCATCGGTCCATCCGGCTGTGGAAAATCAACGGTTCTTCGAGCCTTGAACCGCATGAATGACCTGATCGATTCATGCTCCCTCAAGGGAAGCATTTTGTTTGGTGGGGTCGACTTGTACGGTTCCAGTGTCGATCCTGTAGAGGTGCGACGTCGTATCGGGATGGTGTTCCAGCAACCCAACCCATTCCCGAAAAGCATCTACGAAAACATTGCCTTTGGCGCGCGCATCAATGGATATACGGGAAATATGGATGAACTCGTTGAACAATCTCTACGGCAGGCAGCAGTTTGGGATGAATGCAAAGACAAATTGAATGAGAGCGGCTATTCACTCTCTGGCGGACAGCAACAACGTCTTTGTATCGCCCGAACCATCGCCATCCAGCCAGAAGTCATCTTGATGGATGAGCCATGTTCAGCCCTGGATCCAATCTCGACGTTGAAGATCGAAGAGACGATGCATGAGCTCAAGAAGAGCTTCACCATCGTGATCGTGACCCACAACATGCAACAGGCCGTCCGTGTCAGCGACATGACGGCTTTCTTCAACGCCGAAGCCGTCGAGGGCGGAACCGGAAAAGTGGGCTACCTCGTGGAATTCAACGACACAGACAAGATCTTC
Organism: Synechococcus sp. MU1625; assembly: GCF_020514205.1. Lineage (NCBI taxonomy): Bacteria > Bacillati > Cyanobacteriota > Cyanophyceae > Synechococcales > Synechococcaceae > Synechococcus > Synechococcus sp. MU1625. The sequence continues at coordinate 578,258 of NZ_VTLA01000001.1, forward strand.
AACGCGCCCCAACAGCAAGCCACCCAGGACTACGTCTCCGGTCGGTTCGGCTGATCCCGACCCCTCAGCAACGACGCAGCTGTCAGGAACACTCAAGCCCCAGCCTCGCCAAGGTTTGACGGCCGTGCGTGGGTCTGACGCGCCGCCTCAGATGGACAAAAAAAATCCGGACCTTGCGGACCGGAGAAGCGGAGAGCGAGGGATTCGAACCCTCGATAGAGTTGCCCCTATACAGCATTTCCAGTGCTGCGCCTTCGACCACTCGGCCAGCTCTCCACCGGCTAAATGGGGCAGGTGAGAATGTAGCAGGGCACTGCCAGCAGAGCTTTATGCGTCCCAGCCACAGGATCACCATTCACTGGCGCCAGGAGGGTCGCACCATCACCCACGACGTCCCAGAGGGTGAGTACATCCTGCAGAGCTTTGAAGAGCAAGGAGACCCACTTCCCTTCTCCTGCAGAAATGGATGCTGCACCAGCTGTGCCGTTCGGGTGCAAAGCGGAACCCTCGACCAGCGCGAGGCCATGGGTCTTTCTCAGGAGCTGAGGTCCCAGGGTTACGGCCTGCTCTGTGTGGCCCGGGCAGTTGCCCCTCTTGAAGCAGAAACCCAAGACGAAGACGAGGTATACGAGCTGCAATTCGGGCGCCACTTTGGGAAAGGACGCGTCACCACCAGGATCCCCATCGAAGAGGAGTGACCATGCAGGAGTCGATCTGCAGCCGTGCCGCCCGCGATGGCGGACTTAGCCCAAGCGATCTGGAGCGTTATCTGGCCGTGGCCCGCTCGGCGGCCGATGCCGGTGGCCAGGAGCTCATGCGCCATTACGGACGCTTGTCATCGATCGAAAGTAAAGGGCGCATCGGCGACCTGGTGACGAATGCCGACGTTGCAGCTGAACGCATCGTCTTGGAGATGCTGGCGGACCAGACCCCTGAGATCGCCGTGCTGGCGGAAGAAAGCGGGGCAACAGGACAGCAGGACGGTCTGAGGTGGTGTGTTGACCCCCTGGATGGGACCACCAACTTCGCCCACGGTTATCCCTTCTTTGCTACCTCGATCGGGCTCACCCTGGGGCAACAACCCATCCTTGGTGCCATCGCCGTGCCCTTCCTCAAGGAGACCTACTGGGGAGCGCCGGGAATCGGGGCGTTCTGCAACGACACAGCACTTCAAGTGAGCAGCTGTGATCGGCTCGAGGATGCTCTCCTCGTTACCGGGTTTGCCTATGACCGCCACACACGTCTCGACAACAACTACGCCGAGTTCTGCTGGTTCACCCACCGCACCCATGGCGTTCGTCGCGGCGGCGCTGCAGCGGTTGATCTGGCGTTCGTGGCCGCTGGCCGCCAGGACGGCTACTGGGAACGGGGCCTGTCTCCCTGGGACCTGGCTGCGGGCGTGGCCTTGGTGGATCTAGCGGGGGGAACCGTCACGGGATATGGGAATCAACCCTTCGATCTCACCAGCGGCCGAGTCGTAGCGGCTGGTCCTGGCTTGCATGACGCAATCACGGATGAGTTGTCCCAAGTGAAACCACTTCCTGGAGCCGCCTTCGGTGCCCCGGAGGTCACGGCCATGGGATCCTGAGTCGTGGCCGCGAGGACGTGAGATGGCGCTGCAACCTGCAGCTGGCGCAAAGGATCTGAATCCACGTCAGGTGGAGACCAATCGACAGCTGACGGAACGTCTTGCATCGGTTTTCCGTCTGTGGGGCTATGAGGAGGTGTCGCCACCGCGGGTTGAGCGTCTGGCAACGTTGATGGCCGGGGGTGCCATCGACAGTTCAGACATCGTTCGTCTCGTTGCGGATGACCCTCTCGGGCTACGGCCAGAGATGACGGCATCCATCGCCAGAGCGGCTTGCACACGATTCGCCGATCGCCAACGGCCGTTGCGTCTCTGGGCCTCCGGAACGGTGTTCCGCACCCGTTCCGCCGATGAAGGGGGGCAATCGATCGAAGAGAACCTGCAGAGCGGCGTTGAACTGTTCGGGGTTAGCGGCAGCGAAGCGGAGATGGAACTGCTCAGCCTGTTGATGGCAGCAATTCAGACCCTGGAGCTGCAGCCCAGCCAGAAACCAAGGCTGTTGCTGGGCCACACCGCTCTGATGGATCTGATTCTCAGCCCATTCAACGGTGAGATGCGCGATCAGATCCGCACAGCCTTGATCGATTTCGACCGTCTGGCCATTGAGGGTTTCGAGCTGACCAAGGACGCCAAGGCCAGGCTTCTTTCCCTCCTTGACTGCCGCGGAACCCCCGACCAGGTCCTGACCCAGCTCGCCAGCATGGGCGGGGATCAGCCGGTGTTCGACAAGCTTCGCCGTCTCTGCGCCCATCTCTCAAAAGCAGCTCAGGATCAGTCGGTAACGATTCAGCTCGACCCGACATTCCAGCCCCATTTCGAGCTGTACACCGGCTTGGTGTTCCAGCTGGTCTGTGATGGCCGCAGCTCTCCTGTGGTGATTGCCCGTGGCGGCCGTTACGACGACCTGGTGCAGCGTTGCGGCGCGACCGATCACCAGGCCTATGGCGCTGGGTTCAGCCTGGCGATCGACCCGATCCGGGAACTGATCTCGGAATTCGATACAGCAGACCAGCAACAGACCGATGTACTCGTGGCCTTTTCACCAGCCACAAGCCTGGAGGCGGCCATGGAGCATCAGCGGGGCTGGCATCAGCAAGGTCGCACCGCTGTGTTGGCCTTGGAACCGTTGGATTCCAAGGAGAAGGCTGAACAGCTGGCGAAGGCACAGGGAGGTCTACAGCTCGATTGGGTCGATCCTTAGGATCCGGCAGATCAGCAGGTCCTCCATGGCTCATTCCATCGTCACCGACGTTTGCGAGGGCATCGCTGACTGCGTCGATGCCTGCCCTGTGGCCTGCATTGACCAAGGCAATGGAAAAAACAAGAAAGGGACAGACTTTTACTGGATCAATTTCGACACCTGCATCGATTGCGGCATCTGCCTGCAGGTCTGTCCGGTTGAGGGCGCCATCGTTGCGGAAGAGCGTCCTGACCTTCAGAAGACGCCTTGAGCAGGCATGCGGGGCACATGAAGGTACGGAGAACCCCCTGAACAGGCCGTTGAGCAGGAGTGAAACCGGTCTCTAGTGTCTGGTTTTTCGGGACACAGGAATGGCGGTGCTGGAGGAACAGGGTCAGATTCAGATCCACACCGAAAACATTTTCCCGATCATCAAGAAGGCCGTGTACTCCGGCCACGAGGTGTTTCTCCGGGAACTTGTCAGCAATGGCGTTGATGCCATCAGCAAGCGCCGCATGGCTGCCATGGCGGGCGATTGCAGCGAAGGGGATGACGGTGCCATTCGCATCACGGTGGATCAGGAGGCCAAGACCGTCACCATCAGTGACAACGGCATCGGCATGACGGCCGATGAGGTGAAGCGCTACATCAACCAGGTGGCCTTCTCCAGTGCCGAGGATTTCCTGGAGAAGTACAAGCAGGAAAACGACGCCATCATCGGCCACTTCGGCCTTGGTTTCTATTCCAGCTTCATGGTGGCCGAGAAGGTTGAACTGCTGACCCGTTCAGCTCGGCCCGACGCTGAAGCTGTGCGCTGGAGCTGTGATGGTTCCCCGAACTTCAGCCTCAACGCCGCCGAGAAAGAGCAGCCGGGCACAGACGTGATCCTTCATCTAATGGAGGACGAGCTCGAATATCTGGAACCGGCACGGATCCGAACTCTGATCAACACCTACTGCGACTTCATGGCAGTGCCGGTGCAGCTCGAGGGTGAAACCATCAACAAGATGGACGCCCCCTGGCGCAAGAGCGCCAGAGATCTCAGTGATCAGGATTACATCGACCTCTACCACTATCTCTATCCCTTTCAAGGCGATCCCCTGCTCTGGGTTCACCTCAATACCGACTACCCCTACAACCTTCAGGGAATTCTCTTTTTCCCCAAGCAGACCGGTCGTGCCGACTGGGAGAAGGGCGAAATCAAGCTCTACTGCAACCAGGTGTTCGTCAGCGATTCGATCAAGGAAGTTGTGCCGCGCTACCTGCTGCCCTTGCGGGGAGTGATCGATTCACCCGACATTCCTCTCAATGTGAGCCGCAGTGCTCTGCAGACCGACCGACGCGTTCGCTCGATCGGAAATTTTGTCGCCAAGAAGGTGTCAGATCGCCTGCGGGGATTGAAAAAGGAGGACCCCAAGGCCTATGCCGAGGCGTGGGATGCCCTGGCACCCTTCGTGAAGATCGGCGCCATGGAAGACGAGAAGTTCGCCGAGCAGGTCGCCGAATTGATCCTGTTTGCCACCACCGCTGCCGCCGGGGAAGGCGACGACGCTGACCCGATCGCCTGCGATGGACGTGCTTTCACCACTCTGGAGGGATACCTCAGCCGACTGGCCGCAGATCAGAACAAGCGCGTGCTCTACAGCACCGATGACGTTTCCCAGGCTGGTGCGCTCAATCTCTGGACATCCCAAGGCGCGGAAGTGCTGAAGCTGGAAACGGTGATCGACACTCAGTTCATCCCCTGGCTCGAACATCGCCACGAGGAACTCACCTTCCAACGCGTCGACTCGGAACTGGACGAGAGCCTGAAAGACAACGATGCGGAACTCACCGATCAAGATGGAACAACGGAATCAGACCGACTGCGTGATCTGATCAAGGAATCCCTGGCCAATGAGAAGGTGACCGTTCAGGTACAGGCCCTGAAAGCGGAAGGGGCACCTCCGGCGATGATTCTTCTGCCTGAACAGATGCGCAGGCTGAACGACATGGGCGCCTTAATGGAACAGCGCCTGCCAGGCCTTCCTGAGCATCACGTACTTCTGGTCAACCGGCGCCATCCCCTGGTGGAAGGGATGCTCAAGCTGCGGGCCGGTGGCGTGCTGGTGGGAGCGTCAGAAGCCTCACCCACAGCCAGCCTGGCCGGGGATGTGGCCCGCCATCTCTACGACATGGCTCGGCTGGGCGTGGGCGGTCTGGAGCCCAATGAACTTGGCGGATTCCAGACCCGCAGTGCTGAATTGATGGGTGCTCTCATGCAGAGAGGCCTTTGAGGTGAAGACCTTTTGCTAACTTGGTCGTTTGGAACTGTTAATTCAGCTCCAAACAACCTCTCAGTAGAAGGACATCGTCATGTCACGGGTGTGTCAGCTCACCGGTACTCGCGCCAACAACGGCATGGCCGTGAGCCATTCCCACATCCGCACCAAGAAGCTGCAGCAGGCCAACCTGCAGCAGCGTCGCCTCTGGTGGGCTGAAGGCAACCGCTGGGTGAAGCTGCGCGTGACAACCCGCGCCCTCAAAACCATCCAGAAGAAAGGCCTCGGCGCCTACGCCAAGTCTCTGGGCATTAACCTGGCCAAGATCTGAGATCTTGAACGGGTGAATCGGCGGGAATTACTAGTCAAGTCCGGCCTTTTCCTTGCAGCTCTAACGCTTTCACCCTCGCGGGCTTCGGCTCTCGGGGGTGTTGTTTTGGAAACGGGCAGCACAGTTCCCGACTTCGATCTGCCCGGATCCAGCCAATCCGAACCCGACCGTAACCGTTGGAGCAGCGGAGATCTGCGCGGTCGTTGGTTGGCGGTTTATTTCTACCCAAGAGACTTCACCGGTGGGTGCACCATCGAAGCCAGGGGCTTCGAAAGCCTGCACGCGGAGTTTCTTCAGGCCGGTGCCGAGGTCATCGGCATCAGCGCCGACAGTGTCGACGAGCACGAATCCTTCTGTGAAAGCGAAGGGCTGAGTTTTCCCCTGCTCTCTGATCCTGACGGAACCGTGAGCAAGGCCTACGGCTCCTGGATGGCGCCCTATTCGTTGCGCCACTCCTTCCTGATCGACCCCGATGGCGTTCTACGTGAGCGCTGGGTGGCAGTTCGACCAAACGGTCACGCCAGGGAAGTGCTGGATTCCTTGACGACACTTCAGAACAAAACCACCATTTGACAAAAAACAGCTTTTGCTGAATGGTGGAACGAACGAAGTGTTGTTCGAATAGATGGGTGCGGGTCAAAGTTCGTTCATAATCCTCTACCACCGCACCCCGTTTGATGAATCAAAAGACAACAACGGATCAAGAATTTGGGTCGACCAGAAAAGCCCTAACGGAATAATTCCTACCCTTCGCAATCTCTTTCGGAGCTGCGACAAAGGTACATGGATTGCCTGGAGACGCGTCGACGATCAGTCGAATGAAGGCACAGAACGGATTGAAATGGACAATCCGTCTCCTTTCACGCTCTGCCGAATCCCTCTAGAAGACGAGCAGATCTCCAGTTTTTATCACATCACGTCAAAAGAATGCTTTTGGCCGATCCTGCACACATTTCCCACATACTTCAACGTTAATAATGCGAACTGGAAGATCTTTGAAGAGGTCAACAAACGATTCGCCTCTGCGGCATGTGCCGAGGCTGCCGAGGGTGCAACGGTATGGGTTCACGATTACAACCTCTGGCTGGTTCCCGGTTACATCCGAGCTGAACGTCCCGACCTAAAGATTGCCTTTTTCCATCACACCCCTTTCCCAGGGAATGATGTTTTCGCCATCCTGCCTTGGCGTGAGCAAATTCTTGAAAGTTTGCTCTGTTGCGATGTCGTTGGTTTCCATATTCCGCGCTACACCGAAAACTTTGCCCGTGCCGCCAGCACCCTAGTAGGAGCCAAGCGCGGTCCAAAAGTTTCAGTGGATCGGAAATTCATTGGAGTAGGAACAGCCCTTTCCGAAGGCACGGTCACCAGTCATCTCGAGCACAAAGGCCGCACCATTCAGTTACTCAGCTCACCGGTGGGCACATCTCCTGATCTAATTCAGGAGTTGTGCTGGAGCCCATCCGTTGAAAGCCATGGTGAATTGATCGTTCAAGACACCAAAAAGGGACGAAAACTGATCCTCTCCGCGAGTCGTGTTGATTACACGAAGGGCAATGAGGAGTTGCTGCTGGCCTTCGAACGCCTGCTGGAACGACGCAAGGATTTGCATGGGCAAGTTGTACTGATGCTCGCCTGCGTCGCCGCTGCCAGTGGGATGAAAATCTACGAAGACACGCAACGCTCGATTGAAGAAATGGCGGGGCGGATCAACGGACGCTTCAGCCAAATTGATTGGGTCCCGATCCGGTTTTCAACCCGTCGGATCCCCTACGACGAAATGATTGCCTGGTTCTGCCAAGCAGATGTCTGCTGGATCACACCGCTGCGCGATGGACTGAATCTGGTAGCCAAGGAATATGCGGCTGCTCGGCGAAACCGCGGCGGTGTTCTTGTTCTTTCCGAATTCACCGGTGCTTCGGTTGTCCTCGATGGCGCCGTTCTGACCAACCCCTATTCGAATCGCCGCATGGACGATGCAATCGAATCGGCACTGGAAATGGACGAAGACGAGCAACGCGATCGAATGAGTCGCATGACCGATGCCGTGGAGAGCTACACCGTTCGTGACTGGGCCGATGAACAAATGTCTGGTCTGACGCCCTCAAACGCCCAGTGAAGCTGCGCCGCTGGCTGGCGAGCGGGGCCTTAGCGCTGGTCATTGCCCTCGGCTGCCTGGTGGGGTCAGCGTCCTTCCGGGCGGAAGAGGTGAGCATCCTCATGCCCTCCTCCTTCACCGACGCCAGCGCTGAGCTGGTGAAAACCTTCAACCGCGAGAATCGCGGCCGGATTCATCTGAATTTGATCCGAGGTCCGTTGAACACGGAATCGATTTCAGATCTTGCAATCAGCAGCCTTCTGCTCGGGGATGCACCCTTCGACGCGCTGTTGATGGATGTCACCTGGCTACCGAAATATGCAGCCGCGGGATGGCTGGAACCCCTGGATCCCTGGTTTGATCAGGCCGACCAGGAACAGCTGGTGGAGGGAGCACGGCTGGGCAACGACTACGACGGCCATCTCTACCGCTGGCCCTTGGTGGCCGATGTGGGACTGCTCTACTGGCGGACGGATCTCATGAAAGAGCCACCGAAAACACCAGACGAGTTGGTGTCCGTTGCAGGACAGCTGGTCCAGACCAACGCCGTTGCCAATGGTTTCGTCTGGCAGGGGCGTCAGTACGAGGGGCTGAGCTGCGACTTCCTAGAAGTGCTGCAGGGCTTCGGCGGCGAGTGGATGGACACCACCACCAACACCATGCAGCTGGATACGCCTGAGGCAAGAGGGGCTGCGGCCTGGTTGAACGATCTGATCAACGAAGGGATCAGTCCCTATGCCGTCACCAATTACGCCGAATCGGAGTCGCTTCAAGCTTTCAAATCCGGCGATGCCGCACTGATGCGGAACTGGCCCTATGCCTGGGCTGAACTGCAGAAGGACGACAGCAATGTGAAAGGCAACGTGGGCATCAGCCTGATGGTGGCGCAACCGGGCGAACGACCCGGAGCGACCCTGGGCAGCTGGGGGTTGAGCTTGATGCGTCAGTCGCCCCATCAGGAGGCGGCGGTGGAAGCCATTCGATACCTCACCAATGAAGCCTCCCAGCGAACTCGCTTTCTCAACAACGGCTACTCACCCACCCAAGCGAATTTGTTCAGCGATCCGGAAATGTTGAAGAGTTCCCCTGTGCTTCCGGAGCTGCAGGTAGCGCTAAACCACGCGGTTGTGCGTCCACCAACACCCCTCTACGCCCAACTCAGTGATGTGGTGCAGCGCGAACTCAACGGATTGTTCACCGAAACTGGATCCGCTGATGAAGCGATGGCGACCAGTCAGCAGCGAAGCCAGACCCTGCTTCGTGCAGCGGGAGCGACGCCATGACGGTTCTCCTGGCTGTTCCAGCCCTACTGCTGATCGCCGTCGTCTTCGGCTGGCCGATGCTTCGTTACGCCTGGCTGAGCTTCCACGCTGATTCCGTCCTCACCGGACTGGAACCGGTGGCCAACGGCGGAGCCAACTGGATACGGCTGGCAGTTGATCAGCGGTTCTGGCTGGATGCGGGGCAGACCGCGCGATTCGCCCTGATCTCCGTGGGAATGGAATTGCTATTGGCACTGGCCATCGCGCTCCTGCTTCATCAGAGCTGGCGTGGCAGAGGCGCCGTTCGAGCCCTGACCCTGCTCCCCTGGGCACTGCCCACAACAATGATGGCCCTTGGCTGGCGCTGGATCTTCAACACTCCTTACGGCCCAATCGAGGTGCTGGCCCGAACACTTGGACTCGACTCCCTGGATCTGTTGTCCACCCCATCGATCACCTGGTTGGTGACGGTTTTCGCCGATGTCTGGAAGACAACACCCTTCATCACGCTGATCCTTTTGGCTGGGCTCCAAAGCATTCCCGACGACCTTTACAGCGCCTTCCGTCTGGAAGGCGGAACCCCTCTGCAGGCCCTGCGCCGCGTCACCTTGCCGCTGCTCCTGCCCTACATCCTGCTGAGCCTTCTGTTCCGCTTGGCCCAGGCCTTCGGGGTGTTTGATCTGGTGCAGGTTTTGACCGGTGGTGGTCCTGCCGGCAGCACAGAAAGCATCGCCCTTTATGCCTATCTCAACGGCATGCGCTTCCTTGATTTCGGTTACAGCGCCACGGTGATGCTCGCAGGATTCCTGTTGCTCACAGCCCTGATCCTGGCGGGAACGCTGGTGCTGAAAACCTTCGGTGTGTTGAGGCCCCTGGATCGATGACGCGACGTTCCATCTGGATTGCACTGCTGCTGGTCTGGTCCCTCGCCCCGATGCTGTGGCAACTGGTTAGTTCATTCACCACGGCCGATGCCCTGGTCAACGAACAACTGAGCTTCTGGAACCGCTGGACGCTGAACAACTACAGGGATCTGCTGAGCACCGATCCGCCGTTCTGGAGATACCTGTTCAACAGCAGCCTGGTGGCCTCCCTCACAACGCTGCTCACCTTGGTGCTGGCGATCCCAGCCGCCTACGGACTGGCCAAACTCCCCATTCGATGGAGGGCAAGCCTCCGGACCGCCGTGGTGGGAGCCGCCTTATTTCCCTATGTGCTGCTGTTTCTGGCACTGCTCGAACTGGCCCGCACGTTTTCTCTGGGCAACAACCTCATCGCCATTTCCATTCCCTATAGCGCTCTGTCGATGCCCCTGGCCCTGCTCCTGCTCACCGCTGCCTTCGAAGCCCTACCCAACGATCTCGAGGACGCGGCGAAGCTTGAGGGTCTGTCTCTCTGGCAACGGCTGCGCTGGGTGCTGCTTCCCTTGATTGCACCAGCCTCCGCCAGCACAGCGATCCTGGTGTTCCTGTTCGCCTGGAACGAGTATCCAGTGGCCCTCACCTGGCTAAGCCGCAGCGATCTGCTCACATTGCCGGTGGCGATGGCCCGGATTGCGGGATCATCCACCTATTCGGTCCCCTACGGCACCTACGCAGCAGCGACTGTGCTCGGTGCCATACCTCTGCTGGTGCTGGTGCTGGTGTTCCAGCGGCAGATCGTCAGTGGACTCACCAACGGAGCAATTAAGGGATGACACTGGAACTACGGGCCATCAGCAAGAGCTTCGGCGAACGCCAGGTTCTCAAGCAGCTCGACCTCAACGTGGCCGATGGGGAATGCGTCGCTCTGCTGGGTGCCAGTGGCTGTGGGAAAAGCACGGCTTTGCGTCTAATCGCGGGGCTCGATCAACCAGATCAAGGCTCCATTCGCATTAATGATGCCGAGATGGTTGACGTTCCCGCCGAACGGCGCCGGGTGGGGATGGTCTTTCAAAGCTATGCCCTGTTCCCGCATCTCAACGTGTGGGAGAACCTCGAACTGGGTTTGAGGATTCGAGGTGGCACCACCAGCAGCCGCGATGCGCGGATCAGCAGCGTTCTGGAGGTGCTGCAACTCAGCGAATATGCCCAGCAACGGCCATCACAACTCTCCGGCGGACAGCGCCAACGGGTCGCCCTAGCCAGAGCGTTGCTGAGGGATCCACTGGTTTATCTGCTGGATGAGCCGATGAGCAATCTGGATGCGCAATTGCGTGAGGACCTGCGTCCCCAGTTGCGCCGTCTGATGATCGGTGGTGACCAACCAGTGGTCTACGTCACCCATGACCAGCAGGAGGCAATGGCGTTGGCAGATCGCATCGCGGTGATGCGCAATGGAAGCATCGAACAGATCGGAACACCTCGCGAGCTCTATCTGCAGCCGGCCAGCACCTACGTCGCCCAGTTCATCGGCCGCCCGCAGATGAATCTGTTGCCAGCTCAGAACGGCGTGACCATCGGCGTCCGACCGGACGACCTGCGGATCGATTCCGATGGCTGGCCGTGCACAATCCTCAGCCGTGAATGGTTCGGTGCCAATCAGATGCTTCTGGTCCGTTGCGATCGCGGCGACCTACGAATGGTCTGCTCCGGAGAAACGACGATCGCGGCTGAACCGCGGATCAGTTGGTCGAGCGATTGTGAGCATCGCTTCGATGCGATCTCCGGTCGTCGACTGCCATCCGCTTGAGCAGGTCGCTGTGAGCCGATGCCTGACATCGCAAGTCTTCCGTTTGATTGGGATCCGCCGGGCGATCTACTTCAGCTCGCCACAGATCCAGCAATGCATCCACGGAAGGCAAGGAGGTCAATGGGGTACAAGGCACGGACGCCATGGCAGCGGCGGCCTCAACCTTCGGGTCGTAGCTGAGAGCAGCCATCGGACTGTTGGAAAGACGGGCCAGGATCAAGGCATGCAGGCGCATGGGCAGCACAAGGCGTGCCCGTTGGACTACATCAGAAACAACCTCCAGGGACTGGGGCACCAAGGTTGTGCTGCACCCCTTCAGACGCTTTGGAAGCAGCCCCGCATCGCTCAGTTGCTGCAGCAACTGAGCATCCTGATGCTCATGGAACGCCAACCAGATCACCGGGGCTGCCAACTCGGCACTGAGAGCATCCAAAGCATCCGTCAACCGACGCCAGCCCGAGTGATCCAGGAGTGGTGTTGGACGCCAGCTCAGAACGATGGCGTCGCCTCCGATCCATGGACGCGCCGGCATCTGCCAGACAGGATCTGCGGCCAGCACCATGGGTAACGATCGCGCCCAGCGCCGAGCCAATTCAAAGGAGCGCTGATCGCGCCAACTCGCCACCTTGCAGAACGGCAACACAGCGCGCACCAGCATCCGACTGATCCAACGCTGCAATGGCCCCAGACCCTGGCCCCAGAGAACCAGCTCGGCACCACCGATACGGGCGACCGCCATCAGAAGCAGGTAGTAAACAAGGCTGCTGAAGCTGGTGCTGTCCTGAAGCAGGCTGCCGCCCCCAAGAACCAGCACATCCGCGCGCAGAGCGGCACGAAGGCAGCTCACCAATGCGCGGCGATTCACGGTGACGGCCGACGGTGCCAGGGCAAGGACCGGAACTGGATCACGCACTGTGATCAACAACTGCTGCGACTCGGGAAGCGCTGACACCAGCACCTGAAGCAGTGCATCGTCCCCGAGATTGTGTTCTCCGTAGTAGCCACAAAGCAGAAGGACAGGTGCAGCGGGGCGTACCACGGGCAGCAGCCTGTTCACTCCAAGCATTATCAACGGATTCCTAGGATTCGGTCCATGCACGCGTTGTCGCTCGGAACCTGGTGGATCCACGTCGCCTCAGTGATCGAGTGGTGTGTGGCGATCGTGTTGATGCATCGACGCGGACTGTCAGGCATGGCATGGGCCATGCTTCCGGCCCTGGTGAGTGCGATGGCAGCCTGCACATGGCACTTGTTTGACAACAGCGACGCTCTGCGGGGCCTGGTCACCCTTCAGGCCCTATTCACCGTGATCGGGAACAGCACCCTGGCGTTTGCGGCATGGCAGCTCCAACGGCGTCGGGTGGCTGACGGGGTGGTCAATGAACTTTGATCCCGCACCCCTGTTTGCGGTCTCGCTAATCCCTTATTTGTTGTTTCTCTTCTGGCTCCAGAGGAGTAAGGCACTTCCGCAGATGGCGGAACGCGGCTTTCAACTCACACTACTGTTCGTCGCCGTCACGATTGTTGCCGCCATCGCAGCTCTGCGCTGCTGCTCAGCGGAACTGGTGGAGATCGACTGGTTGCACGGTGGTGCAGAAGCCTTCCTAACGCTCGGCAACACCGTTCTGGTGATCGGACTGCTGCTACCGACCCCCAAGAAAGGGTGAACAACTCTTAAGAGACTCAGGCAAGACGGCAGAACCCCCGGATGATGAGGTGTCGCTCATTGGCTCGAATGCTGACCCACCTTTTCGCGATCGCTCCCGCCACAGTGTCCTGGTCTCCCAAGGTCGCCCTGGTGATGATCCTCTGCAATGTGGTTGCCATCATGGTCGGCAAGGCCACGATTAAGCACCCCAACGAAGGCGCTGCACTTCCCAACTCCACCTTCTTCGGTGGAATGGGACATGCAGCCCTGCTCGGTACCACCAGCCTTGGCCACATCATCGGCATTGGTGCGATCCAGGGCTTGGCAGCCCGCGGTGTGCTCTGAAGCAACACCTTTCCGGGAAGGAGCCACGGCTCCTCCCCGGAAATAACATCGCTCAAAGCAGATAGGGCAACAGGCGTAAGCCGTAACGCTCGAATCTGTACTCAAACAGCAGCTCAGAGAGAGCAGTTGCTTGTGCTGTGGAAGAAAGTCCATTGATCAGACGTTCGAGTCGTTGATCAGCCCGGCAATTGTTGAGCCCCCACCAGGTGCGCCGCGCCAGACGGCCTGACACCGACCATCGCCAGCTCCGCTTGGCGTCAAGTTCCTGTCTGTAGCGTTGGGGAATGGTTGCTGAGTCGCCGCGCATCCCATCAGCGATCAACAGATCGGCCAGTTGATCGGCATTGTCCATCGCATGGCGGATGCCTTCTCCACCGAGAAGATTGGCTGTACTTGCCGCATCTCCAACCGCCAACAGCGCATCGACACCCAGCGCTTCAGATCGGGAGATCGAGCTGGAAACAGGCCCACCATGGCGATCCAGAACGAGACAGTCGGACAAGCCGCAGCGTTGAATCAACCGCTGCAGGGGCTGCGCCAGGCTGCCGGGGTTCTGACGATGGGGCGGAGGAAGCTGACAGACACCCACCTTCAGCCGTTGTCCTTGCATAGGGAAGATCCAGCCGTATCCGTGGCTGATCCAGGGCGTCCCCAGAAAAAAACTGATCCGATCCCGCCAGGGTGCGGCGTGGCGATCATCGGCTTGAAGCAGCCACTCGACACCGATCCCCTGCAGCAGCGGATCAGCTGGATTGGGCTTGACACCAGCCTGCTGAAGCAGATCGCGACGTGCACCCGTGGCGTCAATCAGCCACCGGACTGAGCGCAACGACTCCACACCATCGCGCGTCTGCAGCTGCACGGTGGCGTTCTCTGCGCTGAGGCTTTTCAGAACTGCCCGACAGCCTTGAATCAACTCCACACCATGGCGACGCGCTTCCGACCAGAGAAAGGAACGGAGCCTGCCGAAGTCGAGCACCACCCCCAGATCGTCGTCAGACCACCACTGATGCACAAGACCGGAAGGATCGTGCAACTGCCAGCCCTGCCAGGTTGCGGCAATGGTTTCATCCGGCAGGCCAATCCGACGAACAGCCTCCATAGGAAGAGCTGCGCTGGAATAGGCATTGCGTTCCGGATCCATCAAGCGATCCACCAGGGTGACCTCAGCACCGCTGCGCGCCAGTTGAATCGCCAGGCGGGCACCGGAAGGCCCCGCACCAACGACTAGAACCGACACAGATCCTTCCGCTTCAGGCCTGCAGAGCCTTGATCGAAGCGCTGGATGGCAGATCACCAGCGGCCTTGCTGAAGCGCTCAAGGATGCGTTCAGCCATCTGTGCAGGGGTTAGACCAAGAGCTTCCTTGCTCTGTTGAGGAGTGGCGTGATCGACCAGCTGATCGGGAATGCCGATCCGCAGCATTGAGACAGTGATGTCCTGATCGCTCAACGACTCGAGAACGGCGGCCCCAAATCCTCCGGGGAGGGCTCCCTCCTCCATGGTGACCACACGGGGGATGCGGCGGGCCAGAGGATGAATGAGGGCCTGGTCCAGCGGCCGCAGGAATCGGGCATTGATCACCGTGGTCGAAAGACCTGCTTCCTCAAGCAGAGTGGCTGTGGCAAGAGCCGGCGCCACCATGGCGCCGTAGGCAACGATCATCAAGTCATCACCTTCCCGCAGCAGTTCTCCACGGCCGATCGGCAGGGATTCCCAACCCTCTTCCATCAAGGGCACGCCTTCACCCGATCCCCGGGGAATGCGCAGGGCTGTCGGCCCGTCGTGACTGAGGCAGGTCACCAGCATCTGCTGCAGCTCGGCCTCATCCTTCGGAGCCATCACCGTGAAATTGGGAATGGCACGCATGTAGCTGATGTCGTATTGACCCTGGTGCGTCGGCCCATCGGCACCGACGATGCCCGCACGATCCAGCACGAAGGTGACCGGCAGCTTCTGAATTCCAACGTCGTGGATCAACTGGTCGTAGGCCCGCTGCAGGAAGGTGCTATAGATCGCGCAGACAGGACGCAACCCTTCACATGCCATCCCCGCTGCAAGGGTGACGGCATGCTGCTCGGCAATGCCGACGTCCACGTACTGATTGGGGATGGCCTTCTGCAGCAGATCGAGCCCAGTACCGGTGGCCATCGCCGCAGTGATTCCCACCACCCGGCTGTTTTGCTCGCACAGCTTGACGAGGGTTTGACCAAACACCTTGCTGTAGCTGGGGGGCTTGGGTTTCGATGAGGGGATCGCCTTACCGGTATTGAGATCGAAAGCTGATTGCGCGTGGTAGCCGACCTGATCAGCCTCGGCGTAGGGATAGCCCTTGCCCTTAGTCGTGACGACATGCACCAGAACAGGACCACCCTCACGGTGGGCCGCCTGAAAAGTGCGCACCATCTCACCGATGTCGTGGCCGTCGATCGGACCCATGTAAGTGAAACCGAGTTCCTCGAACACGGCACCAACCTTGGGAACAGCGAGACGTCGCATGCTTCCCTTCAGGCGATTGAGTTCCGCAGGAAGCTCTCCACCCATGAACGGCAGGTGACGAACACTCTCTTCGACACTCCCCGAGATGAACTGCATCGGTGGGCTGAGCCGCGCACGGTTCAGAACACTCGATAGGGCTCCCACCGGTGGGGAGATCGACATGTCGTTGTCGTTCAGCACCACCAGGAGCGGGGTGTTGGGAAGGTGCCCCGCGTGATTGATGGCTTCCAGGGCCATGCCGCCTGTCAGGGCACCATCACCGATGACAGCAACGCATTTGTACGACTCACCCTTGTTGTCCCGCGCCATCGCCATCCCCAGCGCAGCGGATATCGAGGTGCTCGCGTGACCGGCTCCGAAGTGATCGAAGCCACTCTCCGAACGCTTGAGGTATCCAGCCACCCCACGCTGCTGGCGCAGGGAATCGAAATCGTTGAACCGCCCTGTGATCAATTTGTGGGGGTATGCCTGATGACCGACATCCCAGATCACGCGGTCATGATCGAGGTCGAGGGTCTGGTACAGAGCGAGTGTGAGCTCCACAACACCCAGACCAGGACCAAGGTGTCCACCACTGGTCGACACAACCTGCAGATGCCTCTCACGGATCTGCCGTGCCACATCCTCGAGCTGAGCCGGGCTGAGTCCGTGCAGTTCATTCGGATGCTTGAGATCTCCGAGATGCATGCACTGCCAGTTCCAATACGAGCAATCTACGGGAACCAGCCCGGATGCTGTCTGGATCGAACCCTTGGAAGAATGGTGAGATGACCGACTACCTGCAGCGGATCCTGCGTGCACGCGTTTACGACGTGGCGCGTGAAACCCCCCTGGATCACGCCCCCAATCTGAGCCGCCGACTGAACAACACGGTCTGGTTGAAGCGTGAGGATCTCCAGCCGGTGTTTTCCTTCAAACTGCGCGGCGCTTACAACCGCATGGCACAGCTGAGCGCTGACGAGCTGAAGCGCGGTGTCATTGCATCCAGTGCCGGTAACCATGCCCAAGGAGTGGCGCTGAGTGCCAAGCGACTCGGCTGTCGAGCGGTGATTGTGATGCCAAGCACGACGCCGGAGGTCAAGGTGCGCGCCGTGCGCGCCCTGGGCGGTGAAGTCGTGCTCCATGGCGAGACTTACGACGAGTGTTCCGCAGAAGCACAGCGGCGCTGTAAAGCCGAAGGCCTCACCTTTATCCACCCCTTTGACGATCCCGAGGTGATCGCTGGTCAGGGGACGATCGGGATGGAGATCATGCGCCAGGCAGAGCAGCCACCCAACGCCATCTACGTGGCAGTTGGTGGAGGTGGCCTTATCGCCGGAATCGCCGCCTACGTCAAACGACTCTGGCCTGAAACCGAGGTCATTGGTGTGGAACCGATCGATGCCGATGCCCTGACCCGCTCTTTGGAGCAGGGGCAAAGGGTGGAGCTGGAGCAGGTGGGCCTGTTTGCCGACGGTGTCGCCGTGAGGAAAGTGGGTGAACACAGCTTTGAGTTGGCCCAACGGTTTGTCGATCGGATGGTCCGGGTCGACACCGACGCCATCTGTGCCGCCATCAAAGACGTCTTCGAAGACACCCGCTCCATCCTGGAACCTGCGGGCGCACTGGCGATTGCCGGTCTCAAGCAGGACGTGGCCGATCGCAACCAAGCAGGTCGCAATCTCGTAGCGGTGGCCTGCGGCGCCAACATGAATTTCGACCGCCTGCGCTTCATCGCCGAACGGGCTGAGCTCGGTGAAGAGCGGGAAGCGATGTTGGCTGTGGAGATTCCTGAATCACCCGGCAGCCTCAGGCGCCTCTGCGAACTGCTGCGGGAGCGGAGCCTCACCGAATTCAGCTACCGCATGACCGATGGCGCCACGGCGCAAATCTTCATCGGTGTGCAGGTGAAGGATGAAGACGATCGGTCATCCCTACTGAACCAACTGGAGCAGGGTGGCTTTCCCTCTCTTGATCTCAGCGACAACGAATTCGCCAAGGTCCATTTGCGCCACATGGTGGGAGGTCGGCTGCCGTCTTCAGCGCGAACGGCCTGCGCCGGGGAATGCCGAGAGCTGCTGTATCGCTTCGAATTCCCCGAACGACCGGGTGCCCTGATGAGCTTCGTTGATGCCCTACACCCGGGATGGAGCATCAGCATCTTCCACTACAGGAACCACGGTGCCGACGTAGGGCGAATCGTGGTGGGAGTTCTGGTGCCGAAACAGGAGATGGAAGGGTGGACCGACTTTCTCAGTGCCCTGGGGTATCGCCACTGGGATGAAACAAACAACCCTGCCTATGCACTGTTCCTCTGAGTTTCAGGACGGTAACTTGAGTGCTCTTGAGGGGTTGTGATGACGTCTGCATCCCTGCCCACACGGCTCGAGGCCGTTCTTTATTTGAAGGGCAGACCCGTCAGTGTCGGCGAACTGGCTGAGCTGGCAGGAACCGAGCGTCGCGACGTGGAGGAAGCACTCGTAGCTCTCACCGCCTCCTACGCCCAGAGAGACAGTGCACTGGAGATCGTTGAGCAGAGCGGTCGCTACGGCCTGCAGCTGAGGCCGGGCATGGGCGATCTCGTGAAAGACCTGCTGCCGGTGAATCTCTCCACCGCGACGTTGCGAACCCTCGCCACCATTGCCCTGAAGAAGCGGATTCTCCAATCCGATCTCGTGGATCTGCGTGGATCGGGTGCCTATGACCACATCAAGGAACTGGTGGCACAGGAGTTCATCGAACGCCGCCGTCAAAGTGAAGGCCGCTCCTACTGGATCACCCTCACCGAAAAATTTCATCGCACCTTCTCAGTGCTTCCTGATCTCGGTGCAACCGATCTGACAGAAGCTGCATAAAGTCGGAGGAGTTCAGCCCTCGTCATGGAATCTCTTCCCGTCACCCTGCTGCAGGTGCTGTCCCAGACCCTGCAGATTTACTCCCTGGTCTTGATCGTTCGGGTTCTGCTGAGCTGGTTCCCCAACCTCGACTGGGGCAACCCGGTGCTGAGCAGTGTCAGTGCGATCACCGATCCCTACCTCAACGCTTTCCGGGGACTAATTCCGCCCCTGGGAGGAATCGATCTTTCCGCAATCCTGGCGTTCCTGGCCTTGAATCTGCTTCAGAGCCTGGTGGGGCAGTCCATCAGTGCTTTTTACATGTCGGGATCAACCTGGTAAAGAATCCAGATTGATACCCCGTTCAAGCGGCAACAAATCGTCGTCATCGGCATCGACGCGGGTTCGAACTGGCGCTTTGAAACCACGCGCCCGGACATTTTTAATCTCGAACGGTCCTGGCGTTCCGGAAGGAACCGAAATCCGCAACGCAAACTGGGATTGACCGGGGTTCACATCGCCGATCGATCCCACCCGGGTTCTGTTTGGAAGCACAGGTTCACCACTGGCGTCCAGGATTCGTGCGTAAACGTCGGTGTCGACAACGCTGTCCCGGCTGCTGTTCTCAACGTCACCCGTCAGCACATAGCAGCTGGCACCCACCGGACGGCTCAAGTCGGGCTGATTACCGGGGTCCTGTTCACTGCAGGGATCCAAACGAACCCCACTGAGTTGCAGTTCAGCGGCATCACAGGGCAGCGCCAGTCCCAGCAGCAGCGGCAGGCTCAAAAAAAGAGTAAAAAAACGACGAAACATCGGGCAGATCAACGTTGGTCACCGCTGCCGCCGATGCGGCCACGGGCAGCTCGGCTCGACAGTTTTTGAAGGTTGGCTTCTGCCACATCATTCAGGTCATAACCCATTTCGCTGGCCAGCTGAGCCACGTACCAGAGCACATCGCCCAGTTCCAACTTGATCGCTTCGCGGGTCTCAACATCAAAGACACCCTGACGATCGCGAATCACCTTCTTGACCTTGTCAGCAACCTCGCCAGCTTCTCCCGTCAAACCGAGGGTCGGATAGATCGGATTACAGCCCACATCCGGGTAGGCAGCCGTCTTTCGAGCAGCGTCCTGATAGGAATTCATCTCCATGGGGCCCGTTAGGAAACGCCCGGATGGTAGTTTCCGCAAGGATTTTCAGCCACGATATGGGCCAGTTCGACCTGAACCGACGGACCAAGATCGTGGCCACCATCGGACCAGCCACTGAGAGTCCAGAGCGCATCAAGGAACTTGTGAGGGCTGGCGCGACGACGTTCAGGCTGAATTTCTCCCACGGAGACCACAGCGAACACGCCGCACGCATCGCCACCATTCGTCAGGTGTCTGAAGAATTGGGGCAGACCATCGGCATCCTCCAGGACCTTCAGGGTCCAAAAATCAGGCTGGGGCGATTTGCTGAGGGGCCGATCACCCTGGCTAACGGGGATCCGTTCACGCTCACCTCACGACCGGTGAGTTGCGACAAAACCATCGCAACGGTGACCTACGACAAACTGGCCGACGAAGTCACCGCCGGGAGCAGGATTCTTCTCGACGACGGCCGTGTCGAGATGAAGGTCGATGCCGTCGACAAAGCGGAGCAGACCCTGCATTGCACCGTCACCGTTGGCGGTGTTCTTTCGAACAACAAGGGCGTCAACTTCCCCGACGTTCAGCTTTCCGTCCGTGCCCTGACCGACAAGGACAAGACTGATCTGGCTTTCGGTCTCAGTCAGGGGGTGGACTGGGTTGCCCTCAGCTTCGTTCGCAACCCCTCCGACATGGAGGAAATCCGCGGGCTGATCCGTGACCACGGTCATGAAACCCCTGTCGTGGCAAAGATCGAGAAATTTGAGGCCATCGATCAGATCGATTCCATTCTTCCTCTCTGCGACGGCGTAATGGTGGCCCGTGGTGACCTGGGGGTGGAGATGCCGGCGGAGGAAGTTCCTTTGCTGCAGAAGGAACTCATCCGCAAGGCCAACAGCCTGGGCATTCCGATCATCACGGCGACCCAGATGCTTGATTCAATGGCCTCCAGCCCCCGGCCGACCCGTGCCGAAGTTAGCGATGTAGCTAACGCCATCCTTGATGGCACCGACGCTGTGATGCTGTCCAACGAGACCGCTGTGGGGGATTTCCCCGTGGAAGCCGTGCAGACCATGGCCACCATCGCCCAACGGATCGAGAAGGACTATCCCCAGCGCTCCATCGACAGCCACTTACCCAGCACAATTCCCAACGCATTGAGTGGTGCAGTCAGCACTATCGCCAGCCAACTCAACGCATCGGCGATTGTTCCCCTCACCAAAAGTGGCGCAACGGCACGCAACGTCAGCAAGTTCCGACCGGCGGCGCCGATCCTGGCCATCACACCTGATCGCACCGTTGCCTGTCGCCTTCAGCTGGTGTGGGGGGTCACCCCCCTTGTCATCCCTCAGGGAGAACGCACCACGCAGACCTTTCACGCGGCCATGGTTAAAGCCAGGGAGCTGAATCTGCTCAAGGAGGGAGATCTCGTCATTCAGTCCGCAGGTACCCATGCAGGGGTCTCTGGATCCACTGATCTGGTCAAAGTGAGCATCGTGAGCAACGAAGCTGAGGCGACACTGCTCTGAACGACAACACACCATGAACCGGCGCATGCCCGCCACTGAAACGGTGCGGATGGCCCTGTCCACCCTGCGGAGCAACCGACTTCGCAGCCTGCTCACCATGGTGGGCATCGTGATCGGAAACGCCTCGGTGATCACCCTGGTGGGCGTTGGACGTGGCGCTCAGGGGCTGGCTGAAGAGCAGCTGACCAATCTCGGCGCCAACGTCTTGTTTGTGGTTCCGGGCAACAACAACACCCGTCGCCAGGGAATAACGCGTCCGAAGACCCTCGTGCTTGAAGACGCAGAAGCCATCGCGGAACAAGTCCCCAGCGTCAAGCGGGTGGCGCCCCAAATCAACAGCAACCAGGTGGTTCAGGCCGGGGCGCGCAGTGCCACAAGTTCGATCTACGGCGTCACACCGGAGTTTGTACCGGTTCGCAGCTTTGAGGTTGCGAAGGGACGTTTCATCAGTTCCCAGGACGAATCAGGCGCTCGAGCTGTTGCGGTTTTGGGCTCTGATCTGCGGACCAAACTGTTTCCAACCGGTGCGGCGATCGGTCAGCAGGTTCGGATTGGCAATCAGGCGTTCAAGGTTGTCGGTGTGATGGCACCGAAAGGAGCCGTGTTCGGGAGCAACCAGGATGAAAATGCCTATATCCCTCTCTCAACAATGGTGAGCCGGATCACCGGTCGGGATCCCATTTACGGCGTCAGCCTCACCTTCATCAGTGTTGAAGCAAGGGATGAACAAAGCACGGGCGCAGCCAAGTTCCAGATCACCAATCTGCTGAGACAGCGTCACCGGATTCTTCGGGATGACGATTTCGCGGTGCGTTCCCAGAAGGATGCCCTCACCATCGTCGGCACCATCACCGGAGGCCTCACTCTGATGCTCGCTGCCATCGGCGGGATCTCTCTCCTGGTAGGCGGCATCGGGATCATGAACATCATGCTGGTCTCCGTGAGCGAGCGCACCGAGGAGATCGGTCTGCGCAAGGCCTTGGGAGCCCGCAGCAGCGATGTGCTGCAGCAGTTTCTTGTGGAGTCGCTAGTGCTCGCCAGCCTGGGCGGTGCCATCGGCACCTTGGTTGGACTGGGAACAGTGAGCCTTGTGGCTGCATTCACACCACTCCCGGCCGCAATCGGCGCGACAACAGTTGTTGTCACGGTGGGACTTTCAGGATCCATCGGACTGTTCTTCGGCGTCGTTCCCGCCCGTAGAGCCGCCAAGCTCGACCCGATTGTTGCCCTGAGAAGTCTTTAAAGAAGGTCCCGAAATCCAGTCCATCTCCTTTACACTAGTTAATGATTTCTTTTGGCTCATGAATCAGCGCTGGCGCCTTCTTGCCCTCTGGCTTCTGCCGATCGGCGTCGTTTTGCTGATTGGTTGGCAGGTGGTCAGCAACGGAGGCATCAATAGCCTCAGCCAAGACAGCAATGGCACAACTGTTGCTCCACGCAATGCAGCGGTGGCCCGCATGAGCTATGGCCGCTTCCTCGACTACGTCGAAGCCGGCCGTGTGACAGCCGTTGATATCTATGACGGCGGCCGCAACGCTGTTGTGGAAGCCGTCGATCCAGACCTCGACAACAGAGTTCAGAGACTTCGCGTTGACCTCCCAGGCCTTGCTCCGGAGCTGATCAACACACTCAAAACTGAAGGCATCAGCTTCGATATCCATCCCCCTCGCACGGCACCACCTGCCCTTGGCGTGCTGGGCAATCTCCTGTTCCCACTTTTGCTGATTGGTGCGCTTATTTTTCTGGCTCGCCGCAACAGCAACATGCCAGGCGGCCCTGGTCAAGCCATGCAATTTGGCAAGAGCAAGGCGAAGTTCATGATGGAAGCCGAAACTGGCGTGATGTTTGACGACGTCGCAGGCGTCACAGAAGCCAAGCAGGAACTCGAAGAGGTCGTCACCTTCCTCAAGCAGCCCGAGCGATTTACTTCCGTGGGTGCTCAGATCCCGCGTGGCCTGCTGCTGGTCGGCCCTCCTGGAACAGGCAAAACACTTCTCGCCAAAGCCATTGCAGGTGAAGCAGGGGTTCCGTTCTTTGCTCTTTCGGGCTCTGAGTTTGTTGAGATGTTTGTTGGTGTTGGTGCCAGCCGTGTCCGCGACTTGTTCAAAAAGGCCAAAGAAAACAGCCCTTGCTTGATCTTTATCGATGAAATCGATGCCGTTGGCCGTCAGCGCGGTGCGGGAATCGGTGGAGGCAACGATGAGCGCGAGCAGACGCTGAACCAGCTCCTGACGGAGATGGATGGTTTTGAAGGAAATAGCGGAATCATCATCATTGCGGCGACCAACCGTCCCGACGTACTCGATTCAGCGTTAATGCGACCCGGTCGTTTTGATCGCCAGGTCACCGTTGATGCTCCTGACATCAAAGGTCGTCTTGCCATCCTCGATGTTCACTGCCGCAACAAAAAGCTTGACGCAGAGCTCTCTCTAGAAAGCATTGCCCGACGCACTCCAGGTTTTACCGGTGCTGACCTGGCCAATCTGATGAACGAGGCAGCCATCCTCACCGCCCGCCGAAGGAAGGACTCCATCGGTCTGAGTGAGATCGACGACGCAGTCGACCGCATCATCGCCGGCATGGAAGGTCGCCCCCTTACCGACGGTCGCAGCAAGCGTCTGATCGCTTACCACGAGGTTGGTCACGCCCTAATCGGAACGCTGGTTAAGGATCACGACCCTGTTCAGAAGGTCACCCTGGTTCCTCGTGGTCAAGCCCAAGGTCTCACCTGGTTCTCGCCGGATGAGGAGCAAACCCTTGTCACCCGTGCACAGCTCAAGGCGAGGATCATGGGTGCTCTTGGCGGTCGGGCAGCCGAAGACGTTGTTTTCGGTCACCAAGAAGTCACCACTGGAGCCGGTGGCGACATCCAGCAGGTGGCTTCGATGGCTAGGAACATGGTGACCCGGCTAGGCATGAGTGATCTTGGACCTGTTGCCCTTGAGGGTGGTGGTCAGGAAGTCTTTCTAGGCAGGGATTTGATGTCTCGTAGCGAAATCTCCGAGTCGATCTCCCAGCAGATCGACATCCAGGTGCGCGACATGGTTAAGCGCTGTTATGACGAAACTGTGGAGATCGTGGCTTCCAATCGTGAAGCTATTGATCGCCTGGTGGAATTGCTGATTGAGAAGGAAACCATGAATGGTGATGAGTTCAAGGCTGTTGTCGCTGAATTCACCGCTGTTCCTGAAAAAGACCGCACCGTCGTCACCCTGGACTGAGTCCAAGATCTAACAACCAAATGCCCCCGCCTTACTCAGGCGGGGGCTTTTTTTATGGGTTCGATTTGTTCTTGCGTCGA
Organism: Synechococcus sp. MU1625; assembly: GCF_020514205.1. NCBI lineage: Bacteria > Bacillati > Cyanobacteriota > Cyanophyceae > Synechococcales > Synechococcaceae > Synechococcus > Synechococcus sp. MU1625. The sequence continues at coordinate 602,912 of NZ_VTLA01000001.1, forward strand.
CGACAGCGATCGGAACAGTAGACAACGTCATCCCAACAATTTCTCCAGGCCTTACGCCACTCAAATGGTCGGGCGCATACCGGGCAAATCTTGCTGGGACGGTTGTTTTTTAAACCTCCGTTTTTGGATCCACCCCGCTTCAAGCGACAGCCTGAACGGGGCGCTTGTCGATCACCGAATCAATCAAGCCGTAGTTCACCGCTTCAGTAGGGGACATAAAGAAATCACGGTCCGTGTCGTGCTGAATACGGTCCAGCGGTTGACCTGTGCGATCAGCAAGCTCCTGATTGAGTCGATCCTTCAGGAAGAGAATTTCATCAGCTTGGATCCGAATGTCACTCGCCTGTCCCTGTGCACCACCCAAGGGCTGGTGAATCATGATTCGGGAATGCTGAAGGCTGCTGCGCTTGCCCTTGGTGCCGGCACAGAGAAGAAAGGCACCCATGCTGGCGGCAAGGCCTACACAAACGGTGTGCACATCCGGTTTGATGTGCTGCATGGTGTCGAAGATGCCGAGGCCGTCGTAAACAGAGCCTCCAGGTGAGTTGATATAGAGGTAGATATCTTTTTCAGGATCCTCAGCTTCGAGGAACAACATCTGAGCAACGATCCGATTGGCAGAGTCACTCGTGACTGCTTCACCAAGGAAGATGATCCGCTCCCGCAGAAGTCGGGAATAAATGTCAAAGGCCCTTTCCCCCCGGCCGGACTCCTCAATCACAATCGGGATCATTTGAGCTTGAGCAGGGTCGGACAATCCTAACGGCGATGTCTGCGGCGCTAGGGTTCCGGCCATTCATTCATGGACTGCACGTTGGCCGAAAGTCAGACCATCGCGGACAGCAAACGGTCGTTTCATCAGTCCTTTCCCCACGTCATCGCGCCGCTGTATCGCCGGCTCGCTGACGAGTTGCTGGTGGAGCTACACCTGCTGAGCCATCAGAGTCGCTTTGAAGCCAATGAGCTCTTCAGCGTCGGACTCTGCACCGTGTTCGACACTTTTACGAAGGGATATCGGCCGGAAGCCCAGACAGAAGGGTTGTTCAGCGCCCTCTGTAGCAGCAATGGCTTTGACGCTGCAGGCCTGCGGAAGACCAGCACAATGCTGATTGATGAGGCCAAAGGCAAAGATCTAGACAGCATCAAGGCCTGGCTTTCCTCCAAACGTCTCCCCGATGACGGCCACTATTCGCGATTGATGGCAGTAGGCCTGATGCGCCTGCTTGAGGCTGCCGGAGTGGATGGCAGCAGCCCTGACAGTCAGGCCCTGGGCGAACAGTGCAAGGAACTCGCCGAAATCCTCGGCTTACCCGCAGATCGAGTCGAGAAAGATCTGTCGCTGTTTGGCTCAAACAGGGAACGGATGGACCAGGCGGTTGACCTGGTGCAAGAAACCATTGCGGCCGAAAAGCGGAAAAAGGAGCGCCGTTTAGCGGAACAGGCTCAAGGCAGTGACAGCTGAAGCCGCAGCCATCCGGGCTGTCGCTCTTTAGGCAGTGCTGTCATCTCAAGTTCCAGCTGAGATGCGTTGCGAATCACACTGGGCCAGCCCGGTCCAAGCCAGCCCAGCCGAACCAATTCATTGGGTCGGCCTCGGAGACGAAGACGTTGTTGACCATGGCGTTTCAGAGGGCCCTGATCAAGAGTCGGTGCTTCTCCCAGGGCAAGCAGCAACTCAACCCGTCCCTGCATCTCAGAACCAACCGACCATCCACCGCTGGGATCACCCTGGGGATCAAGCCAGACATCTGCAAAACGGTTGGAGCTTGGCCCCTTGGGCATCAGCAGTGGGCGTTGCTCACGTTGGAATCCCCGCCGCAACAATGCTGTTGAAACAGCATCAAGGCTGGCCTTGAGTTGGCCGATTTGATCAGCAGGAACCATCAACCTGGCTTGAACGGAGGCGCGAAAGCGACCATCGTTCAAGCCATCCACGCGCAGAACGACAGGAGCAGCGAGCAGAACATCACGAAGCTCCTGAGGGAGTCCATAACGGCTGGTCAGCTGCTCAGCGATCAAAGGGTTGTTCAGGAAGGATCCGAGCAGTGGCTGCAAAGCAACGCTGTTCAGCTGGAGATAACTCAAGGAGGAATCGAACCGAACACGCTTGGTTCGACCTCGAGCCTGTCCATCCTTGAGAGACACAAAGGGGCTGGAGGCGACAGGCCCCTCAGCCATGAGCCGATCTCCCCGAAGCACAACACGCAGGCAGCCATGAGACACACTTGCCAAGGAGGGGAACAGGGGCCAACTGATCGACGCCAACCCTGAGGGTTGCCACTGAACAGCCGTTGCGCTGGTGAGACGCTTCAGGCAGTTCTGCTCCAGTGGCGACGGTGTACGTGACTCAAGCGGGGGGAGTTGATCAAAGCTGATGCGATGCAGCTCATCAGCAAAAAGAAGATCCAGAGAAGACGGATCTGATGAGCTCGGGAGAGCAAGAACGGGTTCACCGTCATCCAGCCAGATCAGCCACCAAACAGCACGTCCGTGGCGTTTCCAACGATCAAGAGCAGCATCAGGAGAAAGCCGCTTCTGCCAGATCAGGGGTACAGGAGACGTTGGATCAGCTTCAAAACTCTGAACCAGCCGAGCGCTTCTTGTGATCTCGAACAGCTCTGCTGTTCCTCGGCGATTCAGAGTGGGCGTGAGGTTGGACGCGCTGAGCAGCAGGCTAGGAACAACAAGAATCAGCCCCAGCAGTAGAGCCGTGCACGGAAAGGCAACCAGCTGCTTTCGAATGAAACCAATCAGGATGATGATTTGGTTGGACCCTTGCGGCGTCGGCGGTCTCTCCATTCGATCGTTGAGAGGTAGATCACCGCAACGCTGACGAAGCCAAGAAGCACTGCTGCCGTGACCGCCAGGGTCTGGCTAAGAAGTGGTGCGTCTTGAAGCACAGATTCGATCAGAAGTTCAGGGTTCCGTCACCGTTGCGTCCCCAGACGACCATGGCGATAGAGAAACTGAACATGGCGGCCAAGGAAGCCCAACCCAGAGTGAACAACATGCGCTTGACCGCTTGATTGTTGAGATCCTACCTAGGGTCAAGCATGATTTCGTACTGCCGGAGGCAACTGTCATGACCAGCTCCAGCCCCGGTTCCTCTGCAGTGATGGAGCGCCAGGAGACGACCCAGCGCTATCCCCAAGCTCGCGTCATCGTGTTGAACGACGATGTCAACACCTTTCAGCATGTGGTGGATTGCCTGCGCAAGATCATTCCTGGCATGAGTGAGGACAATGCCTGGAACCTTGCGAACAAGATTGATCGACAGGGTTCAGCTGAGGTTTGGTGTGGCCCCCTAGAGCAAGCCGAGCTCTACCACCAGCAGCTGCAGGCCGAGGGACTCACCATGGCCCCAATAGAACGCTGTTGATCTAGGCAGCTGGTTTGCGGCTGGCCTTGGTCAACCGGAGTCGATCATCAATCTGCAGACGCTGTAACCGTTCATCCATCACAAAACGAACCACACGGCCAGGGCAGAGGGCCAAGCCCCGTACTTCCGTTCCGTGCACCTCTGCGGTGAGCATGCGGGCCTGAGGGCCGCACGCATCTTCCAGTGGGCCGCGAATCACGAGGCGAAGAGCGTCAACTGATTTCAGCATCACAGCTCCGGAGCGCTCTCTCTGGCATAGCCAAAGTGGCTAGCTTTCACCAGTTCTCAGGTTTTCATTCAGCTTTGGGCCGGGTTGTCATCACCCACAGCACCTATGTGCAGGGATTGATCCCATGGCTGAAGGCGCTGGCTCAGGAGACGAATATTCAAACGATTACCCCTGCTGTGATCTGCAGGGTCCGTGGGAGAAGTCCCGATCTTCAGCTACGGGTGTCGACGCAAATCCATGGGGGGTACAAGCTGGTCGCTCGCAAAGGAAGCTCAGCCCAAGAGGTTTTTGTCGTGACATCCATGAGTCGACCTGACCTGGAGAGGGCTGTATTGCATCACCGCCCCTGAGGTGGTTCTTGCTCGAAGCCTGCAGCTCGACAGGACTCTGGATGGCCCTCCGCAAAGTCGGGATCACCAGCGCAGAGCGCAGCCCAGTCGGATCGCTTGAAGCACTGGGGAAGAATCGCTCGGCAAGCAATTTCAGCGTCATCAGTCAGAAAGGTAACGGCGCTCACCCTGGGGCTGCTTGAAAGGTCGAAGCACGACATTCCGGCTGTCACCAAGAACACAGCGGCAAAAGCATGGATAGTTGACATTCAGGCAAAAGCGAAGACCTAATCAATCAAAAAATTTAGATAAAAAGAAACTAGATCTTAACTTTCATGATGCTGAAAAGATCAATCAAGCCTCAATCTTTTGATTCCGGGGCGGTTAACTTGAATTCTAAAAACAAGGCTTCGGCACCCGCATAATCCTTCTTTTCCCGCAGATAAAAAACCTGAGCCTTCCACCAATCCCAGGTTTCCATTTGAATTAGTTCGTCAAGCCGAGGATCGCGCATCACAGCACTGCAACCATCCAGACCTTAAAGACGATCAAGTCATTGACAAGCCATGTTCACACAGCAGTAAGCATCATCGACTACACATCCCTTCGCGGCTAACCTTCGAAAGCTCCAAAGATCTCCCATGCCCCTTGAAGTTGCAGTCAGGCAAGGACCACAAAGCACCGAGATCATAGGAGTCTTCGACGATCTTGAAGACGCGCTGACCGAATTCAATGAACTGATCAACCGTCGAAACTGGCATCAAAGCGTGACCACCATCTCGCTGACCGATACAGAAAAAAACAAATGCCTCGCCCAATATGCACTCCAAGAGTTCAACCACTCCGAAAGCTAGATCACGAAAAGCTTGATTGAATCAACCATTACACCTTTGCTCGAACATCGGTTAGTGCAGCCTCAACGCAAAGAATTTAGACTCCACAAGAGCTAACGATTACAGAGTGAACGGCAAGACCCTGGTCATTTGCATCAGCACATTCTTCCTTTTGTTCTTTCTTGCAGAGTCTTGGATGATGAGAGGATTACCCCACTAACAAGAACATCCCTCCTCACCGGAAGTCAGACAACAAAAGCAACTAGACAATCAGTTAGAACCCCAAAAACTCATTCACCAAAGACAGCGTTATGAAAATAGTTTTCAGATCCAAACGCATTCAAGCCATTCATTAAATACATAAGAGTCATTTTTCACAACGTTTCGAGAAATTCCTCTCGCCAGGCAGAGGTTGAAGAGGGTGAACCACCATGCCGTGCGAGCCCCAGTGATCGACCTGGAAGAACCAGAAGGGGCGACAAAGTGGGGCTTCGTTTCCGGCTGCAAGGCCGGTCTACGTCACCGTCACGACAGTCTCCCCAAGTCGAAAGAGAGTCAGATCAGAGCACTAAAGAAAGGCCGTCACCAACACAGCAGTTCATCCACAACATTAATCGGGACTCTCGCTCTGAAGAGGCCAGATCCTGCGAATGGCCGCGAGTGCTGAGTCGGCCTCATCGCGCCGCTTCAGAACCGTGTCGCCCTCGAGAAGCAGCGTCACATGCCCCAACTTGCGACCCGGTGTCTCCGGCGACTTGCCGTACCAGTGCAGATGAAGACCCTGTATGGCCTCAAGCGCCTGAAGCCGCTGATCCAAAGGAGCGTGGCGGGCTGGATCCAGGCCCAGCAGGTTGACCATCAAGGCACCGCAGCTGCTCAGCTCTGGCTCCGGCACGGGGAGGCCGGCAGCGATGCAGAGCTGCTGATCAAACTGACTGCTGGTGCAAGCCTCGATGGAGAAATGGCCTGAATTGTGGGTGCGAGGGGCAATTTCATTCACTTGCAGACCTGCTGGCCCGTAAAAGAATTCCAAAGCCAGCACGCCGACGTAACTGAGCTTCGTCATCAGCGATGCCGCAACGTTGTAAGCCAAAGCCGCCACCGACGGGTCCACCGGCGCAGGTGCCAGAACCCAGTCACAGACTTGTTGATGCTGGTGGGTTTGCACCAGTGGGAAGTGGCGGATCCTTCCTTTTTGATCTCGGCTGACGACGAGAGCCAGCTCCAGCTCGTAATCCACCCACGATTCCAGGAGCCAGTGGTCTGCTGTGACGGCCCGCAACAACTGCGCAAGGGCTTCGATATCGCGCAGCACCACAGTGCCCTTGCCGTCGTATCCCCCACGGGACGCCTTCGCCATCACAGGAAAGGTCCAACCCTGGGGAAGAGCAGGTTGGGCCGGAGAAATCAAACTGAGCGGACACCAGGGTGAACTTGGAATCGCCAGGTCGTCGAGCAGCTGACGCTGCGAGAGTTTGTCGACAAGTGGCGACAGAGCGGCCAACGACGGGCGGAAGCGAACCCCCTGCTGCTCAAGCGGAAGAAGGGCGTCGATGTTGACCCACTCGTTCTCGAAGGTGACACCGTCACAACCCACCACCAGTTCACGGGTTCCAGCCACGTCCCGGGGATCCGCCTCAACATGACGCGCCGCCAAGCCGGCGGCAGGATCCGCTGCATTGGAGGTTTGCACCGCGATCGGAACCTCTCGTTGCGTGGCGGCCTGCACAAGCATCCGTGCCAGCTGACCACCTCCCACAACACCGATCATCGTGTCCGAGCCGTCTCTCGCAGCTTGCCACCTAGCGGGGCCGATGACAGCGTCAAATCAACGGACGATCGCCGGCAAAGACCAGACGAATCATGGTGAACAAAATGACCACTAGGAACAGGGCCAAGCCCAAGGTGCAGGCGTAGCTGATCTCCAATTCAGCAAAGGCCTGGTCGTAGACGTAGTAAACGATGGTTCGCGTGGCATCGGCCGGACCTCCCTGGGTCATCAGAAACACCTCCTCAAAGACCTTCGTGGCAGCAATCGATGACACGACAGCAACCAGGGTCACGTAGGGGCCCATCAAGGGCAAGGTGATGTCGAGATGCTTTCTCCATCCCTCGCTGCCATCAAGCTCAGCTGCTTCGTAGAGCTCCTTGGGGATCCCCTGGAGACCCGCCAGAAAAATGACCATGTAGTAACCGAGACCCTTCCAGAGGGTCACCAACATCACCGCTGGAAGCGCCAGCTGCGGGGTTGTGAGAAAACCGATCGGGCTAAAGGCATCTCCGAGCAGCACGCTCAACCATCCGTTGATCAGACCGTTCTCGGCGTAAAGCCAGCGAAAGGCGATGGCAGCAACCACGATTGATACCAGCACAGGGGTGTAGAAGGCACCCCGCAGCAAGGAACGACCTGGCAAACCCTGGTTGACCAGAACAGCTAGTGCCAATGCCCCCAGAACAATGGGGGGCACCACACCGATCAGATACAGAAATGTGGTGACCAGCACCTGACGCGCCATGGGATCCGACACCAACCGCTGCAGGTTGGCCAGGCCCACGAATCGCAGCGGTTCACTGACATCCAGACCCGTTGCGGTGAAACTCATCACCAGAGCCATCAACGCCGGCAGCAGCACCGACAAGCTGATCAGGATCACCGCCGGCAGGAGAAATGCCCAGGCCGAAAGGGAGTTGCGCACTGCTCTCTCGCGCACTGAACCAGCGACACTGTTGCGAGAGTAGGTGGGTTCCAACGGTTTCATGACCACAATCACCCCGTTGCATCACATCCGCGTTGCGCTGGAGCGCAATCCCTACGACGTTGTGATCGGTGCCGGCAGCCTGGCCAGCCTCGGCCAGCAGATGCTGGACGCGGGGGTCCAACCCGGTCGGCGTGTGCTGGTGGTGAGCAACCCGGATGTCGCAACGCCCTATGGAGACGGCTGCCTGAACAGCCTCAAGGATGCAGGCTTCAGCACTGAACTTCTGGTGATCGACGCCGGCGAACACCAGAAAACCCCCGCAACGGTGGCATCAATTCACGATGCCGCTTATGGCGCCAAGCTCGAACGCAGCTCGCTGATGGTGGCCCTCGGCGGCGGCGTTGTCGGAGACATGACCGGTTTTGCGGCAGCCACCTGGCTGCGGGGCATTCAGGTTGTGCAGGTTCCAACCACCCTGCTGGCGATGGTGGATGCATCCATCGGTGGCAAGACCGGCGTCAACCATCCCCGCGGCAAGAACCTGATCGGAGCCTTTCACCAGCCGCGCCTGGTGCTGATCGATCCTTCAACCCTCAACACCCTGCCCGAACGGGAATTCCGTGCCGGCATGGCGGAGGTCATCAAATACGGAATTCTCGGAGATACTGAATTGTTTGATGAGCTGGAGGCCTGCAATGACCCGAGCACGCCCTCGGGGCTTGGAGCCGAGCGCTTGAGCTCAATCCTGGGTCGATCCGCTGCTGCAAAGGCACGAGTGGTGGAGGCTGATGAACGGGAAGGAGGTTTGCGAGCAATTCTGAATTACGGCCACACCTTCGGCCACGTGGTGGAGACCCTCTGCGGCTATGGCACCTGGCTGCATGGCGAGGCAGTCGCCATCGGCATGGTGGCTGTGGGCGAACTCGCCGTGCTGCGGGGAAGCTGGAGTCGCAATGAAGCGGATCGGCAACGCCGGCTGATCGACAGCAGCGGACTACCCACCGCCTGGCCCGATCTCTCCGCAGAAGCTGTACTGAACAGCTTGCAGGGCGACAAAAAGGTGCGCGATGGTCGATTGCGCTTCGTGCTCCCAACAGGGATCGGTTCCGTCGAAATTCGCGATGACGTCAGTCGCGAGGAGATTCTGAGTTGCCTGGAGCAGCTGCAAGGCTGAAGCCCCCCTCGGGCAATCCCCAGAGATAGGTGAGCCAGCGGAAGGCACCAAGACCCGAAGGGTCCACCAGCCGAAGCAGGGTTTCACGGCGCTGCAAGGCTTCCGCCAAACGTTGGCCAGGCAGCTGTTGAAGGTCATGGAGACGCTCCGCGAGTCCCAGTGCAAGGAGTGCCTCACCCTGCTTGGCCTGATCACCCACCAACCAGCCGCTGCGCTTGGCGGCCTCAGCAACAACATCGATGCAGAGATGTGCCGTCAGGTCCTGCTCGCCGGGCTGATGCAACGGCGACAGGCCCGCCGCTTGGGCTCGAACAGCCATGAGGGTGCCCTCCGAGCGCCGAGCCGTGTAGTAGCGATGGGCTTCCAGGGCGTAATCAATCACGAGGAGCACTCCTGCATCCAAAGCGGCGCCCACCGTGGCGAACCAATCGGGGAGTGCACTGTTCCACTCCGTGGTCCAACCCTCCTCTGCATCGGGGGGAGGCAGCTGGATGCCGCGATTGATGCACACACGCTTGATCTCGTCCTGCAATGCAACTGGCAGGGGCCGATGGGTCGTCCGCAGCCCATGGGTTTGATCAAGTTCAACCCACTCCTGTTGGAGTGATCCATCACGCCACACCAATCGCTCCACCGGGAGGGCATCCAGCAACTCATGGGCGATCACCACCCCACGCACCGGATCACTCCGCAGCTGCTCAAGGGAGCACCACCGCACCGACAAACCATCCACCTGCTGAAGCCGGGCCTGCTGTCGCTGACGCATGCCGGGGTTGACCTCAACCAACACCATCTCGATATGAGGCAGTAGCGCTGAGTCGGAAGAGCAAAGTTGGGCGATTAGATCATGGGCAAGATGGCCTTCCCCAGGCCCGATTTCAACAATCGAAAGGCGCTGATCAGTATCCGTTCTGGACAGGGAAGCGAGCCAGGTCAGGAGTTGGGGCGCCAGCAGGGCAGTGAAGTCGCTGCCCAGGGATGGAGACGTGACGAAATCACCCTGGGTTCCGATGCGGGCACGGCCTGCTCCGTAGTAGCCATGCTCTTGCTCGTTGAGAGCCAGATCCATGAACCGTGAAAACGGAACGGCACCCCCCGCCTGTTGCAGATGCGTTGCCAACCAGTCGGGACAGGCCGCAGCCATCGGTTTCATTGGAGAGAATGCCGGTCGCTGCAGCAGTTCCATGGGAACACATCGCATCCAACATCTGTGGAGCTTCGTCGTGGTGGCTCTGGTCAGCCTGGGTGTTCTGGTGACTCCCGCTGATGCCTACGACAACCCCGAGCTGCTGCCAGATCACCCCACCCCGGTGATCGACCTCGCCAAGGTTTTCAGTGATACCCAAAGGGCCCAGTTGGAGGCATCCCTTGGTGATGTGGAAGAGCGCACAGGCTGGAAAATGCGAGTGTTGACGCAGTACGAACGCACGCCAGGACTAGCCATTCGCGAGTTCTGGGGGCTGGATGAAAGCAGCCTGCTGCTGGTGGCAGACCCACGGGGGGGGAATCTGCTGAACTTCAACGTCGGCGATGCCTATTTCGCGATGATGCCGCGCACCTACTGGGTCGAGCTGCAGACCCGTTACGGCAACCAGTACTACGTCAAGGAGCACGGTGAAGACGGAGCTGTGCTCGATGCGCTCAATGCTGTGGAGATCTGTCTTGACCGGGGCGGCTGTCAGGTTGTGCCAGGACTTCCGCAAGAACAGTGGCTGTGGACGCTAACCACATCGGTTTTTGGAGGCTTAATTGCAGGCTTTGCGGCCTACCCCCGCAAGGACGATGAAACGATTGCCTGGGGCTGGATGCTTTTGCTGTCACCACTTTGGGTGATGTTGTTTGGCGTCTTCGGCATCGCGCCCGTGATCACGCGAACATCTGAGTATTTGCCCATTCTGAGAAACACCGTTGGCTTCCTCGGAGGCGGCATTGCTGCCTATCTGATCGCCCAGGTGACAGTGGGGCGTCGCCTACAGAGCGACACAGAAGGTTGAGGAGAATTGATGCCCCTCAGAGCTGGGTTGCGCAAGCGATGCGCGACCCGGTGCAGATCGCAGGAGGGGCAATGAGAGCCTGACGCTTCAGATCGCGGAGGCGTCGGAGCTCAGCAAGATTCACGTCGTAAAACGAGCGCAGCCGCGCATATTTTTTGACGGGCTGGCCGTAGTAGCTCCTACCAGCAAGGGTGGGAAATGACGCCCACTCAGGAGCCAGCTTGGCAGCGAGGATTGGGCTGAGGACGCCGCTGTCGGTCAGAACAAGTGCTTTACGGCGCTGAATCAAAAACAAAGCTCCCTGATCTTGAGCCTCAGGACCAAACCCCCGTACACCGATGCTGCGTTGGACCAGATTCCAGGTGAACGGCATGAACTGGTAGGCCCCGGCAGCCGCACTGGCGTAGCGGGAGCTGTAGATCACGCGATTGGGATGACGGTCGAGAGAGGACATCAAGCCACCACCGAACATCACCCGATAACCAACATCCAGACCACCTTTCCAGGTGCCTTCAGCGAAGCGAATCGTGTTGAGCATTGCCCGACGTTCGGGCGTAATCACGTAGGGAATTGCCAGGCTGGGCTGGACTTCGGGGGTGTGAACCAACTGCGCCCGCGAGGCAGGGGGCAGCAAGCTGGCTTGCGCGGGCAGAACGGAACAAACGGCAGGCAGAACTCCGACGATCACGGCCGCCGAAAGCGTCTGACGACCGATGAATGCAGAGATAGCCATAAAAAGCGTTCAAAGAGCATGCCCTCAAAAGAGGACGAGAAGCACATCAGAAGCGGATGAGGTGCTCAGGCGGAAAAAATTTCCACTCGCGGTGACTTTGTCGAACCAAAGGTTCAAAGCAATAGGTATATATGCCAGTCAAACAATTGGACAAGCCATCAGCGTGGGCGCGAATTGGCGCGAAAAAGATTGTTTTAACGCTGAAAATTAAAAATGCTTTCAACCCAGCTCACCAGTGCCAAAGCGGCTTCTTGAGCCCCTAATGCAGAAAGAGGTTCCTCCGTGGGCGCCAACAAAGGCTGGTCCAACTGCCATGCCCCTGCGTCCAGCTCCAGCCGGCTGAGGAATCGGTGCTGACCGTGCCGTTGCAGGCCATCCATCAGCACAGACGCTTCAGCAAATCCGCTGCGCGCAACCACGTGAAGCCCAACACCCTGGGCCATCGCCTCACAAAAGCTGCTAAATCCCGGCTTCCCCAGAGAACGGGAACAGCGGCCGAGCACATCGACAGGACGCACCCCCTCCGGCAGAACTGTGAGATTGGGGAGTTCAGCCAGCTCAGGCTGTTGCGAGGCCGTGGCTGAGGCCGGAAGTAAGAAATGGTGGTTGGGCCAAAGCTGAAACAGATCACTGCGAAGGGACAGACCGATGCCACCGAACCCGACAAGAACCAGTGGAACGTGGAGGGCATCCAAGCAAGCCTCCAGATCCGCCGGAATGGGCCGCGGCGCGGCACACACCAACCCGAGTCTGCGGTCGGGTAAGCCCCAGTTCATGGGTAGATCAAACGGACAGCGCAGCAACAGATCACCACGGCGATAGGCCATGGCCGCGGCCTCAGCACGCCGTTGAAACGCAGGCCCCAAGGGGGCATAGATGTCATCCCATCCGAAATTGCTCATCCAGACCAGAGGTGCATCCACCCGCTTGGACAACGCGGCCGCAGCGGGGGGGATGTCCCCGAGGACCAGCACCGGCTGCTCCTGCGCCGCCAACCAGCTGGCTTCGACCTCAATCAAGGCCGGCAGCCTTTGCTCGAGCAGATCCAAGGCGGTGAGCGTGGCCGCACGCTTCACACCGAGAGCATCCGCTTGCACCATGCCCACATCCCACTGACAGGAACGTTGCTGAATGGACGAATCCCCCAGCAGACGCTTCAGCACAGGGGGTGGGAGCCCCGAACTCATGACCAGAGTCCACTCGGGCCGCAGGCGTCGAAGCTCCTGCAGCACTGCCGCATCCCGAGCCGCGTGGCCAAAGCCATGGCTGCTGCTGCAGGTGTAGATCAGCACGACGAGGGAGCATCCATCGGCAACTGCTCCTGATGGATCAACTCAGCGTCTGAGGTGTACCAACGATGGGCCAGCTGAGTCAGCTGGGGGCCCTGGAATTCAGCCCAGGAGAGATGCATAAGGGGCCGATCTTGGCCATCAAGCCCGGAGCGCGGCACGCAGGCAGCATTGATCAGTGCCGTTCCGTGGCGGTGGCGCAGCAGGTTCTGCCGGAGACCGGAGCCCCGTTTGAGGGCATGGTGCATGTGGCCGAAAATCACCAGATCTGCAGGTCGATTCCGGGCCATGCGATCCAAGGCGAGGGCAAGATCCTGATCACCCCAGTCAACAGCTGGCGTTTTCCAATCCCGACCACAGGGACTGGCTGCATCCGATCCCAGCCCCGTGGGACCGCAATGGGCCATCACGATCAAGGGCTGATCGGCGGGCACATCTGCCGCGGCCTGAACGATCCGATCGGCGGACGCCTCAAGCGACACCGGTCCGTACACCGCCTCCACGGCATTTGAGAGATGAAAACCACCTCCAGCACTACAGGGACGTGCACCGACAATCGTCAAGGGGAGCTCCGGCCATTGGATGGCCCGCCAAGCACAGTGAAGATCACCGAGTACAGCCAATTGCTGCTCAAGGATGCCGCCACTGCGATCCCGCCCACGATCGTGATTCCCCAGGATCACGGCCACGGGAAACGGAAGACGCGTGATCCTGCGCGTCAGACGCAGGTCGCCATCGGAGAGATCACCAACGAAGAGAACAGCGTCGGGCTTGAGGATCTGCAGAAGCTGCTCATCCGCATCGCCCCAGGCGCCATGCAGATCACCAGCAATGGCAAGTCGCAGGTGCGTCAGAGCGGATGCCTAGGCTGTGTTCATCCTGCCCCGAACCGGTCCTGATGAGCGCTGACACCGCCCTTGTTGCGGCGATCAACCGGCTTCGCGAAGACCGCAATGCCGTGATCCTGGCGCATTACTACCAGGAACCGGAGATTCAAGACATCGCCGATTTCGTTGGCGACTCACTGGAACTATCACGACAAGCTGCCAGCACCGATGCAGATGTGATCGTGTTCTGTGGTGTGCATTTCATGGCAGAGACCGCCAAGATTCTCAGCCCAGAAAAAACGGTGGTTCTGCCGGATTTGGATGCTGGTTGCTCCCTGGCGGATGACTGCCCAGCAGACGACTTCGCCCGGTTTCGTTCGAATCACCCCGATCACTTCGTGGTGAGTTACATCAACTGCACGGCAGCAGTGAAAGCGCAGAGCGATCTGATCTGCACCAGCAGCAATGCCGTGGATCTGGTCAATCAACTGCCACCGGATCAGTCGGTTCTGTTCGCACCAGATCAAAACCTGGGGCGCTGGGTGCAGCAACAGAGCGGTCGCGAGCTGACCCTCTGGCCTGGACGCTGCATCGTCCACGAAACATTCAGCGAAGAAGCCGTGCTTGCGCTCAAGCACGAACATCCCTCGGCAGAAGTCATCGCCCACCCTGAATGCCAGCAGAACCTGCTGGACCTGGCGGACTTCATTGGCTCCACCAGCAAACTCTTGAACTACACAGAACAAAGTGCCTCAGACAGTTTCATCGTTCTGACGGAACCGGGGATCCTGCATCAGATGCAGCAACGGGTGCCCGAGAAGACGCTGCTCGACGTCCCTGGGCTGGATGGCTGCAGCTGCAATGCCTGCCCTTACATGCGGCTCAACACCCTTGAAAAACTGAAGGCCTGCCTGGAAACCCTCACGCCTGCAATCGACATGGATGAAACCGTGCGCCTGAAGGCCCTGAAACCCATGCAGCGCATGCTTGAGATGAGCCGGTGAAACCGGATCAGGCGACCATCCATGGTTTTCAGCAATGGTGTGCACTGGGCACGGCGGTGCTCCTCGCAGCCTGCTCAACCATGAGCGAGCAAGAGAGGAAGGCGTTCCTCTGTGAGGAATGGGCACGAGGCACAAAAAATGTGGATCAACTCAAGGCGACCTACTCCATCGCCACAGGCAAGCAGTTGAAACTCCGATCGGGCGGACCTCGGACTGGAGTCAGCTACATCGACGGTGATCTCAAGCAGCTTGCCCGGGAGGTTGACACAGCCTGCGACGTCCAATCCATGGGATTGGAATAGATTTTCGAGCCGTAAAACATTGTGTTGAGGAGCGTCCTGTGAGCCGTGTATGGGGCATCGACGTCTTGGCCGGTCTGGCTCTCGTCGCGGGGGGTTCGAGCCTGAAGGTGACTGCACAACCCTGGAATCAACCAATCCCTCAACCCGCTACGGAATCCACACCACAAACAATTGAATTGGCCGACCACCTCAATACGGTTGGCGCCAAGTTTTTTGGGGCGCATTGGTGCCCAGCCTGCAAGGAGCAGATGAAACTCTTCGGCAAACATGCTGGAGGACGACTGAATTACGTGGAGTGCGGTCTGCCCGACAAGTATCCAAAGCAGGTGAGCCAATGCCGGGATGCCGGAATTCAATCGATACCTACCTGGACACGACCTGGATCAACGCGGCTCGAGGGTGTTCAGTCGATCAACACC
Source organism: Synechococcus sp. MU1625 (assembly GCF_020514205.1). Classification (NCBI taxonomy): domain Bacteria; kingdom Bacillati; phylum Cyanobacteriota; class Cyanophyceae; order Synechococcales; family Synechococcaceae; genus Synechococcus; species Synechococcus sp. MU1625. The sequence goes on from NZ_VTLA01000001.1 coordinate 618,123, forward strand.
CTCGAACGCTGGAGTGGTCTGAAACCACTCCAACAGAATTGATTACTTCTTACGGCAATAACCAGCGCCAACATTCATCCATCCGGAAGGGCAGGCTTCACCATTGGTGGGCATCATCTCGTAATAGATCGGTGACACACAGGTGGTGCCCAAGGTGTTGACGTAACCCAAAGGGCATTGGTTGTGACCCTGCGCTTTCGGAATCTTCTTCTGGGCCAGGGCGGAACTGGGAACAGCCAAAGCCGAGGCAAAGAGAGCGGCAACGAGCAGTTTCATCGCGATGACAACAACGCGATCAAGCTACGGGGCTTTCAGACTGTCTGCAGCGATCAGCAGCTGGGCTTGATCGAACGCACTCCCGAAGGGTTGTACTGCCGAGCAGCAAAGGCCTGGGTCGACCCATGGCGCCCAGTCCCTAGGGCTCTGATCACCCACGCCCATGCCGATCATGCAAGGCCCGGATGCGGAGAGTATTGGGCTGTAGCGTCCAGTGAAGGGGTTCTTCGCCAGAGGCTCGGACAAGACATCACGCTTCACCCGGTGGCCTTCGGCGAAGAACTTTGGCTCGGACAGTGCAAGGTGTCGTTTCACAGTGCCGGACACGTGCTCGGCTCAGCGCAGATCCGCCTGGAATCGGAGGGTGAAGTGTGGCTGGTCAGCGGTGATTACAAGCGCGATGACGACCCCAGCTGCGATCCCTTTGAACCGGTGCGCTGCGATGTGCTGATCACCGAAGCGACCTTCGGGATGCCGATCTATCGCTGGCAGAGCGGTGCCGAGGTGGCCCAGGACATCCATGCCTGGTGGACCAGTGATCGCAGCAGGCCATCACTGCTGTTCTGCTACGCCTTCGGCAAGGCCCAACGCTTGCTGGCCGAACTCAAGGCCATTGGCGTGGAGGAGGAAGTGCTGCTGCACGGCGCCGTGGAGACCGTGACCCGTCACTACCGCGAGGCGGGGGTTCCGATGACCCCCAGTCGTCCCGTCAGTGAACTGCCCCGCAAGGATCCTCTCCATGGGCGATTGATCCTGGCGCCGCCATCGGCCCATCGCTCCAGCTGGATGCGCCGCTTCAAGTCACCCCAAACCGCCTTTGCCTCCGGCTGGATGGCCGTGCGCGGAGCCCGGAGACGCCGGGGTTACGAGCGAGGGTTCGTGCTCAGTGACCATGCCGACTGGCCTGGATTGCTCCAGACCGTTCGGGACAGTGGTGCCCGCAAGGTGTACGTCACCCATGGGCAGAGTGATGTTCTGGCCCGTTACCTGCGTGAGATCGAGGGATTGGATGCAGAAGCGCTGGAGACCCTGTTTGAAGGGGAAGCGGACTAAAACTTGGCGACGCCGTCGGGGAGCTCGGGAAGGTTCAGGTTCGCTTCACGGCCTTCGATCGCGGCATTGAGCGACTCGATCATCATGGCGTTGCCGCTGTCTTTAACGGCCTCAAGCGCCTGCTGAAGACGACGACGACGGTCGGAAGGATCATCCGAGGTGCCAGAGCCGTTCACGGGAGTCACGACGGCCGTCGCTGAGGCGCTAGCGCGCACGTTGCTGAGTTGTTGCGCCAGGTTGTCCCAGAGGAGTGCCATCCGGCTGATCCAAAAAGCTGTCGCTCAGATCAACACAGGTCTCCACCGGATTTCCAGCTCTGATCACAAAATGTCTTGTCAGGATGGCGGGACTGTTGACGCACCCCGTTCAAGCGCGCATGCGTGCCTTTCAGGACCTGTTCAATCAGCTGGATCAGGTCACGGGCACCAAGGCCAAGGTGCAGGCGCTGGTGGATCACTTTCAGGAGGTCGATCCAGGGGAAGCGGCTTGGGCGTTGACGCTCCTGTTGGGCAAACGCCGCCGCCGCTTGATCACCGGTCGCCGCCTCCGCGACATCCTGCGTGACCGGGGCGGTCTTCCGGATTGGCTGATCGACGACTGCTACGGCCAAGTGGGCGACTCAGCTGAAACCATCAGCCTGCTCTGGCCCGCCGTGCAACAGCGCGTTGAAGCCACGGATCCAGGCCTGCCCAGCGCTGAGGGGGATATGCCCCTCAGCTGGTGGATGGAGACCCTGCTGCCGGCCATCAGCACCAGAAGCGACGACGATCAGGCCAATGCGGTGATCTGGCTCTGGCACAGGATCCCGCTCGACCAGCACTTCATCGTTAATAAGTTGCTCACAGGGGGGTTCCGTGTCGGCGTGTCGACGGGACTGATCAGCCGCGCCATTGCCGAGGCGTTTGATCTCGAAGAAACACTGGTAGTGCAACGGCTGATGGGCGGGTTTGAGCCCTCCGCTGAGCGATTCGTTCAACTCACCGCCCCTGCGACGCCGGATGAGCACCGCTCCAGTGGCACGCCATACCCCTTTTATCTCGCCAGTCCACTGGAGCCCGAACGGCTTCGGGAGACATCGGTGAACGATTGGAAACTGGAGTGGAAATGGGATGGGATCCGCGGTCAACTGATTCATCGCGGGTCAGGGATCTATCTCTGGAGTCGTGGGGAAGAGTTGGTTAACGACAGCTTCCCTGAACTAGTGGATGTCGCCCAGGCCTTGCCCTCCGGAAGCGTTCTGGACGGTGAACTGATCTGCTGGCAGCAGAACGAGGCAACACCGCTTGGCTTTGATCAGCTGCAACGACGTCTCGGCCGCAAAACCGTTGGAGCGGGGTTGAGAAGGGAATGTCCGATGCGATTCATCGCCTACGACCTACTGGAACATCAGGGCATCGACATTCGCCAGCAGGCATTGAGGCAGCGCCAGAATCAGCTGGCTGACTTGCTCGGCAACATCGAGCATCCCGAATCGTGGCGGTTGCAGCAGAGCCAGTCCTGGTCGATCGACACCTGGGAGGAGCTGGATCAACAACGCAACCAGGCCCGTCAGCACAACGCCGAAGGGCTGATGCTCAAACACGCGGAGTCGCCTTATCTGAGCGGAAGAAAACGCGGCCATTGGTGGAAACACAAACTCGAGCCGATGACGCTCGACGCTGTGCTCATCTATGCCCAGGCAGGGAGTGGGCGTCGGGCCAATCTGTTTACCGATTACACCTTCGGCCTCTGGACCAACACGGCTGAGCCGCAGCTGGTGACCTTCGCCAAGGCCTATTCCGGCCTGAACGATGCCGAAATCCTTGAGCTCGACCGGTGGATCCGTCGGAACACAGTGCAACGCTTCGGCCCGGCGCGATCGCTCAAAACAGCATTGGTGTTTGAAATCGGCTTTGAGGGCATCCACCCGTCAAAACGCCACAAATCGGGAATCGCTGTGCGGTTCCCGCGAATCCTGCGCTGGCGCCGCGACAAACCCGCAGAGGAAGCGGATTCGCTGCAAACCGCGATGGCTTTGATCCAGAACCGCTGATGGCACGTTCCGAGAGCAAGCCAAAAGCCTGCGACCCACGGTTGAGCCCAATCAAGGCCTGGTTCGCCCACAAAAACTGGACCCCTCTCCCGTTCCAGCAAGAGACCTGGAGCGCCTATCTAGCGGGGCGGAATGGGTTGATTCAAGTGCCCACAGGGTCCGGCAAAACCTTCGCCGCCGTCATGGGACCCATCGCGCGGATGTTGGCAGACGAGCAGCCATTGAAGGGAATACGTCTGCTGTACATCACGCCCTTGCGCGCCTTAAGCCGCGACTTGTCTCTGGCGATCCGCGAACCGATCGAGGCGATGGGTTGGCCGATTCGAGTGGGCATCCGCAACGGCGACAGCAGCAGCAGCGAACGCACCAAACAACTCAAGGCCCCACCACAGATTCTGGTCACAACACCGGAATCCCTGGCTCTCCTGCTCAGTAATGCCAAAGCTGAAGAGCTTTTCGGTCAGCTCCAGACGGTGATCCTCGACGAATGGCACGAATTGATGGGCAGCAAACGGGGCAGCCAGACGGAGCTAAATCTGAGCTGGTTGCGGCAGCTCCGCCCTCAGCTCCAGACCTGGGCGATCAGTGCCACCATCGGCAACATCGATCAGGCTGCTCGCCACGCGCTGGGAACGACAGCTGAACCGCAGCTGATCGGAGGAGCCCCGGCCCGCGGTACGGAGATTCAGAGCATCCTCCCGGAAACGATCGATGGCTTCCCCTGGGCCGGGCACCTCGGGTTGCGGATGTACGAAGAGCTGGTGGCCCGCCTCAATCCCGGGATCAGCACCTTGCTGTTCACCAATACCCGCAATCAGTCAGAGCGTTGGCACCAGTGTCTGCGCTTTGCCTGTCCGGAGATGGAAGAGGGGTTGGCCCTTCACCACAGCGCCATCGATCGCAGCGAACGTGAAGCCATCGAGGCCTCCGTGAAAGCGGGCAGCATCCGTTGGGTGGTGTGCACCAGCTCTCTTGATCTGGGGGTGGACTTCCAACCCGTCGAACAGGTGGTGCAGATCGGAAGCCCCAAGAATCTGGCGCGACTGCTGCAGCGTGCGGGGCGATCAGCCCACTTGCCCGGCGGAACATCCCAGGTGCTGTTCATGCCCACCAATGCCCTGGAACTACTTGAGCTCAGTGCTGTGCGTCGGGGACTCGCGGAAGGTCTGGTGGAACAACGCAAACCTCCCAAAGCTCCTCTAGATGTGCTGCTGCAGCACCTCACAGGGCTGGCCTGCGGCCCTGGCTTCAATCCCGATCAGACCTTGCAAGCCGTGCGGAGCTGTGCGGCCTACGCCGATCTGAGCCAACACGACTGGGACTGGTGCATGTTGTTTCTGGAGCAGGGCGGGGAGTGCCTCGGGGCCTATCCCCGGTACCGCAAGCTCGAGTGGGAGGCGACCAGCCAGCGATACCGGGTTCGAGAAAGTGCCATCGCACGCCTGCACCGTCTCAACGTCGGAACGATCACGGCTGCACCGGCGATCACAGTGCGGTTTGTGCGTGGTGCCGTGCTCGGCCATGTGGAGGAGACCTTCATCAGCCAGCTGAAACCGAAAGATGTGTTCTTCTTCTCCGGACGCCAACTGGAATTTGTTCGCCTGCGGGACATGACCGCCTACGTGAAGGTGAGCACGAAGAAAACGCGCACGGTTCCCGCCTGGGCTGGGGGGCAGATGGCGCTCTCCGATCTGCTCACCCATCACCTGCGGCTGGAGGTGGACCGCGCCAGCCGCGGGGATCTCGACAACGCTGAACTACAGGCTTTAAAGCCACTGTTTGAACGGCAACAGGACCTCTCCGTGCTCCCAACGGTTGGACAACTATTGATCGAAACCTGTCGCACCCGGGAGGGAACGCATCTCTTCGCTTACCCCTTTGAAGGTCGGTTCGTGCATGAAGGCATCGGCTTTCTCTGGGCTTCGCGGCTGACCCGTCTGGAACGCGGCACCATCACGGTGTCGGTCAACGACTACGGCTTTGAACTGTTGGCACCGAAGAGCTACCCCATGGCGGAGCTGCTGGAAGACCACATCGATCTGCTACTCGATCGACAAAAGCTGGAGCACGATCTGAAAAACGCCCTGAATCTTTCCGAGCTGCAACGGCGACGCTTCCGAGCCATTGCCCAAATCGCTGGCCTGATGAACCGAGGATTCCCCGGATCAAGCAAGAGCACGGGGCAGCTTCAAATCAGTGCGTCACTGCTCTTCGATGTGTTCACCCGCCATGAACCACAAAACAGGTTGCTGCTGCAAGCACAACATGAGGTGCTCAACGACCAGTTAGAGATCTCTCGACTGGAGGCAGCCTTGGAGCGTGCTGCGAGCCAGGAATGGCTGCACGTTGAAACCCCGAGGCCCAGCCCGCTGGCATTTCCACTGCTTGTGGAACGCCTCAACAACAGGATGAGCAATGAATCCGTTTTAGAGCGGGTTCAGCGGATGAGAGAGGAGGCACTCCGCAAGGAGGGATAGTGATCAACGAGCAATGCGCTGGGGTGTCTGAATCGGTGCTTTGAAGACTGCTTCTGCAGTTGCAGTGAAGGGCTGTATCGATGGATCGCAGCACCTGGAAGCGGGCAGAACGAAGTCACTGCAGCTGTTCTGAGCCCCTATAACAAACATCCCAGGTCGAGACACCCCCGGCATCGAACCCCCAACGTGCAGAGTGAAGGCATGGAACAGCCGAACGCTCGACAACTCCGATCACTTCGGCTCTCTGCTTTAGCGCGTGATAACAGGGCAGTGGCTGAATTAAATGCACGAATCTCAAACTCGCCTGACTACCTGGTTGAGGAGCTGATGAAACGCCATGGGTGGCCTGCTCACGAAGCCATCTGTGCAGTCCAACAACTGCAGGAGAAAGCTTTCCAAGAAACCGCAGACCACTCAGCGGCTTGATCGAAGGGTGACCAAGGGCAGGCATTTTGCGTACAAGTGAACGGGATGTGGAATAACCGGGATGTGGAATAACGATGAGCTGCAAACGATTACGGCTGCCTACGCCGTGAGGCTCAGCCCATCAGCATGATCAAGCTGCAGCCCAATGCATTGGAAGAGCGAGCCCTGGCACTACAAAACTGATGACTGAACCAACGAAGCCCAGAGCCCTGACCTATACGGAAATGATGAACGGGGGCCGTCAGCACCTGGATGATGCTGAACATATCCGCGAGCAAGAGCTGGAGAAGAAGGTCGTCGCCCTGGAACGTCATGTCGATCACTTGGAACGAGCCCTTAAGGACAGCGCAACGCCAAAGAGGGACGCCTCCCTTCCTGAAGAAAAAAGGGCATAGCGCATTTGTTTGTTCATGATTGAACCCTTGATGTGATGAAGGGTTGAGAGGCAAGCCCACCAGGACAGGAATGGGTTGAACACTCCTATGGCTCGCTTCCATCACCCCTGTCTCGATCACATCACCGGGTACGACATTCCCAGGGCTGTGCCTAGAGCGATCGTTCCCAGTACAAGCAGCAGCATCAGCTTCATTGTTCGTCCCTAAGAAAAAACCTCCCTGGAAGGGGAGGTTCAAATGAAGTGTCCACACATGTTGTGCCTAAGGAGCGGTGATGAATCACGAGGTCAGTGAGCCCTCACCTGATGCTTTGAAAAATCGTTTGAAGCAACTCGTGCTGATCACAGGAAGGTCGCCAGATTGATGAACTTCACAGGCATTCATGGCCATGGGGCACAGGGGAGCTGACCTAACGAAAAGAGGCCAGCTTTTCGCTTGCAGCTTTTAAGGCTTCCTCGCAAGCAGCACGATCATCGTTATCAATGTCACCTTGGCTGCCGTTTAAACGCGATTCGAGAAAAGCGATCTCGTCAATCCAATAGTCCTTGTCCTTGTTCTGTTGATCCATCACTCCCTGAGCAGAAAACTCCAAGCCATCAGCGAGCACAAAGAGGAAGGCCGCCCTCCCCGATGGAAAGACGGCCTAACTCGCTCGTTTATGCATTGCAGTCGACCTAATCAGTGATGCTGGTTCCGTGAAGCGAGATGCTCAGTCGAACGACAGTGAACTGAAAAAAGAAGGTCGAAGCGTCTGGCTTGTAGCAACCCTGGGGCCATTTGAACCAGGTGTGAAGCGGAACTCCTACGGGGCACCTACGCACGGTGCAGAGGAGTGTCGACTGATCAGACGACCAACAGTGTCGTCACAGACGAAGTGCTCACGTTTGGGTTGAAAAGTTGGAGCAGGGGCCAAAAAAGTCAGGCTGCTTCTGCGGTTTGCTCAGGTGGAGTGTCGGCCGTCATGGGCTCCTCCGATCTCGATGCACACACTCTCGGCAGCCGTGGAGCATCAGGCAATCAGCTGTCGTGCTCATTGCCTCCTGGGGCTATTTGTCCGATTGTGGAGGCGGCGTACCTAGCGCCTTATCCCAGAGCCAATGCTGCAGGCGCTTGAAGGATCCGGCCTGGGGTGAGGCAGTGAAGCTTGAATAAAGTCCCTAAAGTCCGCGTCAAACCGGATCACCAAAGGTGCAAAAGCTCGGGGAGATCAAACTCAAGCAAGTTCCGCAGCTGAACACTGCAAACAGCTCGCTTCTGATCCGGAAGCACAAAGAGGTTCTGAACCTGATGATGAGAACCTTCTCACTCGACACCTACGGCCTGACTTGGGCTCAGTTCTTCAAAGGGTTTGGATTAGGAGGTTTGGCCGTTTGGCTGCTGATGCGCTGAGATCAGCGGTGCCTTACGGGCCTACCTCCCTGTCGCATGGACTCGAGCATGCCTTTCTCTAGGGCCGTGAGTTTGGGTGCAGGCTCATTCAGCGCAGCTTCCGCACGTGACTTGGCTGCTGCAATGAACCTGTCTGTCTTATCTCCAGAGTCAAAAGCCAAATCTTCTTAGCAGAGTGCACTCAACCTATTGATCTGAAGGAGTTGATGCTCAGGACTTAAGAAAAAACCCTGGACAATGGTGATGCAGGCTAGGGAACCCAAGCGTGGGCGGTGCAAAGCGTGGGCGGTGCAAAGCGTGGGCGGTGCAAAGCGTGGGCGGTGCAAAGCGTGGGCGGTGCAAAGCGTGGGCGGTGCAAAGCGTTGGCAGTGGTCCCTCTCATGCGTCGTGGAGGGGCGAGCTGAGGGGCCTGCTCCTTTTTTATTGGCTGAGACTCTCATCGCAAGATCGTTGCTATCGGTTGGAGGTTTCAACCACCGAGCTGATGAGTCGTTTCCCCGTCTTTTATTGCTCTCCAGTGGGCGTTGGAGCTGGGTTCAAGCCTGTGGAAGCAAGAGATGCCTATGAGGCTGAACAGATTGTTCAGCGTGAATATCCAGGCGCTGTGACCGCCTCTCTGAGTGAGCGGGTAACGAACGAAGAGGAGATCAAGCGGTTGTTTATGGACTGGCTTGAAAAAGTCTGAGCACCAGGAACGGCTGAGGGCTGGCATGAGGAGCCATCCGATGACGTTTGCGCCACCCACCTGGCTCAACATCGACGCAGACACCTACAAGCGGCTGCTGAACCGCACAGCGGTAACAATCACCAAGCGCGCCAAGAAACGAGGAGCGACCTATCAGGTGAAGGAGGCTATTGATGCCATCCATGCAGCCTTTCACCGTTGTAACGGAAGAGATCCCTACGACGGACTGCCCTTGGACGGTGAACGTCTGGAAGGCAGCCGGTGTCCGACGGTCTGCCCAGTTGGCAACGAAACCATCGCCCAATTTGAGATCCTCAGCCACCAGACCAAAGAGGCCAAGGGCACGATGAACGCCGAGGAATTCATCACCCACTGCCGCGCCGTCGTGGCCCATGCAGAAACAACGTCAACAGCAAAGTGATGACCACCGGAAAGAAACTGTTCTTGGTGGTGTTGGGCGGGCGTTGCAAGGGGTGCCATATCGAGCAACACGATGTGCGCTGGGTGGTGGGTGAGACCATCGACGCCACGCTGCCGACCCTGCGTCAGGAATGGATCGGTCTCCGCCGTGGCTTGCACATCGACAGCTATCGCTGCATCGACCACGTCGATGGACACTGCGTAGAGGTTGTTGAGCAGGCTCAGGATTCATCCACTGCTGATCAAGCACAGCGTCTGTGGTTCATCAACCTTGGGGCCTATGACCCCACGTCTATGGCGGAACAGCACTCGTTCGGAGTGATCGTGGCGCATTCATCCGCATCCGCAAAAGCGCGGGCTCGCCAGCGTTGGCTAAGGGGACTGGAACAGGTTCACAAGGATGATCTGCACGGTGTTCAGATGGACAGCGCACTGGATGATCTGCTGCCGATTCAAGGCAATGGTCAGTGGCATTTGAAACTGACAGCTGACCCAGATATCGAAGAAGCACCACCACATCCCGACTGGTACGGGTACTGGAAGATATGAACAAAAAAGCCATTAAAACGACAACAAGATTGAGCCCTGAATCGCTGCTTTGAACCAAGCGAGCAAAGGGGAACCGAGGCTGCTTCCGATGGCAAAACAACTTGGTTGGATTGAATTGAACTGCTACATCCACAGAACAAACGCAGTTCAGCTAAAACAATCTCCCAATGAGGATGCGTCGTGTTGATTCTGATCCTCCTCCTCCTGACTGGCTCCTATGCCGGACTGTGGGCTTTGCGCTTTGTGCTGGAGCAACGCACAGACACGGAGTGAAAATCCGTCGACGAGGAGCATCCCGTCACATTTGAGCGGAAAGCTGAAATGGTTTTCCCATCCACGCTGGATAGCGTCGGATCAGTCAAACGATCGGCCATGTCGCTCGCCCAACGTCTCAGTACAGCTGCCCTTCTGATTGCCGTCGCAGGCATCGGTGTCAGCCCCGCTGCCCAGGCCCACAACGATCACCATCACCACTCCCACAAGAAGCAGAAGGCCTACAACAAGGGATACCGGAAGGGCTACAACAAGGCGGTTAAACAGACCTATCGCCCCTACTACCGCACATATGCCCCGGTCTATGCACCGTTACGCCGGAGGTATGCACCCTTACGCCGAAGAGTCGTTGTTGCTCCAGCGCCCTGGCTTGCTCCTGTTCGTCCCTACAACTACGGCACTCGCGTCAACGTCGGGCTTGGGTTCAATCTGTAGACAGGTTCCAACTATCCATGTCTGAGCGTGTCAGCAACGAAGCCAGCGAGGCTTGGCGTGAGCATGTGCTGAAACAGGTCGTGGATTATCTGGAGACCAATCGCGATTCCATCATCGATCGATTCGAAGCCGACAACGCTCATCACCTGAAGCGTGAGGATATCGAAGACTCCGATCTGCTCGATTTCGATGTCGCGGTCACACTGCATCGCGATAAATCATCATCATTTGGCCTTGGATTCGGGTTTTTCAAGGCCAACATCATTCGATGAATCAGCTTGCAGGCTTCCAGAGAGCTTCAGGATCCTGGCGCTGCAGCGTTTCCTCAGCAAGCTTCAGATAGTAGAAGTAGCTCTGCCTGTCTTCAGATTCAGCGGCTTTGTTCATCAGGTGCAGATAGCTGAGTCGCTGGTCGCTCTTCATACATGGTTAACAAGAGAGTGAACATTCTCTGCAAGCCACATTGATTTCGGTATCAGAGAGAACAACTGAAACAATTCCGGGCATCCAGGAGGCACTTTTTTATTTTTTCTTTTGAAGATTGTCCAGAAATCCCGCACCAAGGATGGAATCAACAGGGCTGGAATCAACAAGGCTGGAAGTCCTTCGTGACAGGCGGACCACCACCAGGAGGAACGACACAGTCGGATCCTTGGGGGCGTCTGTTTTGCTCAGGCAACGGAGCACTCTTCACAGCGGGCCTGATCTGTTGATCAGGCGACGCCCGATTCAGATCAATCTTGCCCGGCCTGATCAATTGGGACGTGACGCGATAAGCCAGGCCACCCAACAAACCAAAACCCATCGAAGCCAGGAAAACAACCAGAAGTTGACGCTGACGATTGTTCATCCCACATCTCCATCCCGTTGAATGTTGGTTGGCATCGAGCTCTGGCCCTGAATCTCAGTGAATGACAGAGATTTGACAGATCAAAACAGACGGCCGGATGATCCGCTTGCTGCAGCTTGAACGATCGAAACACAGTCTCTGCTGACTCTGCTCACCCCCTTCCTCGTCTTCGGTGCGTTGTTTGTCGTCCTACTGCTGGTATGGGACAGATGACAGCCCCCGTTGCGGGACTCTTCTGGACGCCGTACGCCGATTGGATTTACACCGTTGTCAGCCTGAGTGGTCTCATGCTGATCACCTGGTTGGTGCTCGGCCGAAGCAGTAGCAACTGACCGACCTCACGCAGCAAGCAACTCCATCTCTGGCTGAAGCAACACATCGCGGGCTGTGTTGAACCGTGTCATCAGCGCGGGATCCCCCCCTTTGTCTGGGTGATGTTGAACGGCCAGCAGTTTGTGGGCCCGCTTCACCTGTAAAAGGGTCAAGCGACCGGTCAACGGCAAGGCAAGGCACTGTCGGGCCTGAATGGCTTCGAGACCGGGATCGCGCCCCATCGGGCATTGGTCACGTCGATGGTTCGACGTTCCTGGTTTGCGCTTTTTGCTTGATTTCCGCTTGGACGTGCTGGCCTGTCCGCCAAAGCCTTTCAATTCCTGCACAACTTGATCCCCGAAGCACGCCACAATGCCCGATCGCGTGACGCCGCGGGGAGCTCAATCACCCAGCTGCGACCACCAATGGTCGATTCGATCCGTCGAGCCATACCAACTTTGACCGAACAAGCCACCATGGGCCGTATCGGAAAGCTCGATCCAACGGGCATCGCGCAGCAGAGCCGATTCAACCGGAACCAGGCCATCGCCCTCCAAATCCGGGTCGCCCATGATCTGGCGATAGCTACGGGCAGAGGTGCGGGTTGAGAAGGCTGATGCATTTGATCCCAGAGGATCAAGCCGACCCGCAACAGCCACGTAATCCACCTGATCAGCTTCAGGGCAACCGGGAAACGCACGATCCACACGCGCCCGTAGCGGTGTGGCACGCATAGCCTGATGGGGACTGCCCAGGGTGATCAGGCGGTTGCACCGGGTTGCGCCGTTGAAGCAGCGTCCCAGAAAGGTCTGATCGACCAAATACGGCCGCAACATCACCCCACCGGAACTGTGACCAATCAAGGTGACGCGCTCGTTCCGAGACTGGCGCTGAAGCTCGCGCACATAGGAATCGACACGGTCCAACAGGCGACACCAGCCAAAGCCCCAACTCGTTGCCAGCCAATCCAATCTGGATGCAGCCACGATGCGCACTGGAGCGCCGGTGGCTTGATGAATCCAATCGGCGAGGGGGCGATACGCCTCATCGGTAATCAGAAAACCACCGAGGATGACAACAGGCTGAGACAGGCGAGACGTGCCGGACAAGATCAGATCGTGCTGATCAATTGATCAACGCACATTGCGGGGCATCGATGAGGTCGTACCCACACTGGATTCGGCTTCCACCAGGTTCAAGAAAAGTGCTCAGTTGTTGACCCTCTGCAGAAGCCTCAAGAACAATCTGCTGACCGATCAACACGATCCTGAACCGCCAGGGGAGAAGACCCGGAAGGGTGAAGCTCATGGTGATTGTGGTTCTCGCCTCAAGCTGCCGCAATTCAGGCCAACGTCCATCACTCAATTCCGAGACAAGTGAAGGGATTAGTGGAGAGGTTTCTGAGCCACGACAGCGAAAAAGGGATCACCCTTGCCACCGAACAATCCCATCACGCCTTCGGCTCGGGTGTCTTCAGCAATTATTTCCGGCTGGGGCCAGCCCTGTGCCATCAGCACATCAGCGATGTAACGCAGGTGATCGCCGTCATCACCATCGGTCCAAACCTGTGGAGCCTTCGTGAAGAACATCCGATTGGAAAATGCGACGATCACCTGACCACGGGGGCGGGTAATCCTCAACAGCTCTGCGGCGATCGGCTCCGGCTGCTGCAGGTACTGCCAACCGGCAACGATGAGGGTGGCATCGATTGAATCAGCCTCCACCGGAAGGGTCTGTTCCTGGTTCAGGTTCTGAACCCAGTGCTGATCCAAACGGGGATTGGCTTTCAATTCATCTCCATTGAGGCCATGGCCGATGACCTTGTCGTAACTGACATCCTCCGGGAGATGGCTCACCCAACTGCTCATCAGATCCAACACCTGGGCGCAGGGGGGAATGCGCTCGCGATAGAGGGTCGTCAGTCGAGCCCGAAAACCGACATCCAGATGATGAACAAAGCGGGGCTCGCTATAGAAGATCGCGTCATCCGAGGAATCCAACTTGAACCGTTGGGAGTCCTCAAGAACAGAAACAACCGCCATCGATCAACCCAACTGCAGGTACCAACGCAAAGCAGCGCCGAGCTGACCTGAGATTCCCAATCCGGTCAGCTTTTCAAGCACCACCGCAGCGACGAAACCAAGCATGGCTACACGGCCGTTAAGGCGTTCCACATCGGTCAGAGCGGAACGGTTCCAGGGACGTGCTGTGGTCAGCGACTCGCCGAAGCGCTCAGGTTTTTCATAACGAAAAGCAGGCCGACTCATCGCAACGCACAAATCCAGCGGACCTTAACCACAGTTCCGTCGCGACCGGGGTAGACACTCCACGCACCGTCGGAATCACGTTGCTCAAGCTGACCGCTGGCGCAGTTGGCACGCATCGGCAGAACTCGGTGGGTCCACCGGTCTTGTCCTCCACGCTGGATCAACAATCCCGCCTCCACTTCGACAGCACCATCCACGGCTTGGGGAGAGCGAATGTATTCAGCCGCTTTGAGAGATGGGGTCTCCAGTGCTTCCATGAAGATCCAACCGATACCCGGCAGCAGGCGGCTCCGACGCAACTGCCAGACCGCCGGTTCCTCCACAGGTTGCCAATCGGCCAGGGCCGGAACGGTCCCCAAGGACAGCAGAGACGCCAGAGCGAGTCTGAACGCCAGAGAGGAAGAGACCATGGGCAAAACAATGAGGACAGAGGGATCGGAACGACTGGCGAATGCTTCAAACAGCTTCACGAAGCGTTGAAACGCAAACATGAATGAATGGTTATGGAATTCCACATGGCAGGAGTGCCAGCTTGAAACCGTTGCTCGATTCATCCATGGCCAGCATTGCTCAGGGACGGGCTGCTTACACAGTGCGCCACAAGACATCCAACGGAGAAAAGCTGGAATCGTGCTTCTACGCCACCGACGCCTTTGAGGCGCGCCTGCTGGCCATGGAGTTCAACGCTTACATCCGTCAACATCCGAACTGCATTGATTCGATTCTCAGGACGGAGGCTTGAGGGGGGCACGGCGCCGCTCCACCTGAACGAAGACCAGCCAGGCCAGGCTGGCAAGACCACCTCCAATCCAATCGCTGCGGAGCAGTTCGACAATGGCGATGGTGCTGGAGCCGATGCGTAGACCCCGCAGAAGCAGGTCCGTTAGGGGAGGTGTCCGGCGCTTGTCGCGCTCCATTGGTCGGCTCCGAAAAGATGGTGAGGTTGCAGAGCCCCATGATCTCAGCCGTGCCTGATCAGACTGCCGCAGCTCTCCTGGCCAGGGAGCGCCAGATTCGCCGCGGGGGCAGCGACATTCAGATCGAGGCTTTACCAGGCTGCTGGATGTTGCAGCAGACCTGGAGTCGCCGCGGCGATGCACCGGCTCCTGGCACCGCAACACTGCTGCGTTGGCTGCAGGCCAGCCTGATTCTCAAACGCTGCGATCAAGACCTAACAATCATCAATCAGGTCTGTTTGGCCGGTTTTAAGTTGCAGTTCAGTGGCAGTGCCCATCTGAAAGGTTCAAGGCCACTCCTGGTGTTTAGCTTCGCGACGTTGGAGCTCTCCTGGTCTGGTCAGGTGCTGCATCGGCGAAGCCTGCCACCACCGCCACCGCAACGTCTGCCCTTCTTTGCGCTGATCGAGCTGAACGAAAAGCAGGGAACGCTGACGGCGCGTGGCCGGGGTGGGGGACTGGCTCAGTGGTCGCGCCTCAAGCAGGACTCCCCATGAAGCCCGCCGTCGCCCTGGCCATGCTGCAGCGGGAGGGTCGGTGGCTGCTCCAGCTGCGTGACGACATCGACACGATCATCTATCCAGGTCACTGGGGGCTGTTTGGCGGCCACCTCGAGCCGGGCGAAACAGCCATCGAAGCCGTGCATCGGGAACTTCAAGAGGAGATCCACTGGTCACCCAGCGTGGCGCTCGAGCCCTGGTTCAGCGATGACAGCGGCAACCGAGTGGCCCATGTGTTCCGCGGACCCCTCAGCGTGCCGTTGAACAAGCTGCAGTTGAAGGAGGGTCAGGAGATGAAGCTGGTCTCCCTAAGCGAACTGCTGAGTGAGTCCATATGGAGTGAGCGGCAGCAGGAGCTGCGGCCCGTCGCTCCACGCCTATCGATCGTGATTGAACGGCTGCTTCAGGAGGGCCATGACCACTGAAACCTGGCTGGATCTCCGCAACATCGAGGCCTGGCTGGGCGGTCGCCCGGTCTTGCACAACATCAATCTGCAACTGACGCTGCGGCAATCGACAACGGTGCTGGGCCCCAATGGTGCGGGCAAGAGCAGTCTGGTGAAACTGATTGACCGCAGCCTCTACCCGATCGTTCGACCCGACTCCCATCTGCATCTGTTCGGCAGTAAAACGGTGAACCTCTGGTCGCTGCGCAGCCGCCTGGGTGTGGTGTCGAGCGAGCTGGAGCAGCGGCTTCATCCAAAGACAGCTGTTGACGAGGTTGTGGTGAGCAGTTTCTTCGGTGCAACGCGGCTCGGTCGTGATCAGCAGCCAAACCCTGAGCAATGGGAGCAAGCGCGTGCTCTGCTCGATCAATTGCAGCTCAACGGCATCCATGAACGCTGTTACGGAGAACTGTCGGACGGACAGCGGCGCCGCCTTCTGATCGCTCGAGCCCTGGTCCACAAACCAGAGGTGCTGGTGCTGGATGAGCCCAGCCGCGCCCTTGATCTAAGGGCCTGTCATCAACTGCTGGCGATTCTCCAAGGCTTGATCAAAGCGGGAACGACCGTGGTTCAAGTCACCCACCGGGTGGACACCATCGTTCCGGAGATGCAACGCGTGCTGTTTCTGAGCCAGGGAACCATCGTGGGCGACGGCAGTCCCCGTGAAATGCTGCGGCCGACCGCGTTGAGTGAGCTGTTCAAGACCCCGCTCAACGTGGTCGAAGCCAATGGGTTTCGCCAGGTGCTTCCCGGGTAGCCCCAAAAGCAGCACCCTGCTCTGCTAGTGATGAGTGCCAGTACCTGCACCCGCCATGGCAACGGCAGAACAGAAAAAGACCATCACCAAAAAACGCCTCCAGGAGCTGCGCAACCAGTGCCGTGACCACTACAACGTGGTGGCCGATGGTGTCCTTCCCGACGGTGCAGATGTACGCGTCACCATGGGCAGGCTGCAGGAGCTGATCGAACTGCTGGATGGCAAAGCCAAATGGGATGACGCCGAAGCCTCCTGAATCGTCCCGCACGATGCAGGACGATCAGGATTACCGCGAGCCGTGGGACCAGGCTGGTTCAACGGAAGCGACCTCCAGGCAGGGGCCTGCCATGGAGGAGTTTCACTTCCGTGAAGCCGGCGTCCAGCGGTTCAACGACATCTACGACTGGGACGACGACGGCCACTGATCAACAGATCAGAGACGCCGGAGCACCCCCTGCCCAGGGGCCAGGAGGAAGGCAAGAATGAACTGTGCGGTCTGCACCAGCACGATGCAACCGGCGGTGGAACTGTCGGTCCAGTAGCTGATGAACACCCCCAGAACGCTGGAGAGAATGCTGCTGCTCACCGCCAGAAGCGTCATCCGGTCAAAGCGATCGGTGAGCAGGTAAGCCGTGGCACCGGGGGTCACCAGCATGGCCACCACCAAGATGATGCCTACGGTCTGTAAGCCGGCGACAGCGGCCAGGGAAAGAAGCCCCAGCAGCATGTAGTGCAGGAGCCCGGTGTTGATCCCAATGGATCGGGCATGGGTGGGGTCAAAGCAGAAGAGCATGAGATCCCGCCGGAACAGCAGCAATAACCCCAGAACTAGAGCGGAAATCACAAGGGTCTGGCGCACATCCCCCGCCGAGATGCCCAAGACATTGCCGAACAGGATGTGGGTGAGATCGATGTTGCTGCGGGTCTTCGAAATGAGCACCAGACCCAGGGCGAAGAAACCGGTGAAGACAAGGCCGATGACGGTGTCTTCCTTCACCCGCGACTTTTGCTTGACAAAGCCGATGGCAGCAACAGAACCGACACCGAAGACGAACGCCCCCAGTGAAAAGGGCAGGCCAAGGGCGTAGGCAACAACAACGCCGGGAAGGACGGCATGGGAGACGGCATCGCCCATCAGCGCCCATCCCTTCAGAGTCATGAAGCAGGACAACAGCCCGCAAACGCCCCCAACCAGGGCACTGATCATTAGCGCCTTGACCATGAAGGCGTGACTGAGGGGTTCCAGCAAGAGCTCCATCGGATCAGTATGGGCGCGCTGCAGCCGGTTCGATGCCCCGCGCCTCCACCCAGAACGCCCGTCCTGCTTTGCGCCGGCTGCCCACCCGCGCCAGCCGGATCGTTCAGGACGTGGTCAGCTGGGTGCTGCCCTTGCTCTTCCGCAGTCAGGGGCTGGAAATCAGCAGTAGCGATGCGTCAGAGGCACTGGCAAGAGCCTTTGCAGCACAGCAGTCGGGAGCCTGCAATCTGCTGATTGCATTCCGCCATCCCAGCACCCGCGATCCGCTGGTGCTGGCGGATCTGTTCTGGAACCGTGTTCCCAGAGCGGCACAACAGCACCATCTGCAACTGGCACGCCCCATCCAGCTGCGGTTTCTCTACGACCGTGGCATTCCGATCTGGGCTGGCCCGGTGATCGGTTGGCTGCTGCAACGCAGTGGCGGCATCGCGATCCATCGCGGCCGGTTGGACCGCCCGGCCCTCGCCCAGGCGCGTGCGGCTCTCGTTCAGGGGCGCTACCCCCTGGTGGTGGCGCCGGAAGGAGCGACGAACAATCTCTCCGGTGAGATGGCTCCCTTGGAACCGGGGGTCGCCCAACTGGCCTTCTGGGCTGCTGAGGATCTGGAGAAAGCAGGCGACGCAAGGCAACTGGAGGTGTTGCCTGTGGGGATTCAGTACAGCTGGAGGAAGCACAACTGGGGGGCCCTCGATGCTCGGTTGAATGCCCTGGAACGCCACCTGGGCATTCCCACCGCCGCCGCCTACCAAGGGAATCCCGAGACAACCCGACGAGAACGGCTGATTCAGATCGGTATGAATCTGCTCAAAGCCCTTGAGCAACTTGAGCGGCTGAAGCCAGATCCAGAAAAGTCTTTCAGCGAACGGATTGGGGCCTATCGCCTGCATGGCCTGGCCAAAGCCGAAGCCCATTTCGGTTTGCGTGCCGTCGGCAATCTGCAGGAGCGTTGCCGTCGGATCGAACAAGCCGCATGGGATCGGATCTACAGGGACGGTGTTGATCAGCTCCCTCCCCTGGAGCGAAGTCTGGCGGACTGGGAGGCTCGGGAAGCCGATCTCCAACTCACACGCATGCGACTGGTGGAGCATTTCACCAGCGTGAGTGGTCACTACATCAGCGATCGCTCCGACTTTGACCGCTTTGCTGAAATGTTGCTTCTGGTGGAAGAGGCGATTGGCTGGATCGAAGACAAGCCTTGGAAAGGGCAGCCGAGCCTCGGACCACAGCGCGTGGAACTGCGTCTTGGGCGAGCCTTACCGGTCAGACCAAGACTGAACGGGTACCTCAGGAACCGACGCGAGTCCATGCAGCTGTTCATGCAGGACCTGGAGCAGGCACTCATCGAGGTCATGCCCGACACTGCTCTCTGAAAGTGCTCACCGTGCTCACCACCGACTAAACCGCGAGGTCTTCAATCAGAACGTCTCTTCGGGGGAGCTGTTTCCAGTGAGCAGATCCGGCGGCACTCCCCCGAAGGTCAAGGCGAGGTTCTCAGGAGTGAACACTTCCGAGGTTTCCCCATAGGCGAGGACGGTCTTATTGATCAAAACGACCAGGTCGCAAAAATCACGGACGTGGCCCAGGTCATGGGTGGAGATCAAAATCGTGCGGCCTTCATCCCGGAACTGAAGAAACAGCTGAGCCATCAGCTGCTCGGTTCGAACATCAACCCCATTGAACGGCTCGTCCAGCAGCAGCACATCAGCGCGCTGGGCGATCGCACGCGCCAGAAACGTACGCTTGCGCTGTCCACCCGAAAGGGTGCCGAGAGGACGCTCCGCCAGATCGAGCAGATCGACCCGAGTCAGGGCATCCCGTACGGCCACGCGATCCGAGCTGCGGGGAATCCGCAGCAGATTCATCGAGCCGTAACGGCCCATCATCACCACGTCCCAAACCGATACTGGGAACTGGGCATCCACACCCTCACTCTGGGGGACGTAGGCCACCGATTGATGGCGCTGAGCATCAGCGACACTGCTGCCGTTGATCCGAATCCGGCCACGCGAGGGGCGAACAAACCCAGTCAGAGCTTTGAAGAACGTCGACTTCCCCGCACCATTCATCCCCACCAGACCACAGATGCAACCCGCGGGGAGATGCAGGCTGGCGTCGTACAGGGCAACAGTGCCGTTGTAGTCAACACACAGCTGATCGGCCTCGATACGCATCAGCGGTTGCTCTCGGACAGGTCCAGGCCCTTGCGAATTAGACCCACATTGTGCCGTTGCAGGTCCAACAGGGTGGGCGCTGGCCCGTCCGGGGATGAGAGTGAATCCACATAAAAAGTTCCGCCGAATCGGGCACCTGCAGCAGCCGCCACTTCCCGTTGGGCTTTATCGCTCACGGTGCTTTCACAAAAGATGGTCGGAACCTGTCGCTCTCGCACGGTGTTGATCAACCGTGCCATGCGTTTTGGGGTGATCTGGCTTTCAGCATTGACCGGCCAGAGATACGCCTCCTCAAGCCCATAGTCCGCTGCCAGATACGTGAAGGCCCCTTCGCAACTCACCAGCAAACGTTGTTGTGAAGGAAGCGCAGCAATCATCGTCCGCAATTCGCCATCAAGAGCCTGAAGCTTGGCTTTGTAAGCCGTTGCGTTGGCGGCGTAGACCTCCGCACCAGCTGGATCGAGTTGTGTAAAAGCCCGCTGCAGATGATCCACATAGAGCATGGCGCGCTGGGGTGACATCCAGGCATGGGGATTGGGTTTCCCCGCATAGGCATCTTCTGCAATGAGCAGAGGATCCATGCCGTCCGAGAGTGTGATCGTGGGCACATCCCCAGCTGCGGCGGTGAAGCGCCGGGCCCACAACTCCAGACCCAGTCCGTTCTCCACAATCAGATGGGCCTTACTGGCTCGCTCGATATCACTGGGGGTGGGTTGGTAGCCGTGAATTTCAGCGCCAGGCTTGACGATTGAGGCCACCTGCAACCGATCACCAGCCACATTCCTGGCCAGATCTGCCAGCACCGTGAAGGTGGTGAGCACCTGCGGCCGCGAATCGGTTTCGCGCTCCTGGTCTTGGTTGCGGCAGGACGCAAGCAGAACGCTCACCATGACCAGCAGCACCACCACCGAACGCTTCAAGTCGAACAGCTTCAACGAAGACTGACCTTGCTTGCTCAAGAATCGCATTGGCCGGTCTTAAAGCAGCTGGTGCAGTGGCCGTAAAACGCTGCAACGAAGCGATGCAATCGCCACAGGGAACGCTGCAGGCAGAAAACCGCGCCAGGATCACAGAAACCACGGTGAAACCTTGCGCAGGCCCGAGCGAGTGGAGGTGATCTTGCGACGCCTCAACGAGCAGTACCCGGAAACACCGATTCCCCTGGATCACAGTGATCCATTCACGCTGCTGATTGCTGTGCTGCTGAGTGCACAGTGCACCGACAAAAAAGTGAATGAGGTCACACCGGCGCTTTTTGCCGCGGGCCCCACCCCAGCAGCCATGGCGGCACTTGAGGAGCAACAGATCCTCGGTTTCATCCGTCAGCTCGGGCTGGCCAAGACCAAGGCCAAAAATGTGCGTCGCCTCGCGCAGATTCTGGTCACGGCCTATGACGGCGATGTCCCCCGAAGTTTTGAGGAGCTTGAGGCGTTACCTGGGGTGGGACATAAAACAGCCAGTGTGGTGATGGCCCAAGCCTTTGGCGTACCCGCATTCCCCGTCGATACCCACATACACCGGCTGGCCCAGCGATGGGGCTTGAGCGACGGAAGCAATGTGACTCGCACAGAACAGGATCTCAAGCGCCTCTTTCCGAAGGAGCACTGGAACCGCTTACACCTTCAGATCATCTTCTGGGGACGGGAGTTCTGTACAGCACGGGGCTGCGACGGAACTGTCTGCTCGATGTGCCGTGAGCTCTATCCGAAGCGGCGCCGTCCAGTAATCACCCGCAAACCCTGATCAAGACAGATGCTCTTCGGCGTTGGCCTTGATCACACAATCAGCGGTGGGATAGCTCACGCAAAGCAAAGCAAAG
Source organism: Synechococcus sp. MU1625 (assembly GCF_020514205.1). Taxonomy (NCBI): domain Bacteria; kingdom Bacillati; phylum Cyanobacteriota; class Cyanophyceae; order Synechococcales; family Synechococcaceae; genus Synechococcus; species Synechococcus sp. MU1625. The sequence goes on from NZ_VTLA01000001.1 coordinate 639,869, forward strand.
CCCTGGCCGATCTGTTCATCATCCAGAAAACTCTGATCGGTCTGATCAACCGAGCCACTCACCAGGCGACCGGCACATGTTGAACAGGCTCCGGCACGGCAGGAATAGGGCAGATCGACACCAGCTTCTTCTGCCGCATCGAGGATGTAGACGTCATCAGGGCACGAAAAGCTGGTGCCACCCTCGATGCTGATGTTGTAAGAGGCCATGACTCTGAAGGTCCTGATTGCTTGATAGCTGGATCAGACGATCCGTGCCAAAAGACAGCGGCTCCGCTCAACTCGAGATGCTCCACGACGTGTTGCATCAACCCAGAGACCAGCACTATCGTGATAGTACAAATAAACTAATCAAGACCAATGCCTGCTGAGGGCTCAACTTCTCCGACGCGCCACAGCTCCGCAGCCCAGGAGCCAATCTTTTTATCCGTCAGAGCAGGAATGACCGTGATCTGCGGCAGCACCGACTCCGACGACTGGTGGATGGCCGACGTGATTCACGTCGACGGCGGCGCTAGGGATCCAAGGATTCCGACCTTGTTCCAGGTGGCTGACGTGGATTCAGGGGCGATCCGCTGGGTCTGCGCCGACCTGGTCACCCACATCGTTCCCGACAGCTGAGTAAAGCCGAGAGCCTCAACCGGATCGAGCCCGTCACGCGAATTCGCCTAGGGTCTCACACCAGTCTCAGGAACCTCATGCTGAAAGCCTTGTTCTCACTGGTTTTTGCGGCTGTGATGTGGGTGCAGGTGCCGCAATGGCAACCAGATTGGTCCCAATGCTCTGTCGACACCCCGGACGTGGATTGTCACTGGTACATCACGGCGCCAGACAACACCTTCGGAGAAGGGTTTAGCTGGGAGAACGCAGCTTGGTTCAGTGCCGAAGGCTTGCGGGATGTCGGGGAACTGGACGGCACGATGATGGCCATCCACAAGCAAGCAACTTCGAAAAGTTAGGCCGCATAGGCCCAGAGCAGGGAGCACAAACACTCATTCATACTCCGTTACAAAACTCCTAAGATCGTTACATAAGCCACCTGAGCTCCTGTGACCGATTACACGTCCGCCATCGCCGCAGTTGTTGTCGTAACAGCAGTCCTCTCGGCAGCTGTCGTTTACGTCCTGGCCCAGCCAACAGACCTACCAGTCATCAAAAAGTCCCAGTCCCGGATCTGACGATGTCCATCGATGCCCGGTGCAAGGAACAGCAACAAACGGCCGATCGGATGTTTATGGACTTCAAATACACCGCACCTGGCTCTAAAGAGCAGTTGCGTGCTCTAACCACCCTGAGCTTCCTCGTCGGGATGTGGGCTGATTTCCTATCGGCTGAAGAAAAAAGAATGGCCAGCGCACTGGCCCTGGAAACAAACCAATGAATAACGGTCTACCTGCTTGAACTGAAGGCTGAAAAAAGAGGGGAGATTTGGGGAGTGGAACTCGCGATCGTTCCACTTCCCTCAGCGCATCGCGATCACCAACAGCGCTTCATCAAAGGTGTTGTTCTATGCATCACCGATGTGGCGGACTGAGGAGCCAGCCCCCATTTTGAACGCTCCTTGTGACAGTGGAACACTTGACAACCACTTCTCGTCGCGATTAGTACTGACGTACTAGCAAAACGGTGATAGGAGAAGGCTGGTTGATCGACAGCGACGGTTACTGGATCTGGCGCTTCCACCGTGATCAGAAGGCATGGATTAACGAGCCAAAGGTTTTCATCGACAGAGGTCGACGGATGCCGGAGGGCCCACCGCTGCTGAAGGAGCGCCGCCACCTTCGGAAGGCAGAGGCAGAACAGCTCTGGGCGTCATTGCAGACCCAGGGATGGAAACGTCTCGCATCGCCGGCCTGGGGCGACGCGTTTGAGCTCTGATTCGATCTCATCAAATCAGAGCGACAACCACACCCCACATGCACCAAAGGGAAGTCCCAGGCCCTCTCCTCCAAAACGCAACAGCCTCGAAGTAGATATCACCTAGATCCACTTGTGGCCAACCTTGAGGGTGTCCATTAGCGATCCCACTACACGCTTCCAGTTGGCATCGTTGCTTTGTGAGGAAAAACGCCTCACGGGGTGGAAACAAGGTCACACTCCCGAGAAGCGTTTCGAAACCCCTGCCTTCGGCGGGGGTTTCTTTTTGGCACGCTGAGCAGTTACCTCAAGCGTTTCGCCACTTCTGATCCCTGACAAAATTTGCGCATGGATCCGACCTCGCCGGAAAAGGAAATCAACCGCATCGAGAGGGAACTTGATGCGACCAACCCTCCAGGAGGACATCCCCCTGCGAAACCGGGCAAAAGAAGTGGTGGCCCACCTGGGAAGCCGGGCATTAATTCACTGGATGCAGTTCTGGTCACCGCTCTGTTGCTGTTCGTCGTCTCAGCAGCATTGGTGCTTGCGGGCCGAATCAGCCCAAAAGAAAGAATGCAACTAACGGCTGGTTCCATTGGTGCAGCCGTTGGCCTGTTGACTGGATATGGCATCGGCCGACTCAGGCCTTAAAGCGATAAGGGCAACAGGGTGGATAGGGTTCGCGGGCTCTAAGCCACACCCCAGATGAAGCGCTCCCCGAACCTTGCTTTTATCGGTGGCACCATCGTTATCGCCGTGATGGTCATGGCGGCTTTTGCCAACGTCGCCAATGCTGACGGTTGCTCAAGAGACAAGTCTGCAGAGCCCACGCGAGGGCAGATTCACAAATAAGGCCTCCTGACGCTGGAACCCCTGCCTATGGCGGGGGTTTCTTTTTGCCAGCAGGTCTTGACAGCCGCCAAGGAGACACCAATAATTTCTGTAGCAACAGCTACAAACGTTCACCCCACTCCTGTGGGGCGCAGACACTCCAAGCCACGGAACGGGGACTTGGATTTCTTCGAGGAACATCCATGACTGCACTTCTCTATCGAGGTCACACCTACGCAGGAGAGGCATCTGCTCCCAAGGCCTGCGTGGAACTCACCTACCGCCGCGAGCACTACAACACTTGCCGGCAGGAAATCGTCCACGACAACCACCCCACTCTCACCTACCGAGGCGTTTCTTACACCAAGTAGTTCGAAATCTCTGAGACCTTGCCCCTGCCTTTGGCAGGGGTTTCTTTTTGCAATTTTGGATGGCCGACGGTGATGCACCACCGGAGCGATTCGACCACAAAAATAGATTGATCAGCCGACCCGCGTCTTCCTAGACACAACCATATTTCTTAAGAGAGGAACGGACTTGACCCCAGACGAAGTCGAGGTCAAATCACAGAACTCGTCGGACATCGCTCTACCCGACTTTCAGGCCCGCTTCGCGACCTGACTCGACGATGATGGGGCGAAAGTTCCGAGTCTGTAGTGCCGTGGCGAGCACTATTCAGATATCAACAAATTCCCTGCGACTTCTATAGTTTCTGGTATGGAAAGTGAAGTCACACGTTCGGAGAGCTGAAGAGACCGGAAGCAAAACCGACTTCTAACAAACACCACTGTGTGGAATCAAAGAAACGATCCCGAAGCCACTCCGCATATTTACGGTGTTTGAACATTGCATGGCTTGTATGTGCTGAACGAGTTTCTCAGCATGTATTGCATTGAACGCCAAGACAATGACTGTCAATGGAGGCGTGAAATTTGCTTTAAGACTGAGTTCAAGGCTTTTGTCAACGCTCGCACCAAGTCAATGGCGACATTGGGGACATATCGCGTGGTCCATGCGAGTTGGGCCAATCAGGTGGTCGCCGAAGTGAATGGAATGGATTTGGTCAAAAAGAAAGAAAACCCAGAGTGACCACTCTGCAAATCCCCCCTTAAGCCAAAACCACTTAATGCTCCACGGCGATGGGGTTTGGTCAGATTCGAGTGAATCTTTTGCTTCTGCTCAGAGATGCAGGTTGCCGGCCCATAAGGAACAGTGAAATTGCACTTCAGGCCCGAACCATCCTCCCTAAACACCGGGGCTGCGCAGAGCATGAGATGAACAGAGAGGGGGCCGCCGCCCTTCACCTGCATCAGGCAACTTCCAAAAAGAAGTTGATTGAAGCTGACCCTGCAGATCAGGTGCTCTCTCAGGTTGATGGGTGAAGCACGATCATTCAATTCTCTCCAGAACATCCTCCAAACCCTTGTTCATACCTTGAATAATGACGTCGGCACGGCGCTTCAAGGGATAGATGAAGCGCCGCTCAGCCGGGAGCATCTCCCGCAGCATCTGGCGAATCACATAAATCACTGGCCGATGGCGATCGCGTACATCACGCCAAAGCCGCCTGATCAGCCTCTGCACAACTGGGGTCTCGATATACACAACAAGCGAAATCGGCACAGACTCCAGAAGCAGTTGCGGTCCGTAGGAGCCTTCAACAAGAATCAGGTCGTAGGGCTGGTTCAAGGGCCTGGAGCCAACCTTGCGGGCGCGCATGTCATAACTGCGCAAGGAATCAAGCTGTCGATAGCGAACAGCGCTCACCTGGAGTCGAAGCTGATCAGCATCGATGGCATCAACCGTGTCGAACCCATAGCGAGAGACGGGGGACCAGCCACTGCGGTAGTAGTCATCGCAGGCGATCAGAAGTGGATGACGCCCCTTAGCTCGCAGCTGCTCCGCCAGATGTTCAGCAAAGGTTGTCTTACCAGCCGCGGATGGACCGCAAATGCAAAACAGGGGAACCGCTCCGGACAAACGAAGTCCAAATCCATCCCCATGCTGGCAACGAATCTCACGAAGCAACGGCAAGAACGGTAGCCGTTGTTACAGAACGGGCCTATAGTGAATACACGTTGGGCCTCTTCGGCAGGCCGCAGTCAGATTCACGCCAGGCAACGGGGGCGTGGACACCGCGCAAGAGAGAGATGAACACACTTCAATTGATCAAGGCACGGACTGTGCGCAATCAAGCCATCGAGACGGCCAGAACACAGATGGCCAGGGCCTTTCGCCATCAGGGCCATATCGACAGGGTGCACACGCCGGTGGGAGTCAAAGCCAAGGTGCTGCGCTATCGCGGCGTGACCTACCAACCGATCGATCCACAGCAACACCCAAGCGGTGGGCGAGAACTGCGCTACCGCGGCGTCAGCTACGACGTGTACTGATGCCAACTTTCCACCCATGATTGAAGCGGGGAAGATCCCCCGCTTTTTTCATGGCCGTTCTGGGTGACGAAAAACCATTGGCGCTATGTACTGATCTCCACTGCAGCAGTGGCCTTCAGCACAGCGGCTGGTCTGGAACGACCCGTGCGGCACTTGATCATCTTCGCGAAAGCCGGAACAAGCTTCAGCGCAAAACAGCTGTGCAGCGGCGTGCTGATGGCTGGGATGGATCCGGATCGGATGCTCAGCGAAGACCTGGCTGCAGGCAAGGGGTTGATTCAAACCAAGATCGACCAGACCGGTGGACGCGTTGAAGCCAGTGCCCTGTTCGGAATGGTTCGCGCTGAAGCGGTTCAAAACGATGGACATGGCTGCAGCCAACGGATCAACGGCAGGCCCATCCCGCAGCCACCAAGCCAAGCAGTCACTGTTTCAAAGGATCCCACCGCAACAGGTGAGCCGTGGCCCCTCGTTTCCACGGCCAGTCCCGAGCCACCGGCGATCGACAGCAAGGCGCTGAGCAAGGCACTGAATCGCGCATTTCGCGAAGACGATCCACTCACTCCAAAACGAACGCGAGCTGTGGTGGTGGTGCAGAACGGATGGGTGATCGCTGAGCGCTACGCCAGAGGAATCCCTCCCGAGATGCCGCTGATCGGCTGGTCGATGAGCAAAAGCATCACCCATGCCCTGATCGGACTGGCCATCCGAGATGGACATCTGGATCTGAAACGCGCGCCGACCGTGCCCGAGTGGAGCGACCCGGAGGACCCTCGACAAGACATCACCCTGGATCAGCTCCTGAGAATGAACAGCGGACTGGCCTTCGAGGAATCGACGGGAGCGCTGAACTCGGATCTGGTGCGGATGCTGACCCAGGAAGCAGACATGGCACAGTTCGCCGCCAGCAAGCGGCTAGCAAAGACACCGGGCAAAAAGTGGAGGTATTCATCCGGAACGACCAACATTCTCAGCCGGATCCTGAGACACGCTATCGACGACGACCAGCGCTATTGGAGCTATCCCTCACAGCAATTGTTCCGCCCCCTCGGCATGACGACGGCGGTTCTTGAAACCGACAACAGTGGAACATTGGTTGGCTCATCGCTGGTCTGGGCCAGCGCACGAGATTGGGCTCGGTTTGGTCAGCTCTACTTGGATGACGGGAGCTGGAACGGAGAGCAGCTCTTACCCCAGAACTGGGTGAGGCACGCCCGTACAGCAACACGAGGATCCAAGAAGGGGTACGGAGCGCACTGGTGGCTCAGTCGGCGCAAATCTCGACATGCTCTTCCCAATGACAGCTTTTCAGCGGAGGGCTATCAGGGACAGCTGCTCCTGATAGCCCCATCTCAGCGAGCTGTCGTCGTGCGCCTAGGTCAAACCCCTAAAAAGCCAGGATTTGATGCCAATGGCTTTGGAGCTGACGTTCTCTCAGCCCTTCGCTGAGTGAAAACGCCAATGCTCAATCCTGATCGCCGCCCTTGGGTACGAAAGCTTGTGATGCTGCGACGAGGAGACCGGTGATCAGCAAGGCCGGAAGGATGACAGTGGGACCGCCTTGAGCCGTCTGAGAGGCGAACAACAGCATGGTCTGGCAACAAAAACCAAAGAGCACACTGGCAGAACAGGAGACAAAGAGCGACTCCTGCAAACGTTTGTCGCAGAGACCTTCGTTCAACACATCACAACGGGGAAGAGAAACAGCTCTCCCTGGACGGCATCGCAGCAGCGAACAGAAGTGGAGGACCTTGCACGAGGCTGCGACATCCCTGACGCCGCTGTCGGGAACGCCTTGCGCGGACGGATCAAGGAGTGACGCATCCACTCATCAGCGCGAAATGTGGCGTAGGGGGAACTTGCAGACATGAACAACAGAGCAGTACATCTGTTTTAGTGCGCATGTACTATTGCGTCAACCCTGGGGCTCTCCGCAACAATCACGGCTCCATCCGTTCCTCAGGGACATGACGCAAGAGGATGCCTCCCTCGACAACCGTCTGAGCCGCATCGAAGCGCGGCTTTCCAAAATCGAGGAGGTCCTATTCAGCACCAGGGCAGACAAAGAACGGGAGACAATCGCCACCTTTCTTGCAGACGCTGATTCCATTACCGATCAGCGACAGAAGCAGTGTTACGACGAATGGATCCACTACCTGAACAACAACCCAGAGGCCGTCGAGGCTCACCTCAGCGTCCATGAAACGGCAGCCCTGAAAGCCTCCATCAACGCCCAAGCGCCGAGCGATTCGTAGGGTTATACACAGCTTTTCCACAAGGGCTCTGCAAACAATCCCGACCAGGCCAATGGTTTTGGGAATCGGCGTGGAAAACAGCTCCCATTGCCTTGCGAGCACAGACAGAATCCTCTGATCAGGTCTTCAGAATGCTGTGCTGGCAGTCCATTTGCCTGGTTTGCAGTGTCAGAAATCCCTGAACCCCATCGATGCGAAGCCAAGCGCTCTGTGCTGTGAACCAAGAGCAGAATCCTCAGCAGATCCAACGAGACGGTGATCAGACGCAACAATCACCTATCAAATTGTGGAAAAACCAACACTTTTGTTGTGACGACTGCAGACGGCCAGGACACGTGCATTTCCGCGTCACCACGTCTCTCCAGACGAGCTGGATCTTGGTGTGCGAAACCTGCTGGCCGAAATTTCGAAAACAGGCTGGTTACCGCTATGGAGGAACACGCAAGTCGAACCGGCGCAAACGTCGAAGGGACTAACTGAGTTCACGCTCAGACCGGCTCGCACTGATGGTGAATCACCGTGCCGCGACGTTCAAAGAATTCCGGCTCAGAAGCGTCAACCACACGCCACCACCAACGGCCATCGGTGTAACTGGGGGCTCCAGCATTGTTGGTGCGCGGAAGCTGCAAAACAAGATCCCCCCAGCGCACCAGAACACCATCCCCAGGGAGGGTTCCCGCAGCGGAATTGGGAATGCCATCCGCCAAACCGGTGACATCAACGGCTCCCCGGGTGATCTCGACGCTGAGGCGATCCCCGTCACACATCCAATCGGCCCACGATGGCTGAGGGGAAACCAACAACCAACAGGCCAGAAGCATCGCCAGACCAAGGCCCTTCGCGACAGAATTCAGCAATGCTGTTAACCCTCATCTACGACGGCGGATGCCCATTCTGTCGGCAATTCGCCTTACGCAGTGAACTCAAGGCTGGCATTCCAAACCTGCGAATTATTGACGGGCGCGCTGATCACAGCATCCGCCATGAGCTCAACGCCCTTGGGCTGCCTCTCAGGGACGGCGCCGTTCTGATCCAAGGTGAGCATCGTTGGCATGGAAGTGAAGCCATTGCGGAACTCAGCCGTCGCATGAAGCCCAGTGATCCTTTGCTGAGGTTGCTGTCAACGCTGTTCTGCGATGGGCAACGCTCAGCACTGGCCTACCCGGCACTTTTGGCCGCCCGGCGGATCGCTCTGGCGACACGCGGGCTGAGCGTTGACCCGGATCAAGGGCTCCATAACTGAAGGAATGGGTCAAAAAACGGGTATCGCCATCGACACCGCTGAACTACCGTCAAAGGACCGGCTAAAGGTTTTCTTAAGCATCGACTCTGATCCCTTCGTTCCTGACGCGTTAAGCCATCAGCAACTCAGTGCCTTGCTGAGAGCGGCGATGGACACATCCGTCCTCCCTGAGGGAAAGCTCAGCGATGACGAACTGCTTCGGGCAGCCCTCACAGCCTGGGCTGATCAAACCCAGGAATTACTGCGTTGGATTGAAGGCCAGGGGGATGCAGTCAGCGATACGAGGACGCCAAAGCAAGTGATGGCTCTTGGTAGCTTCCGAACCCATTTGGTGATGGGTCTCAAAGCACTGCGCTACTCCGAAGGCTGAGACAGCTCTTTTAGACGTCGGGCATCACAACATTCCTCAAGAACAGAAAGAAACTGCTCAGGATCCGGTTGATCATCGATGTCGAACTGTGTGGCCGTGATCACTGTGAAGTTGATCCATGCTTCCACTTCCGGACCACCTGACGCCATCACAAGGTCATAACAGGCTTGGAAATCTGAATCGGGCGCAAGGTCGCGGGCCGCATTGATCACGTCATAGAGCTGATCCAAACCTTCCACTTGTGCCTCAGCAAAGACGGCACGGATGCGGCTCAACATCAGCAGACGTTCTCAAGTTCAACAACGGAAGACTCAGCAATGATGCAGGACTCTTGTTCTGCAAGATCAAGCAATTCTGCATTGAGCTCAAGCAGCATGAGTGCCAGAGACGAAGCGAATTGGATACAAAATGAGTCTTCTTTCACAACACATCAACTTGAATGAGCAAGGTCTAAACAATGCAACGAGCCGACCGTGGATCTCGCAATCTGGCTTTACACAAACACGCACAGTCGGTCTTCAAAGATCAACACGTCTCAAAAGATCAATACAGTCGCGGCGCTCAAGCGGAATCGCTAATTCTCGATGAGTTTCAGGCCGCCACTGGCTCAAGCATGGACGAAATGCTGGGCTGGAAACCGATTTCACGCAGACGTGCGTTGCTGACACGGGCATTGAAGATGCGAGCGCCCGGACGGTCGTGGTTGTCCCAGATCACGGGGGGGAGGCCTTGGTCGTCACACAGTGCATTGGAAAGCTGACGACGGGTGAACTGGAGATCATCCACAAGGTTGTAAATCCCTTGAAGCCGTTTCCCGAAAGCGAAGTCAACGCCCCGGATGATGTCCTGCAGATGGACCCAGGCATTGATGTGATTGCCGTTTTTACGAACCGACTGGCCCGCAGCACTGCGGATGTAGGACGGGATGTCCTTCCCAGGGCCATAAATGCCACCGAGCCGGAGAACACAGGCCTGGGTTGAAGCATCGTTCAAGGCGAGAACAGCTGTCTCGGCACTGGCAAGAAGAGCGTTGGCACTGTTGGAACAATCCAAGGGCGTCAGCTCATTGCAAACGGCACCGGACTGATCCCCATAAACCCCTGCACTGCTCAGATACGAGACATGCAGCGGCCTGCGACCTTGGCGCTGACGCAGGGATTCAACGAGGGCTGGAACAGCCTGGCCATAGACCTTTTCGTATTGATCCTCCTCAAAAGTGGAGGTGGTTGGGGCCATAGCGATCAGAACACCATCAAGACGATCCAGAAAGCTGGCATCGGCCATGGAGTCGCAAGCGTTGTAAATGCGGGGATGGTCGACCACATCGCAAAGTTCAGCCAACCGTCCGGGGTTGGTGGTGGTTCCAACGACCTCATGACCCTGACGTCCTAGATGGACGGCGACAGCAGATCCGACGTATCCACAACCGATAATTCCGAAACTGCCGGGCATGCCTGGTCAAACACCTTTTACAGAATTTAACGAACGGAGATCAGCTTTGCCGTGACAATGGAGACATGATTTCTATGGCCCTCAACCTTCTCTGGGTTGTTCTCGGCGGCCTACCCATGGCTCTGGCCTGGTGGGTTGCAGCATTGATCTGCGCCATCACCATCGTGGGGCTGCCGTGGGCACGGTCGTGCTGGGTGATGGGGCTTTTCTCTCTGTGGCCCTTCGGTTCAGAAGCGGTCAACCGCCGTGATCTCAGGGGTAGAGGCGACCTGGGAACGGGGCCCCTCGGCCTGATCGGAAATGTGATTTGGTTCCTTGTGGCTGGGTGGTGGTTGGCCCTCGGTCACCTCAGCAGTGCATTGGCCTGCTTTGTCACGATCATCGGCATTCCCTTCGGCATTCAGCACATCAAACTGGCGTTGATTGCTCTGGCCCCCGTCGGCATGACAGTTGTGAAATCCAAGGGCTTGGACTGATCAGAACAACAATTGAACCAGCCAGACCATGGCTAAACCCAGCACGCCAGCCAGCAACAGTCCGCCGACCAGGAAAGCGATACCAGCGGCCAGTCCGATCCTGGCCATGGTGTCTGGATAAAGAAGAAACAAGGTCAGCCCCAAAGCCAAAGGCCAGAGCGGCGGAATCAACAGACAGACGCCCGTCAAAATCACCAGCTTTCGATCACGCCGTTTCCTTGTTTCCACTCGCGCGGCCACGGCGTCAGCGGCACGATCAAGCTCAGCCTGCTCATCTTCACTGAGCCAGCGCCCAAGACCCTTGGCACGATCAAGCTCGTCCTCAAGCCGCTCAGTGGGATTCCGGTTGTTCATCCAATCACCTTAAACAGGCTGGACTGGCAATCACATCGACTTTGGATTCAAGGCGTGCCAACAAATCCATCAACATGGTTATAGGTAATCTTATCTAGGTATTTACCCGCCGAAATAAAATAATTGCCTTAAAAGAAAAACCAGCATAGTGTCGCCTAGCGAACCGATGAAAGACATGCTAAGTAGAACTCTTGAATCGCCAAACGCAGCTCAAGCCTGTGTAACTGAATCCCAAGTCAATGCCTATTTTGAATGCCTAACCCTCTGCAATCTTGACGATGGCAGCTGCTACGAACAATGCATTCTTGTACATCTAAAAAGTGAGGATGAGGCATGAGAACCTTGAATCATCAAAGACAAATCGGTGTTGCATCCCTGGTTTCAACAATTGCTGTCGCCCTTCTCGTCATTGGTTTTATGGGAATGGCTCAACACATCAATGCCAGCGTGCTCTGAACGATCTGGTTACTTCTGACGCTTAAAGGTGTAGCAACCACCGTGGTATCCGGTGAAGGGTTGGGCATAGGTCACCAGCTCCCAACCCTGCTCACCCAACTCATTCATCAATCCCACCAGACTGACATCACGCTGCGGATGGTTTCTGGAAATCAGCTGGCGATCATCCAGCCAGAGCTCCTCAATTTCGCCGGTCCATGTCTTACCACGGGGTACGAAGCGCAACTGGGTGTATTCCCACCGCATTACCAAGCATCAACCGAACGATGCACCATCTTCGCCGCAGAAGGCACCGACTGGGGTGCACAATTCAAGAACATGCTGTTCTGTGATGCGTCGCCTGCTCGCTCAGCTCCTTGTACTCATCAGCCTGATCACCATCACACCCGGCTGGTGCGGAGCCTTGGAGGTGACACTGCAACGCATTGATGGCAACGGCACTGGCGAGTCAATCGGCAGCATCACAGCGCAGGACACCGATCAAGGCCTGGTGATCTATCCCGATCTGTCGGGGCTGACACCAGGGGAGCATGGCTTTCACCTCCACAGCATTGGCAGCTGTGATGCAGGCGAAACCGAGAATGGCACCGCAGTTGCCGGCCTTGCCGCGGGTGGGCATTGGGATCCTGACGGATCAGGCCAGCACCTCGGCCCCTTCGGCAACGGCCACCGAGGCGACCTGAGCAAGTTGATCGTGGATGACGACGGCAACACAAACACGAGCGTTGTTGCACCACGGCTCAGCACAGCCGATCTCCGGGGCAAGGCACTGATTGTTCACGCTGGTGGCGACACCTACAGAGACGAACCACCCCTCGGCGGAGGTGGAGCACGGGTTGCCTGCGGCGTGGTGCAGGACGATCGCTAAACGATCAGAGCGCTAGCCCCGCCCGATTAACGGTTCACCAACCTCGAGTGCAGGCGACAAACCCTGAGCGCCTGAACGGGAGGTTCCTGACAGAGGGCTCCGAGCTCACTGTTCAGCTGACGGAACAGGGAGAGATCTGCCCCGGGGATCGATGGAAACATGAGGAACAAACCTGAGGCGATCAAACCGATCACAGCACTGGTCCAACTCTTACGAGAATCTTAAGCCTGCGTTGATTGTGCATCGTCTTCGTTCCGACAGACCACGGCCATGAGGGAATCAATGTGCAACATCAGACCAACGCGCCAGGCAGCATCCTCATTGCAAGCCTCAATGGTCTCCACCAGAATCGAGCCTCCACGCTCAATGATCAGGTCATAGGCGGGTGGCATCGGATTCGTTGCATGGCCTCTCCATTCAGGTGCCAGAGCTCGTTTGGCACATCCCCCAGCTGAGGGATTTCAACGGAGTGAGCATGATGAAGACCCCGGCTTTCCAAATCGTTGTTCAAGTCCCCCCTATTTCGCCGCGTCGGGATTTACCTCGTGCTCAGCACAGCCGCCGTCACCGTCGTCAATCAGCTGCAGCTTGAGCAGCAGAGTGCCTACCAGATCTATATCCCCATGTTCATTGGGATTTATGTGCTCTCGCGTTGGATCGATAGCCGGTTCAACCAGGCCTCTCAAAACCAACAGATCAACACAAGCGCAGCACAAAAGGAGGGATCACCCTCATCGACCGAGCGAGGCTTCGGAAGTTGAGCCAAGCAATCTCATCAAAAGAACGCCTTGGCGAACGAAAGAGTGGTGGGGCGGTGATCAATCACCGCCCCACCACCCGTTGATTGATCCCGAGGATCAGCGGCGAGGTTCGGCCTTACGAACCGAGATGGCACGCCCCATCCACTCGACGTTCTGAAGATCATCAATCGCCGATTGCTCATCGGCTTCATTGCTGAGATCCACAAAAGCGAAACCACGCTTGCGGCCTGTCTCCCGGTCCAGCGGTAAGGAGCATTTGCTCACTTCGCCGTACTGGCCGAACAGGTGTACCAAATCCTCCCGCTCAGCGTCCCAGGAGAGATTTCCAATAAAGATCGTCAAAAAAAAGACTGGCTCAACACTGATTACCTTCGCACACAGCGAACCGAAGCCGTTCAACGTTCCTTTTTCGCATCGAACAGCATCGGCTCAGCGGGGCCCAAAAGGCGCTCTGGATGGGTCAGCGCAATGGCGTGGTCCAGAGAGACCAGAAAGCATCGTTCAAGCATGAATTCCATAGAAGGCCTTTTGTTCGAGCCAAGTTGAGCCTTAACGAAAGCAGGCTTGAGGCAGTTAGGGCCTTGAGATGACTGGACTCAGCGGCACAAAATCAGACGATTTCATCAACGCAGCCAAGGCACGCGGAGAGGCTGCTTTAAAAGACAAACAGCCCAGATTGACCAAGCTGGAAACGGCATTCCGGCATGCAGCGCTGCGGCGTCGGGCTGAAGATGCACGGAAACAGGCTCGCCACTCGTGATGGTCTGATCGGACCAAACTCCCTTAACCGAGAGCGCGTCCTTTCCAGGTCCAGCCACGACCCGTGCGTGTGCGCCAGATCGAAACAGGACCGATCGCACCCACCAGCAAACCACCCACACCCATCAGGTACCAGTACTTGATGGGCACATCAAAGGTGCTGCGCGTCCAGAGCCGCAGCAGCAGCTGCTGAACGATGGCTAGACCCGCCAAAGCCATGAGCCACAACCAAGCGACCGACAGCACGGGCTGAAGCCAAAGCAGAACAAGCGATGTCGGCAACAACAGCCACGGGGCTGTGAACATCAGGACCACCACCAAGGCGGCACCGATGGCTTTGCCTGGATCCCTGTCCAACCCGATAAACCAATTCTTGGTCCACCCCTCCCAGAGGGCAGCGAGGTCGGCATACATCCGAAGGTCGACCGCATCAAGACCCAGCAAATAGCTAAGTCGATAGCCGCCGGCCTTGATGGCCCGGGCGAGGGCGAGATCCTCCACCACTTCGCCCGCGAGAGCCCGGTGACCGCCGATGCACTCGTAGGTGGATGCCTTAAACAACATGAACGGACCTGCCGCAAACGCCACCGGCGATTCCGGATCGTTGGTTTCAAGGATGGGGAAGCCAAGGCCCAGCAGGCTGGCCATGATCGGCTGCACCATCCACTCCGCCAGGCATCCGCAGCTCAGTCGAGGGGCCAGGCTCAGCAGATCGGCATGCTCATCAACAGCTTGCGCCAGGGACCGCTGAAGAGCATCCGGCTTCAGTCGAACGTCTGCATCAATAAACAAGAGCCAATCGCTGGAGACCTGCTCGACGGCCCTGCTGCAGGCCCAGTTCTTGCCGACCCAGCGCTCGTCGGCAGGTCGGGGGCCCGCCTTGATCAGGCGGAACCGTGAAGCGGTGGAACCGGCCCGGATGGCGTTCTCGACGGTCGCATCTGTTGACTCGTCGTCCACCACCACCACCGACCAATCCCGGCAAGGGGGCGCACTGGCCAGCACGCTGCCCAGGCAGTCAGCGATGTTGTGGGCTTCGTTGAAGGCGGGGATGACCACCGTCAGAGACATGTCTGGGGCGGGAGCCTCCTGGGCCGGCTTTAATCGCGGTGCAACAGCAAACACCCGTCGCAGACCCAACTGAAGGATCAACAATCCCGCTGAAGCTGCTGTGGCCGTAACGAGGAGCAGCACAGGCTCAAGCAAGGCGAGCGTCACGGCCAGACAACGGTGTGAAGGAGAGCCGTCTCAGTCGACGGATGCTGCAGCTTCCACCATCGGCCACATGGCAGCAAATTCGGCATCCGAAACCACAGCGGTGACATCGAACTGAATACCGAAATCCTTGATCCAAGGGCCGAGGTGCGCCCAGACCTTGCCGATATCACTGGCAACGGCAATTGCCACACCACTACCGCTGATCGGCTCGCAGACGCGATATTTGAGTGCGAAGCCATCAAAGACATCTCCAGGGGCTCCAGCATTGATGTACTCAGCAAAGCCTGGAGATGACTCCCAAGCCCCCTCCACAGTCGGGAACGTCCAGACAATCAGATAGTGCTGCAAGGTGAAGGGTGCATCCAACTGATTCGTAGCCACGGAATGCAGCCATCAACGCAAAATCGCAACTGAATTCAGCAGTCATTCAGGAGGAGCTTCGCGAAGAGCTGGCAGCGGGCTACAGCTGAAATAGGTCTTAGCGCAGTCATGGCTCTCCACGTCGCCAATGAAATGGATGAAGTCGAAGTCGCTGTCTGGTGGGACCTGTCGCGCATCGTCCGTCACTTCGAACGTCAAGGATTGGAGCGACGGGAGGTAAAAGTTGCCGTCATGAATGCGGCGCTTCGATTGATGGCTGATGAAGGGGAACAGAAGTAAGCAGAGCTCTACAACAAAGCTGAGCGGTCATCAGGAGGAGAAATAATTGCGTTGGTTTGCATTCACCTCAACTCCTTTGTCATTTTGGCCATCGGGAGACTGGATCAAGATTTGACTCGTTGATCTAGCGTTTGAAACTGCAATAAATTCCTGAAAAACCGAGCTTTAACGAGATACCTTTTACGTTGAGACCATCGCTTGCTGAGAACCGATTGCGGAGATAGAGCGAGACACACGCGCAACGGGATCATCCTTCCAGAAACAAGACTTCTGCCCGTGAACTGTTGCGTCCGAGGGCAGCATTGCGCTGGGGATAACGACTGAAGCGCTGCAGCTGCATCAAATTGCGGCGGGCCACATTGGCTGTGGCGGCATCCGCCCATTGCTCCAGCAAGGGAATGGCCTTCGCCACCACGCCTTCCTCTTCGCTGTGCAGCAAAGGCATCAGCCAAAACTGACGTCGCGGTCGCTGCGGTTCAGCCGCAACCCATCCTTGTTGGAGGCCCATCAGGGCAACAGCCAACGCCTGTTGATCTCCTGAAAAAGCCCTGGCCTCCCCGCGCCAGATCTGACGGCTGAATTGATCCAGCAACAACACCAAAGCCAGAGCACTGGAGGGCCGATCGGCCCACTCCTGAAGATCACCGGCAAGGGCACGCTCAACCAAAGCACCGAAACGATCCGACACGAGTGCATCGAAGCTGTCGCGGCGACGAAACCACTGCCAGGGACGGCACTGCTGGAACCAGAAGTGCAGAACGTCGTCAGCGGTCAAGACGAACAGCTGTAGTGGGACACCCCTCCAGCGCTGAAGAACTCCCGGGGCTTCAAGCGGTCGTAGCGGGCCGCCAGGTCGGGGGAAGGGGTGTCGTAGGGGGCACTGAACAGCTGCTGCAGTTCAGCCATCAGAGAGGTATTGCCTTCGGCTGCCTGCTGGTAAGCCGGAGCGATCAGCCACTCACGCCAGGTGATCGCCGGATTGACCCGCCGCATGCCCGCGGAGATCAGGGCCGGATCGACACCATGGGGCCACTGGGCACGCCAGCGTTGCAACCAGTCCTGCCACTGGGATTCGAGGGTCGCCGAGAGGGGCAGATAGAAACAGTCCCGCAGCGGATCGATCTGATCGGGCAGATCCGACAAGCGGCGGAAGAACATCGAATAATCGGCGCTCGACTCCACCAGGAGCTGCAGCAACTCCTGCACCAGTGTTTCAGCGGTGCAGGACAAGCCGAGTTTGCTGCTCCACATCCGTTGCATGGCGTCCTGCATGGCAACAGGGAAACCCTCCAGCAGCTGATCGAGTTGGGCCTGGGCCTCCGCCTGGCCCTCCATCAGCGTGCGCAGGGATTTCCAGAACATGCGGTAGTTGGCCTCAGCGGCAACCGGCTGGTTGAAAAAGCAGAAATGAGCTCCGCCTCCGGTCCAGGGCTGAAAGCGCGGATCGAACAGCTCACAGAATCCGAATGGCCCGTAATCGAGGGTGAAGCCACCGGCGGCGCAGTTGTCGCTGTTGAAGTTGCCCTGGCAGTAGCCAACGCGGATCCAGTTGGCGACCAAGCCCATGAGGCGATCACGGAACAACTGGGCCAACAGCACAACCTGATCGCTGAAGGGCAGGCGGGGATCGATCTCCTGGCGATAATTGCGTTCGATCAGGTGCGCCACGATCAGGTGCAGCTCCTGGTGCGCCTTGGGATGGGCATCACTGCGGGCACGGCGGGCGAACAACTCCAGCTGACCCACCCGCAGAAACGATGGCGCCACCCGGGTGCTGATGGCCGCGGGGTTGTCGACCATCACGTCCGGGTCCATGGAGCGTGAGTTCTCGGAATACCAGGGGCGACGAACCGTCTCGGCATGGGAGACGTAGAGAGTCAACGAACGGGAGGTGGGCACACCAAGGGCGTGCATGAACTCCTGCGCCAGAAACTCACGAACACTGGAGCGGAGCACCGCTCGACCATCAGCACCACGGCAATAGGGCGTCGGACCACCCCCTTTGAGCTGCATCTCCCAGCGACGGCCTTCAAACACCCCCTCAAACACCGACATGGCTCGGCCATCGCCGTAGCCATTGCCATTTCCAAAGGGGCACTGCTGGGTGTATTCCGTGCCGTAGATCGACAGGGCATAGCCGGTGGCCCAGCCCCAAGGCCGCATTGGACCTGTGGCCACACGGAGATCGCCGGAGAACATCCGGCGGAACTGAACGTCCTGGGCCAGGTCATCACTGAGACCAAGCTCGCCGAACAAAGATCGGCTGTGCGCTAAGTATTCGGGCTCGGGAATCGGGGTGGGGGTCACCGGCACGTAGTGGCCGGAGAGCACCTGACGTGGTCGGTGGTCCTCCCCATCCGCTGTCGCCTCCGGATCAGGCGTGAGGTTATCCAGCAGGGAATAGTCGGCCCGCTCGGCGAACTCAGCAAACGTGGCGGTGCTCATCGGGCCTAGAAGCTGATCCCATCATCGCCAGGGCTGCGGGCGGGTGTTTTGACCGATGGCCAATCTGAGCAGAGGTTCTAAACCGAAGGAAGCAAACGATGGAACGATGGGCAAAACCAAGAAACTTCGCTCCGACAGCAGGCAAGAGGAACTGATCACCAGCCTGATCGGCCTGGCCGCCATCTTCGTGGCGACCGCCATCTGGTGGAGCCTGGCTCCCCAGTGGCTCACCAGCAGCTGGCAAAACTTTTAACCCGGCAGCTGCGTCGCAAAGGCGAAATCAGTAGTCAGGCATGGATGTTTCAGCCCGCAAGGTGCACCAAGGCTCAAGCAGAGTCGGGCGACCGCAGTGGGGGCAATCCTGCCCCCGACGCTCCACTTGTACGAAAGGGATCCAACGGGAGTTGTCCTTCCCCTCGTAGCCACAGTGCTTGCAGTGAATTCGGTACTCAGCCATGGCTCAAAGCGCGGACTTCTCCTGGCGTTGAACGGCTTCATGGGCCTGACGCAGGCCATGCACCATGAAGCAGTAAGCCGGATTGCAGACCAGATAACGCCCTTCACCGATGGCATCGATGGTGGAACCTCGCGAGGTGGCAAAAATGCGGCTTTTGAACTCCATCCAATCTCCAGGTGCTGACCTCACTGTTGTGAGGACACAGAGCAACGGCAACCCGTGTAAAGGCGCATTTTTTTCAGTGGCTCAGTCGATCCGTTCGCAGTGGTCGCCATCGCACTGCAATCCGCATTGGGGCTGCTTGGCGCCGTACTGCCAAGGACGACGCATCGCCCAATACTCATCCACCAGACCGAGCAGGTAGGTGCCGATGCGTCGGAGCAGGGAGGGATGTTTCATCCCCTCAAGTTGGCAACAGCAGCACCAGCCTGCAACCGGACGCCACAGAATCGAAGTGGCAAAACGTGGCCTGGATGGGTTAGCCCCGAAGCAGTGCAATCGAGCCATGACCACCACGCAACACTCCAACCATCTGCTGGAAGAGCTCGTCGCCGAGGAAATCGTTTATCAGATTGATCAGATCGCTGAGGAGCTGCAGCGGGAAGGCTGGCCGATCGCCATGGTGAAACGGTTCATGCATGTGGCCGTGGAGCGTCTTCCGGAGTGAGGCCATCCCCCAGGTAGGTCAAACGACTCATCTGGGTCGCTCTGTGGCGCTTTAGACAATCACGAACCGGGGATTGCGTTGACAGTTGGGCAACACCTGCGTCATCCCCGATGAATGTCGTCACAGCCTTTGCGGCCGTTGGCCTCACAGCGGTGTCATGGGACGACACCCTCAGTCGGGCCGGAGCAAGGGCATTCCGGCACGCCCTCGACTACCGCGAGCCCTACTGCCGGATGAGTGACAACGAGCTGGTGTTGCTGATGGATGCGGTGCTGGCCATGCGGCTGGAGCGGGGCACCAAAGCTCTGATGGTGGAGGCAGCCAAAGTGCTCACGGCCGATCAAGCCCTCACGGCCTACGCCATGGCCTCGGAACTAATGCGCTCCGACGGTCCCTATTCAGCCGAGGAGCGGCGCCGGCTTGATCTGTTGGCCTTGATGCTCTCCATCTCGCAAGTGGAAGCTGAACGCATCGATTCCGTCTTTGAGTTGCTACATGCCCCCCTGGAAGCGGCCGGCATCCCGTCAGCCGTCAGCTGAGGGCTGAAGCTCAATCCAGAGCAACCAGAAAAAACCGATGAACGGGATCAGCGCGATGAATATCCAGGGCCAAGGACGGCCGGTGTCACGAATGCGCCGAATGTTCATCGCCAGCCCCGGACAGATGGAGGCCACAGCAAAAACGATGTAAACGGCGGAAGGAGCGATCTGCGACAACACCCACCCAAGGATGAGGTTGACGAGAACAATCTTCCAGTAATCAATCCGGGATGTCCGGCCCTCGAAGTCGAAGGCACAAGTCCAGAACTGGGGATAAAAGCTCAGCATCGAATTCATGGCTCAGGCCGCACGCTTGTCATCACCGAACCAGATGCCCCGGCGGCTGTCGGGCAGACGAACGACGGCACGCTCATAACGCTGACGACAGCTGCGGGAACGGAGATGGTCCTCAGCTTCCTGAAGCAGCAGTTGCAGCCTGACGTCATCCATGGAATTGCCTTGATGCCAACCCATTCAGGCCACGATCTGAGCAGCGTCAAGGGCCTGGGGGAAGGGCCAAGGCAGCAGTCAACCTGGGTAGGCCACGTTCAACTCCTCCGATCCATAGCGGAGCAGGAAGTCCGCCTCGGATTGCTCGGAGAGCAATAGACAGGTGTGGTGGTTGTAGCCCGTTCGGTAGCAGTAGACGTCAAGCCCCTCAGGGTTGCGATTGGAGAGAATGATTTCTCCCGTCCGAAGCACGTAGCGCGTCGACATCACGATCCACCAACTGAATGTCTTCGAGATAGCTCTGATCAAGTGCAACCAATCACTTCTGTGCTGAGCTGCTCACCGGAATCATTCGGTGTCGACCCGGATGAAAAAACGACTTTCCACGTCCATCTCCCCCTGCTCATCCACCTCGGGATCGCCCTCCACCAATTCCACGGCGAAATCCTTATCGTCCAGTTCATGCACAACGCTCTGACCATGCACCAGGTTGTGGACGAGCAGGAGTCGTTTCATCGGTGAACTGAGGCGCCATTCCACCGGTTGGTAGCAACAGGTTGATTGGAAGAGGTTGATTGGAACAGCCCTTCAACCTTCAGCGAAAGCCGAAACCATCACCAATTGGCTGCTTGGCTGAATATTCCCGCGACAAAGCGTCAAGCATCAGAGCGATGTAACGGTCATCCATGCCGATGTCTTGCTTCAGCTGCCGCATCATGTTGTTGATGCTCTTGAAGGTATCTGGAATGTGATGGTCCAAATGCTCCTTGGTGGGTTGGTAGGGCATTGGAGCAAAAAAAATTCCCCGTGGAACCTAAAGGGGCCACAGGGAGAAATGTTGTTTCTGCTGAACCAGAGAGGAAATCAATCCTCTTCTTCAGAACCACCCACGGGAATCAGGCGGATCTGCTTACGTCCCAGCTTGATTTCGTATTCATCGCCAGGCTGCAGTTCAAGAATGGCGGTGTAGGCCTTACCGATCAGCAGATTGCCGTTGCCCTGAACGACAGCTTTGTAAGACAGCTTGCGACCACCTTTACCAACACCAGATCCACCGGTGGAAAAAGAGAGGCCTTTGGCTTCCAGCAGAGCCTCGTAGAACGCTGTGAATTTAACCTGTTCAGAGCCGTCTTTCTTGGTGACGACATAGCCACAACCTTTGGCCAGATCTGTTTTGGCGCAATCGCCAAGTTCCTTGACGCGGTTGAGCAATTCAGCTCCGGTAAGCATGGGACTGTGAGAACGAGACCCACGTATTAGACCCCATATTTGCAAGATCACAAGGGGATAAAAAAGCTGATTTCAGTTGATTTGCTCGGAAGTCTTTCACCACCCCAGGCTCGATCGATAAACCCGATCAATGAAGCCGACCGATGCAACGGATTGCGAGCAAGAATCAAGCGACAAACTCGATCGCTATCGGTGGATGGTTTGACACAGCCATCAGATGCCAACAGATGGCATCGAAGATTGAACGAAATGATAGACACCGACTCTCAGTTCCAATCAGATCCTGATCAGCGGGGCGTCGGTTGGTTGGTCAACACGAACCTCCACGTCCACTGGCACCAGTCAGCCATCGACGCGCACTGCAGGACGACGCCATCAAAACCCGAGCAGTTTCGTGGTTGTTGTTACTGGATCGGCATTCAATGGCTTCTATTTCACAGGAATCCCGAGATTCAAGCTGTAGAAGCTGGATGGCGATCGATAGGTTGCCGGTCAGGAACAGGTTCAGTTGTGAGCATCAGTTCAGTTCAACCCGCCCAAGCCATCACTCCACCCACAGTTCATGGCGCCTGGCAGCTGTTGAGCTACTGCGTCGAAGAACAATCCAATGGCAACGCCTTTGCGCCAATGGGCGATCACCCCAGCGGATATGTGATCTTCACACCGGAAGGACGTCTCTCCTTCATGCTCTCGGCCGAAGGACGGCAACCAGGCGCCAGCGCCGAAGAGCGCTCCTCTTTACTGAGCAACATGATTGCCTACACCGGTCTTTATCGCCTGGAGGGTGATCGCTGGATCACCAAGGTGGATGTGGCCTGGAACCCCGAGTGGGTTGGCACCGAACAGACCCGATTTTTCTCAATCGACGGTGATCTGCTCACGGTGCGCACCCCTTGGAGGGTGATGCCCAACTGGCCCGAAAAAGGGCTGACCCGCAGCATTGTTCGCTTTCAACGCTGCCGCTGAGGCCCTAAAGCCACAGCTTTCAAGTCTCCGTGTCACCCTTCTGCCCACCACAGTCATGGCGAGGTTGGTATCCCTGCTGTTCGGCCAGATAACGGAGATAGACGATCTGATGACGATCCGGCATCCCGACGGCGGCAATCAGACCCAACGGACCAAACAACAGGCCAGCCAACAACCAGCGGTTGCTGTTGCGTGCCTTCTGGGCGGCAACAGTTTTGGACAAACCAGCGCTGATCAAATGGGAGACCAGCACCATGACCAGGAACTTGAGATCCACGACGTTGGCGCAGCACACACCTTCAGGTAGCCAGCACCTGCAGCACTGTCAGCCCTAGAACAGCTCCTGCCCCCCAGCTGCAATGACCACCACTCCCCTCCCCAGCACGGGCGCCGTGAGCGGACTGGGGGAAACCCTGGCCTTCTTCACCCAGGCCGACTTCGCCCAACGGCGCTTCCAGGCCTACGGGGATGTGTTCGAAACCAAGCTGTTGGCCCAGCGCATGGTGTTCATCCGTGGTGAACAGGCCATCGCCGATCTGATGAACCAGGGTGAGGCCCTGGAGGGTTGGTGGCCCGACAGTGTTCGGAAACTGCTGGGCAACAAGTCGCTGGCGAACCGCAATGGCACAGGCCACAAAGCGCGCCGGCGGGTGGTGGGGCAACTGTTCTCCAGCGCAGCTCTGGCGCGCTACTCCCCATCGATTCAGCAGTTGGTGGAGGAGCTGTGCCAGGAGCTGGTCACCGCCGAGAAACCTTTGCCGCTGGCGGCACGGATGCGCCGCTTCGCCTTTGCGGTGATTGCCACCACGGTGCTGGGGCTGGATGGCGCTAGCCGCGATGCCCTGTTCGCCGACTTCGAGATCTGGACCCGGGCCCTGTTCTCGATTCCGCTGGCGATCCCGGGAACACCCTTCGCCAAAGCCATGGCCGCACGCCAACGGCTGTTGCAGCGGATCAAGGCAGAGCTGCAACGGGACAACAACGCAGGGGGCCTTGATCTCCTGAGTGGCGGACTGGATGAAGCCGGCATCCCCCTCGACGATGACGACCTGGCCGAGCAACTGCTGCTGCTGCTGTTCGCCGGCTACGAAACCACCGCATCGTCACTGAGCTGCCTGTTTCGAGCGCTGCTACTGAACCCGGAGATCGAGACCTGGTTGCGGGAGGGACTGGCTGAAAGCGTGACGTCGCCGCGGCTGGATGCCACGGTGTTGGAAGTGATGCGGCTGACGCCTCCGGTGGGTGGATTCTTCCGTCGCAGCCTGGCGCCGATCACCCTGGCGGGGGTCGCCATTCCGCAGGGCAGCGTGGTTCAGGTGGTGCTGAGCCCGGCATCCGACAACGACGACGCGGACCTTGCGGCATTCCGGCCGCAACGGCACCTGGATGGATCTTTTGGGCAAACGTTGTTGCCCTTCGGCGGCGGCGAGCGGGTCTGCCTCGGCAAGGCCCTCGCGGAACTGGAGATCCGCCTAATGGCGGTTGGATTGCTCCAGGCGGTGGAGCTGCAGCTGCAGCCAGATCAAGACCTGGCGCTGCAGCTGATTCCCAGCCCCAGCCCGAAGGACGGCCTGCTGGTTCAGGCGGCAGCGCGGTGACGACGGCGGCCCAGAGGTTCGATCCAATCCACCAACACCTCCTGGTGGCGCAACATCGGTTCCGGCAGACGGCAACCGAGGTTGATCTCTCCCTGGTCCATCAGGCGACCCAGCCGAATGGCAGCGGCCTCCTCCGGACGGTCAAAACTGCTCTGGTGCAAGGTCAGCCAGCTCACCTCATGCTCGGTGATCACCCCGGTGGACAGGCTCTCGAGGAAAATTTCTCCGACAGTCATGAGAGTTGTGTAACGAATTCGTTACATCCTGGCGCGTCTGGCCAGGAGTCGCGACTCCGATCAGCTCAAGCCAGCCACTGGTCGGCATCCATCACCTTCTTGATCAGGAGACCGAGGCGCTTGAACTCAGCGAAGTTCACGTCCTTCACCGCCTGATCGAGGCCGCAGTCGACCCAGGCACCATTGCGCTTTTCCTCAATGGTGAAGTCCTGCTCGAGGCTGTCGCGGCGGATTCGATAGGTGATGCCGTCTTCGTGGAGGTAATCGGCGGAAACCAGCTGAAGACCCATCAATCGCTCGCGTTAATCCAGCGATGGTGCCGCGAAGGTGTCAGCTACCGCAACAATCCAGCGGGCCGCTGCAGCTGTCACCTGCTCCTTGGTGACATTGAACTCCAGGTCGTGACCCTGCTCGAGCAGATCGGGAATGATCGTTTGCCAGGCCATGCCAGCAGCACTGGCATTGAGATCGCCGATCAGCACAAAAGCCTTGGCTGCCCCGGTGACGGCATCGGTGTACTCAGGATTGGCACTCACCTTGCTGCGGTACCAGTCACCCACCTGATCACGCTGGGCCTTGCTGAGGAACGGCGGAGCACCGACGAGATAGGCATCGAGCACGAGCATCGGGCTGGGAACACTTCTGCCGGGATGCTTGAGCTCGAACCAGGCCTGGCCGATGGAAGCGGCATCGGGCCAATGGCAGAGGATCGCGGCGTCCTGACTGTCGAGAGTCCGCTGGGCTGCCAACTGATCAATGCGCTCAATCAGTGCGGGCCCAGTGAGCGGCGGTTCACTTCGGGCGTGCTCGGCCCGCACTTCATTGATGGCTTCGGCGACCGCAGCCTCATTGCCGCTGAGCTGCTCAAGAGCACGCTTGAGATTGGCGTCGGCGTCGGCTGGGCAGGCCAAGGAGCATCAGGCAGGGGCACTAACCAAGATCTCATCTCCGCTTCACGCGCTGACGGAAATAAGAAAGGGAGCGACTGCCGAAAGCAAGCCTGGCCTTGAGATCCACTCAAGAATCAAGCAACTGCCCAACATCACTTACTCCGATGACAAACACATCCCATCGGAGCGAAAACAGATTCACTACTGATAATTTTCCACTTGCAAGTTATATCCAGAAACCAAAAGACTTTTATCAAGACAGGTCTCAAATGGAAATTTTGGCGACGAATATTTGATTAATCGCAGATGAACATCAACAGGCGCATAGCCGTTCTGCAGGCATTGTTGAAAAAACTTAGTCACCGCAACTTCGAGCAATTGTGTTTCAAAGAGAGCAGTCACCTGGCCACTCTCGTGCACCAAGAGCCCGAAGTAATGCATCAAACGATTCAAGAGCGACGAAATCTTACGGAAGCGTGGATCATTTTCAATGAGTATTCATACCCAGGGGCAGCCCAATAGGCCTGAGGGCACCTCCAGCGGCTCAACAGCGCCGCCATTAAAAAAGGGCAAGAGAGTTAGCTCTCCTGCCCTTCTTGTTTCTCAGCTCAGTGCTGCAAGCAGCAATGAATCAGAAGCGGCCGTAGTTGAACTTGCCGCCATACATCCGACGGTAAGCAGCGTTGCGGGGGTTGCTGACTGCATTCATGTAGGAGAAGCCACCACGATCGCTGTCGTCTGAGTAGACGGCAGCAGCAGCAAAGGAACCGAGATCCATGCTGAAGCGCTTCACCAGCGAAGGACCGGTGTACATGGCGTTTTCAGAGCTGGCATTTGCCGGAGTGATTTCGGCCATGCCAACAAAGGTGGAGCAGGAAGCCCGTGCTTCCGACTTGAAACCACGCAGGTAGGGAACCGTGTCAGTTCCGAAGGTTTCGAGATACTCCTCAGAGCGGACGAGGCTGTCGACGAAAGCGTCGAAGCCCTCTTCAGCGATCAGCTGAATGCCAGCACTCACTTCCTTCTGATTGATGGGAGGACGCCCCAGCAGGTGCTTGGTGGTGAGCTCGATGCCGCGCATGGGAGACACGGCGTGGAAAAACTTCTGCTTGTAGAGCTCAGATTTGACCAGGCCGGCCATGAAGCCCTGCACATTGATGCGGCCATCACAGAGGAAGGCCTCGAGTGAGACGAGACGCTGGTTGGAGGAGATGCCGATGTTGCCAAACACCTGCTTGTAACCCGCGGTGATCGCAGCTTCCAGAGCCTGGCTGCCTGTTGAGGCATAGGAGTGGTTGATCGCCGAGAAGGGGCACTCCTCATGGATCCGAGGGCCCATGCCAATGCCCATGGCGGCGCATTGGTTTTGCTTGTACTCAGCAGGTGTGGATGCCGCCTTGCGCTTGTTGGAGCTGGCACTTTTGGTTGCGTCCACGGAGTTCGCAAAGGCGAAGGACACCCGCTGTTCGTGGGTGAAATCCCGCTTGTACTTCAGGGCTGGCATCCGAGGAAACAGTGAAATCAGATCAAAGATATGGCGATCTCTTAATTGTTGGAGATGAACTTAGTAATAGTTAAAAGCTGGGCTGCTCGCCCAAATGGCGTTGGCTGAATCACCCCACAACGAAGCCCTGGTCTCGCTCAAAACGCAGCGTCGCCAAGGGCTCTTGATCAACCGCAGACAACGGTTGAGATTGAATCTCACCCGCCGTTGCAATAACGAACAGCTTCGGACTGAGACCTGCCCTCTGCCACGACAGCCTCAACGCAGCCATTGAACAAACGGCTTTCCTGCTTCACGGCACACAAACCGAAGGCAATGGCCGCCAACGACACGGCTGAAACAACGGTGGCGGAGATCTGAACCACCCCATAGGCGAGCATCGCCCGCTTCTTGCCGCTGCAGGACTGCTGGTTGGTGATTTCGTCAGACATCACAAAAAAGCAACTAAAAGACCCTATGGATCCAGCGGCGGCGACTGAAGCGGGATGGCGACCGTGATCACCGAACAGGCTTGCCGAAGTGAGTGAAGCAAGTGAATCAGCCGAGGGGATCGATCAAGCCATAAAGCAGTGCCATCACCGCCAGCTGGGTGCGATCAGCAGCACCAAGTTTGTCTTTGGCATTCATGACATGGGTCTTCACCGTTTCCACCGAGATGCCGAGGCTGCTGCCAACCCCCTGGTTGGTTAGACCTCGGGCCACCCCCGCCACCACCTCCAGCTCACGCTCGGTGAGGTCTTCAATCAACGCGGGCAGATTCGGGTTCGGCGCCTGGGCCGCGCCAAGGCTACGAATCTCCTCGGGAAAATACACGCCTCCTTCAGCGAGGGTGTGAAGGGCTTGAACGAAATCACCCTTTCCTGTGCCGAGGCTTGATTTGAAGATCACGGCGTCGGCATAAGCCTCCATCGCCTCCTGCACCACAGCCTGGGTTTCACGCACAAGCACGATCAGGAGCTGACAGGTGGGCAGCTCCGCCTTCACCCGCCGCAGCAAGTTCATGCCGTAGCCGGTCTCCAGATTCGCACTGCAGATCAACAGGCTCGGCCGGGTGCGCAGCACCAGCTCGAAGCCCTCCTCCTCGGTGGTGGCGGCGCCCACCACGGCACGGCGAATCGGCTCCGCCAGGCAGAGACAGGTGAGGGTGAGACGGTCACCGCAGCAGACCACCACCCGCTGGTTCTGAAAGAACTGCGCCGTCTCTTCGATGGCTTCATGCAACGCACGCGACTCGAGCCGCAGCTCCATCCCAAAACATTCAGATGAGCTTCTTTTAGCGGCGTTTGGATGGCTCAGCTGCAGAGCCATCGCGACAACCATCCCGACGAACAACGCCACGAATGCAGTGGGGATAGCGCTCACGCCCCAATCGCCAGGCTTGGGCGGCATCGGCCACCTGCACCGTTTCGGTCTGCAGCTCGCCCTTGCGCTGAAGGATCAAGTCGTAAACCGGGGGCATAGGAAGCAATGGCGCGCTTCTTTATTGAGCCCCAACAGAAGAAGAATCACATCCCTCAGTTGAGGGAGTCATCGAGGCGAGACATTCCCTCAGATGAGGGATAGCGCCAGCAGGCACCGTTGCTGGCTGACACGAGGGCGCTGGCTGCCAAGACTGCTGTCAGGTTGGGAGGGGACGGGGTGCACAACGGCATCGGCAACCTCCAGGGCTGAATCGCACAAAGCAACCATCATTGGGAAAGCTCCATCGCGGTGGTCCATGCCCTCCCTTGATTTCGATGGCGAGTACGGCCGCACCTATCGCAAGAGCATTCAAGACTCCATTCCCGGCCACGACGTTCTGCACGAGATCGCCAGAGCAGCGATCAAGGCCACAGCAAGCGATGCAAAGCAGGTGCTGGTGGTGGGTCCCGGCCCCGGCGATGAACTTCCAAACCTTCTCAACGCCTGCTCTGATGCTGAGCTGACGGTGCTCGAGCCCAGTGAGCTGATGCTGGAGCAATGCCGCAAAACCCTTTCGGATCACCCCGGCAGCAGCCGCTGCCGGTTGCTGCCCTGCACCCTGAACGCGGCACTCGAGGGCGAACTGAACGGCGCCCGGTTTGATCTGGTGGTGTGCCACAACGTGCTTCACCTGCTGCCCAGCGACGAGCAGAACGCGATGTTGCGCGAACTGACGCAGTGCACAGCTGATGGCGGCGTGTTGTTGCTGAGCGCCTACAGCGAAGCGGAGGAGGGCGAGAGCCAATGCGAAGTGTTCAATGTGGCGTGGCAACGGCTTGTCGACCGGGGCGTTCCTGAAGACCGGCTTGAAAAAATCAGGGACAGCCGCAACAAGGTGGTGTTCTCCCTTGATGCCAGCCGGGTCGCGGCTGTACTGGAGCAAGCCGGTTGGCGGGCACCTCTGCAGCTCTATCAGGGATTGTTCATCCGCCTCTGGCTATGCCGAGCTGAGGGTCAGGCTGAAGCCGCTTCACCGGAGACATAGGCCTGCAGGTGCCCCACCAGCGACCGCCATATCCAGAAAGCCCCGCCCCTGTGGTGGGTCTTTCCCATGCAGATGCCAACCCGCCTTCGTGTCAATTGGCACAACACCCTTGCAATAGAGCCAGCAGATTGATGCTGTTGCTTCAAAGCTGTGGCCAGCGGGCTACGACAATCCCTGCTTCAACTCGGTGACCGAGTCACCCGTCGCGTGCCGCGATGGCCGGAAGGATCCTGGCCCGACGCCATGCAGCGCAGCCCGCGACGGGTTCGCAGCTCAGCCAAGGATTTGATCAAAAGCAGCGCCAAATCAGCGATTGATCTGGGCCGCCAGGCAGCACGCCTGGGGATGGAATCGATCAAAAGAACAAGCAACCGATGAATGGAAGCTTGTTGGTGCTGTCCGTTCTGCTGTTTGTTGCAGGTGTGGCCTTGATCAGCCTGGGCTGACTAAGCACAATCACTCAACAAGATAAAACGGATCAATCGACGACCAAAATCAGAAAAAACGAGATCAGTTGATACAGATCACCATCCATTTTTGCTCGATCGTTAGTTCAGCAAAGCCAGGTTCAAATGGAATTTCTGATTGCTAGCTGCTTCATCTTTCCGCTATCGGCGCTGTGGATCCAATCCCAGGAAGACGAGAACAACGAAGATGAGATGGACTTTCTCTGAGCCAACGACGTGGCCTTCTGGCTCAAGACCTGGATGACGGCAGCGCTGAGCCATTCAGTTCATGGGCCAGGAGATCCTTGGCCAGCATTGTCAGAGCAACACCCATAAGTGCCAGAGCTATACCCTGATTTTCGTCTGAAGCAACAGCTACATTCCGGGATAATTCAAGATGTTTTTCCCAGGTAAAATGCATCAGATTGAGAGCTGCAAATGCTTTCTAAGGCCATAAGCCTTTGCGATCCGATTGATTAGCCGCATTCAGAAATGTTCTGTAACGGTGGCAATGTATTGAGCTGATCATAGTTCTCTCTAATCGGTTGCAAACACTACGGTTTGAATTTGCAGCACCAAAAGTTCTGGGTTACTTTCCGGGCGCAAAGCCACAAGCCAATGGAACCGATTGCGTTGACTCTGGGCCAGAAATTTGAAATCGAGAAATTTTCACGCGAGATCGACAACTCAAAGGATCTTCAGGCCCTCCGCAGTATTGCGAAAGACCTTTTGGTGGCCTGGAAACAACAGCAAGCCGCCTCGGACTGGATCATGCGCCAACCGAGAGATCTCTGAAGACAGCCTGTTTCGTTCAAAGCAAATGGAGGGCAACCAAATGATCACAACGATCGCGGTGGAAAGAGACGCTCTGCGCCTTTTGCACAAGGCGATTGCTGAGGCCTACGTCAGCTGGCCTGGGGGTGATGCCAACGAACAAGCCCTCCTGTTGGACATGAAGACCAAACTCTATGCAGCCTTAATGGATCACCTGTTCGAGTCTGATTCCAATTAAGCCTTGCCCAGCTGAGGCTGTTCATCCAGTCGATGTTGAATCGACATGGACTGCAGTCACTTCTTTTCTACGAAGCGGTAAAAAAACTCATGTTGAACTCAGCGCAATGGCAACAGACTGAAGCCGCCCGCGGAGCTCGACATGCAAACCGATCGCTCCCGCCTACGTGAACTCGAGATTCGTGTCGCCAACCCGCAGCACTGGAGTGCGGGCGAAAACGAGATCAATGTTGAAAATCTGAGGCAGTTGCGCTTTCAGATCGACGATCAACTCAAGAAACTGCGCCAGCACCATCAACCCTCGCCATAGCAGGCAGCCATGGAGCAGCCAGTGATATCACCGATGGCGGCCCAATCCTGATGAGATAATTCCGGCGGCAGCGTCAGCCATCAAGGTCAGCACTAATTTTTCGACGGCGTCATCAATCAACTGCCACCAGATCACGATCTAAGCACGGAGATCCGGCGATCGAAAATCATGGTGACGCACAAAAAAAGAGATCGTCATCGCCCAGCCGTTGTCAGCCTCAAGCCTGATTAACCCAGCACTCAAGCCATTCCTCTGAGGTCGACTAAAACTGTGTTTTGGATTTAAGGATTGCTGTTGAGCTGGCTCTTCAGCTCGGCAAGACGATTCATAAGTTGCTCATAGCGTCGAATGGTAATTTTATCTTTGTAATCC
The DNA here is from genome assembly GCF_020514205.1 of Synechococcus sp. MU1625. Taxonomy (NCBI): domain Bacteria; kingdom Bacillati; phylum Cyanobacteriota; class Cyanophyceae; order Synechococcales; family Synechococcaceae; genus Synechococcus; species Synechococcus sp. MU1625. Next base: position 671,388 of record NZ_VTLA01000001.1, read on the forward strand.
TTCAGTGCCAATGCAAGTACGGCAATTTCCTTCTCAACTTTTCGTCTCCTGGTCTCCTTGATCGCTTCTTCCGCTAGGCCCATCAGAAAGTCTCCTCGCGGGGCATAGCCCGGAGGGTCGTCACTGGGCTGGCTTGGATCATGCAAACCGCCAGGATCAATCATCGTCGAGCGCTTTTTCGGCAACGTCAGCCGCCACTAGAAAAACATAAGAAAGTGCATTCATACGACTTGCAAGATCCCTAATCGAGTCAATAATTTCTTTTCTCGACAGGCCACTTTCTCGCTGGAGGCGAATAATTTCATGGGTCAAACGAGTCTCATTATCTCGACCGTAGCTGTACGCAGTTCCAAAACAATCCTCACTTTTCTCATCATTCCTGCAGGCTTGCGCGAAGTCCGAGGCTATTTTTTGGGAAAAATCTTCAACCTGACGGCTTTCCATTATTGCCAAACGGATTTACTTGAATGTAAGCGATCAGAGCATGAAGTAGCATTAATTTATCAAGCCAATAATTCAAGTTTCTCACACTTGCTTATAGGTCGATACCAAAACTTTATGTTTTTTCGTTGAGAACCCAAAAGATCTTCATTGCCTGTCCGTTAAGTACAGGACAGTTCAAAACTCTCTTGCCTGAGTGGAACATTGGTCGCAATCCAGGCCTCCGGAAGCTTTCTGATGCATCTTTTTGACTGAGACGAGCTTCTTTTTTTGGAGCATCAAAAAGGTGTGAATCGATGTTTCTCAACTGAGATTGCCATCGCCATCCAGGACACTCTGTTCATTCCCTGGCAATCCCAACGGTTCGCGCTCGATTTGGCCCACCAGTCATGATCAGCCTCGCCATCATCACGTCGGGGCACCGCTCCGGCAGCACGCGCTTCGCAGAGCTGTCTTCTCTTGCCGTCGCCCCACCCCCTTGCCTCGATACCGCGCCACCCACGAACCAACGGAAAAGCCAGGCGGTGAAGGCTGGCTGGTGAGCCCTGAGCAGCAAAAGGTGGTGCAGTTCAAACCAGACTCAGCCACCGTCCATTCCCAGTGGGTTGCAGTGCACACCTACTACTGGGTTCCGCCTCGGCCACCGATGCCACAGACCCGCCGGCGGATGCTCCGCCACAACGCCATCGAAGCGTGGAACACGATGCTCAAGACAGGCTGGCGGCGCTGCTCTCCCCCCGTGCGCTGATGAATGTCAATGACAAATACTGGACCAAAACAACAGCTTCCGCCAAGGTTGCGAAAGTCTCGATGAATTGATGACCAACGGATCCGGCACGTGGGTTAACAATCAGCCCCCAGCAGCATTTGAGAAGCTCTGGAGAGGCTTGGCACTGGTGGGAGCCATCCACATTGGAGGGATGCTGATCAACGTCATCTTCCAAATGATGGGAAACAACAGCTTGGATGGCATTCCTGCAAAATTCCTTGGTCTTTGACCAATCCCAGCGCGACAACGCCACAGAAATGCAGCCCCCGCTTGGACGGGGGTTTCTTTTTGCCCAGTTGAAACGAGATGACAGAGGAAATAGCAATCATCAATGCCACGCAAAGACCCGGGCCCCTCACGCTGAGCAAATTTACTCATTGTTAAGGGAGATTGAGTAGCATTAAGTTCTGTCCGCATGCACGAGTTGTTCCTGAGGAGTGGGCTCTTTGGGAACCTTTTTTTCGGTAGGTTGTCCCATAGGACTGCGATGTATCCCGTAGGTGGGCCTGCGGATACATCTCTTCCTAGACAAGTTCAGCCCTTGGATTGAAATCCGAGAGGGGTGAGTGAGGGAATTTGATCATTTTTTCCTTCAAGAGCCTTTGCAGCGATGTTTTCATTGCCACAAGCAGGAGCGGGCTGCCGCTGATCAGAGCCTTGCTGCTGGCTCTGATCCTCTTGATCTGCCCCCCCACAACAGCAGCACCAATCAGCCGCGATGATCCGGAATCGGCCGACCCCGGCAGCAAGGGCATCTCCAGCGCCAGCGGATCAGCCGTGGTGGTCACCGCCAATCCCCTGGCCAGTGAAGCTGCGCTGAGGATTCTCAGGGAGGGCGGCACCGCCGTCGATGCCCTGGTCACCGCGCAAGCGGTGCTGGCCGTGGTGGAACCACAGAGCTCCGGCCTCGCAGGCGGCGGATTCCTCCTCCACTGGGATGCAAAGCAACGCAGCTTGGAAGTGTTGGATGGCCGTGAAGTGGCCCCCGAGCGCAGCCAGCCCGACGACCTGCTCAACCCCTCGGGTAGTCCCCTCCCCTGGCGAGAGGCCACCGCCAAAGCCAACGCCATCGGCATTCCTGGCACCGTTGCCCTGCTTTGGGAGGCGCACCAAAACCACGGTCGTCTGGCCTGGGCCCACACCTTCCAACCGGCGATCCGCCTGGCCAGCGTTGGCTTTCAACCGAGCCCCCGGCTGCTGCGCTCCATTCGTCTTGCCCAGCGTTTCGGTGTGGCCCACAGCCCCGGTTTTCAGGCGCTTTACCTGCCCGGTGGCCAGCCCCCGCCGGCGGATCTACCTTTCCGCAACAGCGCCCTATCCCAGACCCTGAGGCTGCTGGCCAGTGACGGTGGGCCGGCCTTCTATCAAGGGCCGTTGGCGCAGCGAATCCTCGACGGGATCAATGCCCTGCAGGCCAGCGAACCAGATTTCCGTGGCTGGAGCCCAGCCGATCTGAGCAGCTATGCCGTGCTGGATCGCGCCCCCCTCTGCCGCCAACAGCTTCAACATCAGATCTGCACGATGCCGCCCCCCAGCAGTGGTGGGTTGGCGCTGCTGCAGACCCTCGCCCTGCTGAGCCAGAGCAGCGATCTTCCAGGGTCCAGCGCAGCAGAGCCTGAAATCTGGAGGCAGCTGGGCCGAGCCCAAGCCTGGGCCGATGCCGACCGCCTTTATTGGGTGCGTGACCCGCGCGATGGAGCGGTTCCCACCGTTGGCTTGCTCGATCCGGGGTACATCGCAAAGCGAGCCCAGGCCATACAGATCGCCGAGGCAACGCAACCCACTCCAGGGCTGCCACCGGGGACGGATCGCTACCCCTTCGGTCGGCCTGATCAGGGGCAGGAGCAGGGGACCACCCAGATCACGATCGTGGATGCCGGAGGCAATATTGCCTCCTACACCTCCTCAGTGGAGACAATCTTCGGAAGTCGGCACCTGGTGGCCGGCATGGTGATGAACAATCAGCTCACCGACTTCGCCTTCAGCCCCAGCCTTGGCGGCAAACCGGTGGCGAACCGTCGCCTGCCAGGACGGCGGCCGATGTCGTCGATGGCGCCCACCCTGGTGTTCCGTCATGGTCAACCGGTGCTGGCCCTCGGCAGCCCTGGCGGTCGGAGCATTCCGCATCTACTCAGCCGGGTGTTGGTGGCATCAATGGTCTGGAACGAGCCGCCAACGCGAGCGGTGGCCCTGCCCCATCTCTCCAGGCGGGGCGAGACGCTGGTGCTGGAAAATGATCCCCCGCTCGCCTGGCCGTTCCCGCTGGAGCAGCTGACAACAAAAGGGCCACTACGTCGTCAGCCCATTGGCAGCGGCACCGCCCTGGTGCAGAAAATCGATGGTGCTTGGCAAGGGGTGGCAGACCCGCGCCGTGAGGGAACGGCCCTGGCCCTGCCATGACCCTGCCAGCGGACGATCAACCCTTGGAGCAGATGTTCGTGAAGCTGGGCACTCCATTGCCCCAGGCACGGGTGATGGCCAGGATCAACGCTCCGATCAAGGCCAGGTTCATCACGAAACCACTGTCCACCGGGAAGGTGTGAAAGATCAGCGTGGTGGGCACCAGGAACAGCAGCAGCAGGGAAGCCCCCAGCACCGTATTGCTGCCGAACACCAGCAGGATCGATCCAGCGATCAACACCACAATTGCCGCCACCAGCAGAACCGATGCCAGCGGCTCAGGAATGCCCTTGGAGGCAATGAAGCCTGCCGTTTCAGCGAAGTTGCTGAACTTCCCCGGCAATGCATTCACAAACACGGCCGCCATCAGCACCCGGCCGAGAAAGTCGAACAGCTTCGAAGGAGTCATGGTCAGCAAAAGCCCGCAGGGGCAGGTGAGTCCTGGGAATCACCCTAGGGAGCAACTGTTCACTCTGAACAGCGATAAAAAAACCCCTGAGGGTCGAGCCTCAGGGGTTGGTCCCCTCATGAACATCTGTCCGGGTTAAGCGTCGCTCAAGAGGCTGCAACACAGGGAGAGGAGAACCGCCCGCAACGGTTCGGATCTCCCCTTCCCCAAGCCGAAACAGAGGGGCAAGAGCCCATCACGCCAGGATCGGCGACCTACAGGTCGACGTATCCCCTGACAGGGGGATGGAGATCCGGTTGCAGAGGCAGTAAGACGGGTGCATTCACGGCAAAGCCATGAAGCTCGACCTGGCTCACGCGCAACCGATGGGACATCTCATCGTTGAGGGAAACCACAGACCATTTCACGCTCTTGCCTGTGCGCTACGGCCAGCAACACTGCGGATCGGACGGAAGGTCTCAGACCGATGACAGCCAATCCTCAACGTTTTCTCGTTCGCTACAAAACAGACGACGGCAGCCAACACACGCTGCAACTCCAGGCAGCTGATCGCCAAGAGGCGCGCATCGTCGCCATGGAAACCAATGCGTACGTGCGCCGTTATCCAACCAGTGTGGATTCAATTCTCCGGGCCGCCTGACGGCGCCTGAAAATTGTTCGAACACTCAGGTTGCTGCCCCCTCGCCTGACTGTCGATGTTGGAGATCAAACCATTCACGTCATCCGACCTTGACTTTGTGACAGGTCTGGCCCGTGAACAGGGTTTCGCTCCTGGTGTGGGCGATATCGAGATCTATGCCAACACCGATCGCCAGGGGATCTGGTTGGCTTGGCAAAACAACCAGCCGTTGGGATGCATCGCCGCGGTGACCTACAACCCCGGCTACGCCTTCATCGGCCTGTTTGTTGTGAAGCAGGACCATCGCGGCCAGGGCATCGGCCATCGCCTCTGGCGACATGCCCTGCAGACGCTGAAGAGCGTGGAGTGCATCGGTCTAGAAGCAGCGGTGCAGATGGTTGGCTTCTATGAAAAAGCCGGTTTTCAGAAGGATTGCGTCACCACTCGCCGGCAGATGTTGTGCCTGAGCGATCAATCGAACAACCCGAACACAACCCTTCTCCATCGCAGCGACATCAACGTCGTGTCATTGCGCGACATCTCACTCGAGGCCATCCAGCGTTACGACGAACGCCACGAAATCAGCCCGCGCCCCCATTTCCTTGAACTGTGGCTTCGCCACAAGGCCGGGGAGGTGTTCGTGGCCATGGATACAAAGGGTGAATGCCATGGCTATGTGCGCATTCGACCCTGCCTCCTCCCGATTGGCGACGGGTGGCGGGTGGGGCCATGGCTTGCAGAAGACGCTGGGATGGCATCGCTATTGCTAAACAACGCCATGGACCGCCATAAGGGAGTCGTTTTGATCGACACCCCCGGGCACAACCACTCCGCCAAAACCCTTACAACGGCGAAGGGTTTCAAGCCCATGGGATCAACGGTGCGCATGTACAAAGGCGTGATGCCGAAAGGCCACGATCGCAACGTTTATGGCCTGGCCTGCCTCGAGCTGGGTTGACCTGCCTAAACAGACCTGAGCGGCACTGATCACTCCACAAGGAATTCGCTTCGCAACGCCCGCGCATCCTGGATGCGTTGCCCCATGGCGAGCTGGCGAAGACGTGTGTTCAACCAGGCACGCAGTCGTGTGGATGAGACCGACTTGTTCAGCAGGCCATCCGAAAACTCAGGCGTGCCAAAGGGAATGGTCATCAACCGCGGGCGGCGGCTCAGGTTAATCAGATCACGGCCACGGCCTTCCCACTTTCAGCCGATTCAGCCCTGAAAGGCAATGCGTGTTCGTGCTGATTGCCGGGACTCGACCCACCCCCAAGAATGTGTCCATCGAGATCGGAGGCGTCCATGCGTGACGACGGTCCAACCGAGCAGACGTCAGAAGCAAACTGACTTTCAGGCCCCTGCTCCAACAGTTTTCACACCTCTTGTCGGGTGCGCCCTTCGACGGGCCTTGTGCGAAAGGCCAGGCCGATCGGCACTCCATCTGCACCGTGTCAGGTGCCCTAAGGAGCCCCCTTCACCCGACCCCTTGGAACATGGCCCCAGGTGCCACGAGCCAGACGCTTCGACTTTCCTTCAGCCGAAAACCTGATGGAGTGCGTCATGCACAAGCGAGCGATCTAGGCCGCCCGTTCATCGGAACGGGACGGCCACTTCAAGCCTGAACGACACCGTTCAGAACCAGACCCCCGGCCCCCTCCGTCAAAGGGGTCGGGGGTCTGCTGTTGCGAAGCTTGCTTGAGTCAGGCCTTCCGCTTTTGATCCGCCTGCCGCAACTGTTCCCGCAGGATGATCGGGTCGTCACAGTGGGATCGCCGGTACAGCGCCTTGATCTTCCGGGATTCCTCATCGAGCAATTCCAACTCGACCGCATCGGCCATACCCACGGTGAAATCTGCGATCTGGCGGTCTTCAAACTGATTCTCCAAAGCCATCAACTCCTTCAACGAATCACTCATATAGAGGCAACTGGACGCCATCAATTTGAGATTTTCCCGGATTTTTAGATCCGCCTGCTCCCGCACATCCCGCGCTTGTTCGAGCGTCGCAATCAAATCACTACTCGCCGACTCCTCGCTCATGGCAGCAAACACCGGTGAAGCTGTTGCGCAACCCAGCACCAACACCAACAGCAACGCCAGAACGGATTGCAGAACCCTCATCCGAACCTCGAAAGACACGTCACGATAAAGAAGCTGACCCTGGCAGCCACCCCTCGAATGGGGGAGACGTCGCCTGGGATCAGTGCAGACAACCACTCGAATGGGTGATGTGTTGCGATCACATGTTCGCGATGCTTTGGGGGACAAGACGAGACCAGGCGCAGCAAAAGACCATGACAAGCACAACGGCCAAAGCACAACTGCTCGAGCTGCTCACCGAACCCATCAAGGGTTGCAGGGGGCTTTACGCCCATCGGCAAGACCTGATGCAACGCGTGATGCGAATGCCAGACCTGGAAGTGCGGGATCACCTTGTTCGACTCAAGGCCAGTCACTTCCCAGGCACCTGAGGCCCACGAAGGCACAGGCCTGGATCCTTAACAAACACTGAGGGAAGCAAAGAAAAGCGAACCTGTATCAGATGTCGCAGTCAAGTCCAACTCGGGATCCGTAGGACGGTTTTGCCTCAAGCGTCGTCCCATGGCCGAGCGCCTGCATCTGCCGTACTCCGTTCAAGGCAACGGAACAGTCGAATCCATTGGACATCACTTCTACCGGGTGTGCGGCCCGGCAGGATGCACCGTCGTGATGGGACTCAGCAATGCCCTGTATCTGAGTCGAAACGTTCAGGAAGTCGGGCGCAACAGCGGCTCACGCAGGCGACTGAACTAGATCTTGCGCAAAGCGATACCACTCACAGCAGGGCCATAAGTTGCAACCGGATCCGCAGCATGAATAAGAAAGAAACACTGCATCCATTGGCAGTGGTCGTTATGTTGGGATTCCCCATCACCTGGCCCGCTGCTTTGGCGGGCTTTTTTGTGATTAGACCCCAGAGAAAGGCCTAGGTGAGCTGAACTGCAGGCCAGCCACAAAAAAGGGAGGGTTCCCTAGTCCCTCCCCTTGTTCGACGCAGATTCCCCCTGTTCTGAGCTGGGGGTCACCCTTTCATTGTGTATCGCCAAGAACCAATAAACATCGGTGCTTTCACCTAGGGACAGACAAACGCATCACCCCCACTGGCGGGCCAAGTTGGCTGCCCAAGACACAACGCCTGCTCAGGGATCCAGAACACCGGCATCGAGATTGCAATCGGGATTGAGCTTGATCAGCATCCAGAGCAACATGGCCGAACAATCACGATCACTGACGCCGTAATCGTATTTCCAGTCAGTCACCATGGAGGTGAGCTCATGTTGAGCCTGGGTAACAAATTCATCATTCCATTCCTGCACGAATTACCCCCAAAACTTCAGGTCAGGCGTTGCATTCACTCCTCTTCAAGATCTTCTTCTCTCACATAGAAGGGCTCATCCACACCGGGCTCATCGTTCTCCAGAACCAAAACCTTTAAGGAGTCATCACTTTCAAAAACAAAAAGGCCATCCTCGTCGGGATGCACCCCCTTCATTTCGGGATGCTGATTGACCAGGCGATCGAGACGACGGTTCTCCTTCCAGAATTTGAAGCCTTTTTCAAACAGATAAACCATCAGAGCCAAGTTCACCAGCGCGAGGGCGAGGAACTCCAAGGCCTGCATAGGTCAAAACCGAGTTCTGGTGACCCTAGCGAGAGATGCAAGCAGAGCCCATAACAAGCGATACCAACCTCAACGCAATGGAGCCGAAGCGCGACAGGGCAGCGACGAGCGACCATAATGAGAATGATTCTCGAGCTTTGTGGAGGCTGCGATGGGTCAGGTGTGCCTGATTTCAGGTCCTCCGGGGTGCGGAAAAACATCCTGGGCACTCAAAACGCTCCAAGATCACGGCGGCCCCTGCGCTTACCTGCGCCTGGAGGAAGAACCAGACGCGGGGCTTGAGCAGGGAGCCGACAGCGGTATCGACCTGAGCTGGCTCAAGGACCAGATCCCCAGGCTTGAGGAGGCGACGCCATCCAATGCAGCAGACCTGAAGGAGGAGGACGATGCGCTCACGTTGATCGAAGTTCAGAGGTTTCGTACTCCCACCCAGGAGGGCATCGATGGCTTCGGAATCAACGTCCGCTCAAAGCTGGACGCCTTGCAGCTGCAACCTGACCAAGTCATGCACTTTGGGCGAGACCCAGAGTTGCCTTCGAATGACACCTTGGAGTTCAGCAAGCTTGAGGCTTGGCATACATCCCTTTCAGGTTGTGTTTGGGACCCAGACAGCCTCAGCAGCTTCTGGTTTGAACTCGTCAATGGTGCCTACGGCGATGTGTACCGCGCCAAAGGATTGATGAATCTCCCCGACGGGCGTGCATTTTTCTGCAATTGGATGGTGAGCCAACAGGGATCACAGTTTCTGCCCTTGGACGCCACGGCTCCCCCCACGGGGCGCCCCAGTCGAACTTCAGAACTGGTCGTTCAAGGCAAGGCACTCAATCCTGAAGGGATGCAGGCAACCATCAACGATTGCCTGCTCGCAGATGACGTGCTCACCGCGCAACAACAACAGCTCCAGCAACAACAACAACCCACATTGGAAAGCTGACTGACATGAAGCATGCCGTCATCTCCTGTTTGCACGCCAACCTGGCAGCCGCTGAGGCCGTCCTCGACGACATTGACTCCCACGGGATCAAAACCATCACCTGTCTGGGCGACCTTGTTGGTTACGGACCACAGCCCAATGAGGTGGTGGAGTTGGTGCGACAGCGCCAAATTGCCACGTGCCAGGGCTGCTGGGATGAGGACATCATTGATGGCTTGAATGCCTGTGAATGCAGCTATCCCTCCCAGCTGGCGGAACGGCGAGGCCATCGTGCCCACCACTGGACAGCCGCAACGCTGACGGAGGCGAACAAAGCATTTCTGGCCGAACTGCCCATGACATTCCGCAGAGAGAAGCTGCTGTTCGTGCATGGCAGTCCCAACAGTCAGCACGAGTATCTGTTGCCTGACATGAACGCATTTGCAGCCCTTGAGCGGGTGGAAACAGCGGGAGCGGAAACCTTGTTCTGCGGCCACACCCACCAGCCCTATGTGCGCGAACTACGGCAGGGGTCCATTCGGGTGAAGCTGCAACAAAGCGATCAAGGCACACCAACAGAACATGAGCTGGAACTACCAATGCGGCGGATCGTCAACGCTGGTTCCGTGGGGGAACCACGTCATGGGAGCACGAAGGCGACCTATGTGATCCATGACGACAACACAGGAGACGTCACCATTCGAGAGGTCGACTACGACGTCGCCAAAACCTGTCAGGCCATCGTTGATGCGGGCTTACCGGAGGTGTTTGCCTGGAGGCTCAGCCACGGATTCGAATACGCCGAGCGGGCTGAGGACGCCAGCCACGTGTGTGAGCGCTGATGGAACGCTGGGCCCTGGTAAGTGGTCTCCAAGGAGACCTGGATCTGTACGAGCAGATCCAGAAAGAGTTAAAGCAACAGCGGGGTGTTGCCAATCTCTTCGTTCTCGGTGATTTGATCGGATCACAACGCAAGTGCAATGCACTGCTCGAGCGTCTGAGACAGCCGCATCGAGCTGATCTTCAGCCCGAGTGCATCTACGGCTGGTGGGAAGAGCAGCTGCTTGCTGAGTCTGGCTACCGCGGGGAACGCAAGGCTGAAGCTCTCAGACAAGAGCACGGCGAGGCTGGCGTCAACGCACTTCTTGCTGCCGTGGATGCAGACCATCTCAACTGGCTGGCATCGCTGCAGTTCGGTTTCATCGAACTCGACTGCGCCCTTATCCATGGCAGTTCAGCTGATGTTGGTGACCGGCTGACAGAAGACACTTCTGCCCTGGTGTTGTTGGATCGCCTGACGCGACTGGATGTCAATCGCCTCTTCACAGCACGCTGCCAGCGTCAGTTCCGGCTTGAACTCTCCGGTGGATCGATCCAATCGCATGTCAAGGACCATTCCGGAGAAGAGCAGAGCGAACAGGCCGTACCCAAGCGCAGCGTGATCGGTATTGGCGGAGGGAGAAACTACACCCTGTACGACCCCGCAACGGATCACATCGAGTTTCGGATTGCGGGAGAACCCGTCCACGCCGCGGGGCGGGGCTTTGGCTGACTGCCTCGTTCATTCAGGCCAAACAAACCGAAAGGGCGTTCATACGCTGGGGCAATCGCCATCAGTACATGAACGATCACAACCAACAACGGCTCACGGTGCGTGAAATGGTGAGAGCCCACGCATACCCGGTGCTGGCTGCAGTCAGCAGCCTCAGCCTGCTCAGCATTGCTGTTCTGTTGATTCCGCAAGCCGTCAAAACCGACCGCTACAACCGCTGCGTCGATGCCCAGATCGCCATGCGGGTCGCGATCAACACCGACGGAAACACACACCCGGGCAAGATGAATTACTTGAAAGCCATCGAACACTGCGAAGGCTTCTGAACCAATGACCGCCATCCAACCTTTAACGGCTCTTGCCGTCGGTGTGGTGACCCTCTTGGTAAACCAAACGCCAGGATTGGCCCACAGCAAAGGGCTCTACGCCACCGAGGCGGAAGCTCAGCAGCGAGCTACCGAAATCGGTTGCACCAGCGTTCACGAGAACAACGGACGCTGGATGCCTTGCGCTGATGAACGGAAACTCCATCAACAGCTGCGCAAGCAATGAAAAAATCGAGAACAACGAGCCGTCAGGCACGACGCATCCACCGCTGGCTGGTGCCAATCGCCGCAGCACCACTGCTGATTACAGCAGGCACTGGCTCCCTCTACAGCTTGCTCCTTGAGCGGAACATCGATGCCTTCTGGCTGCTCAAGCTGCACACGGGACAATTCGGCTGGCTGAACCTCCAACCGATTTATCCAATCCTGCTGGGAGGGGTGACCATTGTTGTCACCGTGTCAGGGCTGACGATGCTGCTGAGGCCAGCCCGATCGAAAGGGGGTTGAGCTCAACCCAACTCGCTCACTCCGCGCAGGTGCATCCACAGGAACCGCTGCCATGGCATGGCTCGTTATTGGGGTGGCCGCTGGCACAGGCCTCTGAACAGAAGCTCAGGCCATGCAGAATCACAGCTTTAGTCTCCTGAACCTCGCAGGTGCAACGCTCACAAGCACAAAGAAGTAGGGCTGAAGGCATAACGGACAGATGATATGAGGATATCTATAGAGGCTTAAAACATGAGCGTCAAATAAAAGAACGAACCAACACAAAGAGCGAAGAAAATAGCGAGAATGATTATCAGCAAAATGCGACCAAGAGCTACAGAGCACTTACAGGCAGGGGGCATCAACAAAACCAACGAAGGACAAGAGAGGCGGCTATAGATAAAAAGTTTCAAAAGGCAGCCCCAAAAGAGCAAGAAAGCAATAGCTACATGAGGGACAACAATTGACTACGCTCAAACGTACATAAAAAAGGAAATTTAAAATACAATTCGAGACAATAAAAGGATTCTCAAGTCAAAAATGCCATCAGAAAATATCAACAAACATCGCCATCGAACCAAGACGCTCAATGACATCAAAGACTGGTGCTTTGGACGAGCATCGCAGCTTTCCCTTGCAGGCCAACATCAGGCCGCCCAGGCACTAACAAACGAGCACATGGAAGCCCTTGAGGTGATCAGGCCGGAAAAAATGCTGTGGCTGAAGCATTAACAGACAGAGCATCCTTATCGCGACGACGCAATGTGTCATATCGAACTTCAAAAAGGGCAAATATCACAACAACGAACAAAGCCAACAATCCACAACGTGCTATAAAATCCATCTAATACAAAACCGCGATGACTTGTTTATACAGAACAGCAAATAAATAGGTGGCAACGCGACTACAGCAGGAAGTATCAAAAAGCACACGTCAACACATCAATGAATACGAAGGGTGGAAATAATCCCAGGCAGCACAGGCCAATATGCCTGAATGCTTCGGAAACAGTGCTTCTCGATAGACCTAAAGGCAGAGAAGACGTAGAAATAACAGTAGAAGATGGAATCGTAAGAATTGGCGCCTACCAAGAAGGCAAGATAATTGATTTGACTTTAGCTTTTGCATGCAAATCTGAACCATGCAGATTCAAGTATCCTGAAGAGTTATCGATCAGGATAGAGGCGATAACAGAAACAAAATGCCAAGCAAGCTATGGCCATCATCCAGAACAAAGATCCAATGACAGCATCATGGAATGGGTGTTACAACTGCACATTGTCAGACTCGAAACAAACATAGAAAGTCGTCTCATGAAATTATTCCAGCTATTAACCACCAGACTTGGGATACGTACGACCGATGGCTATTTGCTAGAGCACACACTCTCTCATGGACGAATCGCCGAAATCATTGGAACCACAAGATCTACTGTTTCCAGAAGCATAAGCTCTCTCAGGAAATCTAATAAAATTTATATTGACGAACTAAAGAATCAACTGATATTGCCGGCAAATCAAATCAATGGCCACACCGACATGTTCCACCCTTCCATTTAGAACACTTTGACTTTTTACAGCCCTTTTTCTTGGTCTGCCGTAAATTATCGTCGGATGAATTGGCCAAGATCCGATGGGAATCAACTTTTTAACTCTAATCGCTCCAACAGGCCTAAAACACGGAAGAGAGTAACAAATGACACAAGGCCGTCAGTCTTCTTATTGATGCCTAAGAGACACAGCGAAGCCCCAAGCAGACCACAGACATCTCCAAAAAGGACTGCGATGAGGCTGATAACAGAAATGAACAGGCAGACGTATAAAAAGCTACTTGGAAGTGCTCTATACGAGTAGCAGCAAATACAGCGCAACGGCAGTATGGGCGTGCCCAATTTGGGCTTTCCTGTGTGAGGAATTCAATGAAGCTTTTCCAGCAACTGCTGGTGGCTCCTGCTGCCATTGGCCTTCTGGCCAGTGGCGCTAATGCCGCCGAGCTCAACATCAACGGCGTTTCTGATTACGCGGCTTCCGCTGATCAGGTGACCAGCGTCACCCAGTTCTCCGACGTTTATCCCACCGACTGGGCTTATCAGGCTCTGGCGAACCTGGTGGAGCAGTACGGCTGCGTGGCTGGCTACCCCAACGGCACCTTCCGTGGCAACCGGGCCATGACCCGCTACGAAGCGGCTGCCCTGCTGAACGCCTGCCTCGACCGGATCACTGAAGTGACCGACGAGCTGCGTCGCCTGCTCAAGGAATTCGAAACCGAGCTGGCCATCCTCAAGGGTCGCGTTGACGGCCTCGAGGCCCGTGTTGGCGAACTGGAAGCAACCCAGTTCTCCACCACCACCAAACTGCGTGGTCAGGCTGACTTCTTCACTGGCGCAGTGAAGTATGCCGATCGCGACGAGTGCAACGAAAAATCGCCTGGTTCCTGCGAGAGCGATGGATTCAACTTCTCCTATCGCTACACGCTGAACCTCGACACCTCCTTCACCGGCAAGGATCGCTTGTACACCCGTCTTCGCACGGGCAACATGGACAACGTCTGGACCGAATCAGACTCTTATCTGGCTGATGCCAAGAGCGGCGACAACACCATCAAGGTGGACAAGCTCTGGTATAGCTTCCCGATCGGCAACGAGTTCAAGGTCACCGTTGGTGCGTTGATCGAGAACTACTACATGATCGAAACGCCAACCCGTTACAAGCCGATCCTCAAGGCATTCAAACTGGGTGGTTACGGTGCTGTTCTCGGTGCCAGCACTGGCCAAGGATTTGGTGTGCAGTGGCGTCAGGATGTCGATCCTGGTGATGCAGCCTTCAATCTTGCTGTGAACTACGTTGCCGACGGTGGTGACGGTGCGACGAGTAATTCGAAAAAAGGCATGTTCGGTGAAGACACCGATGCCTACCTGCTCAGCCAAGTTGGCTACGGCAACCGCAAGTGGCATGTTTCAGCGCTCTACGCTCTGAAGAATGCTCAGCAGGACAAGGTTTGTGTCACTGACGAGCTGGGTGTGAAAACCTGCACGATCAACACAGAAGCCAAGGCGGCTATGGGTTACTCCACACCCACGGCAAAGGATCTGGCTCACCCCATCCACGCCGTTGGCCTTCGTGGCTACTGGTCACCTGAAGACAGCGGATTCATTCCCACCATCAGTGCAGGCCTGGACTTCGGTTGGGCTGATAGTGAATACCGCGGCAACTCCGAAGCCGTTAAGGGCTGGATGGTTGGCCTGAACTGGAATGACGCCTTCATGGAAGGCAACAAGCTGGGACTTGGCTTTGGTTCCTACTCCAGCTACGCCACCGAAGTTCAGGGGCAAAAGGCTGACGACCAGAACTTTGCAATCGAAGGTTATTACGACTTCCGTGTGACCGACAACATCACCATCACACCTGCTGTGTTCTGGGTTGATGATGCAAAGGGCAAACATCAAGTGAATGGTGCCAACAAGTTTGGCGGTCTCGTCAAGACGACCTTCAAATTCTGATCCACATTTGATCAACAGACTGGCGCCCCACGGGGCGCTTTTTTTTTACATAAAAAAAGAGGGGCGAATGCCCCTCAATAATCTCAGAAGATTAGATTCACCAGCAGTTCTCGCCCTCACCGATAGGAACACAGACATCCTCTTGTTCTGCCTTTTTCTTTAAGGCGGCTGCATCAGAATCCATGACGCTTTCTTCATCAACACCTTGGTCGGTGTTCCATTCTTGAAGTCCACCAGCATTCTGAGCATGGACAACTGGAACAGCTGCAGAGGCAACGAGAAGTGAGGTGGCAGCTGCAAAAACAGAAATTGCGGATGGCTTGGCCATAAACAGACCCAAAATTCTATTATGCCAAATCTCAATCAGAAATAGTCATTAACGACGCAGCCAGTAAGATCAAAAGATACAAATCAGGAAGATAGGCGCCGGATGGCATTTGTATAACTTTGAAAAATCAAATCAAGTTCATCAGACCGACCATGACGGGCAAGCAATCCGCGAGCACCAGCATCGAGATTAAAAAGCAAGGAACGGTCTTCCGCAGACTTCACATAGCTTTCAATCCAACCAACACAAACGAATCGTGTTCCACCAACAACAGGTTGAACACAATGAAGAAGGGAGGAAGGATAGACAACAACTTGGCCAGGAGACAATCTAAATTCTGTAGTCTTATCTCCACCACTTTGAATTGACAAAGAGCCTCCCTGGTAGGAGTCGTCATCACTTAAAAAGACTGTAAAAGATAGGTCACGTCGGCCGTAACGAGAGAAAGGGTTATCGACATGCCAACCATAACCATCTCCAGAGTCGGATCTAGAAACCAGTAGGCTGTGAACCTTGCGAACAAGTGTAAAACTCTTAATCAATGGATCGTTGGTAAGTGCTGTTGATATTCGGTTGGTAATCGAAAGAGTTAGGTCCGAATTGGGGTCAAGTTGATGATTCTGCTTGACTAACGACGCCTGATCGCCCGCTGTTAGACGGCCATCGCGCCAAGGGAGGTTAGGGGCCAGGAGTCGTTGTTGGATATCTTGTGTTTCATCAACAGGCAACAACGGATGGGTAATAAATTCCATCGATCAAAGAGAAAACGACATTGAGTTGCACAGAGCATTTGCTACATACACTGCGTTCATATAAGCTGACAACTCACAGGACCGAACTAATATAGAAGTGTATGTGATTCTAGACATGCTCAGATTCTTTGCCACCCTGCTTCTAGCCACCCCGTTCGCCGCCATACCTTCAGCAGAGGCGAAAGAAGTAAGAGTTTACTCAGGCCGTCACTACAATACCGATAGAAAAGCCTTCAAACAATTTAGCCAGCAAACTGGAATCAAAGTAAGACTGATCGAAGCGACAGGCATTTCACTTGTTGAAAGGCTTAAGAGAGAAGGAGCTAATTCAAAAGCAGATGTCATTTTATTGGTTGACTCGGCAAGAATCAACAACGCTGCTCAAGCAGGGCTGTTGCAACCAATCAAGACGCAAAAGCTGATATCAAACGTCCCAGCACGTTTTCGAGATCCTTCCAATCGATGGTTTGGTTTCACAAGACGTGTCAGAGCAATTATTGTTAATCCAAATATCGTCAATCCAAATACAATCAAGACCTATGCAGATTTATCGAATCCAGGCTTGAAAGGAAAAATTTGCCTACGTAAACGGAAGAATGTATACAACCAGTCGCTAGTGGCCGACCAAATTGTTCTGAAAGGCCAAGCGCAAGCAAGCGCATGGGTCAAGCAGATGGTGAGGAATGTAAGCCAGCCTTACTTCTCCGGTGATGTTTCACTAATCCGCGCAGTGGGGCAAGGGAAGTGTGGAGTAGCTCTAGTTAATCATTATTACTTGGCGAGAATGCAAGGAGGAGCTAGTGGAAAGAATGATCAGAAATTAACTTCAAACATTAAATTAATCATGCCAAATCCAGCGCATGTGAATATCAGTGCTGCTGGAGTAGCAAAATCAGCTCAAAACAAAAAAGAAGCGATTCAGTTTATTGAGTTCCTTTCATCTCCGCAAGGAACTCGATTGATCGCAGGCCCAACGTATGAGTATCCTTTAAAAGGGTTTGGAACCTCAAAAGAATTGAAAAAATTCGGTCGTTTCACACCGGACAATGTCTCAATAAGTGCTCTTGGTTCAACACAGAAAACTGCAATACAAGTGATGGCCAACGCTGGCTGGCGGTGATTTGGAATCAGGAAATAGTCAGAAATATCAACTCAGCGACTATCTTTTGATAATGACTCTCATTTAACTTGGTGCATATGACACACGCTGTCTGCAATTCGATTCGCCAGCGCGTATCATTTGATCAATTGCTTAATAGGAATGCTTTCAACATCACATTCAAATGCCTCAGCTTCTATTGAAACTGGCCCATCAGGTCGTGCAATCGCGGAAGCAATAAGTCCTGAGCTTCTGAATGCCATCCAAGACCACCTCAACATGGAAAGGCAGGCACACGCCTCATATTTCGCCGCAGCGATCTGGTTTGCTGAAAGAACACTGAAGGGGTTTTCTCGGTTCTTCCGAGACGAATCAAGCAGTGAGCATGAGCATGCAGCACAATTCGCCGAATACATCATCGCTCGGGGGCAAAGCGTTGAACTGAAGACCGTTGAAGCTCCTTTGCAGAACTGGGAATCACCAGCCGATGTCATGGCATCAGCATTTCAAATGGAGGTTGATGTGACGGCCTCATTGCAACAGCTTTACTCCATGGCAGAGAGAGTAAGTGATACACGAACAACAGTATTTCTAGACCCAATGGTAGAGATGCAAACACAATCTGAATATGAATTCGCTCACATGCTGGGGCGCGTCAAATTCGCTGATAATCAAGCTGCCGCCTTATTGCTTATCGACAGCGAGCTGGATCAAGGGAATAACAAACCAGCCTCTCTTCAGGCATAAGAGAAAAATTACTCCTAGAGACAGTATCAATTACGGACATCTTTTTCACGAAGATGCCCGTAATCCCTGTGGATCGATAATAAAACATTTAATGTCGCGCATCAGTGATTTGGGTGAGACCTCTAAATACTCAGCAATTAGCTTGTGCGTCCATCCTTGATTTCTTAGGGCCATAGCAATCTTCAAGCGTTTTTTTCGCCAACCACTTGCATGTCCTAAATAATGAGAAACCTTCTCTGGGGGTTGGTTGTCCATTTGTAAAATTTGCTTTTTTAAAAATACGTCATAGCCTTTGCTAAATTATTCCATAAAATTACCAACAAGAGTATTGCAAGGCTCATCCAATTAAACAAAAACGACACCACTCAGGAGAAGCTATACATGTAACCAATGAAACATAAACATGGTAAAATTTAATCGAGCGATAAGCATACTAAAGTTATACTTGATTTTATTTTGAAAAATGGCGTCGTTCAAAATTGAATTGAGACTCCCTGATGGAACAAAACATTTTGAATGTCCTGATGATGAATATGTACTTGAGGCAGCAGAGCAAGCTGGTATTGATATGAGTTATTCCTGTAGAGCGGGAGCATGCAGCACTTGCGTGGGAAAAATCATTCAAGGAACAATTGACCAATCAGATCAAAGTTTTCTCGACGACGACCAAATGGAAAATGGTTATACACTGCTTTGCGTAGCATATGCAACATCAGATTTAGTCGTAAAGACAGATTGTGAAGATGAGCTTTGGTGAAGATAGAGTTATTCATTTAATCGAGCAGACGAATGGGCGAAGTGCACAAAAACAAATCAAGTCTTGTGGAGCAATATCTACACATCGCATGTTTCAACAAAATCAGCGACAGTATCTTTAGAGATATGCTTGACTACGAAGCTAAAGCCGATCCCATCGAAAAAAAATTAATTAAGAGAATAAGGCATCAAGTAGAGCAAGGGAAAGTTTTGCTTTCTTATCCCGATTCAAAAAAACTGTGACAACTCCACTTGTGATAAAGAATACAGTGATCTGTTTATTCTGAGGAGGGGAGCAGGTCGATATATAAGAGGATAACTAAAATAGAAACGCATGGAAAAAAGTAAAATAGTCTGGGTTGATCTTCAACCATCATTGTATTGTCTATTTAAACGTACGGCGCAGGCTTTAAGCCAACAATATGGTGTTAAGCGATGGTCATTCGAACATGACCCTGATGAATCATGTGATGTTGATATCATTCATGCCCTTTTAAAGCAAACGGTAGAGAATTCTTCTGAGCCAGTTCACCTTGTAGG
Organism: Synechococcus sp. MU1625; assembly: GCF_020514205.1. NCBI lineage: Bacteria > Bacillati > Cyanobacteriota > Cyanophyceae > Synechococcales > Synechococcaceae > Synechococcus > Synechococcus sp. MU1625. The sequence goes on from NZ_VTLA01000001.1 coordinate 690,685, forward strand.
CCATGGGATAAGTGGTTCAGTAGCCTATCTATACGCAAAAAAATATCCGAAGAATGTTTCCTCAGTTTCATTGTTATCTGTAGATGCCCAATCAAGCAATCAATGGACATCCCACTATCAAGCGATGAGAGGTCAATTACCGTGCTCAAGATTTCATATATTGAGCCACTTAAGCCGTCTCCTCATAGACACCCATGCCGATCACGTACAAATCATAATCGCAAGACTCTTGGCAAAATGCCTAGACAATGATTTCGTTAATGGATCAATTGTCGGACATACACAGATAGAAAATCTGGACCAAATCAAAATTCCAATTCTTGTCATCAATGGCAGCAAGGATTTCGTAATTGATCAATGCAGCTACAAACGTTGGCAGCAGCATTTAAAACCAGGTGACTGTTATCAACGAATTAATAGTGGTCGACATTTTTTCCCATTCACTGAATGGAATCAAACCGCTAAAATGATTGAGTCTTTTATCGACATGGTACCCAACAAAACTTCAGATATAGCTTCTGAAAACATTCAAGATCTGAGTATTATCAAAAGACTCTCATGACAGATATTAGTAATGCAGATGTTGTAATCATCGGTGGGGGACCTGCTGGTTGTTCCTGTGCTTTGTATACAGCAAGATCAAATTTATCAACGATCATCCTTGATAAGAATCCAGCTGTTGGAGCACTAGCGATTACTCACAAAATTGCCAACTACCCTGGCGTTGCAGGTGATGCATCAGGAGAAGAGCTCCTGAAAACGATGAGAAATCAGGCAATCAGCTATGGGGCTGAATATAAACAAGCCCAAGTCTATGGAATCAGTATGTCGGATACTGAAAAGATCGTCTACACACCGGAGGGAACATTCGTCGGCAAGACCTTAGTGCTAGCGACGGGTGCGATGGGAAGAGCATCGACACTACCCGGGGAAAATGAGTTTCTTGGCAGAGGTGTAAGTTACTGCGCAACCTGTGATGGCGCGTTCTACAAAAATCAAGAAGTTGTGGTCTATGGATCAAACCAAGAAGCAATCGATGAAGCACTTGTTCTAACAAAGTTCGCATCGACAGTACATTGGGTAACCAACAACAAGCCAAACATAAATTCAGTTGAAGTTCAGATATTACTTGATTCCAGCAATGTGAAGCATTGGAAAAGAACACGATTAAGCTCTATTGAGGGGGACGAGAATGGAGTTTCCAGCGTCAAGGTGCAATCCTTTGGGCAGGATAATACGCAAGAAATATTGGTTCAAGGTGCATTTGTTTACTCCACTGGCTCATTACCGATCACCGACTATCTCCAAGAGCAAATACCAATCAATGCCAATGGAGGAGTTCGTGTCAACAATGACATGATGACGGATGTAGAAGGAGTTTGGGCAATCGGCGACATTCGCAACACTCCCTTCAAGCAGGCTGTTGTCGCTTGTTCCGATGGATGCATTGCAGCGATGGCGATTGATAAGTATCTCAACCAGCGCAAGGACGTTCGGGTGGACTGGGTACACCGTTAAAAAAAAGCGCCCTTATGGGCGCTTTTGATTGAATTCAAATGCGAAACTTACGACTCTGCATTGATTTGCTGAACCCATGCTTGAAGTCGTTGGTCTGTTAACTCCGACTCATTGTCTTCATCGATTGCGAGACCACAAAACTTACCATCAATCACACTTTTCGAATCATCATAGGTATAGCCTTCAGTAGGTACTTTACCAATCAATTTAGCTCCAGATTGAAGAAATGCTGTATACAGTTCTTCCATAGCATCACAGAAGAAATCTGAATAGCCAGAAGAGTCTCCCAAGCCGACAATGGCTACAGATTTCCCAGCAAAATCTTTGTCTGGGATTTCTTGAACCAAATCGTCCCAAGCCGTTCCAGAGCGTGCCTCGTCAGCACCAGTATTCCATGTCGGAACACAGCAAATCAACGACTCGGCAGAGACCAACTCATCAATTGAGTCAATGTTGTCGACATCCTTCGCTTCCGTTCCGGGGAGAAGCTCCTTCAGCCGATCAGCGACGTCTTCAGTTTTACCAGTTGACGTTGCAAAGAAGATTGTGAAAGCCATGCAATTCAAATCACCCCACAATTTTCTCAGAAGTTTTGCCAGCCAGTTTGAAGCTTGTTTCAGATCCAAGTGCTATCAGATACAACCAAGCAAATCATTGACCTTGATGTATCTGGCAAATGTTAGTCTCAAGCGTTTCTGAACAAATCAAACTTTCTCTATACTCTGAAAGTGCTTGATCAAAGCCTGACTCTCGGATGCGTTTAAGCCAACGCAAGCGAACGAAGTCATCTCGCTCAATGTGATCAATGAATTCTTCCAAAATCTGAGATCCAACAAGCATGATGGAAATGGCCTCGTTGTTTAAATTTAAAAAATCGTTCTAATGGTGATCAAACAAATGATCGTTGATCATTGATCGAAAGGTGATACACATCCACTCAAACGGATCCAAACCCAAAGAAAAGCCCAACCTACAAGGCTGGGCATATCCATTAAACCTCCCCAATTTTGCCGATTCACCAACGACAAATTGGATTTAAATGAGGCTGTCGATCCCGTCCAAGGAAGACCCATTTATTATGGCCATACCAGACAACTAATTATGAACATTGCATGCTTGTCGTGGTGTCAAATGTAGCTCAAGAGGCGCACTATTTGCCATGATCAGAATTCTGAAAATTGCAGACAAAAAATTGAGGCCAACACTTTATGTAGGCCTCAAACAAGACAAAAGTTTTTATTCAATAGATTTGGTTCGCCGAGAGCCTATGAGATAAACATCGAAAGAGCAACTCCTCCAGTAAATGTTTTTGAGCTGATTGAGGATCAAGATAATTTTTGATCTTTGCCAAGGAATCCTGTATTGCCAGACATCGATTGCGATGTAGGGATATCTCTGCGATAAGGCGCTCCCTGAGGCGCGGATGCTGACAGCGTTGAATGGAACGACTGGCTGACTGCATGCGCTGCCATATCCACTCAGTTTCTTTGCAGAGGTCTCCAAGAACTCCGAATGTATTCACATTCACGGCGTTCAAAATTGCAGAGGTGATGAGTTGATGAGTTCAGGAGAGAGTCGCATCGTGACATCGCCAGGTGCCATAGCAACCAAATCAGCTTGACGCCACTTCGAAAGAAGACGCGTAGTGGTGACGCGTGTTGCTCCAATCAGCTCACCAAAGCGATCGTGGGTGAGGCGAAAGGGAAGCTGATAGGTGTCGCTGCAACGGAGTCCGAGTCGGTTCACCAACAGGGCCAAAAGAGCATGAAGACGCTGCTCTGCTTGACCGAGATGACGCACACGCAGGAGCTGCAAGGTCCATTCATTCACTGCATCGATACCCATTTCGTCCGTGGAGACTGAATCACGACGAAACTTCAATGCCGTTAAGGCTTCGACGCAGGCACCTTCGCTGCACATGCGGTCGGTGCGGAGCCTGTCGCCAGACTGCAAAAACGCCAACGTCATCCCCTCGGTCTCTTCGCAAGGGCAATACACCCGACAGACGCCTTCCAAGACTTCAAGAACAGTGGCCTGATCTCGGCCAGCAGGATCCAACAAGACGGTCTGCAGCCTTGGCATCGACAAGGGTGCCGCCGGATCGTCCGGAAGGAAGCGGTAAGCGGAGGTCGTCACGAACTAACGCGAATGAGAATTACTCGCAAGAGTACAGAGACCTTGTCGATATTGCAAGTCATTCTCAATAAGGGCCTCGGATTGAGAGCTTTTCTCAATACGCTCTGAGCAGGCCCTATCCGCATGAAGCAGCAATGAGCGGAGCAGCTGCGCATCCCCCTGAATCCGAAGCATTGGCGTGAGGTCTGGTCTGTGCACCAACTACAACGCGATCTTTGACCAGAGGTGAATCGGTTTCAACGGTGAGACGTCGTTATTGAGTGATTCCTCTGTATTTCCTTGTCATCACCGCTCAGAAGACAAAGGTGGTTTTAATCAAGCCGCCCAGTTGTTGAAACGTTGAGCCATTGGGTGTGAGCTCACCGATGGGTCGTGAGAGATAGAACAGCGCAGGGGTGACGCTGATGTTGTCGGTGACCTGGAACTGATACCACCACTCCCAGATGAACTGACCATCGGCAGGGGTGTCACGTCCACGAAGATCCGTCGCGAAGACGGGTTGGCCCACAGCCATGCCGGCGTTGTTCCCCTCCATCAAGACGTCATTCCACTCCAGCCCCACCGTCCAGGACTGACTCGTGCTCACCTGGTCTTTGCGCTGGGTCTCGGATTGATTGATGCCCCAGCCCAGCGACAGCGAAGGAAGCCAACCGCTCTGCAGCGGTTGCCAGAAACCACCAAGGGCATAGGCATGGGTCACACCCCGGGCACTGACGTGATCCTTGACGAAGGGTGTGGCGTAAACGATCAGGTCTTGACCGTTCTGAACCTTGGAATAGAGCGCAGCCACACCCCAGTTATCACCCTCCCAACCCAGCTGCAGAGTGCCGGTGCCCCCTGCTTGATCGGTGGCGAAACCACCAGTGCGAGTGTTGCTCGATGCACCATTGGCAGCCACGTAATTGGCCGACGCACGGGCTCCGCTTTCCGGGGCCCAACTGATGCCCACACCCGCACCTTTGTTTTTGTTGTAGGCCCCCGGAGCTCCATTCACCGTGAGCACATCGAGAATCGGATCACTGGGATAGACGCTCGGCCAGACCGCGAGCATGTCCTCCTGGCCAACAATCGGGCCCGTTGTGATGGTGATGTCATCACCCAACGGAAAGGAATAAAACAGTTTGTCGATCGCCACCAGATTGGGGCGATCACCCTCCTGAAATGCTGTTTCCAGCGTTGCCAGACCCGACGGCCCACCACTGCCGAAGACGTTGTCGTCGCCGTCGAAATTGCCGCCACGCAAAACCGTGGTCAACAAATCCTTTCCGCTGAAAGAGGTCGCCAACCCCAGCTGAAAGTCGTAATTGAACGTCGTTCCGCCGAATTTCTTGGTGCTCTCGGAACGAAGCCGTGAGGCGGATCCCTTGAAGCGGTTGGCTCCAATCACCGAGGTGGCTTGGCCCGTGAGTTTGGTGGTGGTGGAGAACTGGGTTGCTTCCAGTTCGCCAACACGGGCCTCGAGGCCGTCAACGCGACCCTTGAGGATGGCCAGCTCGGTTTCGAATTCCTTGAGCAGGCGACGCAGCTCGTCGGTCACTTCAGTGATCCGGTCGAGGCAAGCGTTCAGCAGGGCAGCCGCTTCGTAGCGGGTCATGGCCCGGTTGCCACGGAAGCTGCCGTTGGGGTAGCCGGCCACAAAGCCGTACTGCTCCACCAGGTTCGCCAGAGCCTGATAAGCCCAGTCGGTGGGGTAGACGTCGTAGAACTGGGTGACGCTGGTCACCTGATCAAGGCTGTTGCCACTGGATGTGGCCGCGTAATCAGAAACACCGTTGATGTTCAGCTCGGCGGCATTAGCTGCTGGGCTGTTGACAACAGCCAGAGGGGCCAGAAAGCCAAGGGCAGCAGGAGCCACCAGCAGTTGCTGGAAAAGCTTCATGGATAGGAAGAGACAAAAAAACCCCAGATGTGATCTCTGGGGTCAAAGGTTGCAAAAGGAATGCTTCCGATCAGTCGATCAGGGCCACCCAGGCAAAGGCCATGCCGATCCCCATCCAGATTCCGGCACCCAGCCGCTGGCCTTGGGAGCCAAGACGCTCCAGCAACCCTTTGGACCATGCCGCCACCAGCAGAAGCAACGCTCCCTGCCCCAAGAACAGGCCGAGGAAATACGTCATGAGAGGCGTGGCTTCAGCCCCAACGATCGTGCTGCCCAGTAGAAAGCCATGGAGGGCGATCAACGGGCACAACCAGAACGGTGACAGCACGGTGAGGGCAATCAATCCCTCCGCAACAAGGCTGAGAGACACCAGAGCTTCTGCCCAAGGCGCAATCGCATCAGGCAGCGGAATGAACTGCGAAAGCACACTGCCACCGAGGCCAAGGGCCAGAAGCGGTACCACCCAGGCCAGAGGGCGTTTCAGCCCGATCAAGGCGATCGCCAACAGGAACAACAGATGGTCAGGACCCAGCAGCGGGTGCCCGATGCCACTGATCAAGCCCTGCCACGCAGTCAGTGCAGAGCTGTCACCCATGCCGAAAGGATGGTGTGCAAACGCCGGACTGGCGATCAAGACAACTGCCGTAAGTGACGTGGCAGCAATCTGAAATGGCCTACGAAAGGCCAAGGGCAAAAAATTCAAAGTCGATCCTCGTCGGTGTTGTCCTGGCGGGCGTTCTGACTGACGTCGGCAGAGCCGGCGTTTCACAGCTGCGGGACAGCGACGGATTTACACCGCTCTTTCCCCGTTTCCATCAGCGGCTGATCCCCGCTGATACCAGCATTTCACTATAGGAGTGAGATTCATGCTCAATACAAAAATCCCCTGACCGGTCACCCAGCCAGGGGATGGACTGGAGATGATCGTGCTCAGCTTTGCGAAGAGCTGAGCGTCAAGACCTTCAGGACCAGCCTTTTACCGACTGGGATTCGACATAAGCAGCAACATCAGCAATCTCAGCTGCGCTCAGATTTGGGCCAAAAGCAGGCATACCGTTTTTGCCATTGGTCACCTGATAGGCGATGGCCTCTTCATGACCCTCGTTGTAGTTGGCGAGATAAGCCTTGAGGTCATCTTGTTGGAGGGTGCGCTGACCATTCACAACGTTCCCGCCACCGATATGGCAAGCCGCGCAATTGGCGGAAAACACTTGCTCACCGTGGGCAGCATCTGCAGCGGATACCACGGATGGCGCGATCAATGCGATCAAAGCGGCCAGGGCCAAAGAAAAAAAGTGACGCATGGATGAGTGTTTTGACTCAAGCACCTTGATTTAGAGGCCTCACCAGGGCCCAAGAAAAACACCGTTCTTCACGTTTTGTTCGTAGAGATACACAGCTAGGCGATACAGAATGGCGAATGTGTCATGGGGCTCTTCAGCCATTGAGAGCACTCCTGATTGGCCTAATGGCAGTGTTTGTGGTGATTCTTCCTGGGCACCCGGCCTCAGCCTGTGTGGAGGGCTTGGCCTGGGGAATGCCTCTGGAGCAGGTGGATGCTCATTTGGGTCAGGCGAAACCCATCGGAGATCGTCCCCAGGAAAGATTTGAAGTTCAAGATGTGATGCTTGATCGGCTGCCTGTCTCCCGCGTCACGTTTGAGTTGAGCCAGTCCCAGGGCTTGCAATGGCTCGCCTACGAATTCGCGATCGATGACATGACGGAAGTGCTGGCCGGATTGCGGGCCCGCCATGGCTCACCACTCAGCACGAGTGTTGAAGAAGCGGACCACAACGATCAGATTTGGGTCTGGAACACAGGGGAAGACCTGATCACAGCTGTCAAACGGAAGGCCAATGAAGAGCAGAAATTCCTGCTCTCCTATCGCCCAAGTCGCCTGCATCCGCAGACGCTCTAAAGAACTCCTTACTGGACCACCTCTGCCGCATGAAAATTCCAGGAGTCACCGTCCTCGAGCCATAACTCCCAAGCCAATCGTCGGCCACGTTTCAGGCGAAGCTGACCACCAAAGCCAGCCGGGGAAGGCTGATACAACTCGGTGATGTCATCGACAGGATGACCATCCCGAGTGAACACCTCCTCCACCGCCTCTCCAAGCCGGGCCGTCAAGTCGCACCGCAGCTCATCAATCGTCACGATTGCTGGCTCGAAAAATCGAGCACCAGATCGCCGACGTCATCGCGACTGATCTGAAACCCGAACCCATCAACAGTTCCTGACCACAGGCCTGCATCAAGATCAGCCTCGAGCCCCTGCAGCTGCTCCACCTTGTGATCGAAGAGGAGGCCGAAGCAATGGGCTGCGACCTGGGCGGCCTGGGACGCATCCATCTCATCGAGTTCATGGGCCTCCACCGGACACCCGTCGAGCAGCTCGGCATCGATCACGTTGCCAGAACCGACATCCTCAACAAGAGCTCGCAATCCAGCCAGGTCGTTCATTGCAGCCGCCGTTGAACCAACACATCGCCCACCATCATCCCTGGGCCAAAGCGCTGGTGAGGGCCGTGTCCACACTCAATGTTCGCGATCCCAAATGCACCGGCTGCGCAATCACGGCTTGAGCCAACTCAAATTCGAAGGGAACAAAACCACCCTCGGGACCCACCATCACAACGGCATCCCCAGCAGGCGTGTCGCGTAGAGCCAGGGAGGCCCCCATCTGTGCGATCCAGCAAGGCCGCCCTGCACAAAGGTGCTTCAGCTGGTCTTCCACAAAAGGGCGAAAGCGCCTGTGCTGATGCACCTGTGGAACCACGGTGTCGCTCGCGCGTTCCATCCCGGCCAGCAACGCGTCATGAACCTTGTCCGGTGCGAGTAAGGGGGACTGCCAATAGCTCTTTTCCACTCGGGCGCTGTGGATCAGATGAAGATTGGCCACCCCGTACTCCGCCACGGTGCGGAACAGACGGCGCAGAACCTTGGGCCTCGGCAACGACAGAACAACGTCGAACCGGTGTCGCGGCGGCGGTGGCTGACTCAATTCAACGCGTAACACCACTGAATCCGCATCAATCGCGCAGATGCGTCCGTGACCCAAATGACCATTGAGCTCACCAACCCGAACGCTGTCGCCTACCGCAGCCCGCAGCACCGCACGAATGTGATCAGCCCGGCGATCAACAAGACGAACATGCTGTTCATCCCGCCAATCAGAACGATCTAAGACAACGATGTTCATATCTGAGGCAAGTCATATGAGCCACAGGCAGCTCCTGTTTAGGACGCTATGCCAAGCAGAGGGGCAACCGAACTGATGCTGACGGTGTTTACACCAAGGCAACAGTTGGAATCAGTCAGGAACTGCAGAACAATGCTGTTATGCAACAACCAACATCAAACTTCAGCAACAACAATCTCACACAACTTCTCAGCCAAAGACTAGATCTTTGGGATCAACAAGATGCCGCACAACGGGATGGAGCATTCCATCGGGCGTTATCTCTGGAACAACAGATCCGGCAAATCAGCGATGAGATCCACAAAGCACTAGCACTTCAGCAGTGTTCAAACACCCCGGGGATCAACTCCTGCTGGCGACGCGCCTGATAGTCGGCATCGGCAGCGCGCAACGCTGCCGCATCCTCCTGGAACCAACAGCCATAAAGCATGTTCAGGATCCGATCGACATCCAGTTCTCGATCAGCCACGTCCTGCCAGAGGCGCTGGCTTAACTCAAAATCAGCGAACTGAAATTGGGCCTGAGCCAGACGTCGGGCTGCGTCGAAATGAGCCTGCTGAAGCTGACGTGACGGGGAGTCGTACTGGAGCAGGCGACCTTGAATTGTCTGAAGCAAACCCATGCCACAAACCTGACTGCACTCAATTTGAATCCGCAGCTGCCCTTCGACAATGGGTTGTCATGCTGATTTTCGATAGCAGACCTAGGGTCATTTCAGACGCCTTGCTGCAATGTCATCCAAACGCCAGAGGCAACTCGCAGCAGCGCTGCTGATTCTTGGGGCCGTAGCGGCAATCCTTCTCCCCTTCATTTCAGCGACACTGCTGACACTGGCCTTAGGAGGCATCGCCTTCTCGGCAGGGGTGAGTCAGCTCCTACGGCTGGGGCAAGGCAAGACTCCAGGGAAGCTCTTCCGCGCGCTCTCGGCCCTTCTTTATATCGGTGGAGCGATCTTCATTTTGATCGACCCGATCGAAGGAGAGATCAGCCTGACCCTTTTTGCCGGCGTGGTGGTGTTGGTGGAGGGGATCATGGAGCTCGCTGCGGGGGCAAGCTCGGAAGGTCCGATAGCGGGACTGGTGCTGCTGGATGGTTTGCTCACTGCAGGCATCGGACTTCTATTGGTCCTCGAGTGGCCCAGTGACAGTGTCTGGGCCCTGGGAACACTGTTCGGCATCACCCTGCTGTCCTCAGCATTCAAGCTCCTTCAACAGCCCGGCGGGGAAGTCGCTTAACCAGGCAAATCCCCAACCAGACCCTGGGGCAATCAGGGAACGTTGTAGAAAGCAGAAAAAACCACAACCCATGGATCTTGCTCCGTGGGTCTATGTCTTTCAATGGGATAAACAGCGATAACTTGTGAGCAACAAACAAGCTTCTCGTCACTTATTGACCACAAATCAAGCCTGAAGTTTTCCCATTATCGCAAATAAAAATACCGCAAGAACGTGTGATCAGCAGACATCAAATCCCAACAGAATCGTGTCTTGCAATCCGGCATGATTGAGGCTCGGGCGTTGCAGTTGCAGGGCGGGAAGAATCTCCAATAACAGATTGTTAGCGCGGCGTGATTCAGTGCACACGCCGACGCGATCTCCAACGGAACGGGCGAGGCGGATCTGATCAATCACCAGCTGCAGCTGGAACACCTGCTGATCCAGGCTGTTGGCTTTGGCAACCCCCGTCAGGCTGCAGCTCAGCAGCAGTGCCAACAACCAGCCCTGTGATCGCATCGGCACCCAACCCCACCAGGCATTCCCCCTCAACCTCCCATGCCACCTCCCCCTGGAGTGAGCATGCGGATGGCCTCGCCAGCCTCGAGCTCCAGCTGAACAGAACCGGGTAGGGGATGCTCCGCCCCGTGACAGTCCAGCCGCAGATTCACACCACAAGCTCCGCTTGACCCACCGTTGAGCCCGAACGGAGGCACCTGCCGGGATCCACTGATCAACGACACACACATCGGTTCAAGGAAACGGATCGTGCGCTCCAGGCCGTCGCCCCCAGACCAACGGCCGTTCCCACCACTGCCGCAGCGCACAGCGAAGGATTCCAGCCGCACGGGATAACGGCTTTCCAGCACTTCGGGATCCGTCAGCCTTGAGTTGGTCATTTGCGATTGCAGGCCCACGGAGCCGGCAAAGCCATCCCCAGCTCCACCGCCACCGGCCACCGTTTCGTAGTACTGACAGCGCCCATTGCCGAAGCTGAAATTGTTCATCGTTCCCTGGCCGGCCGCCTGGACACCAAAGGCACCGAATAACAGATTGCAAAGGGCCTGAGACACCTCCACATTGCCGGCCACCACAGCCGCTGGGTAACGCGGATTCAACAGACAGCCCGGTGGCACCACCAGATCGAGTGGTGCGAAACAGCCCTCGTTCAAGGGGATGTCGCTGTCGAGGAGGCAACGGATCACGTACAGCACGGCCGCGCGCGTCACCGCCAAGGGGGCATTGAAGTTGCCCGGCCGTTGGGGCGATGTTCCGGTGAAATCCAACCGCAGCCGTTGGCGTTGCCGATCAAGGCTGACCTCCACCACCAGGCATGAGCCGTCATCCATCACAAGCCGTTGACGGGCGTCCGTCAGCCGCGACAACAGGTGCTGAACACTGCTTGCTGCATCCCTCTGCAGAAGAGTCATCTGCCGTTGCACCACGACCTCCCCCTCCCGCTCCACGAGATGTTGCAGCGCCGCAATTCCGGCCTGATTGGCCGCCACCTGCGCCTGCAGGTCGGCCAGCAGTTCTGATGGGTTGCGTGGCGGCGTTGCCATTCCGCTCCACGCCGTTTTCAAATCAGCGGCGAGGACCCGGCCCTCGCGAACAAACAGCAGGTTGCGCAGCAGCAGGCCCTCATCAGCCATCGTGCGGCTGAAGGACGGCATCGAGCCGGGGGCAATTCCGCCCACATCGGCGTGATGGCCACGACTGGCCACAAAGAAGCTGGGCTGATCCCCGTTGCAGAACACCGGCGATATCGCGGTGATATCGGGCAAGTGGGTGCCGCCATGGAAGGGGTCGTTGCTGAGCAGCGTGTCGCCCGGCTGCAGCGGTGCAACATCGCCAGCGAATACCTGAGCCAGCAGGTCACGCACGCTGTCGCCCATCGATCCTAGATGCACCGGGATGTGGGGGGCATTGGCCACCAGGGCACCCGAGGCATCAAACAACGCACAGGAGAAATCCAGGCGCTCGCGAATGTTCACGGATCGGCTGCTCTGCCGCAGTTGTTCCCCCATCTGTTCGGCGATCGCCATGAAGCGGTGGCGAAACAGTTCCGCCTGAAGCGGGTCGTCCGCATCAGCCTCCGCCAGCGATGGCGAACCAGCCTGAGGCTGCCGGCGCTCCAATAACAACGTGTCCCCCTGCGCCACCCTTGCCTGCCAGCCCTCTTCCAGAACCGTGCATCCGGTGGATTCGGCGATCAGAGCTGGGCCTGAGATCATTTGATCCAGTACCAAGGCGCTGCGCTCGTACAGGGGAACCTGGGTCCAACCGCTCTGCTCGAGGTGCATCGGCACCAGCTGGAAACCCGCCAGTTCTGACGTTCGTTCCGCAATCCCATTCGGCCCATTCGGTGCTGTCGCATCGAACTGTTGCGGCGCTGTGACCTCAACATTGAGCTGTTCGACGATCAGAGCCTGATCGGCATCGATGCAGTAGCCGAAGCGCAATTGATGGCTCGTCTGAAAGGCCGAGACCATGTCGTCAACAACTTGATCCGGAGACCAGGTGAGCACCAACGTCTGGTCGGCAGTGGGATAACGCAAGGCAAGGTTGACCCAGACCTCCGGCGCCTCAGAGTCGGGGGCAGCACCATCGCCCTGGCGACGTAACTCCTCCTGCGCCTCATGGGTCAGCATCTCGACCTGATGAGGCATCTCAGCCAGCAGGGCGGAGGACAGCGGAGCGCCGAGATGCACTTGTCGCCGGCAGCGCTGGCGGGCTTGCCCCATGCCAAAGGCGGAGAGAACACCGGCCATGGGGTGCAACAGCACCGTGTTGAGTCCGAGTTCATCCGCCAGACGACAGGCATGCTGACCACCGGCACCGCCGTAGGCCACCAACACCCCGCCACGGATGTCCTCACCCCGATGCAGCGAAACGCGGCGAATGGCTGCGGCCATGGTTTCCACCGCCAGTTGCAATGCGCCCGCCGCTAGCCGCTCCGAGGTCTGCCCCAGCGTTGCAGCAAGATCTGCGAACGCACGCCGCACCACCTCAACATCCGGGGGCGAATCAGCGCAAGCGCCGAACACCGCCGGGAAGCACGCCACCTGCAGACGCCCCAGCAGCAGGTTCGCGTCAGTGATGGTGAGCGGTCCCCCAGCGCGGTAGCAAGCGGGACCCGGTCGCGCCCCCGCGGAGCGGGGACCCACCCGCAGGCGCTCCCCCTGCAGCTCCAGCACCGATCCGCCTCCGGCAGCCACCGTTTCAATCGGCAAGCGGGGGGCCAGCAACTGCAAGCCGGCGATCTCGGTCTGCTCCTTGACCTGCCGCAGCGCCTGCGCATCAGCGGAAGCCACGCAAAACACATCCGTCGACGTCCCCCCCATGTCGAAGCCCAGCACCGGCACCCCTTCAAAACCGGCCAGCCGCGCCGCCGCGATCGCGCCCACCATCCCGGCCGCCGGCCCCGAAAGGATGGTGTCTTTGGCCTGCAAGGTGACCGGAGCCTGCAACGCTCCGCTGGAAGTCATCACCCGCAGTGGCGTGGCAGATCCCAGCGCCCCTCGCACTTGCTGCAGGTAGCCATCCAGCACCGGATGCACGGCCCCCTCCACCAACGCCGTCTGTCCCCGCGGCACCAGGCGGGGCATCACGCTCACCTGATGGGAGCAGACCACGGTGCGAAAGCCAACCTCGCGCAGCATTGCCCCACAACGCTGCTCATGGACTGGATTGCGCTGGGCATGCAGGAACGCCACCACGGCGACGTCGAGACCGGACCGGCGCAGCTCCTCCAAACGCCGCCGCAGCGGTTGATCCAGCACCAAAGGCTCCACCTCATCACCCCGGGCATCGAGCCGACCGGCCACCTCCAGCACCGTTTCCGCCAAAAAGGGACGCTTGGGCTGCTCAAGAGCGAACAGATCGTCGCGATGTTGATCGCCGATCCACAGCTGATCCCTCAGGCCTGCATTGGTGAGCAAAAGCAATGGCGAACCACAGCCCTCCAACAACGCATTGGTGGCGACAGTGGTGCCGAGGCGCACCTCATCGACGTCCCCCAGATCCACACCAGACGAGGCCGAATCCAGCATCGCGACCATGGCCGACACCGCAGGGTCTCCAGAAACCGCCTGCTCAGACAGCACCTTGCGCACATGCAGACGCCCCTCTGGATCGCGACCGATCAGATCGGTGAAGGTGCCCCCCCGATCAACCCAGAAGCACCAACCCATCCCGCTGCCACTGATGACTGGGCACCACCTTGACGCGGCAGCTCAACGACGGGCCACGGCGTACTGATCCCGCCACAGGATCGCCTCCACAGGGAGCACATCCCAGGGCTGGGGAAGCTTGAGGCCATCGTGAACCGCACGGTGCCGGTGCTCACTGATCCAAAGCAGAGAGCCGACCACCCAGTTGGGCAGGTTGGCCATAAGCCGGGCCTCAAACTCCTGCTCCGTCTCCTGCTCGTCGTACAGCAGAACCGTCATCACCTCACGGTCATCCATGGTCCAGCGGACCAGCCAGGTGAGTAGCGGCTCGGGAATCACCGACTTTCGGAGATCAAAGTTCTCCTGAATGGCGTGCACCATTTCATGGCGCAACACCCGCTCGAGATCCTGATCAGAACGACGAACATTGCTCTCGCAAAGCTCAATCAGGTTGGTGCCACTGATGTAGCCACCCATGAGCCCAGGTTGATCACGGCAGTCGCGGGGACTGTCCACGACACTCACACCAGACAGGGCGAGAAAAACTGACAAACCAAGATCCAACATCCTTTCCCTCCTTAATCATCCCTTAAGAATCCAAGCACTGGCCTTGCCCGGCTCAGCATGAGCTCAACAAAGCGTTTCCTGGCTTTCCATTAATGGGCCGACCTGGGAACGTTGGAGTGCGTTTCACCCCAACGACTTGGACAAGCTCGCCACCGCCTGGGCGATCTTTCAGGGGTTGCTGTTGGAAGCCATTCCGTTCCTGCTGCTGGGCGTCGCCATCGCGGGGCTGGCCAGATGGGCGGTGCCGCCGGGCGCATGGATCGACAGGCTCCCGAAGAACCCAGTGCTGGCACCGATCATCGGCGCCTTGATGGGGTTTGCACTGCCGGCATGCGAATGCGGCAATGTCCCGGTCGCCCGCCGTCTGCTGGCCAGCGGCGCACCGATGGGCACCGCGTTTGGCTTTCTGTTTGCTGCGCCGGTGCTCAATCCCATCGTCCTGGCCAGCACCTGGGCGGCCTTTCCCGATCAGCCCTGGCTTCTGGTGGCCCGACCATTGGGGGCTTTTCTGCTGGCGATCCTGCTGAGTCTGTTGCTGGTGCAATTGCCCGAGACACAGCTGCTGGCAACAGCGCTTCTGGAGGAACGCCGCATGAGCCAGCCCCTGAGCAACGTGGGGCTGCTACAGCGAAGGAGTGGCCTGATTGGAACTTCATCCACCACAAAACGTCCAGCCACCAACCAACGGATCAAGGGCTGGCAGGTATTGGATCAAAGCTGCCGCGAGTTTCTCGATCTCCTGGCTCTGCTGGTGCTGGGATGTGTGATCGCAGCTCTGGTGCAGACCTGGCTGCCGCGCAGTTGGCTCTTGGCCGTTGGGGGCGCACCGACGGCGTCGATCCTGGCCTTGATGCTGCTGGCCGTCGTGGTGTCGGTCTGCTCCAGCGTGGATGCCTTTCTCGCCCTCGGATTTGCAGCTCAGATCACGCCAGGAGCCCTTCTGGCGTTTCTGTTGCTGGGCCCCGTCGTTGATCTCAAACTGGCGGGACTGTTCACGGTGCTAATGCGCCCACGGGCCATCGTGATCACTGCGATCAGTGCGAGTCTTGGGGTGCTGCTGATCGGTCAGTGGATCAACCTGTGGCAGCTGTGAGGGTCTGGTCGTGCTGAAGAGCGGATCCCTGATGGTGCTCTGGGGCCTCACACTTCTGTGGAGTTTCCACAGTGGCCGCCTCGACCTGCTGCTGCGGGGGGTCTTTCACAGCCTGGTGGGGGTCACCGGCCTGTTGTTGCTGATGGTGGGCGTGGCCCTTTTGCTCCAAAAGAGTGGCCGCCGGGAACGTTGGCGATGGCCCTGGCTGCTCAGCGGCTTGATGGGCGTGCTGGTTTTGATGGTGCCGCCGACGCCCTCCTTCAGTGACCTGGCTAGCAATCGCCCCCAGGGCCTTCCAGATCCACCGGAATTGGCATTTGTGCTGCCGCCAGAACAACGCAGCCTCACGGAATGGGTGCGTTACCTGCGCAGCCAGCCAGACCCCGATCTTGTCGCTGACAACCCTGTGCGAATCAGCGGATTTGTCTGGAGGCAGCCGGAGGGTCCACCGCTAATCGCGAGGCTCACCGTTCGCTGTTGCCTTGCCGACGCCACACCTGCTGGCCTTGCAGTGGAGTGGCCGGAGTGGTTCACACCAAAAACCAACCAGTGGTTAGCCATAAGCGGGACGATGACAGCACAAAGCCGGAAGGATCGGCGCATCCCTGTCGTTGTTCCTTCAAGCATCACACCGATTGAGAGGCCCGAGCGGCCCCTGGAGCCATGAGGCAGCGGTTGTTGATGCTCATGCTGATGGCCTGCACTGCGGTCCTGGCGCAGCAACAACTGCTGCTGCGCCGAACTCCGCGACTGCTGCACCTCAAGCCCCAGCAGGTGCAGAGCGGCACCGCGGCACTGGATTTGCAGTTCAGTCGACCGATGAATCGGACCAGCGTCAGCGACGCCACCCGACTGGAACCGAACGTGGCCCATCAGTGGCTGGGGGAGACAACACCCCTGCGGATGGTGATCGATTCAAAGATCGTGCTTAAGGCCCCAATCGAACTATCCCTATCCGGCCAAGACCAACGCGAGCTGCTACTGGACCGGCAGCAATGGTGGTGGGATCCGAGACCCTGGCTGATCGCGACGCGGCCGGTGCCAGGCGGCGAGCAGGTTCAACTGCAAACGCGATCAGGAGGCTGGATTCCCATCAGTCGGGTCTGGCCTGCTATCCCAAGCGTCGTGCCCTTAGGCAACGGCAGAGGCATCGCACTGGTGGGGCGTGATCAGAACGGCACCGAACAGGTGTGGTGGGACCAACTGACTCCCCGCAGCACCGCCATAAGCGTGGCGGCCTTGGGGCCACCGACTGTGAGCAGCACGCAGCCACTCTTAAAGGGGGAAGTGCTCTTCGCTCATCTCAGCAGCAACCTCAATGGCGATCTTCTGGTGCAAAGCGGAGGGTTCCGTCCTGGGAGCGATCAAGCCCTGCTGGTGCAGGCCAATGGCAAACGGAAGCATTTGGCCTTGAAACCATCTGGGCCGATGCAGTTGCTCCCCGCCGGGGGTGGCGTCGTGATGCCCACCTATGACGGATTGACGCTTCGAGCGCTGGAAACAACAAAGCAAAAGCCTCAGATCCTGCCTGGAAGCAGGGAGCTAGGTGCCTTCTGCGGCGCATCCGGACGGGCTGTGCTGATCCGACATTGGCCTGATTACAGACGCTCGATCGAGCTGGTGATTCCTGGAACAGCACCGAAACAGCTTCACCTTGGCGATCAGGCCGTACTTGGGGTGGCCTGCGACAACCGCGGCGAAAGGGTCTGGGCAGTTCTTGGTCGCTGGGAACAGCAACGCGGGAATCACGAACTGGTGCTGATCAATCAAGAGGGAAAGGTGTCACAACGCCGGGCCCTGGCCCCCTGGACGCTTAAGGCAGGAAGTCCCATCCAATGGAACCCAGTGACAAACCAATTGTTGATGACCCTGACGCAACCCAACCAAACCAATGCTCATGCCGGCTTGATTAACGCCGAAAGCTTGCAGATCATCAAGGTCATTAACGACAGCATCAGCGAAGCGCAATGGCTCAACGCAGGCTGAACAGCAGCCTCAACGGATCAACACTAAAAGGAAGCAATCAGTCAAGATCACGCCCCAAACAAGAGGTCGGGAGTGATAGCCAAGAACAAAAAAAGGAGGGCAATTATGCCCTCCAGATCAACTAAAAATCAGCCGATCGCCGAAACCTAGAAGGCAAAGGTCACACCAGTACCGACATGGTGCTGCCACCCTTCACCCCAGCCCGGAGCATCTTCCCAACTGTAGGTTTGCTGCCAATGCAGGAACAAGGTTGCATCGCCGACGGGAACAGAGAGTTCGATTTCACCAGCAATGTCTGTGCGCGGATCTAACCCTGCATAGCTGCCAGGGACATAGAAGCGAGGGCCAGCCTCAATCATCAAGGAGATTTCATCACCACCAAATGTGAAGCCCAGGCCCACACGAGGATCCGTGTAGTTGCCCACATACATCCCGTCGGATTCCCAACCCTGACGGTGATCGAGTGACAGGTAAACACCATTCACCAGATCCTCGATGCCATCGCCAAGGGCGAAATTCACATCTCCATCACCCAAAGCCCAGATCGCCTTGGCGCCGAGCTCATTCTTCAAGCCCTGAATATCCTCACCCTGATCTTTAGTGACGTAATAGGGATTCCAGGACAGCTCAAAACTTAAGCGGTCATTGGGTGCATAACGGGCCTGAAGAAAGCCCTTGATATCGGTGCGTTTGAAATCGGTGTCGTGACTGTGGTCATGACCGTGATCATGCTCTTCGTGATCATCATGATCCTCTTCGTGATCATCATGGTCCTCTTCGTGATCATCATGGTCCTCTTCGTGATCATCATGATCCTCTTCGTGATCATCATGATCCTCTTCGTGATCATCATGATCCTCTTCGTGGTCGCCATGATCTTCTTCATGGTCATCGTCGTGATCATCGACATGAACCTTGCCGTAAAAATGTTCAGCTTCTCCCCAAACCAAAGCAGGCCCAATGGCAGCTTCGATCGCGAAAGAACCGCCATTTGCAAGGCCCCACTCAAAGACACCGCCGAACATGCCATCGATGGCGTAGTGCTTGGGATCACCCTCAAGGTTGGTGTCAAATCCACCATGGCCTTCGATGGTGATGATGGGCGTGAAATCGAATTCACCGGCCTCGAGAGACTCTCCACCACCACCATGAGAGCCATGGGCCTCGGCAGGCGAAATGGGGGCAAACGGGCTCAACAGAAGAGCCAGAAGAGCAAGGCGTGAACGGAACATGAGATGAGATGAGACGGAAGAGAAAAAAGATCAGAGAGGAAGAGAGCGTTACCTCACCGGATCGATGACCATTGGGAGTTCAAGGCGTTAGCCCCAGCGGTGTCGCAGGAACCGCCCTGCCCATTGACGATCGTGCAGACGTTGAGGGTCGCCGTCGAAACAGCATTGCGACCGGCAGCAATACCTTCTCCATAAAGCGGTGTCGTTGCTATCGGCAATCCCGTGGACTTGCTGATGCGCCTCAGGGTTTTGCTTGGGGTTGCCGCAGGGGAAAAGATGGTTTTGGCACCAGAGGATTTCACCTCTTGGGTGATTGTTTTGAGGCTGGAGGGCCGCAAAACTCCACCGGTGGTGTGACTGTCCAACATCGCAATCTCAACAACTCCGAAGCGATCTGCGAGATGGCTGTAGGTCCTGTGATCGGTAACCAGGACCCGCTGCGACGAAGGCAAAGAACTGAACTGTTTGGCTTCCCAGCTCTGCAAAGCCTGTAAAACAGCAACAGCACGAGCCGTGCGTTGCTGCAATGCCGCACGATCACTGGCCGGCAGAACGGGGGTCAGAGAACTTGAGATGACCTGCACCATTGCAGCGGAATTGGCCGGGTCGTGCCAGACATGGGGGTCGCTGCCGCCATAGGACGGCAGGGCGACTTCACCGACGGCCACCACCGTTCCTGGTGACTTGAGCTTTTTGGCGGACGGGGTCAGCCCAAAACCGATGTGCAAAACCAGATCACTCTTGGCGATCTTGCTGCGATCACTTGGCTTCAAGCGATAGGAATGAGGATCACCACCAGGGGGGATCAGACACGTGACCGAGGCGGCACCGGCAGCCAGGGTCTTGGTGAGATCACACAGCGTGCCGTCGACGGCCACCACCACAGGTTGAGCCGCATGGGCAGGAACAACAGCAGCGCCAAGGGCAAGGGCAATACCGACGCCAGCCGATCGAACCAAGACAGCTCGCATAGACATCAAGCATGAGAATGATTATCATTTTGCTGAATGCGTGGTTTCGCGCCACCATGAGGTGTGCAAAACAACAAGAGGCCCAAGTCAGGTCGCGGAAGAGTTGATGAGCGATTCGTCGTGCGTACTGAGCACAACCGAACTGAGTTTCAGCTACGGGGGCCGCAAGACCGTTGACAAGGCCAACCTGCAGCTTCAGGCGGGAACACTGACCGCACTTGTGGGGCCAAATGGAGCAGGCAAGTCAACGCTGTTGCATCTTCTGGAGGGGCGACTAAGGCCCAGCCAAGGATCAATCAATTGCAGCAAGCAAATCGGATTGATGCCCCAAAGAGCAGCCATTGACTGGTCGTTTCCAATCACCGCCCAGGACATGGTGCAGCTGGGCACGCCCAGCAACTGCAACGCAACATCAGCCAACCACCCCAATCAACTTCTGGAACGCGTTGGCATGGGAACCATGGGGTCCCGGCGCCTCAGCCATCTATCCGGCGGCCAGCAACAAAGAATTTTGCTGGCAAGAGCGTTGATGCAACAGACCGAGATCCTGCTGCTGGATGAACCCTGCAGCGCCATCGATCCGCCAACACGGGAACACTTGCTCAGAGTGATGCGAGAACAGGCCGAATCAGGCCAGACGCTTCTGGTCAGCAGCCACGACTGGGGCAGCGCCCTTAACGACTACGACCAGGTTGTTGTGATGGATGGACAGATCCTTGCCAACGGAACACCCGACGCAGTTCGCGAAAAACTGAGCGACATGACCTGCATGATGGGGAGCCATTGCTGTGGTTGAGCTGGACATCTGGTGGCTTCTGCCCTTGGTGATCTCGTTGTTGATTGGAGCCATCTGTCCAGCCACTGGAGCTCTGCTGATCACCCAACGTCGGGTTCTTCTGGCCAATTTGATGGCCCATTCCGTTCTGCCCGGCCTGGTCATCGCCCTCGCCATCGGCATCGACCCAAGCATTGGCGGGCTGGTCAGTGGACTGCTGGGTGCCCTGTTAGCGGAACGCCTGAACCGACGCTTCAAAGGCCGGGAAGAAGGTGCGATGAACACTGTTCTGGCTGGCTTCACAGCACTAGGCGTTCTGCTGGTGCCACTGCTGGAAGCACGCGTTGATCTCGAGACAATTTTGTTCGGCGATCTACTGGCAGCCAACACAGCGGATCTGGTTCGTACAGCAATCTCAGCCAGCGCACTGTTGGCCATGGTGGTGTGGGGCTACCGCGACCTGGTGTTCATCGGCATCGATCCCGAAGGTGCCGCAGTTGCCAAACGACCTGTGATCTTGATTCGGCTGATCTGCAGCCTGATCACAGCCCTGGTTGTGATTAGTGCCATCACAGCCGTTGGCGTGATTCTTGTGATTGGTTTGCTCTGTGCTCCTGTTCTGATGCACGTCGAGCGGAGCCGAAGCCTCAAAGAATTAATGCTGAGAAGCGCGAGTACAGGACTGCTGCTATGTGGCGGCGGAATGATGTTGGCTGTTGCCATTGATCTGCCGCCAGGACCACTCATTGGCACGCTGTGCTTAGGGCTCTTGTTCACCTACAAAATTGCAGATCAAAATTAATGTGATCATTCGCTCAAAGAACTTTCATTTGAGATCATCCGATTAAGGCGGCACCTCATTCTTTTCATCAATGCGCGCTCTCGCTCCGAACGAAAAGTGCGCTGAAACCCAAAAAACAAAACAGCAAGAGTGCTTGCCAAACCGACACTAAATAGCGAGATAGCTGTCACCTCATTCATCGCGTAATTCATCTGCTCAACGAACAACTGCAAACCATGCGCCAGCCAAGGCCGCAATCAGCCCACACGCAATAGCCTGAAGAACGAATTGGCCTGAATCATTCTTCTCCCATCGATCGATGGCTTTCGAAGCAGTGACATAGGGCTCATTGTTTCTGATCAATTTGGCGATATAGCGATCAACGAACTCATCATCGAGAGCAAGCCTGTGGAGCTTGGCACGAATCTGATTGACCTCAAACTGATTCATCAATCAAAAAGATCCAAAGTCTTTAACATAAAACAGCCGAAAAGTGCCTGGTTCAATCAACCTTAGAGGATACGAGCCGCAAGACAATTTCACATTTAATAGCTGAATCCGCAACGGATTCTAGCGAGCTTGCCGCCTCCATGGGGCTCGCCTCAACGGAACCGAATCAGCCATTAGCGCCAACGGGAAAAGCAGCACATACAAATGCAAAAGATCATAAAAAGCTTTTACGCAGACCGCCAAACAATCAAAAGCAAATAGCGAAACAAATAGATCAATCAAGCGCCGAGCCCATTCTCAACTCTTGTCGCAGCAACAACGATTTCTGTCCAACCATCTAGAAGCCCGTTGCCCCCTTTCGTGTCTTCGGCTGCATGACCTCAATTGTCTTGGGTCTTGTAGTGCTCGAATACCAAACCCTTTGTGCTTCGTCGTAGCTCTCGACATCCTTAAACGACCCATCACTCAACCACACACGGTAGTGATGTCGGTCATAGGGTTCCGAACTGGTTTCGGTGAACTGTTTCATGCGGCTGAACAGGGCATAGGAGCAGTTCTTGCAAGAATCTGGGGAACAATTTTACCGAGAGCAACTCATAACTGCATAGAACCTCTATCCAACACATGATGATATTGAAAAGGTCCTCTTGATCAGTCAGATCCCATTCTTGTGAAGGCTTCGCGCCGAACATCTCTGTATTGCTCCGCCACATGCTTTCCCCATAACCCTTCCCAATAGAAGAAAATCACGCCGTGACCACGATTGCGGGCCAGGCGTACTTTTTGCTCCAAAACGGCCATGGATGTGGTGCGTTTGCCGAATCCCGCCAACACGCCGATCTGAGACGGAATTCCCCAGCTGCGGGCTTTGCGCAGGGCGGGTTGATCCAGATCCTTCGCGAATCCTTGGACGGAATAGGCGTAGTTCTGCACCACCAACTCTTCAATCAGCCCCCCTAAAGCCCAGAGCTCCCAATCCTGAAGCCAGAGGTTGTAAGCCTGGCGAAAGGGGCCGGGGGACAGGCTGATGCGTGTGGAGAGTTGCTCCTTCTT
This sequence comes from Synechococcus sp. MU1625, assembly GCF_020514205.1. Lineage (NCBI taxonomy): Bacteria > Bacillati > Cyanobacteriota > Cyanophyceae > Synechococcales > Synechococcaceae > Synechococcus > Synechococcus sp. MU1625. The sequence goes on from NZ_VTLA01000001.1 coordinate 713,713, forward strand.
GAGACGCTGCCGCAGCTCACGCAGGAGAGACGTGAGTTGGTTCCGACGCCATTTCATCCACTGTCGATTGCTGTGATCCCGCGGTGGTGCCATTCCCGTCTCTTGTTTGTAGAGCGCGACGGTGGTGGGGTCGTAGCCGAATTGAACCGGCCAGGCGAAGTGATCGTCCAGTTGCAGGCCATCCAACGAACAACGCTTCAGGGTCTCCACCACCAAACCAATAAAGCGAGCACGCACCTCCGGATGGGCAGGGTTGAGCCAAGCCATCCGATGGTTTCCGTGCATGGTCATCGAGCGTTGGCCATTCGCTTTGGCCAACACCCAGCTGGGATTCTCACGGATAACGGCTGCATTCGCCGGCTCCATCAATCCGTACTCAAACCAGGGCATCACCTTGATGCCGCGGCGCCGACCTTCAGCGGCCAGGGTGCAGATGGGATCAAGATCGAGACCCACCTTCTGGAGCGGTGGCTCGACTGGAGCGAAACGGCTGCTGTGAAAGGTCGTGCCTCGGCTCCAGACATTGGGCACCACACGATTGAATCCAGCCTCCTGAAGCTGCTGCATCGCTGCGCTGATGCGCTTTCGGTCGTAATAGAGCTTGCTGGGGCTGTTGGTCAGCCACACCCCCATGGTGCTGCGGGGCCGCAGCAGCCGGTCCAATCGAGACTCGGCCATTAATGGCGCTGGGAGTCCTGCCATCAAGCTGGCCAGCGCAACGCAGGCCAGTGGCCTCAACCGCTGATCCACTGCTGTTCTTCCACCGCATCTCAAGATTCGCTCGAATCAATCGCGATGCAGCCGCAGAAAGCCCGCTCCTTTAACAGTCCATTCCACCGAACCCAGCATTCAGCGGAACATCGAGCTCACGGAGCTTTCTTCATGAATGCGCCAGATGGCTTCCCCCAGCATGTTGGCCACGGAGAGAACCTGAAGCTGAGGGAAGACCCGATCCTGCGGAATCGGAATGCTGTTGGTCACCACCACCTGTTCAAACAGGCCCTCAACGGAAAGACGTTCGCTGGCGGGGGGTGAGAACACAGCGTGGGTGGCGCAGGCCAGCACCCGTTCAGCTCCTTGCTCCCGCAACAACCGTGCGCCTGCACAGATCGTGCCGCCGGTGTCGATCATGTCGTCAATCAAGATCGCCGTTCGGCCAGCCACATCACCGATCACCGTGAGGCTCTCAGCCATGTTGTGACCGGTGCGGCGCTTATCGATGATCGCCAGCGGGGCATCGTTCATCTGCTTCGCGAACGCCCGGGCACGCGCCACACCCCCCACATCCGGAGACACCACGACGACATCCCCCAGATCCTGAGTGGATAGGTAGTCCACCAGCACGGGTGATCCGTAGATGTGATCGCAGGGAATATCGAAATACCCCTGAATTTGGGCGGAGTGCAGATCCATGGCCAGCACACGATCAACGCCGGACTGCACTAGAAGGTTGGCCGTGAGCTTGGCAGTGATCGACTCACGACCGGCGGTTTTACGGTCCGCCCTGGCGTAGCCGTAATAAGGGACCACAGCAGTGATCTGCCGCGCTGATGCCCGTCGGCAGGCGTCCACCATGATCAGCAGTTCCATCAGGTGGTCGTTCACCGGCGCGCAGGTGGGCTGGATCAGGAACACATCGCAGCCCCGGATCGACTCCTGGATCTGCACATACAGCTCACCGTCCGCAAACCGCTTGCAGACGCGGGGGCCATCTGGCACACCGAGATAAGCAGCGATCTCCCGCGCCAGAGCAGGATTCGAGGTGCCGCTGAACAGACGCAGACGCCGGCTATCTGGAGCCATCTGCTCCTGTTCGGTACGGGCTGCTGTCAGGAAACTGGTCACGGCGCCCGCGTAACGAATTCTGCTGTAATCCGATGGTAGAGGTGAGCAGCACCCCCATGTCCAAAGGTTTCCCCCTGCTCGTGGGTGCGGGCCCACTTCCAGAGCTCAAAATGCGCCAAGCCTGCGAAGCCTTAGCCCAGGCCTGTCAATGCCCTTTGACCACCGTGCCCAGCGGTGCTCCGCCCGCTGCAGTCCTGCAGAACAATCCAGCTGCTAAAGGGCTTGTGCGGCTAAGCGGTGACGCAGCACGGCCAACGCACCAGGGTGATGTCAGCTGGTTGCATGCCCTGGCTGACTGGCGTCAGACGGTGCTGCTGCTGACCACAGCCGACAGTGATGGAACGATCCCCGGCACGGCCCCGGCCTATGCCGCCCTCTGCCGAGAACTGCATGTCCCCCTTCTCGGCCTAGTTCAGCTCCAGGGCCCCTGGAACGGCCCTGCACGACGCAGAGACGGCCTCAGCTGGCTGGGGTGGATTCCCGATCAGAACCATCCAGATCAGGCCGAATGCATCGAGGCTCTCGCCCGGAGATTGCAGCTGCGCAGCCCGGGTTAAGGCTGGGGCCAGAGGGGACGGCTCACCCCGGATTTGATTTGGCGCAATGTCTGCTCACCAGACCGGTCGGCCAGCGGTAGGCGGGTGATTGCTGCAGGTTCAGGGCTGGCGATGATCGCCGCGGCCAAGCTCAACTGTTCCGAACGACTCAAGTTGGTCTCCACGTCAGCATCCAGTTGATCCACCAGAGCAGGGATCAACGCAATGCCACTGGGAGCCTTGACCTGTTCGATCAAGGCCTCAACAAGAATGTCCTGGCGCTGACGACGCTGGGAGACATCTTTGGGGTCTGGTAGGTGACGCACCAGCTGTTCCGCCTGGACTCCGTTCAGACTTTGACGCCCAGCCTGGAGATTGACGCTGTAGCCCTGCGCCTTGTCTTGGCGCTGGTAAGACTGCCCAAGCACCACCTCCACTTCGCCAAGTCCGTCCACCAAACGGCGTAAGGCCGCACGGGGCATGACCACATAGCGCTTCGGGTCGCCGTCCTCAAGGCCAACAATGTCGTGGATGGCATCACTGACAAGGCTGACGCCGCCCTGTCGCCACAACTCCGACAAGCGGCCTGGATCCTTCTGCCCAGGAAGCTGAACGCCAAGCTCGGTGGGGATCTGGAGCACCTGCAGCGGCTCCCTGGATGCAATGCGAAGCATCAAAAGGGCATCGGCATTGGCAGGCCCCTTGGGCGCGGCCTGATTCGTGGGCGCACCAAGACGATTCGCATCAAGACCAATCACCAGCACCGTGACAGGGCTCTCGGGGAAGGTAGCCAGGGTTTCAGGTTGATCTGCGCTGAGAGGAGCTCCCTGGGCAACACGATCGGGTTCAGGCCACAGAGTCGCCAACAACCACCCGGTGACACCGAGACCCAGCAACGCTGAACCGACACGCAGAACGCCGCGAACTCGGGGTGGCGACAACCACTTCATTTCGCTGGAACAAGCGCAATGGCGCTTAGTTTCGCCCAGATCTCCAGTTCTTAGACTGGCCCTGTGAAGCCGTCCTCGATGTCCCTCCGCCACGACTACCGCAACCGACCTCCCGAACAGGTGCGCGTGGTCGTGTTCGGAGCCACCGGGTACATCGGCCGTTTTGTGGTGAAGGAGCTGGTGGAGCGGGGCTACCAGGTGATTGCCTTTGCCCGAGAACGCAGTGGTGTGGGCGGCCGTCAGAGCAGAGACGAGGTCATCGCCGATTTTCCTGGGGCAGAGGTGCGCTTTGGGGATGTCAGCGATCCCGCCTCGATCACGGCCGAGGCCTTCGATCAACCGACGGATGTGGTGGTGAGCTGCCTGGCTTCCCGCACCGGCGGCCGCAAGGATTCCTGGGCCATCGACCACGCGGCGACCCTCAACACCTACGAACAGGGACGGGCTGCAGGGGTGGCCCATTACGTGCTCCTCTCAGCCATCTGCGTGCAGAAGCCACTGCTGGAGTTTCAGAAAGCCAAGCTGGCCTTTGAGGCCGTTCTGCAGGCGGACGAAGAGATGACCCATTCCATCGTTCGCCCCACCGCCTTCTTCAAGAGCCTGGGCGGACAGGTGGAAAGTTGCCGCAAAGGTGGCCCCTATGTGATGTTTGGCGGCGGCACCCTGGCCAGCTGCAAGCCGATCAGCGAAGCAGACCTGGCCCGGTTCATGGCGGACTGCATCCAGGACGATGCCAAATGCAACCAGGTGCTTCCCATCGGCGGGCCCGGTCCGGCGCTGAGCGCTCGGGAGCAGGGAGAAATGCTCTTTCGCGCCCTCAACCGCCCCCAGCGGATGCTCTCCGTCCCCATTGCTCTGATGGATGGTCCGATCGCCCTTCTGGACGGTTTGGCTCGGCTGTTCCCAGGCATCAAAGACACGGCGGAATTCGGGCGCATCGGTCGCTATTACGCCAGTGAATCCATGCTCGTCTGGGATGAGCAACAGCAGCGCTACGACGCCGATGCCACACCGTCCTATGGAACCGACACCCTGGAGCAATTTTTCGAGCGCGTGGCTCGGGACGGCATGGCCGGGCAGGACCTAGGAGATGCCGCCCTGTTCTGAAGTAGCCATCCTTGGGAGAACGAAGGCCCCCCATGGATCAGTCCACTGTTGAACCAGCCAAGGCTGGACGGGGGCGCAGCACCGGGGTGCTGCTTCATCCGACCGCACTACCGGGGAGTCCCGTCTGTGGCAGCTTCGGTGAGCCATGCCGCCGTTGGCTCAACCTCCTCGCTGCCCACGACATCGGGGTCTGGCAGATGCTGCCCCTGGCCCCGCCTGATCCCACAGGCTCGCCCTACAGCTCGCCGTCATGCAATGCCTTGAACCCCTGGTTCCTGGATGGACAGGACTTGGCCAACGAGGGGTTCATCCATGAGGCAGCGCTCAGGGCAGCTCCGGGCGCTGATGCACCGCTGGAGGGCGAAGAGCGCGTGGATTTCAGCCTGGCCGAGCAACGGGCCGATGCCCTGGGAAATGCACTGCTCGAGGCCTGGAGTGACCAGGATCCGGCGCGACACACCGACTTCGGCAACTGGGTGCAGCAGCAGCGCGCCTGGTTAGAAGACCATGCCCGTTTTCAGGTTCTTCATGATCAGCACAGGACGGCTTGGTGGGACTGGCCACTCCCGCTGGCACGACACAACAAAAAAGCGCTGCGGACCTGGGCGGAGCAACACCAAGAGGCCTTGCTACGGGAACAGCTGATCCAGTGGCACCTCGACCGTCAGTGGCAGGCGATCCGTCGACAGGCGGCAGACCTGGGCATCCAGCTGTTTGGCGACCTGCCCTTTTACGTCAGCAGTGACAGCGCTGATGTATGGAGCAACCGTTCGCTGTTCACGGTCAAAGAGAACGGCCAACTCACCACCCAGAGCGGCGTGCCACCCGATTACTTTTCGGAAACAGGGCAACTTTGGGGCTCACCGGTTTACCGCTGGGGACAACATCGGATCACGCGATTCCACTGGTGGCGGCAAAGAATCGCTCGCCAGCGAGAGTTTGTTGATCTTCTACGCCTGGATCACTTCCGGGCCCTTGCCGCCTTCTGGGCCGTCCCCGGTGCCGACTGCACCGCTGAAAACGGGCAGTGGCAGGCCTCACCAGGCCACACCCTGCTGCGCTACCTCCGCAGGGATGCTGGTGGCGCCCTCCCCTTGATTGCCGAAGATCTTGGCGTGATCACACCGGATGTGGAGGCACTCCGTGATGCATTCCAGCTGCCGGGAATGAAGGTTCTGCAATTTGCTTTTGATGGTCATCGCGACAATCCCTATCTGCCTGAAAACACCGATGGGCATGGCTGGGTCGTCTACACCGGCACCCACGACAACCCCACGACCCTGGGCTGGTGGAACAATTTGGATGCCGACAGCAGAGCCCGCATTGCCACGCGGGTGAATGGTGAGATCTCAGCACCGGCCTGGCATCTGCTTGACATGGCCTTTGCCACGACCGCAGGACTGGTCGTCGCCCCACTTCAAGACCTCATGCATCTGGATGACCGGGCCAGATTCAACACACCTGGCACCTGTGAAGGCAACTGGAGCTGGAGGATGCGCAGCTTTGATGCTGATCTGGAGAATGCCCTTTGCGGCTACGGCACGAGGGGAGCGGTCTGGGGACGATCGCTCTCGGGAGCAGGCAGCTTGTTGACCCGGTAGATCCCCGGCCGCTCTTGATCCACAGGCAGTGGTTCTCCGTTCCAGAGCACCTGATCGCCAGCACCAGCGGGGGGATCCAGGCGGACCTCAATCGGGGCCTGCAACTGGAGCATCAACGTGCCGGCACTGGCCGTGAATTCAAACCTGTCTCCACCACCGCTCGAGAGCTGCAGTGCTCTGGGCTCAGCAACAACAACCTCGAGAACCCCCTGAGACTGCGTCAGCGAGCCACTCACCAGCTCAAGCCACTCCTGCGGTGTGCGTTGCTGAACCTGTTCCAGGGGCCGCAAGGCGGCGATGCGGTTGTCAGAGCCAGCCAGGTTCGGGCGACGGTTGATCGCCTCCACATCAGCACGCACTGGCTCGAGAGTCAGGCTGTTGCGCAGGGCCAAATCCTGCTGTTGTCGGTTGATAGCAAGCAGGCTGAGCGCAATCACGACGGTGTAAACCACCGTGCCCTGCCAGGTGGTGAACACATCGATATTGCCGAGGGTGAAGCGCCGCAGACCCGCCTTGGCAGATCCGCGGCGGAGCAACACCGGCTGGGGAAGCAAAGGGTCGAGGCATCCACTGGGAAGAGCCAGGCGGATCTCGATCTGAGGGAGCATCGAGGCGAGATAAGCCCGCTCTGGCAATCGATCACGCCAGCCACGCTCCAACGCTTCGATGACGGGTGTTGTGATCCGGGTTTCATTGGCCAGGTCCCGTAGCGAGAGGCCAAGTTCCTCCCTCCGCCGCCGCAGCATCAGTCCCAGATCCTGACTTTGCTGATGTTGGGTCTCAACAGAACCAGCATCAGCGCTGGCTCCACTGCGGGCACGGCGCCACCAAAGTCCTGGACGCTTCAGTCGCATGGGCGATGCAGATCCAAGGGGACAGCCCGGTCGAGCATTGGCTTCCATTCTCCCTCGCTCAACCACATCCAGCACCCCTCAGCCAGATCGCCAAGCGGCAACCCCGCAATGACCGTGCGCCGGAGGTCAAGCACCGGATGGCCAAGGACCTCCGCCATCCGGCGAATCTGTCGGTTTCGACCTTCCCGCAGCTCGATCTCCAATAACGAGCGAGCCCCCCTGGTCTGCAGTCGGCGCACCTCTGCGGGTCGGGTCGGTCGCCCATCCAAGGGAAAACCCCGACACCAGCGGTCGAGAACCGCTTCGGACGGCACACCCTCCACCCAAACCCTGTAGGTCTTGGTATGGCTGTAGCGCGGGTGGGTGAGTTTCAACGTGAGCTCACCCAGATCGGTCAGCAGCAGAGCCCCACGACTGTCGGCATCGAGACGGCCAACAGGATGCAGTCCTGCCCGATGCTCCGGTGGCAGCAGGTCGAGCACCGTTCGGCGGCCCTGAGGGTCATCGCAGCTGCAGATCACCCCCACGGGCTTGTTCAGCAACAGCACCCGCGCCGCGCCACGGCTGGGCAAGGCCCTGCCATCCACCCGAATCGTCTGCTGGTGCGGATCGGCCTGGTCCCCAACGCGGGCGACCTGGCCATCCACCGTGATACGGCCCGCCTGAATCCATTCCTCAGCACTGCGCCTGGAACAGAGACCAGCAGCAGCAATCAGTTTCTGGAGACGCTGACGCGTCATCCAACAGGCTCCCGGGGGAGAAGGAGGTCCATGCAGGCGCCCCCAGCAGGGTGGTTGCGCGCTTCGATGCGACCACCATGATTCACGGAGATCTGCTGCACGATGGCCAGCCCCAGGCCGCTGCCACTACGGCTGGAGCGTGCCCGCGAGGGATCCCCCCGGTAGAAGCGTTGAAACATGCGACTGAGATCGGTCTCACTCAACCCGGGGCCGTGATCACGGATGCTGAGCAGCCACCAGCCGCCGCTCTGGCGCACGGTCACATCGACGCTGCTGTCCTCTGGGGAGTATTGCAGAGCATTGTCGAGAAGATTCAGCACCGCGCGGTGCAGACGGCGTTGATCCCCAAGCATGGGCCCGGATTCAGAGCGATCCAACTGCAGAGTGACCCGCCGCCCCTCCGCGATCGGGCGAATGGTTCCCCAAGCGCTGTCGACCAGATCCTCCAGGGTGAGGGGGACGTAATCGCTGTATTCCTGGGGCAGGCTGTTCTCCAGGCGTGAGAGCTCCAGCAGATCCTCCACAAGCAGCTGAAGCCGCCGGAGTTCCTTATGCAGCCGTTGCACCAGAGCCGTGTCCTCTGAACTCACGGCAAGCTCCAGCCGATCGCTCACCAGCATCAGGGCGGTCAAAGGGGTCTTGAGCTCATGGGCCACATCACTGACCCAGCGCTCCTGCTGCTGTTGCTGGGCTTCGAGGGACTGGCGGCTCTGGATCAACACCAACAAGCATTCATCGCTGCCCGGCAGAACGATGGCCTCCAGCGGATCCCCCTGTTGCTCCCATTCACATCGCTGGGGGCGCTGCTGATAGCGGCTGCTGAAGATCACCTCCTCAAGTGCAGGAATGTCCAGGGCATCCGTGAGGTTCATGCCACGAACCAGACGATTGCGGGAAATGTGCAGCAAACGTTCGGCCCGACCGTTGAGGTAAGCGATGGAGTGATCCGGAGCCAGGATCATCCAGCCCTGGGTGGCCGCATCAATCCAGGCCAGAAGCTGAGGTGCGTTCAAGGCAAAAGGCCGCTCCTCCTCCTCTCGCAACGACTTCAGGAAGCGCCATCGTCGCTGCAACAGAAGCGTGATCCCGATGCCGGCCGCAAAGCCAAGTACTCCAGAGATCAACACAACAAGATCAGCCGAAGCGGTAACCGAAGCCGCGGACCGTGCGGATCAACTGGGGAGATGAGGGCTCATCTTCAACCTTTTCCCGTAACCAACGGATGTGAACATCCACTGTTTTGGTGTCGCCGACAAAATCAACACCCCAGATTTTCTCCAGCAACTGATCGCGACTCCAGACGCGCTTGGGGTTCTGAATGAACAACTCCAGGATCTTGTATTCCTTCGGGGAGAGGGTCAGATCAGTGCCATCCCGGGTGACCCGGCACTCATTGGAGAACAGGCAAAGATTGGCGTAACTGTGTGATTCAGAGGGCGACGACTCGGTTTGACGGGATCGCCGCAGCAACGCCCTGCAGCGGGCCACCAACTCACGCAGCCCAAAGGGTTTGACCAGGTAATCATCAGCGCCAACCTCCAGCCCAAGCACCCGATCGGTTTCACTATCGCGGGCACTGATCACAAGAATCGGTGTGGTGTTCTTGAAGCGACGAAGCTCGCGACAGAAATCAAGCCCCCCCAGCCCCGGAAGCATCAGATCAAGAACAATCAAATCAACCGGATCAGAGGATGTGCCCACGACCATGTCGAGAGCCTCTGAGCCATTTGAACTGGTGAGCACTTCATAGCCCTCAATCCTCAGGGCCTCACCAACTGTCTCCCGGATGCTGTCGTCGTCTTCCACCACGAGCAAGCGGCAGGTGGAAACAGCCGCAGACAAGGTCGTCACATCCAACAGGCTGGAAACGAATTAATTCTGACGGCTGCCTCACCCAGAAGGATGAGATCAGCGGCTTCGCTTAAGAGGTCAGAAGACGAGATCAGAAGAATTCGTCGAAATTATCGAAATCAACCGCTTTGAAGTTGCCCTCTTCCACTTGCACCATCAGGCGCTCGAGCTGAGCAAACAAGGCTCCACCCGTGAGAAGAGACAGCAAAAGAGCCACCAAAAGGGCAGCACCTGCGGCGAAACCGAAGATCTGAAGGCAGCAGCCAATGAATAAGGTCACACCGATCAGAGTGCCGCCGTAACTGAGGTTGATCTCAACTGTCCCCAGAGGCAACAGGGGGAGCCGGTCCTGCTTCCAGCCATCCAATTTGTTCTGGACCTGACGACCGAAGGTCAAGCCGCAGAGCACAGCCATCAACAGGCCGATACCCGCCAGCAGGTAAGGGGGCTGGGGCAGGGTCATCATCCGAAGCAGCTGCTCAAGCTCCTGGGCGCTGATCTCCTCAGGCATCGACGCCGATCTCAAAGAACTGCGACCTTAGCGATCTCAGCTCATGGTTCCCAGCTTTGTGAGCCGAGAAAGGTGAGTTCGACAAAGTCGCTGGCGTTGTGATCATCCCGCCCCATCTGAATTCGGAAGCCCCCCAGATCAAGATCATTGATTGACTCAAGAGCCTGGACAAGGGATTGACGCGTTGGGTTCTTCCCAGCCCGCGCCAGCGCTTCGGTGATCATCCGCGCCGCGAGATACCCCTCAAAACTGGTGAAGCCAAAACCCGATGCCGCATCACTCAGCCTCAGGCAGCGCTGATAGTCAGCCACAACGGGGATCCAACGATTCCACGGAAACGGCACCACCTGGGCCACGCCAATGCCATTGGCTTCGCCCACCGGCATCGCCCTCTGCAGAGCTTGGGTGCCCACAAACGACACATTCATGATCTGAGCGCTGCTGCCCCGTTCGCGCAGCGCGGTGGCCAGGGCAGCCGAACTCACATAGGCAGAAACGAGCACGACCCCGTTGGGATTGACGGCCATCAGGTCGTCCAATGCATCCCCCACCTGAGCTGAATTGCGCTGCACCGTCGTGACAGCCACAGGTTTGAGCCCATGGCTGGTGAGAGCAGCCATGGCGCCTTCAAGGCCATCCTGACCAAAGGCGTCGTCTTGATAAACGATCGCAATGCGATGGTGCGCATCGCGCACCAGCTCGTCGACCATCGCCGCAATCTCCCGGCGATAGCTGGTTCGCATGTTGAACACCATGCGCAGCTCCGGCCGTCGAAGCAGACTTGCCCCCGTCATCGGCGCCACCAGCGGCACCTCGGCAGCCTCGATTAACGGCAACGCCACTTTTGTGGTGGGCGTGCCTACATAACCGAACAACGCCAGCAGATCATTGCGTTTCAGCAATTGGCGTGTGTTGATCAGCGTCTGCGATGGCTCGTATTTGTCATCAAGACTGACCAACTCGATTCTGCGCCCGTGAATCCCGCCCTCACGGTTCACAGACTTAAACCAGGCCAAGGCCCCGCGTCGATAATCCAGACCGAGTTGTGCCGAAGGGCCCGAGAGCGGTAGGGACTGGCCAAGCACCAGAGCGTTGGGATCTTGCCCCCTGCCAGGGGGCTGAGAAGCAACAGGGCGAGGTTGAAGCAGCGTGAGCAGTCCACTGCTCACTAAGGCCCAGCACGTCAGAGTGACTCCAGAGCTGCGCCGCAAATGGCCTCCAAGAAACAGAAGCACTGGAACTTCCTTGCCGTTGTTTCAATTCTGCTTGCCGGTCTTCTGGCGTTCACCGGCATCAACAGGCTTGATGTCGGTCGTGTCCCTAGCCGTGATGCGCTGCGCTTGTCATCAGCATCACGAGCCCTGACAACAGACAGTCAACGGATACCCGGGGACGGCTGGACCTCCCTGCGGGGCGAAAAGCTGTCGGGCCAGGAGATGGTCCTGGATCAGCAGGGGCTGGAGGACGCCTCATACCACGTTCAGGTGGGGATCTACGCCACCAGCACCTACGACCTGGATCTGAGCATCCCCAGTTACTCATCCAACGGTTACGTCTGGATGCGCTGGGGAGAGGAGCTGCAGCGCTATCTAAGTGAACGGGATCAAACCATTGAACAGGGAATCACCCTGGTGAACGGATTGCTCTCCGATGCCGATCCAGTGCTGACGCCGATGTCCTCAGCCCCAGTGCACAACGACGACGGAACGTACTACCAACTGTTCAGCTATATCGGCCGCTTTTACATCGACAAAGCCAGCTTCAGGCACTTTCCCTTTGTGACCGTGAGCCTGCCCCTTGTCCTTGAAATGGAGGATGTGAATGGCTCCCTCGACTATCCCCATTTCCGCTTCGAGCCCGACATCCAAAACAGTGGGATGGGCTTGTTCGCAGGAATCATCGGCTGGCTGAACCGAGGCTGGTCCATTGCCGAATACCGGCACAACTACGCCACAAATTTCGGGCTGGGGGGCAGCGCGGATGACTACAGCCTGGTCATCTTCGATATCACGTTCGGCACCTCTTCCTGGTCTGCGTTCTGGCGGTTGATGCTGCCGCTGCTGGTGGTGATGGCCATGGTTCTGCTCGTGTTCAAAGTCCGAGCCGATGAACAGGATGCGCGCGCAGGAATTCCTGTAACCGTGCTGTTGACCCTGGTCTTCCTCCAACAGACCTACCGGGAGGAACTGCCCGACCTGCCCTATCTCACCTTTCTGGATCAGGTGTATGTGATTGCCTATGTGGTCACCTTGCTGGCCTTCATCCTGGTGATCTTCATCGGACGGCGTTACGGGGAGCTGGAGGCAATGCCGGAAGGCGACGCCAAAACTCGCAAAGAGCATCGGCTCGAGCAACTGGACGAAATCTGGCCGCTCACCGTTGTGGTCCTCAGTTCGATCAGCATCTTCGGCTGCTGGATCACGCTGCCGCCAGGGGGTTGAGACGTTGCAGCAGCCCACCTGCCAGCCGCCCGGGGCCGAAGGTTCGTCCAAGCAGACCGACGAGGGCACGCACGTCGTCGGTGTGCAGGCGATCGTCACGGATGAGCGTCATCAGCAGGCGCCGGCGCAGGTCGGCACCATCGCGGCTGAACAGCAGCCGCAGACCGGCGCCAGCGACAGGAATCAGTTCCTTGCCCGGCGCGGGTGCGTCCTGGCCAACCACCGCCAACAGACTTTCCAACCGATCCAGGCGCAAGCGGCCTGACTCATCAAAAATCACCTCAAGCAGCTTCTCGCGCATCTCGCTGGTGTCTCCTGCGAGCAGTCGACGGGCCACGTAGGGATAGGCGATGGCGATGATTTTGAAGTCAGGGTCGAGACGCAGGGCCAGACCCTCCTGGCTGACGACCGCCCGGATAATCAGCGCGAAGCGAGCCGGCACCCGGAAGGGGTAATCAAACATCAGCTCCGAGAAACGGTCGGTGATCGCCTTGAAGTTGAACGAACCGACCGAGTCACCAAGGCTGCCGCCGAGCACCTCCTCAAGGGCAGGAATAATCGGGGTGAGATCAGCGGTGGGGCTGAGAAAACCAAGGGATTGGAAATCACTGGCCAAACCGGAGAAATCACGGTTGATCAGATGCACCACTGCACCCGTCAGGGTGAGACGGTCGCTGTCGCTGATGGAGTCCATCATGCCGAAATCGACATAGCCCACATGGCCGAGGTCCCCGGTTCGACCCCGCATGGCGAACAGGTTGCCGGGATGGGGATCAGCGTGGAAATAGCCGAACTCCAGCAGTTGCTGAAGACCGCAGATCACACCCGTGCGGATCAATGCCGTTGGATCGAGTTGCTGAGAGCGCAGCTCTTCGCTGTCGCGCATCTTGGCTCCATCAATCCAGGTGGTGGTGAGCACCCGGGTGGAGCTGAGCATCCGCTCCACCTTCGGGACATAGACGGCATCGTTCTCAGCAAAGAGAGCCGAAAACCTTTCAGCATTGGCCGCTTCAAGGCCGTAGTCGATCTCTTCAAACAGGCTGCGGCCAAACTCATCGATGATTCCGCCCAGACCGAAGCCGAGATTGAGGGGCAGGAGTGGAGCCGTCATCACGCCGAGCGCTCGGATCAGCACCAGATCCCGCCGCAGGATGAAGGTGAGATTGGGTCGCTGAACCTTCACCGCAACCCAATGCTTACCCTGCAGACGAGCTTTGTAGACCTGCCCGAGACTGGCGGCGGCGATTGGCGAATCGGGGAACTCCTCAAACAACTCCTCCGCTGGAGCACCGAGCTCTTCGCGGATGCACGCCAGGGCAACGGCATGGGGAAACGCCGGTAGGTCGTCCTGCAGACGCGTCAATTCCTCGAGCCAATCCCGACGCACAAGATCGGGACGGGTTGACAGGGCCTGACCCAATTTGATGAAACAGGGACCCAGACCGGTGAGGGTGTTGAGGATGCGACGCGCCAAGCCCTGCTGCACAGCGGCGTCACGACTGCCTCCACGCAGCAGCAACACCAAGACCAGGCCAGCGAGGGACCAGAGCACCTGCACCAGCCGCGGAATAGCGACCCAGGGACGCAGCAGCAACCAGCCCAGATCCCGCCGGGGGTCGTAACGCATCGCATCGAGCTGAGTACAGAGGGAGACTTTAAGGAGATCAGGCGGATTCGATGGCGCTTCTGCCCCAGCTCACCCGTCGGCTCGGTGAGCCTCTGTTTCTGCCGGCCCATGGCCGGGGGGTCGCGCTTCCGGATGGACTGCGTCAACTGCTGCGACAACGCGCTGGCATTTGGGACCTGCCGGAACTCCCTGAACTCGGCGGTCCGCTGGAACCGGAGGGCGCCATTGCCGCAAGCCAACGCTGTTCCGCAGCTCAGATGGGTGTGGCGCGTTGCTGGTATGGGGTGAACGGGGCCACGGGATTGCTTCAGGCCGCTCTACTGGCGATGGTCAGGCCAGGGGAGCGGGTGCTTCTCCCTCGCAATGTCCATCGCAGCCTGATTCAGGCCTGCATTCTCGGGGATCTGGAGCCGGTTCTGTTTGATATTCCGTTTCAAAGCGACCGGGGCCAACCTGCGCCGGTGGATTCCGCCTGGATCGAACGGGTGCTGGCGGCTTTGCCGTCCGATGGGGCACCCATCCGCGCCGCGGTTCTGGTGCATCCCACATACCAGGGCTATGCCAACGACCCAACGGAGGTCATCCATCGATTGCAGCAGCGGGGCTGTTGCGTGCTGGTGGATGAAGCCCACGGCTGTCATTTCGCCGCAGGAGTGAATCATCCCTTGCCTCCCAGTGCCGTGCACTGCGGCGCCGATCTCGTGGTGCACTCCCTGCAGAAATCAGCTGCAGCCCTTGCGCAAACGGCAGTGCTCTGGCTGCAGGGGGAGCGTCTGGATCCGGTGCGTGTCGAACGCAGTCTGGGATTGCTGCAGACGACGAGCCCCAGTGCGCTGCTGCTGGCCTCCTGCGAAGAAGCCCTTCAACACTGGCAGCGCCGCAGGGGACGCCGACAACTCCTGCAACGTCTGCAGGAAGCTGAAGAACTCGCCGATGTCTTGCGCCACAACGGAGTCCCTCTGCTCAATAACCAAGACCCGCTGCGCCTGATCCTTCACACGGGTCAGGAGGGGATCACCGGCTTGGAGGCCGACGCCTGGTTGCTGCGCAAAGGGCTAGTGGGCGAACTACCGGAACCGGCAACCCTGACCTTCTGCCTGGGGCTGGCCCAACACCGGGGCCTCGGGCGACGGATGCAGCACAAATGGGAGGACCTCCTGCGGACCTATCCCGATCGCGATCCACTGCCGCCGTTCGAAGCTCCGCCTTTGCCACTGGTCACCACCACAGACCATTCACCGTCCCAGGCTTGGCACGCAGAGCGTCGCCGCGTGTCGTTAGTCGAAGCGGAGGGATGCGTTGCAGCTGAATTGCTCTGCCCTTACCCCCCTGGCATCCCACTGCTGATTCCAGGTGAGCGATTGGATCGCAACCGGCAAGCCTGGCTGAAACGCCAGCAAGTGTTCTGGGGAGACCAGATCCCCAACGAGCTGTCGGTCATAAGCAGGGGGTGAAATCCAGCTCCACACCCGCTTCAATCCATGCATTCGGCAGTGGTGGATGAAACCTCTGACCTGGCTGGTCGTGGCACTTCTGATTTGCCCGTCCGTTGGGGCAAGTCCCAATGGCGAGGAATTCGTTGTGGAAGACATCGAGAAGAGCGAGGAGATCACAGCCATCAAAGGGATCAAGGCAGTCGACACGGTCAAACCTTTGCCACTGCCTCCCCCGAGGCCAATAGCGGACAAGACTGCGCTACCGAGCAAGCTCATCCAGGTCGTTCAGGGAGCAGCGAGCTGGTACGGGCCAGGCTTCTACGGCCGCACAACCGCAAATGGTGAGCGCTTCCGAAAGGGCACGCTGACGGCTGCCCATCGGACACTCCCCTTCGGAACCCGGGTGCGCGTGACCAATCTGAGCAATGGCCGCAGCGTTGTGGTGCGGATCAATGACCGTGGACCGTTCAAGTACCACCGGGTGATCGATCTCGCCCATGGCGCCGCATCACAGCTCAGGATGATGCAGGCGGGTCAAGTGCCAGTGAAACTCGAAATCCTCAAGTCGTCGCCATAAAGCAGCTTCAGGCTCGCCAGACGAAGCCAACCATGAGCGATTGATAGCCTGAACCAACGAAGCCTCCAATCAGCGTGATCCGTGAGGTTGTCTTCGATCAAAGCCAAGCGCCAGCCGCGCGTGCGGTGCTACGCAAGCGGCTGATCAGTGGCCTGGGTGTCGGCGGATTTGGCCTCCTGGTGGTGAGCCTCGGGGGCTGGTGGTTCACTGCAGCACTTGGTGGGATGGTGCACCTCGGCCTGCTGGAGTTCTTCCGAATGGCCCAGTTCAAAGGGATCCGCCCAGCCACCAAAACAACCCTGGTGGCCTGCCAACTGCTGTTGTTCACCACCCAATGGTCGATGCAGGGAGGGCTGCCGGAAGCCGTGGCCTCCGCGGTGCTGCCCCTTTCGGGGGCTGCCATCTGCGGCTGGTTGCTCCTGCAACCGGTGACAGGCTCCATCGCCGATATCGCAGCATCGATTTTCGGCTTGTTTTACCTCGGGTTTCTGCCCAGCCATTGGTTGAGTCTGCGTGGTCTGGAAGACGGACTGGCGATCACCCTTTCGGCCTGTCTCATGATCGTGGCCACCGACATCGGCTCCTGGGCCGTCGGACGGCGTTTCGGCAAGCGCCCCCTCTCGCCGATCTCACCCGGGAAAACCATCGAAGGCGCCATTGGCGGCTTCCTCTCGGCGATGTTGATAGGCCTGATCTGCGGTCAGCTAATGGGGTGGGCCCTACATGGTCTTCCAGGCCTGCTGCTGGGAGCGCTGATTGCTCTGTTCGCGTTGGTGGGAGACCTAACGGAATCGATGATGAAACGAGATGCGGGCGTCAAGGATTCCGGTGACGTTCTACCGGGCCATGGCGGGATCCTGGACCGCATCGACAGCTATCTGTTCACCCCAGCGGTGGTGTACTACGCGATCGCCCTGTGCCAACCGCTGCTGGCGCAGTAGCGCCGGTTCAACAAGAAACCGGCACTAAGGGGTGACGGTGGAATGGCCTTTCAGAACCAACTGGCCAGCAAACAGCTGGGCATGCTCGATCCGGATGGCCGGATCCATTGGAAGCAGCATGCAGGGTTCATCGGCTGTTTCCGGCCGGAAGCACAAGGTGCCTTGCTCAGCGTTCAGGCGGAAGCGACGGCGGGCCGGGTCTTGATGGGCAGCGACAACCGCATGCAACTCGATCAGATTTTCTTCGATGCTGAGGGCGCCCAAAGGGCTGAGACCCATCAGCTGCTCAGCCATCCAGTCACCGAGCCAGCGCCAAGGCTCGGCAAGCACGGCGCTATTGAGCTGACGACCGTTGAAGCTGACTTCACCCTCCACCTGAAATGGCTGCTGCAACGCCAGCATCTGGCCTGGAGTCAGCAGCTTCATGTCCACCGCAATCGGACCGCTGCACAACGCCACGCTCTGCAGAGGCAGCCCCTGAAAACAAACGTCCCGCGCATTGAGCGACACACCGTCCAGACGTCCACGCAGCAAAGACCAACTGGAACCGTTCAGATGCAGTTCAAGGCTTCCGAGGCGGTCGCAGCGGCTGCGAATCCAGAGGCGCAGAGCCCCGGCGAGCACAGTGAGAAGGGGGTCAGCCACAGGTCAAAAGCGAATAACAACGCTCAGCCACCCTGTGGGGCTGATCGATGTGCGGGAGGTGCCCGCAACAGGGGAACGTCTCGACCGGCCGATCCAGCAACGCCTGAAGCGCCTGTTTTTGCGGGGCGCGCAGAATGCGATCATCCGCACCCCAGATCACATGCAGTGATTGGGAGGGCATGGGGTCTCCACATCCGGCGAAACCACCACTACGGGCAAATGCCGCCAAGGCTTCAGCCCAGCCGGGGCATTGCAGGTGCAACGAGGCAATTTGTTCTTCCGGAGCTCCCACATCAGCATCGGGATCGGCGAAGGCCTGTCGACACAGCCCCCGCCGCACGCCGGGGCGACCCAGAAACCAGGCACCAAAACGATCCAGCAGGGGCGGCACAGGCATGGGACGCCCCGTCAAACCTGCTGGAGCGAGCAGCACAAGAGGGCCCACCTGCTCGGGGTGACGCCGGGCCAACTCCACGGCCACGGAGCCACCCATCGAGGCACCGATCACCCCAACAGGAGCCTCAGCGGGAAGCCGCTCAAGCAGGGCATCGAGATGACGCAAAACAGCGTCCGGCCCGTAGGTCAGGCCCAAGGGACGCGGCGAAAAGCCAAAACCGAACAGGTCGGGGATGAACAGCTGAAAGCGATCGGCCAGGAGGGGAGCCAGGCGCCGGTATTCCAGAAAACTGCTGTCGAAACCATGCAGCAGCAGCAAAGGAGAGCCTTGGCCGAGCACCGCCACAGGGAAGGGATCATCCAGACCCAGGCCAGGCAAATTCCACCACTGCACATCAGCCGCGAGGGTCTCGGCCTGCGGGTCAAGCAGAGCCGGCCGCAATTGATCCAGAAGCGTCTTCAAAGGCTGATGGGGCTGAGTTCAGCGGCACCCACAAGGGCCTCCAGCAAAGCACCGGGCGTCACAGCGAAGGGCAAATGATGCAGATCGGAACCTTCGCGACAGGCGAAGCGACACACCTCCTGCAATTCACTGAGGCTGGCCTGCGCCAGACCCAGATCATCAAGGCTGACAGGCAGAGCCAGCTGCCGAAGCAGCGGCAGCAATTGGCGGTGCGCCTGCCCGGCGAGCCGGTTGCCGCCCAGACGTTCCTCCAATCGAAGCTGCACAAGGATTCCGAAACCCACTTTCTCGCCATGGAGAACGTGGTGACAGGCCTCCAGCTGGGTGAGGCCGTTGTGAACAGCATGGGCCGCGACGGTGCGGCAACGGGCACCACCAAGTCCCCCCATCACTCCGGCAGTCAGCGCGCAGGCTTCGGCGGTGCGCACCCACGCCGCGCTGTCTGGATCCTCTAGCGCCGTGAGGCTGTCGATCAGCAGTTGATCGCGGAGAACCCGTGCCATCTGCACGGCCTGCTGGACCAGACCATCGCTGCTGTCGCCACTGCTCACGGAGGCTTCGTACCACTTGGCCAGGGCATCAGCGACACCACTGGCCAGAGTGCGAGGCGGAGCTTGGCGCACCAAGCCGTGATCAAAGACGAGAAGATCAGGGCAGCGATCCAGCGCCACATCCCCTTCGAAGGCACCTTGAGGGGAATAGATGTTCGCCAGAGCCGTCCAGCCCGCGCAAGTAGAGGCGCTAAGCGGAACGGTGATGCAGGGAAGAGAAAGACGATGGGCCAGCAGCTTGCCGGCATCCAGAACCTTTCCGCCCCCGGCTGCCAGAACGGCGTCACAGCCGTCGGCTTCAGAAGAGACTCTCTGGAGGTCCTGCTCGCAGCAGTCGAACTGAAGCTGAGCTTGAAGAGGCTTGAGTCCCTGGGCCTGCAAATCGGCGACGAAACGCTGACGCTGCCTCGCGGTTGAGACACTGCGTCCGAGCACCAGCGGACGCGAACACAGCGCTTTGATCTGAGGCAGGGCCTCATCCCAGGCTCTATCCCCCCGCAACACGTTGGCGGGGGCAATGGAGTGGGACGAGATGGATCGAACCATCAGAGGCTTGCACCTGCCAATTGCGGTGCTGCTTCCACCTGACCTTTGTGACGCACAACCACCTTCTTGTTCTCGTCGACATCAACCTCGGCATGGTCGCCGTCCTTGATCCGACCGGACAGCACCTCTTCTGCGAGGGAGTCTTCGAGAAGACGCATGACGGCACGACGCAGGGGACGTGCGCCATAGGCAGGGTTGTATCCCTCCTCTACAAGGCGTTCCTTGAACGCGTCGGACACGGTGAGGGTGATGCCCTTCTCGCCCATGCGACCAAAGACTTCCTTGAGCATGATCTCGGCGATCTGCTTGACCTCCTCACGGTTGAGCTGACGGAAGACGATGATCTCGTCGAGACGGTTGAGAAATTCAGGACGGAAGTACTGCTTGAGCTCCTCATTCACCAAGGAGCGAATCCGGGTGTACTGAGAATCTTCAGCGCTTTCACCGGAGAACTCGAAGCCAAGGCCGCCACCCCCCTTCTCGATGACCTTCGAACCGATGTTCGACGTCATGATGATCAGGGTGTTCTTGAAATCAACTGTGCGGCCCTTGGAGTCGGTGAGACGACCATCTTCCAGGAGTTGCAGCAGCAGATTGAACACATCGGGGTGCGCTTTTTCGATTTCATCGAAAAGCACCACGGTGTAAGGGCGGCGACGCACCGCCTCAGTGAGCTGTCCACCTTCGTTGAAGCCCACGTAGCCAGGAGGCGAGCCGATCAGTTTGCTGACCGTATGGCGCTCCATGAATTCCGACATGTCGAGGCGGATCATGGCCTCTTCGCTGCCGAAGAAGTAGGTGGCCAGAGCTTTGGTGAGCTCGGTTTTACCAACACCCGTGGGGCCGGAGAAGATGAAACTTGCAATCGGTCGATTGGGGTTCTTCAAACCAACCCGGGCCCGGCGGATGGCCTTGGACACCGCTTTCACCGCTTCGTCCTGACCGATTAGGCGTTTGTGGAGGGTTTCCTCCATGTTGAGCAGCTTGACCGACTCGCTCTCGGTGAGCTTCTGCACCGGGACACCGGTCCAGGAGGCAACAATCTGAGCGATGTCCTCCTCATTCACCATGGGGGAACTGTCGGGAGCAACCGACTCGGCAGCCGTGGTTTCTCCGGTCTCTGAAGAAGTGTCGGCCTTGACCTCGTCCTTGTTGGCTTGCAGCAGGGAACGAATCTGCTCGCGCAGCTCTACTTCCTTCTCACGCAACTCACCCGCCTTGGTGAAGTCCTGATCGCGGACAGCATCCTCTTTGTCCTTCTGGACGGAACGCAGTTCCTTATCAACCTCCTTTGCAGCAGGAGGCAACTTCGAATTGAGCAGGCGGACCCTGGAGCCAGCTTCATCGATCAGGTCGATGGCCTTGTCGGGCAGGAAGCGATCAGAGATGTAGCGATCGCCAAGGGTTGCCGCCGCGACAAGCGCTTCATCGGTGATTTTGAGGCGGTGATGCTGCTCATAACGCTCTCGAAGACCGCGAAGGATTTCGATGGTGTCATCGATGGACGGCTCGCCGACATTGACCGGCTGAAAACGCCGTTCCAACGCAGCATCCCGTTCGATGTGCTTGCGGTACTCGTCGAGGGTGGTGGCGCCAATGCACTGCAACTCACCACGAGCAAGCGCCGGCTTGAGAATGTTCGCAGCGTCGATGGCACCTTCAGCCGCACCGGCACCGATCAAGGTGTGAACTTCGTCGATCACGAGGATGACGTTTCCGGCCGACTTGATCTCCTCCATGATCTTTTTGAGACGCTCCTCAAACTCACCCCGGTACTTGGTACCAGCAACCAACAAGCCGATATCAAGGGTCAGGACGCGCTTGTCTTCGAGGATGTCGGGAATATCTCCCTGCTGAATTCGCTGGGCCAGACCTTCAGCGATGGCCGTCTTACCGACGCCGGGCTCACCGATCAGAACTGGATTGTTCTTGGTGCGGCGCCCAAGGATTTGAATGACGCGATCAATTTCGTTGTGACGGCCCACAACTGGATCGAGTTTCGCCTCTGTCGCGAGCTGCGTGAGGTTGTTACCGAACTCATCGAGGGTGGGGGTCTTGGTGGAGCCCTTTCCACCGCCGCCGCCACCGGCAGACACTTCGGCCGTTTCGCCCAGCATGCGAATCACTTGGGTTCGCACCTTGGCCAGGTCGACACCGAGGTTCTCCAGAACCCGGGCCGCTACACCTTCGCCCTCTCGGATGAGACCGAGCAACAGGTGCTCCGTACCAATGTAATTGTGACCAAGCTGACGAGCCTCTTCAAGAGAGAGCTCCAGAACACGCTTGGCGCGGGGAGTGAACGGAATTTCAACGGCAACGAAACCGGACCCACGCCCGATGATTTTCTCCACTTCCACCCGGGCATCCTTGAGGTTGACGCCCATGGACTTGAGGACCTTGGCAGCTACACCCGTTCCTTCGCCAATGAGACCGAGGAGTATCTGTTCGGTTCCAACAAAGTTGTGACCAAGCCTGCGAGCCTCTTCTTGGGCCAGCATGATCACTTTGATGGCCTTCTCGGTGAAACGTTCGAACATCGCTGGGCCAATGCAGTGATGTCACCAAGCTATCAGGGTTGAGGGACCGCCGCGAGTGTTCGGTTTGTACGGTCACTTTCCAGTCTGAGACTGGCCTTGAGCGCGCAAAAAATAACAATGAATCACACAAGATTCACTGCTTATTTTTGTTTCTCAGGGGCGGGAAACCGAACAACATCAATCCGACGTTGGAGATGTCGGTGGTGGGATGCGACACCACTGAATGAGGGCATCGCGACCATCGGAGTAGTACCCGTAACGGGTGCCTGCGGTGCGGAAACCGTTCCGGGCGTAAAGCGCCAGAGCGGCAACGTTGTCGCTGGCCACCTCGAGCGTGGCGTGCACCGCACCAACCCGACGTGCCCGTTGCAACAGTGCTTGTAAAAGGAGACCTCCATAGCCGCTGCGGCGACTGACCGGATCCACAGCCACTGCCGTGATGTGGAGTTCATCGGCCACCAACCAGCCGCAGGCAACTCCTAACAATGTTTTGGCGTCAACAAGGGAGTCAACAAGACCGATGCAGAGGCGCCTGGGGTCGTCCAACTCACGCCGCCATTGGTCAGCCGTCCACAGACCGTCGAGAGCGGTCTGATCCAGCACCAGACAGGCGTGCTGCCATGAGGGATCAAGACGCAGGATCTGCGGGGTCGATCCACCCGCCGCAGGGTCGATTCCTAGATTGCCCTTCGACGCCGACACTCCGTGACCCAAACCATCACTAGTCAACGGCCCTTCGAGGCGAACCGGGATGCGGAGAGCCCCAATCGCAACCTGGCACCGCTCACCACCGAACTCGACGCCACAGACCGACTGGTGGTGGGGGGCTGCCGTCTCAGTGATCTGGCAGCGCGCTACGGCACACCTTTATATGTGCTGGATGAGGCGACCGTTCGCGCCACCTGCCGGGCCTACCGCGAGGCTCTGACCAAGCACTACGCAGGTTCATCTCTGCCGATCTACGCCTCAAAAGCCAATAGCTCCCTGGTGATGAGCAGCCTTGCGGCCTCTGAGGGCTTGGGCCTGGATGCCGTTTCCGCCGGGGAACTGCTGACGGCGCTGCGCGGAGGGATGCCAGGGGAGCGCATGGTGCTCCACGGCAACAACAAATCCGACGAGGAGCTGCTGCTCGCCTACGCCAACAAGGTCACGATCGTTGTGGACAACCAACACGATCTGGACCGCCTTGCCGAACTGGTGCCCGCTGGATCAGAACCAGCGCGCCTGATGCTGCGCTTCACCCCAGGCATTGAGTGCCATACGCACGAATACATCCGCACAGGTCACCTAGACAGCAAGTTCGGCTTCGATCCCGATCAGGTGGAGCCCGTGCTGCGCAATCTTGTGGGACAACCCTGGGCCCAACTCACCGGCCTACACGCCCACATCGGATCTCAAATCTTTGAACTCGAACCCCACCGTGATCTAGCCGCGGTGATGGCCGACAAACTGAAGCTCGCCCGCGACCTGGGCCATCCCGTCAACGACCTCAACGTTGGCGGCGGACTTGGGATCCGCTATGTGGAATCCGATGATCCGCCGAGCATTGAGCAATGGATCCAGGTTGTGGCCGAAGCCGTCACAGCGGCATGCCGTGAGCGTGGCCTCGAGCTGCCACGGTTGATGTGCGAGCCGGGCCGTTCACTGGTGGCGACCGCCGGTGTGACCTTGTACACCGTGGGCTCCCGCAAAACGATCCCCAACGTCCGCACCTACGTGGCCATCGACGGTGGAATGAGCGACAACCCCCGCCCGATCACCTACCAATCGCTTTACACCTGTTACCTGGCTGACCGCCCTCTGGCCCAGGCTGACGAAAGCGTGAATCTGGTGGGCAAGCACTGTGAATCCGGCGATGTGCTGCTGAAGGACCTTCCCCTGCCCAGCACCGAGAGCGGAGACATCGTCGCCGTGTTCGCGACCGGTGCCTACAACGCCTCAATGAGCTCGAACTACAACCGGATCCCGAGGCCTGCAGCCGTCTTGGTGCATGACGGATCCGCGGAGCTGGTTCAAAAGCGAGAGCAGCCGGATGACCTGCTGCGCTACGACGTTTTGCCAGAACGATTCAACGCGTTACGTTGACGTCAGCGGTTCGTAGATCGGAGTGAACGTGTTGGCGGTGGTGGATCCGCGCCTGGTGCTCGACGTTCTCTTTGCATCTTCCATCGGCTTTCTTCTATTCTCACGCGTCAACGAGCAGCGCACCCTCTGGTTGCTGCGGGGTTGGTTGTTCCTGGTGGCCATGGCGTGGTTTGTCCAGCGCTTCGCCAACCTGCCTCTCACCACAAAACTGGTGGACGGGTTGGTGATGGCCTGCTCGCTATCGCTGGCCATTCTTTGGCAAGGGGAGCTGCGGCGCTTGATGGAGTTGCTGGGAACTGGTCGACTGGCGGTGTTGCTGGGGAATCCCCAGAAGGAGTTCAGAGCATCCGCCGGCACCGTGAGCCAGATCACCGATGCCGCTGGCCGGCTGTCTCAGCTGCGCCGTGGGGCCTTGATCGTTGTTGACCTAGGGAGCGACCTCAGGCCCGAGGATTTTCTAAATCCCGGTGTTGCTATCGGCGCAGTTCTGAGTCGCGAGTTGATGCTGAATCTGTTTGCTGCCGACACACCACTGCACGATGGTGCCGTTCTGGTGCGTGGTAATCGGATCGAATCGGCCGGGGTCATTCTTCCGCTCTCGCGGCACAGCGTGAGTCGTTTCGGCACTCGGCATCTGGCGGCGCTTGGCATTACCGAACGCTTTGATCGCTGCATCTGCATCGTGGTATCCGAGGAAACAGGGACGCTGTCCTTGGCCAACCAGGGCAAGCTGGAACGCCCGATCACGAGCTCTCGCCTTAAGGAACTGCTGCAGGAGCTGTTCAGCACCGCAGAATCGATGCCGCCGGCACGACGTACGGTGGGAAGCTCTCAGTCCGAATCGCTGTCTTGAGCCGCCCTCCGGCCACCAGCACTGACACGGCCGATCGTTCGCTTCTCCCTGCGGACCTCGACCCAGGCCGGCTCCCGCAGCACGTGGCCTTGATCATGGATGGCAACGGACGTTGGGCGAAATCGCGCGGGTTACCCCGGGTGATGGGGCATCGTGCCGGCGTGGAGGCACTGAAAACCAGCCTGCGGCTCTGCAGCGACTGGGGCATCCCAGCCTTGACCGCCTACGCCTTCTCCACGGAGAACTGGTCGCGTCCGGGGGAAGAGGTGAATTTCCTGATGACCCTGTTCGAACGGGTGTTGCAGGCCGAACTTCAGGCACTGGAAGCCGAACAGGTGCGGATTCGCTTTCTCGGAGATCTGGAAGCCTTGCCCCAGAAACTGCAGCAGTTGATCGGTGACGCCATGACCCGTACAGCCTCCAACAACGGCATTCATTTCAACGTGTGCACGAATTACGGCGGGCGACGGGAACTGGTGCTGGCAGCCCAGCGCCTCGCCCGACGCGCTGCAGCGGGGGAGCTCGATCCGGACAGCATCGATGAGAACAGCATCGCTGCTGAATTGTTCACCGCTGGCGAGCAGGATCCCGATCTGTTGATCCGCACCAGCGGGGAACACCGCATCAGCAATTTTCTGCTCTGGCAGCTGGCCTACGCCGAGATCCACGTCACCGACGTGCTCTGGCCCGACTTCAATGCCGATGCGTTGAAAGAGGCCCTACTCGATTTCCAACGCCGCAACCGCCGCTTCGGCGGACTCGATCCGATCAGCCCATGACGCTCAGCATCCGCCACAACTGGACCACCGCGGAGATCCAGACCCTGCTGGAACTCCCCTTGATGGAGCTGCTTTGGCAGGCGCAAACCATTCATCGTGAGGCCAACCCTGGCTATCGGGTGCAGCTGGCCTCGCTGCTGAGTGTGAAAACAGGGGGCTGCGAAGAGGATTGCGCTTACTGCTCCCAGTCGATCCACAACAGCAGTGATGTGTCGGCCTTTGAGGCCCAAATGCAGGTGGAACCGGTGCTGCAGCGCGCCCGAGCCGCCAAGGAGGCCGGTGCCGATCGCTTCTGCATGGGCTGGGCCTGGCGGGAAATCCGCGACGGTGCCCCCTTCGACGCCATGCTTGAGATGGTGCGCGGAGTGCGCGGCATGGGGATGGAGGCCTGCGTGACCGCTGGGATGCTCACCGATCAACAGGCGGAACGATTGGCGGAAGCCGGGCTCACGGCCTACAACCACAACCTCGACACCAGCCCCGAGCACTACGACCAAATCATCTCCACACGCACGTATCAAGAGCGGCTGGAAACACTGCAACGCGTCCGCAAGGCCGGTGTCACCCTCTGCTGTGGGGGCATCATCGGCATGGGCGAAACCCTGCGGGACCGAGCCTCGATGCTGCAGGTGCTCGCCAGCATGAACCCCCATCCTGAAAGCGTGCCGGTGAACGGATTGGTGGCCGTTGAAGGCACCCCTTTGGAAGAGCAAGCCCCCTTTGAACCCTTAGAGCTGGTGCGGATGGTGGCGACCGCCAGGATCCTGATGCCCCACGCCCGGGTGCGGTTGAGTGCCGGCCGTGAATCGATGAGCCGGGAAGCCCAGATTCTCTGCCTCCAGGCAGGTGCCGACTCAATCTTCTACGGCGATGTTCTGCTCACCACTGGAAACCCGGATGTGGAGGCCGATCGCCAGCTGCTCGCCGATGCCGGAGTAACCGCCAATTGGCAGGAGGAAGCGGCTGCTCCTGCCAATTGTGCTCCGCGCTAAACAGCACGCCCCCCACTCCGAACCCCCCGACAACATCTGCGGGACGCTTGCAGAACAAACCTCCGCAATCGTCAGGTCAAACTCCAGTAAGTGTTCGTTAGCCAGACAGATTTTTGAAAACCTTGTGGATGAAAAGCCATACCAATGGAATCGTCCGTCCTTTCCATTGAAAGGACGGACGATGTCATCAATTGATCGAGATCAATCTTCCACAAAAACGTTCTCTAAAGGAGCGTTGCATGCTCCACGGAGTGCGCCTTTTGTTTAGGAATCATAAATTTTGCACCCGGGTGCAGTTGGTGATGCATCGCAACGCTCTTCCCAGTACAGGTCGTGTTGCGACTGGATTGCTTGTCGAGGCTCTGAATCCTGTTTGGATTGCGATTTATCGACCAAACCGAGGGGGATGCAGATATCGAAGAAACCGGAGCAGATCGTGATCATCGCTATCCTTGCTACTAATTTCTGTCTACTCCTCTAGGCGATAAAAACAATAGGTACTTAACCCGAGAAGAGGAAGCGAAAGGATCACCTCGCAAACATGAGGCGACCCTTTTGGCCACGGTTACATCAATCCAGGATGATCAAGACCAGAGATACACGAGCCACACGGCTCAACAACCATGCCCTCGCTTGTCGCGAAAACCTGTATAAGGTTGTCATCCGATTGAAGGAGGAATCGCTTTCTTCTCCTCCCAGTCCCAAGCACCCATTGCATGGGCAAACGCATCACCAAACCAAAAAGGGAAATCTTTCAAAGTCACCTCCGTTGAAGACGAGAAATCTGTAAAACAGATGTCTGATGGTTGACCATAGGCACTAATAATTCACCAACTTCAAACAACAAAAATCTGACCCGACAGCCACCAGCCGCCAAATCGGGTAAGAAGGTGCATCATCAAAAGACAATGCAGTTCAAACGTTTTGGCTTGACCGCCGGCATCTTGCTTCTGGCCGGCAGCGTGCAAGCTGCACCTCAGCCAAAGATTCAGGAGTTGTTCAGGGCGAGTCGAACACCAGGCGAACGGATCGTGGCCTATCCGCAGGGCACGCCGGAGCTGAGGGTGGTACTGGTCAGCCTCCCCGTTGGAGCAACGATTCCACTCCACACCCATCCCTCACCAGTGGTCGTTGTGGTGACGAAGGGCGCGATGACCAACGTGCGCCTTGTCGACGGCAAAAAAGTTGTAAGCGTGGTCCGGCCTGGCAATGGCTTCCTGGAGGGCCACCCGGATGAACCTCACTACGTGACCAACAAGGGGCCAGAACCAGCAGAAGCGATGGTGACCTTTGCCAGCGTTGAAGGCCTCCCCAACATGATCCCCATGAAGTGAGCCATCAACCCAATTCACAACGAGCGTTGACCCATCTGCTTCAGCATTAATTTGGCATCCTGCTCCGTCAGCGGTGACAACATCCGCAGCACCTTGCGATGGATCTCCTGGGGTGCGGTGACATGGCCCTGCATCGATCCCCAAGACCTTTCCCAGAGTTCAGCCAATTGATTTTTATGTTGCATTGAAGGATGAAAATTCATGCGTCGTCTGTATGAATGATCCGAAGCGCATTGATATAGATGCCAATGCAGATTGCTACCAATACAAAAACCATTCATCGATTTCGTCTAGAGGTGTTCTAAGGGGAGAGAGGTAAAACCACCTCCCTCAACTGAGCGATTACCGGGTCCACTTGGCTCCACCGACTGGGGGATAGAGCGCATCACCCAGGAACTCGTGTAACAATCTCTCTACTGGCACACAGCCTGGGCTGGAGCAGGGTTAAACCAGAGGTAGCCCTTCAACGAGGAGCCATGATTGACCCCATCGTCCTTCCATCACTATTTGGCCTCTTTGTTCTGTCCGTCATTCTTGATGCCGTAAAAGACGACCGCGAGCGTCACCACCATCGCCGTTATTGAGTGCTGGGCTAACGCTGCTTCCCCTTCACGAAGCCAGGGGCATTTGATCTGGACGACAGCTCCTTGATCAGGGTTGCTGTGATGATGAGCGCTACAAAGACAAGTTCCATCTCCAAAGCCAATCAGTACCTGTTGTGAAACACAGTTCCGATGGCTGTGGCTGTGAAGACAACAGCGATTAAAGCGAGTGCCATAGACGGAAGCGGAGCACCTTTCCGTGATGGCATTGAAGTCACTCAAGCGGCCGTATCGAAAAGCACCATCACAGTGGAATCGGCAGAAGTAACTAGGAACGACCCTGACTCGCCAGGGTCAAAATCAAATACGCCGTCACCAAAGCCAGGAGTGCAACCACGATTCGTCTCTGACCCAGAACACCGTTCAAACCAAAGGATCGTCCGGGTGAAGCAGACCGGTTGAGCCTCTTGCTACCAAGCCTGACCTAAACACTGCAAGAAAGACTCATTGTTGGTGGCATCCTTGTTGAGCTACACCGGATAGGTCAGAGGCTCAGCCATGAAGATCGACAGCGCAAACGCTCAACCCATGGGAAGCCTCATTTTTGAAAAGGGGCACAAGCCCTTTCATGCCCTGGCCTGTCCACTGCGGCCTGCCTCTGTGCGCATCAGCAGGAAAGCCTGAAGGGGACCCAGCGTCCTGATGCAGGCTGGAGGGACGTTAAACCTGGAGCACCGTGGACC
The DNA here is from genome assembly GCF_020514205.1 of Synechococcus sp. MU1625. Taxonomy (NCBI): domain Bacteria; kingdom Bacillati; phylum Cyanobacteriota; class Cyanophyceae; order Synechococcales; family Synechococcaceae; genus Synechococcus; species Synechococcus sp. MU1625. Next base: position 743,196 of record NZ_VTLA01000001.1, read on the forward strand.
CGATCCGCCAAGAGCCTGTGCTTGGGAAAGACAGCCGACTCCTGGTGGCTGCTTTTTATGCGTTCACACCCCTGAATGACAAGCGTCGCGAGACGTTGCTGACCAGCTTGCCAAGCCTGGCTCGCGAAGGCGATGTGCTCGGCTCGGTGCTGGTGGCCCTGGAAGGGGTGAACGGCACGATCAGCGGGCCAGAACCTGGCGTGAATGCCGTGCTGGACCACTTGCGCGCGTCTCTAGATCTCGGCAACGACCACTACGCGCGGCTCGAAGTGAAACGCAGCTGGGCCGACAAGCCGGTGTTCCGCCGCTTCAAGGCCCGGCGCAAAAAAGAGATCGTGACCATCGGCGTGAGCAGCGTGGACCCCCACGCCAGCGTCGGCAACTACGTGGAACCTGAACACTGGAATGCGCTGGTGGATGATCCCGACACGCTGGTGATCGACACCCGCAACAGCTACGAAACAGCCATCGGCACGTTTGACGGCGCCATCGAACCCGGCACCGAAAGCTTTCGCGATTTCCCGCAATGGGCGGAGACAACACTGAGGCCGCTGATGGAGGACAACGGCAACAAGCGCATCGCCATGTTCTGCACCGGAGGCATCCGCTGCGAAAAGGCCAGCAGCTACCTGCAGCAACAGGGCTTCGGGGAGGTGCACCACCTGCGCGGCGGCATCCTCAAATACCTGGAGCAAGTGCCGGAAGCCAAGAGCCGCTGGCAGGGGGAGTGCTTCGTGTTCGATCAGCGGGTGGCCCTGAACCACCGCCTTGAGCCCGGTGAATACAGCCTCTGCCATGCCTGCGGCCTGCCGGTTTCAGCCGAACAACGCGCACTGCCGAGCTACATCAAAGGCGTGCAATGTGTGCATTGCGTGGATCGCTACACCGACGCCGACCGGGAACGGTTTGCGATGCGGCAACGGCAAATTGATCAGATGCAGGCTTGAGGGATTCAGACCGCATCGGACAATCCTTGCAAGGACGACTCCGATGCCGTGCTGCCGATCCTCTACAGCTTCCGCCGCTGCCCCTACGCCATGCGCGCCCGCTGGGCCCTGCTGGAGGCCGGTCTTCTGGTGCAGTGGCGCGAAATCGCGCTGAAGGCCAAACCGGCTGAGATGTTGGCGGCTTCCCCCAAGGGCACCGTTCCGGTGCTGGTGTTGCCAAACGGTGAGGTCATCGAAGAAAGCCGTACGGTGATGGACTGGGCCCTGAATCAGGCGGACCCACGGGAGCTGCTGTGGTCCAGCGACACGTCAGCGCTGATCGAGCAGAACGACGGACCGTTCAAGCACCACCTGGACCGGTTCAAATACACCGATCGCTATCCCGGCACCAACAAGGAAGAGCAGCGGAACGCCGGCCTCAAGATTCTGAAAAGCTGGAACCAGAGGATTGCCGAGCAGGGCTGGCTGCTTGGCGAGCGCATCTCACTGGCGGATGCAGCCATCTGGCCGTTCGTGCGGCAGTGGCGCATCGCCGATCCTGAGGGTTTCGACAACAACAACGCCCTGGAGGCGTTACGCCACTGGCTCCAGCGTTTCCTGGAGGATCCCCGCTTCGAGCGGCTGATGCAGCGGGCCGATCCCTGGACTGCCGGTGGGCAGCAGCACCACTTTCCCGCCGATGCCGTGGCGGTGCCCCTGGATCAACCCCTGTTTCATCTGGCCCTCAAGGACGACTGGCAAGCCGCGCAAACCAACGGCAGCTATCGCATCTCCACGCGAAGTATGGGACTCGATCAAGTGGGCTTCATCCACTGCTCCTGGCAGGAGCAGGTGAACGCCACATTTGAACGTTTTTATGCCGATGCCGGCGACGTGCTGCTGCTGGAGATTGATGCCGCTGCCGTCGATGCTCCCCTGCGCGCCGATGCGATTCCCAGCGGCGAACTGTTCCCCCACCTCTACGGTCCGTTGCGACTGGAGGCGGTGCGCTCGGTCGTCACCATGCCCGCATCAGCATGACCTCAGGACCATGACCACGGCCATCCCACTGTCGATGCTTGAACAACTGGAAGCCGAGGCCCGCGAACGGGGCCTGCTGCTGCGATTGCAGGTGGGCCGTCCCCTGGGACTGTGGAGCCTGCGGCTGGTGGTGGCCCAGCAAGCCCCCAGCGGCAGCCTGCTGCTGCTGGGGGAAATGAAGGGGTGGGCTTACCCCGCCGCCACGGGCCTTCAACTCGACACGATGCGGGTGATGCCAACGGCGCCTCCAGGGGTTGGTGATCTGATCTGGGCCGCCACCATGGCTTGGGCCCAGGAGGCCACGCCTTGTGCAAAAGCCCGGTTGCTGGCCATCCGTGACGACGAGCGTCAGCACCGACGGCTGGTCCGCTACTTCAACCAACGCGGTTTTGCCACGATGCGCGAGGTGGAAGCGGCGCTTTGGGATCTTCCCCTCCGGCTGGTCTGGGGCGGAGCCGGGGCCCTGATGAGCGGAGAGATCTCCACCGTTCTGGCACGCAGTCTGCGGGGATGGCGTCAGTCAGCAGCGTGATAGCTGCTGCGCACTAGGGGGCCGCTGCGCACCTGGGCAAAGCCCAGTTCACGGGCCACCGCCGCAAGCTCATCAAACTCCTCTGGCGTCCAGTAGCGGGCCACCGGAATGTGCTGCAGCGAAGGACGCAGATACTGCCCCAGGGTGAGCCGCTGGCAATCCACAGCGCGGAGATCGTTGAGGGTGGCAATCACCTCATCACGGGTCTCTCCCAAGCCGAGCATCAGGCCGCTCTTGGTGGGGATCTCAGGCGCCAGTTCACGGGCGGACGCCAAGAGCCCGAGCGACCGCCTGTAGGTAGCCCCCCGGCGCACCTCGCCCTGGAGACGCTGCACCGTCTCCAGGTTGTGGTTGAAGCACACCGGTTGGGCTGATAACACCGTGGCCAGCCGATCACGCTGGGCCGTCACCGCCAGTGCCTGATCAGCTACGCCCCCCCAGAAATCGGGGGTGAGCACTTCAAGAGCGATGAGCGGATTTCGGGCCCGGATCGCCGCCATGGTGCTGGTGAACAGGCTGGCGCCGTGATCGATGAGATCGTCGCGAGCCACGGCCGTGAGCACCACATAGCGGAGCTGCATCGCTTCCACCGCATCAGCCACCCGTTCGGCTTCTGCAACATCCACCGGCATCGGTGCCTGCCCCTTGTCCACCTGGCAGAAAGCACAGCTGCGCGTACAGATCGAACCGCCCAGCAAAAAGGTTGCCGTCCCTGCGGCGTAGCACTCACCACGGTTGGGGCAGCGCCCTTCCTCACAGATGGTGTGCAGGCGGTTTTGCTTCACCAGCCCCTGCACCCGCTCCAATTCCGAGGCGTTACCAATCGGCCGACGCAGCCATTCGGGCAATCGCTCCGCAGGGGGAATGGCGCTGAACTTGCTCATACCGGCGGACGGCCTGTGTTGATTCTGCTCAAGAAACAACGAATCAGGGCACTGACATCAATCAATCAACCGGCCGGCGCCCCTCCAAGGCTCGGCTGAGGGTGACCTCATCGGCGTATTCGAGTTCACTCCCCATCGGCAGGCCGTAGGCGATCCGGCTCACCGGACAGAAGGGCTTCAACAACCGTGCCAGATACAAGCTGGTGGTATCCCCCTCAACACTTGGGGTAAGGGCCAGGATCACCTCGGTGATCTCCTCCTTGCTGATCCGCTGCACCAATGAAGTCACATGGAGAAGCTCCGGACCAATGCCATCCATCGGCGAGATCAATCCACCGAGCACGTGATAGCGCCCTTGAAATTCGCGGGTGCGCTCCAACGCCAGAAGATCCCGTGAATCGGCCACCACGCAGATCACCCCATTGCGGCGCTCCGGGTTACGGCAGATCTCACACTCCGGCTCCGCGGAGAGGTGAAAGCAGGTCTGGCACTGGCCCACCTGGGTGCGGGCCGCTAAGAGGGCATCCGCGAACTGGTGGATCTGCTCCTCGGGCTGATTCAGAAGATGCAACGCAAGCCGCTGAGCCGTGCGCGGGCCGATGCCGGGCAGACGCTCGAACTGATCAATCAGTCGGGCCAACGGTTTGGTGAAGCCGCTCAGTGGTCTGCCGCCAATGCGAGGAATGTAGGAGTTGCGGAGATCATCTGCCGGAACAGACTTCCGAGGCGTATGAAGCTCAATGACTGACACCCCCCTTCAGCACAGCGAAGAAGCACCGGGGTTTGCGTTTCAGGTGGAGCACACCCTGCAGAGCGATTCGCAAGCGTTGGCCCTGCGGAAACTGAAGCGGCTGCTGGCAGCCGAACGCAATTGGACCGGCTGCCTGGGCACCGTTGGCCCCGATTTGGTCGATGCGAACACACCGAACCGCCTGATCACCCGCACCCACTGGAGGGATGTCGACTGTTTCGTGGGCTGGATGGTGAGCCGGGAACGTAGCCGGCTGTTGAGGGAAATGGACGGGCTCGGCTACAGCTGCTCCGCCGAAACCAACTGGAAGGGCTATGCCGCATGGGTGGCCGAGGACCAAGAGGCCGATGCTCCACCCATCTGGAAGGTGAACTTATTGGTGCTGCTGTGTCTGTACCCGACGGTGCTGATCCTGAACGGACTGATCAACCCGCTTGGGATGGGCTACTCCAGCGCAATTCTTGTGGGCAACGTCTGTTCGGTGGCGCTGACGGGTTGGCTGTTGGTGCCGGCGGCCCAGCGCGTCTATCGCCGCTGGATCAGCGGAAGCAACAGTGGGCGCGGCAACCAACTGGCGCTGCTCTCGATCGCGACTCTCCTTTGGCTGAGCTGGGCGATCAGTCAGCAGGTGTCGGGCTGACGCTCAATAGCGGGCTCCATCGGGCAACTGGCGGAACTCGGCCCAAACCGCCTGCGCTTCGTTCTGAAGGATCTGCTGCATCCGAATCTCCTTTTCAGGCATGGGCCTGCGAATGTCGTCATTAATGGCCCGATCGGAGAAAAGATCGTCGTAATCGCTCCAGGACGCCGCATAGAAGACCTGACGGATGTTGGCCCAATAGGCCGTGGAATAACACATCGGACAGCATTCACAACTCGAGTACATCACGCAGCCGCTGAGGTCCCAGTTATCGAGAGTTCGGCAGGCCTGGCGGATGGCATTGACCTCTGCATGGGCACTGGGGTCGTTGTCCTGAATCACGCTGTTGCCTGCGGCTGCGATGACCGCACCGTCCTTGACGATCACTGCTCCAAAGGGGCCGCCGGTTTTGTTCACAACGCCGGCATCACGCATCACCTTGATCGCCTGTCGCATGAAGGCTTGATCCTGATCCGATGCCATGACGTCCACCTCAACAAGCCACCCAAGGCTGGCAAAGGTCGCGATTTTGGGCAGCTCACAGCTATCAGGCCAAAGCGGCAGAATGACCAATGGATTGATCACCCTGTTAATGCAGCTCTTCCGATCTCTGAGTCGCGTGATTCTTTGCGGCGTCCTGGCTCTTGTGCTGGGTGCCTGCGCAGCGGGACCGACGGCAGGGCTGCAGTCGTACCAGAGCCCGGATGGCCGTTTCGCCTTCCTGTATCCCACCGGTTGGACCGAGGTTCAGGTGAGCAATGGGCCGCGGGTGGTGTTTCACGACCTGATCCACAGCGATGAGACCGTGAGCCTGATAATCAACAAGGTGAGCGAAGACAACGAACTCAATGAACTCGGCAGCGCCGTCGCGGTAGGTGAACGCTTGCGCCGAGAAGTGATCGCCACGGCTGGCAGTGGCCGCACCGCTGAGCTGGTGGAAGCGCAGGAGCGCGAGGTGAATGGCCACACGTTCTACGACCTGGAATACGCGGTGCACCTGGAAGACCGCGACCGTCATGAGCTAGCGACCGTGGTGGTCGACCGCGGCCGGCTTTACACCTTGGCAACAAGCGTCAACGAAGACCGTTGGAGCAAGGTTGGTGAAATCTGCGGCCGGGTGGTGCGCTCACTGACTCTGCTGATCTGATCAGAACAAAAATCTGAAGCGCTGACTGCTGGCCTCACTGGCATCTGCACCACTGCTCGACTTGGCCGGCCACTCCGTATCCAGGTAGCTGATGCCATCGGCGTTGAAAGGCACCGCATTCAAGCTGGAGGCATTGAGATCGGTGGTACCCATCGCTGTGATTAAGCCACCCAATTCCATCGGCCCCAGATCCGTCTCCAACGCCTGACCCGCAGCAGCAATCAAGGCCGGCAGGCGAATCAAATTCTGCGGTTGTTTCATTTGTTCGAATAGGCCTTTGAGGGCCAACTGCTGCCGTTCCAGCCGGCCGAAATCGCCGCGGCCGTCATTGCGCCAACGCAGAAAACCCTCAAGATCCTTGCCCTTCAATAGCTGAGGGCCTGGCTGCAGGTCGATCACCAAGTTCTGACTGCGATCGACGTAATACAGCCGCTTGGGAACATCCACCTCGATCCCTCCCACCAGGTTGGCCAGGGTTTCGATCGCATCCAGGCGCACCACGATGTGATGGCGGATCGGGCGATTCATCAGTCGAGACAACTCCCGCTCCACCGCCTCCACACCGCCGTATGCCATCAGCGCATTGAGCTTTATGCCCCCAAAGCCCTCAGCATCGATGTAGCTGTCGCGGGGAATCTGAGTAATCGTCGTGGTGGTGCCCTTCACCCGCACCGTGAAGATCACATCGGTGTTGTTACCAGTGCGGTCACGCCCCAGCACCACCACTTCCCTGGCACCGAAGCCAGTCCAGCCGGCGAATGGATTGGCCAGCGGCGCGGGCTGAGCTGCCGCCAAAGGTTGGTCTGCCGTGCTGGATGGTTCTGTGTTGATCAATCGGCTCAGCGGCACCGAAAGCATGAGGCCGCCGCTGAGACCCACCACCACAGCACAAACAACCGGCCACCTGGTGGCCTCAGAAGATGGCTTGGCAGGAGGGTCTTGTGCCATGGAATACCAGCTATCCAGCATCTTGGCGTGAAGATCCTGTCTCCGGTAGAGGGTCGGACGCCCTCCCGCTTAAACCAGAGGGTCGCTGATCACCATCGAGGCGCAGGGAAGCTGGCGGATCAATTTGCTGGTGCGATCACTGCCAGGAATCGGCAGACCCGCCACCCGTCGCCGCTGGGTGCGCAGGATCACCAGATCGTGCTCGCGGCTGAGTCGATGAATGGCCCCATCGATACCGGGTCCCCGCACGATCACGATGTGGAACCGCTCCGACGGAATCCCCGGTGGTCGCCAGCGAATCAGCTGCTGCTCCATCCACTGACGGTCCTGCCCGCTGAAGCGAGGGTCGTGCACATGCAGCAGGGTGATCCGGAGGCGCTGTTCCTCCGGGGCTGAATTGATCACCCGCAGCGCCAGTTCGAATTGCTCGCGAGCACTGGCGGAGAGGTCTTTGATCGGAACAAGGATCCGGCCCAGACCGCTGTCGGAGTCGCGGCCAAAGTTCACCACCACCACCGGACAGTGCGCTGTGCGGCAGACCCCATCAACAATGTCGCCCATCAGCCAAGCCCGCAGCTGATCCGTACGAGCAGCACCGATCAACAACAGGTCTGCAGCCTGTTCAAGCGCCGTGCGGCTCATGCCACCAGCAATATCCTCATCCAACCGCAGCAGACTGCGGGTGGGGACGGCCAACTGAGCGCCGATGGCCTCAGCCGTGCTGAGCCGGCCGCGAGCCGCTGCAACCGCCCGGTTCAAGCCGCCGCGCATCTCCTCGAGGCTGGGATTCACCATTGCCAGAGGAAGCAGCAGACCTTCAGCCCCCGACGAGCCCCGCACCAAGCGAGCCGCCATGCTCAACAGCCCCTTCTCGGTGCTGGGGTTGGCCACGGGCACCACGATCCGCAAGGGGCGCTGAACAACCTCGTTGACGCCATCAAGAACTGCCGCCTCCTCCCCGAAGCTGACCGGCACCGCATCCGGACTGGGATCCTTGAGCCGGGTCACCGACTGCTCGGTAAGGATCGGCCCCAGGGTGGCCGTCACCACCATCACCGCCAGCACGCTGTTCAGCACGGTCTGATTGAGCAGACCCGCCTGATAGCCGATGAATGCGGTGGCCAGAGTCGCCGCCACCTTGGGCATCGTCAACGACCACATCATCAAAATCTGGGCGCGGCGATAGCCGAACAGCCGTCCGCTGAGCCACGACGCCAGCCCCTTGCCGCCGATCGCACCCACCAGCATCAACGCGGTGAACTGAAAATTGCTCAGGCTCTGCCCCAGGCTGCCCAGATCCAACAGCAATCCCAGATCAATGAAGAAGATCGGGATGAACAGCACCCCACCCACGAAGATCACCTGTTCCTTGACCCGGCCTTCGGGCAAGACGGAATTCACCGCCAGGCCGGCCAAGAAGGCGCCGACAATCTTCTCAACGCCAGCCAGCTCAGCGCCCAGGGAAGCCAGGAACAAGGCCACCAAAACGGCGAGCACCATCCTGTTTTCATCGCTGATGCCGCGCAGCACCAGGCGGCGGCCCAGCCAGCGGATGCCCAGCACCACAACCAAGGCAAAGATGCCGATTTTGAGAAGCAACAGGCTGAGGCCCATGCCGCTGAGGCTTCCCTGACCCAGACCAAGACCCACCGCCAACAGCAGCAGGGCCACGATGTCGGTGAAGATTGTGCTGCCCACACTCACCACCACCGACTCATCCTTCTGGGCGCCGTAGCTGCGCACGATCGGATAGCCAAGCGGGGTGTGGGTGGCCATCAAGGCACCGAGCAACAGGCACGACACCGAAGCAAAACCAGCCAAGAGACCGATCGACACGCCCGTTCCCACACCGATCAACAGGATCAGCAGGCCATAAATGAAAGATCGGCGTTTGACCCGGTTGAACTCCTCCAGGTCAATTTCCAGACCCATCGTGAACAGCAAATACACCGCCCCGAGATCTGAAAGCAGCCGAACCGTTTCGCTGGTGCTGTCGACCCAGTTCAAAGCGTGGGGCCCCACGACCACGCCGGCCGCCAGCAATCCCACCAGATCAGGCAGACCGAGCCGCCGGATCAACGGCGGCACCGCCGCACTGATGGCCACCAACAGCGAAAACACCCCGAGGGGGTGATGCATGACATGGCTGATCGAGGCCTGCATGGCCATGGCTGCACCGCCGGCTTGCGGACCCAGCATGGTCACCGCGCCGGCCGCCAACAACGCTTGCTTCAGGAAGAAATAACCCCTTCTCCGGCCTGCACCTGCCAGAGATTGGTGTAGATCCCGCCTTCGGCCACCAGATTGTCGTGGCAGCCCTGTTCCACAATCCGGCCTTGATCCATCACCACAATCCAGTCGGCATGGCGGACTGTGCTCAACCGATGGGCAATCACCAGGGTTGTGCGGTGCTGAGTGATCTGAGCCAACGATCGCTGGATGGCAGCTTCGGTGTCGTTGTCCACCGCTGCGGTGGCTTCGTCGAGCACCAGCACTGGAGCGTCCTTGAGAATGGCGCGGGCCAGAGCAATGCGCTGGCGCTGCCCGCCGGATAGACGCTGGCCCCGTTCGCCAACCAAGGTGTCATAGCCCTGGGGCAAGGCATCGATGAATCCGGAGGCTTCCGCTAAGCGAGCGGCCTGCTCAATCGCCACCGGGTCGGGATCCGCCACCCCATAGGCGATGTTCTCGGCAACGGTGCCATGGAAGAGGTAGACGTCTTGACTAACCAGGGCGATGCAACGGCGCAGGTCCTGAAGCTGCAGGGTGTCGATGGGGACACCATCCAGGCAGATGCGTCCGCCATCGCGCTCATACAGACGCAACAAGAGTTTCACCACCGTGCTCTTGCCGGAACCTGTGGCCCCGACGATGCCCAGGGTCGAGCCTGCTGGAACTGTTAGATCAAAGCCCTGCAACAGCGCTGAACGCCCTGAATAGGCGAAATCAACCGCTTCAAAGCGAATCTCACCCCGCAGCCGCTGCGGATCCACAGGGACCATCCCTCCCTGAATCATCACCGGCGTATCGATCAGATCAAGCACCCGCTGCGTGGATGCCATCGAGCGCTGGTATTCATCCAGGGTTCGGCCAATGGCGGTCAACGGCCACAAAAGCCTCTGGGTAATGAACACCAGAACGCTGTAGGTGGCGACCGGCAGTTCACCGGCCAAGGCCTTGAAGCCACCGATCAACAGAATCGCCAAGAAGGCGAACAGGATCGCGAAGCGGATCAAGGGAATGAAGGCTGCCGAGAGTCGGATCGCACGGGCGTTGCTCTGGCGGTAGGCCAGGCTTTCAGCGCGCAGGCGCTCCAGTTCGAGAGTCTCTGCAGTGAAGCTCTTGATCGTGAGCATCCCCCCCAAGTTGTTGGCGAGCCGGGAGGCGAGATCACCAGCCCTTGCCCGCACTTCCCGATAACGCGGCGCCAGCTGGCGCTGAAAATGAAGTGATCCCCAGAGAATCACCGGGATCGGCAAATAGGCGAACAGGGCCACCTCCGGCGCCACCATCGCCATGCCAATGCCTACCACCAGAACGGTGGTGATCAACTGCAGGATCTGATTGGCACCTCGATCCAGAAAGCGTTCGAGCTGATTGATGTCGTCATTGAGCACCGACATCAGACGACCGGTGCTGTCCTGCTCGAAAAAGGCCAGCTCCAGCTTCTGTAGATGGTCGTAGGCCTCGAGCCGCAGGCTGTGTTGTGTGGTCTGCGCCAGGTTGCGCCAGAGCACGTCGTAGAGGTACTCGAACAGCGACTCCGCCGCCCAGATCACAAAGGTGAGCAGGGCCAGCATCCACAGTTGCTGTCCCGCCGTCTTCAGACCAAAGTCCGCCAACACAGATTGCTCACCACGCAACACCACATCCAGGGCAAGACCGATCAAGGCTGGTGGCGCCAGATCGAACAGCTTGTTGAGCAGAGAGCAGCTCACTGCAGCGAGCACCAAACGACGCTGCGGGGCGAGGTGACGCAGCAACCGCATCAACGGTGAGCGGCTTGCTGAAGCTTTGCTGAGGGTTGGTTCCAACAGGGTTTTCTCCCTCTGAAGACGCACTACAACGGAAGAACAACCGAAGGAGGTGCCATGAGCCGATCAAGGTCGTTCAACCGCTTTCACCGTTACTTGGCACGGCAAAAACGCCGTGGACTGCGGGCTGTGTTGCCGCAGCTCCAGAATCACCAAGACAACCAACCAGGCCCAGTCGACGGCAGCGCGGATCGTCTGCATCAACTGAGCCAACGTGAAATGGAGTTGGACCTGTTGGACGCCGAGGCTTAAGCCTCAGCCGCGGTAACCGCCGCCGCCGCTACCGCCACGGGGGCCGCCGGAACGCTCCCGGGGGGTGGCTTTACTCACGCGAATCATGCGGCCCATCCACTCGACGTCCTGGAGGTCGTCGATGGCTTTCTGTTCATCGGCATCGTTGGCCATCTCGACGAAGGCGAAACCGCGTTTGCGACCTGTCTCCCGATCCAAGGGAAGGCTGCAGTTTTTGACCTCGCCGTACTCAGTGAAGAGATCAACGAGGTGCTCTTGCTCCGCCTGGAACGAAAGATTGCCGATGTAGATGGTCATGGACCGTGGAACCGTTGGACTTGATCGATCGCTTGAGCCGGTTCCGAAAGCTCGGAAAGTGCCAGTGCTCAAACGTGAACCCGATGACGTTACAGGGCAGTCGTATGAAACAACACAAAAAAAAGAAGCAATTCCGAAGACCTGCCCGTGATTCGCCGTTCCACACCATTGTCAGAAGACCCTGACAGAGAAGTGAGATGACATTCGACAGCCTTTACTGCCAAGCCCTGTGCTGGACCACTGACGGGGAACTGGATCCTGGTGACAAGCTTGTGCTGCTCAACAGCCTGATTCCTCAGTCCACACCAACTGAGCAAATCGAGCTGATTCAGGTCGTGGAGAAGCTGGCCCTGCTTCAGCCTGAAGTCACCGTTCAGGTGTGCAATCTCTAACCCAAATCGAGCCCCTGGGATCAGAAGGCGTAGGCCTCAGCCGCCTTGGCCTTGCAGGAGGCTTGGGCCCCCGTGATTCCAGCCCCGTTCTGCACCTCCGCCAGGAAACAGCGGCAGGTGTCTTCCACCATGCCTTCAGGAGGAACCTTCCCAGCGCTCTGCAACTCGGCCTTGACGGCCGCTCTGCAGAACTGGGTGATCAGGCTGTTGTCCGAAGCCACTACCGAAACAGGGGCCAAGACCAGGGCAACAGCCAGAAGCTTGCGCATCAGGAGGCCTGAGTGATCTGCAGTTCGCGGTTCATCACCCGCAAGCGACGCAGATTGTTGAACACATCCTCGGGCATGCCCTTAGGCAGGTCCACCAGGCTGTGGTTATCAAAGATCTGAATGCGACCGATCATCCGTCCCTGCAGACCGGTCTCGCCAGCAATAGCTCCTACCAAGTTGCCCGGCTTCACCCGATCGCGGTGGCCCACCTCAACCCGGTAACGCTGCATGTTCTCCTCGGGAGCCCGCGCCGGTCGGTCGCGCCGCTCTCGGCGTTCTCCCCCATTCCGATCGCGGTCACGGTCGTTGCGACGGGTGTTCTGAATCCAGTCATCGTCCCCTTTACGCAGAAGCGGATCAGGACCGATCGCCAAATTGAGAGCCGCCATGGCCAGTTGCTCAGGGCTCAATTCCAGCTCAGTTGCCACCCGCTGCATCAACTCCTGAAGCAGGGCCGCTTCGTCGGCATCGGATCGTTCCGACTGAGCCGCATCACTCAAGCGCTTGCGCAGACGGTCAAGACGTCCCTGGTTGATCGCCGTGTTGCCGGGTACTTCGATCGCTTCGATCGGCTGACCGGTAGCCCGCTCGAGGTTGCGAATGAAGCGTCGTTCCCGTGGGGTCACAAACAGAACGGCTTCACCGGTCCGACCGGCCCGGCCCGTCCGGCCGATGCGGTGCACATAGGCCTCGCTATCGAACGGCATGTCGTAGTTGATCACCAAACCGATGCGCTCAACATCGAGACCGCGGGCCGCAACGTCGGTGGCCACAAGGATGTCGACCGATCCACTGCGAAGCCGCTCCACCGTGCGTTCCCGCTGGTTCTGCGGAACGTCGCCGTTGAGAACCGCCACCTGATGGCCGCCTGCTTCGAGGGTTTCGGCCACCGTCAGGGTGATCGCTTTGGTTCTGGCGAAGATGATTACACCCTCACCACCACAGGCATCCAGAACCCGTTGCAGGGCCTCGAGCTTGTGCGGCATCGGCACCGTGATCGAACGCTGGCGGATTCGCTTGCCTTCCTGATCCTTGGTGCGGATCGTGACCTCAGCAGGGTCCTTGAGATAACGCTTGGACAGGCGACGGATCTCCGGCGGCATCGTCGCCGAGAACAGCACCACCTGCCGCTGCTCAGGCAACTGGCCAAGGATCCACTCCACATCGTCGATGAAGCCCATGCGGAGCATTTCGTCCGCTTCATCAAGCACAAGGCTTCGCAGCCCACTGGTATCGAGCGTGCCCTGCCGCATGTGATCCATCACCCGTCCAGGGGTGCCCACCACCACATCAACCCCGCGCCTGAGGGCACTGATCTGAGAGCGGAAATCCGTGCCGCCGTAGACCGCAAGCACCTTCAGGTGGGGATGGCCGGCGGAATAGGCCTTGAAGGAATCGGCCACCTGCATCGCCAGCTCCCGGGTGGGGGCAAGCACCAGGGCCTGGGGGGTTTTCTGGCCGCTCTCCAGACGCTCAAGCAACGGCAACGCAAACGCTGCTGTTTTGCCGGTGCCGGTCTGGGCCTGACCCACCAGATCACGGCCAAGCATCAGCTCGGGGAATGCCGCCTTCTGAATTGGGGACGGTTCGCTGTATCCCTTATCAGCCAAGGTGCGCATCATGGCTTCGCTAAAGCCAAAACCAGCAAAACCGGACTCCGGTTCAGACGGCGTGATGGTGGTGGTGAACACCTCAGCATTCGGTTCAGATTCCGGAAGAGCCGATGCAGAAAGATCGACTGCGCAGGCGGAATCGTCGCGCTGCTGCTGCTGTTCAGTCATAGAAGGTGGCTTCGCCTGATTGATCTCTGAAATCAGGCTCACAACCTCCCTGCAACCGAAACAGTTGCGCTCTGGTTGTGTTGCCTACGCTTCAAAGGTTGAAGTTAAATTTATCACCCGGCCGTAATCATCCTGCAGGCGTTCGATGTCGTCTTCCCGCAGATCCTCACCATGCTGAACCTCGAGAATCAGCAAATCAGTGTCGTCTGCACGGGCGCGATGCACGGCGCCGCAAGGGATGGAGAGCATGACGCCAGTGCTGGCCGGTTGCGAGTGATCACCGCAGAGCAGAGCACCTGAACCAGACACCACGGTCCAACTTTCGCTGCGGTGATGATGCCGCTGCAGAGACAACTGCTGCCCGGCCCGTACAAGCAAGCGTTTAACCAAATAGTTCTCCCCCTGGACCAACGTTTCGTACCAGCCCCAGGGACGCTCAACACGCATCAGTTCACCCGAGTCAGATCACTGTCACCAGGTCAAGGCTGACACGGGCACGGGTAATGGCTGTGTACAGCAATCGGCGTTGATGATCAGCAGCCGGTCCATCCTCCAGGGGATCAGGCCAGAGCACGATCACCCGATCCGCCTCACTGCCCTGGGCCCGATGGATGGTGAGGGCGACAGCAGGCTCCAAGCGGCGCAAACGGGCTGGATGGAAGCGGCGAACCTCCAGCTGGCCATCAGGGTCCATCACCTGAAACAGCAAACGTCGTTTGGAACCGGCCCCGATGGCAACACCGAGGTCGCCATTGGCTAAACCGAGTTCCGGTTGGTTGCTGCCGCAGATCACCGGCAACCCGACCGGCCATCGCTCGACCTTGAGCAGGGCACTCGCCCCCAGCAGCGTGCGGTGAACATCCTCAAGGCTCCAGGGCCCCCGACGGCGTGGACACAGCAGCAGGTCCTGCTCAAGGGCCTCAAACAACGACCGGGAGGCTGCCATCAGCTCCTGGTCGCTACAGCGGTCAAGGTCACGCGCCAGCACCTCCAATTGTTTGAGGCGCTGCATCCAGCGCTCACGCACTAACGCCGGAAAACGACGCAGGGGGCTGGGATGCACCTGAAGATTGGCCTGTTCGGGCAAAGCAGGCAGATCCGCTGCGAATGCCGTCAGATCCCCTTGGCGCAGCTGCTGCGCCATCTCGGCCAGGGCACCTCGGTTGCGATAGGTGCGCTCCAAATGCACCGCACCGGCGCCGAAACGGTCGCGCACCTCGGGCTGCTGAAGCCGATGCCAGACCGCTCCACTTCCCACCGGAGGCAGCTGGGCTGGATCCCCCACCAACAGCAGCCGACAAGCGCTGGGCAACGCCTCCAGCAAGGCCTGGGTCAGGGCCAGATCCAACATCGACATTTCATCGATCACCAGGAGGTCCAACTCCAAAGGGCGATGACGGTGTCTGCCGAATCCACGGCTGCCAGCCTCGAGCCAGCGGTGGAGGGTGCTGCAGGGCAACGGAGCCCGCTCGGACAGCACCGCATCCCCCAGGCGCCGGGCTGCCTTACCGGTGGGTGCCGCCAATCCGATGCGTAAGCCGGGATCGCGTGCTTCCGCCCGGGCCAGGATCTCAACCACAGTGCTGGTTTTGCCCGTGCCGGGGCCACCGCTGAGCAGCACGACAGAGGCCAGATCCAGGGCGCGCACGGCGGCGCACTGTTCAGGATTGAGACGAGCCGACAGCCCTGGGTCGGCATCGTTGAAGGGCTCCGGGAAGGAAGCATGGGCCCGCTCCACCAGCTCGTCCACCACCTGCTCCATGGCCTGCAACCAGCGACGCCAGCCCAGCCGGTCGCCCTGACGAAGCAGGGGGGAGGTCTCCCCCTGCAGCCATCCACTGGCTTCAGCAACGACCAAACGTTCCGGTGTGAGAGCCACCGTCAACTCCCCCTGCTCCAACGCCAAGACAAGGTCGCGACTGAGCTCCTCCAACTCCGGACCATCGACTTGCGGCGGAATCCGACGCCGCAAAGCGGCATGCAGACCGGCCGTAAAGCCGGAAGGCCAACCACTGTTTCCCAGGGGCAGGAGCTCCGTCACGACGTCACCTCAGACAGGGCACGATCAAGAGCTGCGATGCGATCAAGCGGCACGGATTCGACGATGCGGCCAGGGCCGACAGGACCCTCTGGAGAGGCACTCATCGATCCGGGCATCCCCCGCAAGAAGCAGTAGACATACCCCCCCAGATGCCGCTCGGGGGCGTAATCCGGCAGCCGCCAACGCAGATGTCGATGCAGGGCCACCAGGTAGAGGTGCGCCTGAAGGGGGTAGTGGTGATGAAGCATCTGATCCTCCATCGCGTCCTGGGAGTAGTGATGCGGACCGCACAGCCCGGGTTCAACACCGGTGCGCCGCTCACCGATCCAGTTGCTCTTCCAGTCGAGGACCCACCAGCGCTTGTGCTGGGGGTCCTGGAACACCAGATCGATCGACCCGGTGAGAAAGCCACGACTGTTGATCGACAACGACGCCAAAGAAGGGCTGTAGGACGCACCAAAACGGGCTTGGGCATCGAAGGCAAAGGCAGCGACCAGATCGGCTGTACGCACGTGCTGAACCGGCAGATCAAAGCTGAGTTCGGGCAGGCGCTGGTCCGGGCCCAGCTCATCCAGCGACAACGACCCCAACGGTCCGCCCAGGGGCGTCTGAAGCACCTGATCCAAGCCCGTCAACACATCGTTCTGCAAGCCTGGATCGAGGCCAGCCCGCCGTAACTCGGCGGCGATCAGCTCCAGTCGTTCGCTTGGCTCCGGCGCCTCTGCTGCGGTGAAGGGGAACTGTTCGAGAATCCGATGCAGGCAATCCCCCGCCGCGGCTCCACGGGGGAAGGCCGCCAAAGGCCCTGTCTCAGACCACTCTGGTTCCGCAACTGCCGAGACAACTTCCTCGGCCCCTGGGTCACGATCGCGCCCATGCTCATGGAGCCGAATCTCGTCGGATGAGGCAATCCAGGCTGAGTAACTGGCCCGTCCCCAACTCCGATCGATGCGCTTGGGAATCGGACCCAAGGCCAACATCTCCTCCCGCAGCGGAGGCCGCCAACGCGCCCCACTGGGCAGGCTCTCCGCCAGGGGAGAGATGCGGACAGAAACCTCTCGCTCGCCCAGGGCATCACTCAGCCGTTGATCGGTCAGGCTTTCGATCGCGTCTCCAGCCGCCTCAGCACCAAAGAGCCAGGCAGGCATGGGCGAGCCCTCCTGACCAAAGGCTCGAGCCCAGATCAGGATGAGCTGGGATTTGGCTCGGGTCACCGCGACATAGGCCAGCCGCTCGGCCTCGGCCATGGCCTCCTGCTGCGCCTGTTGCGCCGCTTGCCAGCCCTCACCCCAGTGGACATCCACCCGAACCAGGCACTCACCAGAACTCGGATCACGCCAAAGCGGGCCAGCAACAGCTGGGGGTGACTCCCAGAGATACGGGCAAATCACCACCGGATATTCGAGACCCTTGCTGCGGTGAACAGTGACCACGGCGATGGCGCTGTCGGCCTGATCGCTGTGGGGCTGGCGCGCTTCCGGCACGGGCCGACTGGGGTGTAACCGCTCCCGCCGCAACCAATCCGCAGCAGTGGCCACGTCCAGTCCCTGGCGGTGCATCGCTTCCTGCACCAGCCGAGCTGCCTGCTGAAGATCCCCCAACATCCGCCCCCGTTCCGACAAACCCGCCAACTGTTCCCCCTTCAGCAGGTCGGCCAGCGCTCCGAGCAGGCCCAGCCGGGGCATCAACTCAGCCAGTCCACGCAATTGCAGAGCCAGCTGATCCAACCGGTCCTGGTCCAGGCCATTTGGCGGTATGCCCATCAATCCCGAGCAGGCCAGCAAGCGCAGGCGAACGTCATCGCCCGGTTCTGCCAGCGCATCGAGGAACCACTGCAAAAGCAGGGCGGCTTCACTCTCGAGCACATCCCCCTGCGTCACCAGCCGCGTAGGGAGGCCACAGGCACCTAGGGCGCGCCGCAGCGCTTCAGCCTGCTGATGGCGGCTCACCAACACACACAGGTCAGCGGGGTTGAGGTTGTCCTGTTGCTGCAGTTGCTCCAGCACCATTGCAGCGAGGCGCTGGGGCATCTCCTCCTCCAAGGCACTGCGGGTGGATGGCAACTCGGTGGAGATCAACTGCAGTTGCAACGCCGCGGCGTCCTGTGGTGGCATTGCAGAGCTGCGGGGCTGCACCGCGGGCACTGGGAGCCCAGAGCGGGGGAGACCAGGAGCCATCAACCGGTTCAACGCCTCCATCAACGGTGCCGTCGTGCGAAAGTTGTCGAGCAGGTGATCGATCCGCTCCACCTGCTGCCGGGCCGCCATATAGGTCGCTAGATCACCGCCGCGAAAGCGGTAGATCGCTTGCTTGGGATCCCCGACCATCAGCAGCAGATGGCGTTCACCATCGCCGAAGGCCCGCTGCAAGAGGCGCCACTGCACAGGGTCGGTGTCCTGAAACTCATCCACCATCACGGCCCGATAGCGCTGTTGCAGCGACGCAAGCCAAGCGACGTCGCCATCACCGGGATCCATCGCCGCCAACAATCCGGCAAAGGTGATCACACCGCGACGGCGACGGCGGCGGTCCAGCTCCTGCAAGCCTCGCTCCAGCAAGTACTGCCAGGTGCGCTCCAACGGTGCATCCCAGAGCGCTGCGATGGCGGCCTGCAATCCCGGCATCACAAGGCTGGGGTCGGTTTCACCGCACTTCCGCGCGATACGGCACCAACTGGAGGGGTGGAAGTACTCCTTCAGTGGCTTCTCATGGGATGCAATCTCCAGCAGCGAGGGAACAGCCATCTGGACACTGAGCCACTGATTGATCTGCGCACAGCGATCGCTCTTGGGCTTGGCGGAGTAGGGGGTGGTGGAACCACATCCCTGGGCTTTCCATTGTTCCGCGGCCTGGCGGAACCCGGCATCAAGGGCGGCATGGTCCCGGTGCCAGAGCGGGAGAAAGTCCTCCCAGAGTTGCGCCACCCAGTGGTCCAGCTGCGGTGCGAGGGAGCCGTCCACATCGATTGCCGCTTCGCTGGCTCTGAAGCGCGGCTGCTGTTCACCATCGAGTTGCGCCAACCCCCTGCGGAGAGCCTGCGGGGAGAGTCCACGCTGACGTAAACCCTTGAGCTGGTCCGGCGGCAGGCTCAACAGCTCCTGTTGCCAGAGGTCCTGCACCACTTCGGCCTGAAGCGCGGTGGCATCGGGGTCGAGCTGGGGCTCCATCGCAGCACCGTTGCTGAGGGCCAAACGGCGAAGACTGCGTCGGCAAAAGCCATGAATAGTGGTGATATCAGCCCGGTCCAGCTGCTCCAGAGCCACCAGCAAGCGGCGAATCCAAAGCTGACGCGCATCCCCTGAGTCCGTTCCCGCCAGCCAATCCTCAAGAACAGGATCTGGGGCGGAAGCATCTCGACCCTGCTCCAGTTGCTCCAGACCCTGCAACGCCTGCTGCAGGCGTTGGCCGATGCGGGAACGCAGCTCTTCAGCCGCCGCATCGGTGAACGTCACCACCAACAGACTGTCGAGAGCGTGATCGGCCTCCGTAATCAGACGGAGACAGAGATGGGCCAGGGCAAAGGTTTTGCCTGTCCCAGCACTTGCCTCGAGCAAGCGGACCCCGGGACTGAGGGGGTAAGAGTTGGCATCGAAGCGCTGAGCCATAGATGAAGTCTGATCGGCACAGACCTCAAGAGCAGTGTTAACTTCTATGAAGTTGCCGGCGAAAGCTGCGAACTGGACTGGGTGCTTTCACATCCCAGAACAGAAGACGACCTGAGCGAGGGCCTGAAGAACCCTCGCTTTTTTGTGGGCTTATGAAGCGATACGAATCAACCCTTGAGAGAACAGGGGCTTGTATCGATGCGGTGCCAGCAGCGAACAGGTTGGTGAAAAGCACCTGCGTTGTTGTGTCTCCTGAACGTCGTCAGAAATTGGCTCAGCTGCTCGTGAGCAAGGCCGCCGCTGTCGAAAGCATCGGCCAGGAACATCGGGCTTACTTCTTTCGACGTCAGGCAGGAGATCCCGTGGTGATATCGAATGAACGCATGGGCGAGATGTTGGACGAGCTTTTCGCTTAGCGAAGTTGCGCCAGGAGGGGGCCATAGAGCAGCTGACAAGCCTCTTGGAATCCGTCCTGCTCCATCAGCTGCTCCGCGGAGATCTCCGTACCAAAGCAGAGCTGCATCACAGGGGTGGTTCCTTCCTCCTGCCAGGTGGCTCGAAATCCCAGTTCCCCCGAACCTGGCTTGCGCTGCTCTTTGGCCACCATCTGCCAGCCGCTCTTCGGGGGAACCGGCCAGCACCGCACCAGGCACTGTTGCGCCAAATCCTGAAGCTGGTGCAGCCGATCCATGGCTTCAGCCTCCGGCAACGCAGCCCAACGCAGATGCACCTCAGCTCCGGCAACCCGTGTGCTGCGGGCCACCACCGCTGAACCACCAGCAGGCGCCAGACCCTCAGCACAAAGCAGCAGATGCTGCAACCAACCGCGCATCACGGCCGCGGCCGTAAGCATGCCGGGCTGCACCACCACCTGGGTGTCCCCGGCAAAAAGCAGGGGCCTTGGCAAGCCCGCGAGGACAGGTACCTCCCGCCGGCAGGGGCCGAGCGATGCCAGCTGACGCTGCAGGGCCTGCCAACGCTGCTGCAGATCCTCCTGCTCCAGAGCAGCGCCAGCACCCGCAGGAAGCACGCCCTGGCCCGCCAGCAACTCCGTCCAATCCGGAGCCGATCCAAGAATGAATTGCTCCTCAAGCTCGTGATTGAGCAGCAGATAGCGCTGCAAACCGTCCAGCTCGAGGGCTTCAAGGTCTTCCACAGCCTCAATGCCTTCACCTGGACGCAACCCCCGCGCCTGCAACCAGGCCTTCTGGGGCTGCTGCATCCAGGTCAGTAACGCTTCAGGGTCCAACGCCGAGACTGAGGTCGGAACGTCACCGTCCCTAGCCAGCGGTTCCCGCCAAAGCGATGACCAGGCCAGCCCCAGGGAGTCCTGGGCCGATGCTGGGGCGCGATCGAGACAACGCCTGGCCTCCAGCTGGCGTCGATCACAACTCAGCGGCGCCTCGGGGCTGAAGTTTTCAGGGGACAGGGGGTGGGCCGCCGGAGTGATCACCAACCCCTCTGTAGAAGCGCTGGCCCGATGCAACTGCTCCTGCAGGACGGCAAGCCACTGTTCCACGGGCGCCGCTGGCGGCTGGGGTTCACCCGTGCGCTCCAGCCGACCGCACCAGCTGATCAGCAGATGACGCCGAGCGGACATCAAAGCCTCCAGCAACACGTAGCGGTCTTGGTCGCTGCTACGGGGGTCCCCCAGACTCCGTTGCTGCTCCAGCAGATGGAAGCCAGGACGCCGGCTCGGGCGAGGGAATTCAGCGCTGTCGAGCCCCATCAACACAATCACCTTGTGGGGAATCGCTCGCATCGGCTCCAGGGCGCTGATGGTGAGAGCACCACTGCGGTGACCGAAGCGGCCGCTGTCCACCGACAACGCCTCCTGCAGCACCTCCAGCGCCACGGCAGCGTCGAGGTCCAAGGGGCAGTCTTCCGCCCGCAGCCGCCACTCCTCCAGCGCCGCAGCCCAGCTCTGCAACTCGTCGGCCCAGGCTCCACCATCAGCGAACAGCTCCTCCAGCAGGGACTGCAGCAGCTGCACCCAGCCATGGCATGGCCGGGGCTGGCGCAAGCGATCCAGCATGCGCGCCAGACGATCCAGAAGACTCCACCAACGCACCAGGTGGTCGGGGTCGAGCCCCTGCTGAAACGGTGCCGCCCCCGCTGGCGCCAGGCCCGGCTCGACCGGCAGCACCAGCCCGAGCAGCCAGCGGTCCAGACACCAGCGCAGGCTGTGCACCTCATCACTCCCGCGCTCCCGGGAATCCAGACCCCAGCGAAAACCGCTGCGTTGAAGCGTTTGGGTCATCAACACCGCGTCCTCCGCCGTGAGTCCCTGCTGGCCCTGAATAGCCGGGTTGGCCAGAAGACGTTCCAGACCCGTAGCGGTGAGGCGCGTGGCCGCCAGCTCCAACAACGTGAACATCGCCATCGACAACCCAGGACTGCTCTGCTGACTGCGGTCGGTGAGGCGCCAGGGCAAATCGATACCGATGGCAGCCGTGTCGTTAAACACAGAGCTAAGCAGCGGTGCATAGCGCTCAATCTGCGGCGTCATTACCAGCACGTCCCGCGGCGCAAGATCGGGATCGGCCGCCAACCACTGAAGAATGCGATCACGCACCAATTGCACCTCCCGCCAAGGCCCCGGCGCTGCCTGAAACAACAGCGACTGGTCGTCGGTGGAACGGGTTAACGCGGAGATGCTTTCGGCATCCACAAGCTGCTGCTGAAGCTGATCGAGCAGAGTGGGCTGACGCTGTTCAGCAGCGGCGATCTGCAGAGAACCCGCAAACAGGTCACCCTCGCGTCGCTCCCCCAGCTGCGCTTCACCGGAGCCTTCCAGTAACTGCTGAAATTCAGCACCCATCCGCCCGAGAACAGCCTCCAAACGAGGCGCTTCAGCCAACCAGCCACCATCGGGAGGGGAAAGCCAGTCCTCCCCAAGTGAGGCCCGCCGACTGCCGCAACGCTGCCAGAGGTCCGGGCAAGGCGTCAGCAGGTAGATCTCCACCTCCAGCAGCCCAGACAAGGCCTGAATCAGATCCACCTGCACTGGCGCCAGAGCACTGATGCCAAACAGCCGCAGCCGCTCCGGCAGCAGGGATGGATCAATGTCTCCTCGCCGGAGACGATCAACAGCCTCACGCACCTGCAGGCCAAAGGGGGCGCGGGGCAGCCGTTGGGCCAGCAGTCGCCAGAGCACGGGCTGCCAGTCGTCATCGGGCCGCGGCCGTTTCCACTGCTCCAGTTGATCGGGGCGGTAGAGGGCGTAATCGTCCATGGCATCGGCGATTGACCGTGCGAGCTGCCAGCGATCCCGCGTCAACCCCGAGGCGGTTCCCTCTCGCTGGGCTAACCACACCTGAAGAGGCTGGGCGACCGGTTGGTCCAACAGTTCGGGAAGCAGCTCGAGCACAGCCCAGACCAGCTGGCCCGCCCGCCAGGGATCATCTTCCTGCGCAGGGAGATGGAGCACCTGGCGCACCAGCTGCCGCAAGCGACTGCCCGGAAACGGGAAACGCACCAGAGAACTGATGCCATTGGCCATGGCCAGCTGCTCCCCCAGCCATCGGCTGGTGGGCCAGGTGTTCACCATCACCTCAACCGTCTCCAAAGGCCCCAGCTGCTGCTCAATCAACTGCCGAGACAGCAAGCGAGCCAAAAATTCAGCCCTGTTGCTTCGGTAAACCGTCAGCAAGAGCCTGTATCTGCAGACAGCACAGACGGTCTTTGCTGGAGATCCGAAGGCCTGGGAAAGGATGTGTCCGCTGCAACCCCCTGAACCTGCACAACAGCATCCGTTTCAGGGCAGAACGCCGATAGACAACCGCCGTAGACCGCACCTGTATCGATCAACACGATGCGCTCCAGGCGCTCCACCTGGGGACGGGGCGTGTGGCCCACAACAACGAGGCCAAAACGACCGTCATAGGTCTCCCAGAACGGGTCGCGAATGGAGAGATCTGGCAGGCCATCAGCATTGAATCCGGCGTGGGTGGCGCACCAGCCTTCACCGCGATACACGAGGGGGAGCTGTTGCAGTCGCGGGAGCCACTGTCTCGCGCTGCTCTCGCCCAACTGGCCAACGGTGGCGTGTTGGCTCAAGCCATCCTGCGATGAAGCAACAACGTGGTTCTCCAAAGCATGGATGAGATCTTGCTCGTGGTTACCGCGCAACCACGTCGCACGGCCCGTCTGGATCAGATCCCAGACCAGATCCATCGTTGCGGGGATGGCCTCACCACGGTTGATCACATCCCCGCAGAACACCAGATGGTCGTTCGGCGGCAGAATCGCAAGCAAATTGAGCAAAGGCTGGTAGCAGCCGTGCACATCTCCAATCACCCAGTGCTTGCGTCTGCTCTGGTTCAAGACAAGGCCATGGAGATCTCCCAATTCTGTCTACCCCACGGACCCCAGCAATCAACCAAAAAGCAGATCAGAACAATCCGAGAAAACGCTTGCGTTCCGGCTGTTCTGCAGAGTCTGGCTTGGATTGTTCTGGGGTTGCTCGTCGATAACGGGGCTTGGTATCACCGACGGTGACCAGAGGGTCATTGTTTTTGAACCAAATCCAGTCACGAATCGGGGGCGTCTCGGTGAGATCGCGACGGGTCAGCCTTAACCCCAGCTTGGTCGAAGCACCCAGAAGGATGTCCACCATCGCGTCGCCATCGGCACAGGTTGCCAACGCCTTATTGGTTTTCTCAGCACCATCGAGGGCTTTAACCAGAAGTGCGATGCGCTGCTGAACAGGAAGGGAACTGGGATTCATCAGACGGCATTGGCAAGAGCATCGGGAATCACCTCGGACGGTGCCTCGAAGGAGCCCACCACGACGTATTCGAGACGCAGTTTGAGGAAGGTGATGAAGGTGGGGTCGGTGGACACCACTGCAGCAGCTGGTTGAGGGACCTTCGCCTTGACGTCAGCCATCTCAGCGGCCTCAAGAAACACCGGTTGCTTCACCAACCAGAAATCGATCTCCTTGCCCGTCTCGGCGTAGTTGCGCTGACGCTCCCGCAGCACCTCTTCCAGCGGCTCCTCAACCGTGAGGAAGCGCTCGCTGGCGGCAATGAAGTGATACGTCGTCATCCGGGCGCTTGTCCAAAAAGGGGATCCAGGCGGGGATTCTGAACCAAGACCTTCATATCCCGCACCGCCTGTTGCAGTCCGACGGCCACGGAACGCGCCACGATCGTGTGGCCAATGTTGAGTTCCTCCATGCCGGGAATGGCTGCAATTGGCTCAACGTTCTGATATGTCAGGCCATGGCCGGCGTTGACCCTTAAACCCAGCTGCCGAGCGATGGCTGTGCCTTCGTGCAACCGCGCCAACTCCTGCGGCTGGGTGGTCCAGTTGGCATCGGCATACCGTCCCGTATGCAATTCCACCCAGCAGGCACCCGTGCTTCTGCAGGCATCAAGCTGATTGGACTCCGGATCCACAAACAGGCTGACCGGAATGTTGGCGGCCTGAAGGGTTTGCACAAAACCACGCAGGGAGTCTTTTTGTCCTGCCACATCCAGGCCTCCCTCGGTCGTGACCTCCTCACGCCGTTCCGGCACCAGCGTGACCATGTCGGGCTTAATCCTCAGCGCAATGGCCACCATCTCTTCGGTGGCTGCCATTTCCAGGTTGAGCCTGGAGCGCAAGGTTTGCCTGAGCAACTCCACATCCCGATCCTGGATATGGCGGCGATCTTCCCTCAGGTGCACGGTGATCCCATCAGCACCGCCGAGTTCGGCGAAAAGAGCCATCGACACTGGGTCTGGCTCCACGGTTCGTCTCGCTTCTCGAATGTTGGCGATGTGGTCGATATTGACGCCGAGGCTGGCCATGACGAGGCAGTCGTTGGCCGGATCCTATGCAGCTTTGCCTGGGGGCCTTAAGTTCTCAAACGTCGAATTTGTAGAGCCCGTTGCAAGCGGCCCTGGCGAACCGAGAAAGCGCCCTAAGTGTCGGAATCGACCGTTTCTGGGCGCCCCTGGCGATGTTCACCACCCAGGACCTCGCGCTGCGTCTTCAGTTTCGTGAGCGGCTGGTGCTGCATCCGGAGCATCTGCCCCATCAAGGACCGGTGATTTTGGCGCCAACGCACCGCGCCCGCTGGGATGCCCTCATGCTGCCGATGGCCGCAGGCCGACGGGTCAGTGGCCGCGACTGTCGATTCATGGTGACAACCACAGAAATGCGTGGGCTGCAGGGATGGTTTCTCCAACGGCTGGGCTGCTTTCCGGTGGACCAGGGACGACCCTCGATGACCACCTTGCGCCTCGCCATCGATCTTTTGGCCGCCGGACAGCAGCTGGTGATGTTCCCCGAAGGAAGGATCCATCGAATCGACCAGGCCATTCAGCTGTGGCCGGGTCTGGTGCGTCTGGCTCAGCTCGCCCAGAGCCAAGGCGTTTCCGTTCCTGTCGTTCCCGTCGGGCTCGGGTACAGCCAGGCCCCACCAAGGCCCTTCAGCCGGGCTGCCATTTGTTTCGGTTCCGCCCTGACGGTGCCACCAAAAGGCGAACGTGAGGCAACACGCCAGTTCAACATCCAATTGGCGGATGCGATGCATACGGCTGAACAAGCGGCCCGTACTGCCGTTGGCCGACCACTAAAAGGCTTCTAAAGTCCGCCAAACTTTTCTTGCTGTTCTCATGGGTTGTCGCGCATTGCTGACAGCTGCTGCACTGGTGGCGACCCTGGGTGTCACTGCGGCTCCTGGCATCGCACAAACGTCAGCAGGAAACCGCGTACTTGCTCAAACCCAGGGTGGATTCAACCCTGCGGCTGTTCGATCCATGCTCGCCAGCGGCGATGCTGCCGCCAGCCGGGGAGACCTTGCAGCGGCACGGGCTGATTACGACAAGGCCCGTCAAGCGTCCAAGCAACTGCTGGCCTTCTACCGCGATCTCAGTGGTGCCTTCCGCGGGCTGGACGCGCGCATTCCCCGTGAGATGGACAACAAGGGCCGTGAAGCCCTCGAGCTGCTGGCCGAAACCAACCTGAGACTTGCAGCCTTGTTCCGTCGCCAAAACCAGCCGGAAGTGGCTGTTCCAGTGCTGGTCGAGGTGGTCAAGCTGATGACACCCGCCAAGCCCCAGGGTCAGCAGGCCTACCAAAGCCTTCTGGAACTGGGCTTTGTCGAAACGGAATTCCGAGGTGCATCTGCAGCCGGCCAATGAGCCGGTCTGTCAGCATCTGAGCCAGTTCCCACTTGCGCAACCACCGCCATGGTGCAGCCGGATGCCGTTGAAGCCGCGATCCAACAGGTCATTCCAGACGCCAAGGTCACCGTTGAGGATCTGACCGGCGGCGGTGACCACCTCCAAGTGACGGTTGTGTCGTCCGCTTTTGCGGGCCTCTCACGCATCCGTCAGCATCAGATGGTTTACGGCGCTCTGCAGCAAGAATTAGCCAGCGAGGCGATTCATGCCCTCGCGCTCAACACCTCAACTCCTTCGGACGCTGCGTCCGCTTAACGCTCAACCCACGATCAACGATGGACCCTTCCACCAAAGCTCGAATCGAAACTCTGGTCGCCTCCAGCCCGATCTTCGTGTTCATGAAGGGCTCCAAGTTGATGCCCCAGTGCGGTTTTTCAAACAACGTGGTCCAAATTTTGCACTCGCTCGGTGTGGCATTCGAGACATTCGATGTTCTTTCCGATATGGAAATTCGCCAGGGAATCAAGGACTTTTCCAGCTGGCCCACCATTCCCCAGGTTTACGTCAAAGGGGAATTCATGGGCGGCTCTGACATCCTGATCGAGATGTACAACTCCGGCGAACTCAGGGAAAAATTGGAAATTGCTCTGGCGAGCTAACTCAATAGCCCCGGGGATGCTGCATATACAAAGTGCTGACATCCCCGTCAGGGCCAATAAAGCTGGAGGGATCCATGATCCAGCGATCGATTAATTGCTCAAGGCGATGCTGAGAACGAGGGTCAAGAGAACCTGATTTTCTCAAGGCATGCAGATAGCCGTCGGAGTACAGCCGCAGCTCCGAAGGGGTGTGATAGCGCGTGGTCAGCTCCTGGCAGGCATCGCACAGCGACTGGAAATGACGGATAGCTTCAGGGTCGTCGAGTGATGTCATCAGATGCAACAGCAGCCCCTGTTACCAGCCTGCCAGGAAATTCGGCTTAGCGTAGGCGCGCCTGAGCCGATCCAGTGACCTCCACTCCCCACAACCTTTCGGCTGAAACGTCTGCAGCCAGCTCCGATTCGGTTGTGATGCCAACCTCAAACACCGGTCAGGAGCCTTCTCGGGTCTTGGTGGTCGAGCCGCATCCAACCCTGCGCACGGTGCTGGTCCAGCGGCTCCGTCATGACGGACATCTCACGGCAGCTGTTGCCAATGCCGTTGAAGCTTTGGAGGTCTGTCAGGAACAGTCTCCCGATCTGTTGATCAGCGCGGAACTGCTGGAGCGCAGCTCTGCACTCCGTCTGGCCGAACAGCTGCGTTGCCCTGTGATTGTGCTGACGGCACGTACCGGTGCAGAACCAGTGGTGGGCTTGCTGGATGACGGCGCCGATGATGTGTTGCGCAAGCCTTTCGGTCTTGAGGAATTGGCCGCCCGTTGCCGCACCCTGCTCAAGCGGGGGCACAGCGGTCTGCAGGAACGGGTCACCGTCGGACCGCTCGAAGTGCATCTGCTGCTGCGCCAAGTGACGCTGAGGGAGCAGCCGGTGGAGCTCAGCCCTCGAGAATTCGCCCTGCTTTGTGCCCTTTTGATGCCCCCTGGGCTGGTGCGTAGCCGACAGGAACTGCTGCGGATGGCCTGGCCACCCTTCAGTGGTGGCCCCCGCTCCGTGGACACCCAGGTGCTGACCCTGCGCCGCAAGTTGGAACAGGCTGGTCTGGGCGAGGGCGGTGGAATCACCACCGTGCGTCAGCGGGGCTATCGCTTCAGCCTGGACAACCTGCCGGCGAGCTAGATCAGGTGTCGTCATTCCAGTCAGAAACTGGATTCTTACCGTCGTTGGATGAGTTGAAATCGACGTCCTCACAACCCTGGGATATTTGCTCACACCCCTTGGAGACCGTCTAAGGCCTCTGGTGTTGATGTACGGCTCCAATGTTCATGCAGCTTTCTTGGTTCGCTCTGGGTTCCAGACGCCAAAAGTCACCGCAAGGGATCGCTTACAAGCAGCCATGAGGAGACGACAAAATCCCACCGCTCCATCACGAATCACCGCCAGGGCAGCATTCAGAGAGATTCGCTAATGCCTTCCGAGTGGAGGCGGATTGATTTCTTCAGTTGAGCCTCTTTAGGCGGGACCAAATGGTGTGAGGTCACCCAACCCAATTCACAGACGTGGTTCAAACAGACTTTGACCTGAACCGTTCCACAGGGGAGGTTTGTTAGCTCGGTTGTCATCCCGTAAGACCAACTGGGTCGATTTGAGCGTCTTGAAGCGACTTGGCAACCGCAAACATCTGAACGAAATCAAGAGTTGTTTCCAGCCCAGGCGCAGTTGATTTATCCGTTCACACGGGTAACCATGGCGGGGTCGACACCCGGGAGCCCCCGCCGTGATCGGATTAACCAGGATTTATTGCAACCAAGGAGAGAAGTTTCTCCTCATCGATGTCGTTTCTGAAGACGCCCCCAAGACGTCGGAAGAGCTTGCCAATGAAGGCTGGGAGATCGAAGCAGAAATACCTGTCTGAAATCAGTCGACGATCACCACGTCAGCCGCGGGGCGACCGTTACAGACGGCTACAGCACCAATGCCGTTCAGAGGCTTCCCGGTCACTTTCTCAATGGTTTCAACGCACTGGTTGAAGTGCCACCGATCGGTGCGATCTGGATGGCTGCATCGATCACCACAAAGCTGATCAGTACAGGACAAAGGTGAGCATTGATGAGGCCTTTGACTTTGCTCATTGGGTTGGCCTGGCTGGATTCAGCATTGGCTCCACATCCTCGATGGACGGTCTTGTGCCTGGGTATCCCCAAGCGGTTCTGCGGCATAGATGGCTGTGATGGTTCACAGTGAAGGGGTACTTCGGTCCGAGGACCCAGCGCGAACACTCAATAACGAAATTTCAGAGCTTCAGGCCCGAGTTGCATTCCCTCAACACTGGAGCAGCGGAGAGCACGCGCAGCACATTGAGAAACTCCGCCAGCTCCAATACCAAAAGCAGCAGCTGGTTTCCGAATCAAGGCAAGCTCATATGGAGCGAAACCATTACTGAAGATCTTTCCTACAAAACTGAAGGCGCTTGGCTAAGCAATGAGCCACAGCAGATGTTCTGCCAGTTCACAAGCCATCGGGATGGCTCTCGAAATGAATTAATTTGCCTGCGCAATTTTCATTGGCGACCACCTGATGACCCAATCCCCCAGGGCAGTCAGCTGATGACGCGCCAAGAGGCTTTGGAGAAATGGAACACGCTCAAGTCGATGGGCTGGAAAAAATGTGCTGGCCCCCTGCAGCAAGGCACTCTCTGAGAATCAACTGCTGCTGCATCTGCTTGAGCTGACAGACCAGTTGCGGTTCAGTTGCGGTTCGGCGTTAACGAACCAGACGTCTTCGCCGGATTTCTGCACCGGAGGGTGGGTAGGAATAGTCCTTGGGTTCCTCGGTGTTGAAGCCTGTATCAATCACAAAGCCACCGAGAAGCACGATCCGGGGCTTTCTTTCGTCAGCCTGGATAACCTGCAGGCAAGCCGATCCAGCCTTGAGCCAGGGCCAGGGAAGCAAGCAGTTCGCCGGCAATCATCATCACGGCTAGGCCGGCCAAGAGCTGATAGGTCCAGGGTGGTGTCAAACGCCCGATGCCCTTGGTCGACACATTGGTGTTGGCCGCCAGCAGAGCCAGGAATCGATCAAAGCGATCGATGCGTTGCGGCAACAGCTGGTGACGAAGATCGGCTGCCTTCACGTAGTACACCGTTCCGCCCTGACTGGTACCGACGGGAACCAAGCCACGGATGTCCTGCCAACGCATGGTCCAGCCGCGGCGCAGCAACCAGCGGATCCAGGCGGGGTAACGCACCTGAATTCCCTCGGCATCGGTCTCCACCCGTTCACTCAACAAACCGATCACCAACACCAGGCCCAGCAGCAGCCCTGCCACCATCAGCCATCGAAGCTCAGCAGGAGCGAGCAACGGCAAGGGCAACACCAAGGCCCCATAGAGGCTGAGCAGGGTGAAGCGGATCAGGGGTGATAGGCCGAACCGTTCGATTCCGGTCATCGGTCGTCCGGGGACCCCGGCAGCGGTTCGATCAGTTCGGAGGGTTGGTAGGTGCCACCAAACACCTCCTGTTCACGGCCTTTCCAGAACTGGCCCAAACGCATTAGATCGGCGTGGGCCTCCTGCACCTTCTCGAGATATAGCTGAGGATCCATCGAGTCTTTGGCTTCCTTGAGCTTTTTGAGCCGCAGCATCTGCAGATTCCAGGGCTTGCTGAGCTCACCCCTCTGCTCGAGGTAGCGGGCCAGATCTTCCGACGACGGCTGAAACTCAGGCGGCATCCCAACTCCTAGATGAAATCACGCTAAGAAAAAGATCAGGCCGGCAGCGCCCAGGGGTTCAGGCCCAGATCGGCCCCAACCCGATGAGCACAGGCAAACCCACTGAAGGCCACAGCATTCAGACCCTGGCCGGGGAAACAGGAATCACCCACGCAATAGAGGTTCTTCAGTCCGGTGCGGTTGAACGGCATCGGTAGAAGACCCGGGAGCTGCATCGCCGGGATCGGGCCGTAGCTGCCCTGAAAGCGGCCAAGAAAACGCCGGTGGCTGCGGGGCGTGCCGATCTCCTTGTGGGTGATGGCCTCCGCAAGGCCGGGCAGGACCGCCTCGAGTCGCTGGATCAATCGCGCGGCATCGGCTTCCTTTTTCTCCCGGTACTGACTGGGCGATAGCCCTTGCCAGGCCTGCATCGATGACGGCGTGAAGGTGTGGACGATGTGATGGCCCGCCGGGGCCAGATCCGGATCCAAAAGCGAAGGCATCGACACGAAGATGACCCCCTGCTCGTCTTCCATCCGGCTCCATTCTTCGAGAAGCAGGTGGTGGCAGTGAGTGCCGGCCGGAATCAGATCGGCCCGAACGCCCAGATGCAGCGAGAGGAAGGACGGCGAAGGCACATAGCGCTTGCGCCAGAACTGCTCCTTGTCAGGCGTGTGGGCCGCATCCACAAGGGCCTGGCCAGAGCGGCGCTTTTCATCACCATCACCCGAGAAGGTGTCCCATCGGGTGGCATTGGAGATCACCCGCTTGGCATGGATGATCTCGCCATCGGCCAGTTTCACGCCCACCGCCTGATCGTTCTCGATCAATACCTCGGTGACCCGAGCCTTGTAGCGAATGGCGCCACCGTGGCGTTCCAATCCCTGCACTAGCTTTTCGGCAATCACGCCAACCCCTCCCTTGGGGTAGTTGATCCCCCCTGCATGGCGATCGGAAAACACCATGCCTGCGTTGATCATCGGCGTGCGATCCGCCGGCATCACCGACCAGCAGAAGCACTCGATATCGATGAACTTCAACAGCTGCTCGTCCTTGATGTGCTGTCGAGCCACCGCTCCGACATTGAACGGCAGCCAGCGAGCTAGGCCTAAGCAGGCCAGTGGCGCTTTAAAGAACACCTTGGTCAGATAGGCCGGATCCTCCAGGGACAGCAGCGGCATGGCGTCCAAGCAGTTGAACACCTGCCAACAGGTGTCGTAAAAGCGGCGGATTCCCTCGGCCTCGTGGGGAAACCGTGCCGTGAGGTCAGCGATGAACTGCTCGTAGTCGCGATCCACCGCGATGCGCAGGCCACCGGGCATGTGGTACTCCAGCTGGGCGGAGTCGGGAATGGTGTCGCAGTGCTCGCCCACGTCCGCCAAGGCCCGAGTGAGCAGGTTGGTGTATCCCTTCGTCCCGAAGCCGAAAATCATCGAGGCCCCAACGTCAAAGGTGTAGCCCTCACGTTTGAAGGCTCCCCCACTGCCTCCGGGGATCAGATACCTCTCCAAGACAAGAGTCTTGGCTCCTTTCGCCGCCAACTGACTGGCGGTGACCAAGCCACCGATGCCGGAACCGATCACAACGGCATCCCACTGCTGCTTCTCGCTCATGGCATCGCTTCTTTGAAGTGACGCTAAGGGGCCGTCTGCGGCCTTGGATCCGGACGATGAATCGGCGGCATCACCGTGAGGATCACTTCAGACCGCACAGGACGCCCGAGTTCGGCACTGCAACGGGCATCAATGTGATGGCGCAGCCCATCAATCACCCAACTTTCCTGGGGCTGCAGAGGATTGATGTAGACCACGACAAAGGCTGTACGGCCCAGCTGCTGGACGGTGAAGTCCATCATTTGCAACTGAAGCCCCACCAGTTCCTGCATCAACACAATCCGCGTGCGCTGCAACACATCCGGGTCGGCGGCGCAGCCGGCGGCCTGGGCCATGGCATCACGCAGCGCCGCCAAGGGTTCGCGCAACAAGGCCAGGCTGACCGCAAGCACCAGCAGTGCATCGGTAATCGGCGCCAGAGCGGAAAGCGGCGTTGCCAGCAACAACGGAGAGGCCAGCAGGGCCAGGCCTGTGGCCAGGGTGATCACCGCATCAATCCGAGCATTACGGGCCTCCGTCAACAGCAGTAGGGACACCCCCCCGGTGCGGCGCCAATCCCGCCGATGCCGCCAGGCCAAAAGCCCGCACAGCGCTGTCATCAGAACGGTGTAAAGCCCTACCGGTTCCAGATGCAGAGGAGCAATGCTGGAGCCCCGCCACCAGTCGATCAGGGTGGAGCAGGCGCTGCCGACGCCAAAGCCGATCACCCCCAGCAGCACCAGGGAGCGGAACAACACATACAGGGCCTCCTGCCCCTCATAGCCATAGGGCCAGGCTCGATCCGGGGGACGCACAACATTCATGCTGATGCGGCTGGCAATCAACGATGAACCCACCAGCACACCGGAATAGAGACCGTCCAACAGCAGGGCCGAAGAACCGGTCAGCACATGGGCGGAAAACCCGGCGAGTGCCATCACTGCATTGGCTCCGACCCCAAAGCGCAGAGAGCGCTGTTCGATCCGGCGAGCCTCAGC
This sequence comes from Synechococcus sp. MU1625, assembly GCF_020514205.1. Lineage (NCBI taxonomy): Bacteria > Bacillati > Cyanobacteriota > Cyanophyceae > Synechococcales > Synechococcaceae > Synechococcus > Synechococcus sp. MU1625. Next base: position 776,745 of record NZ_VTLA01000001.1, read on the forward strand.
AGGGGTGTTCATACCGTCAGAGTCTCGGGTTGAAGGGCCTGCACCGGCTCCAGGTCATGCAGAGCGCGATCGCGGTAGGCGCCATAGCGGGCTCGCTTGTCGCGGATTCGCTCTGGTAGATCCGGCAGAAGCCCGAAATTGGGGGGCATCGGCTGAAATTTCGCGGTGGGCGCCTCGCTAACGAAATGGGTGAGGGCTCCACTCATGCAGGTCGACGGCAGATCAATGGGCTCAAGCCCCCGGGCCAAGCGAGCCGCATTGGTGCCGGCCAACCAGCCACCGGCAACGGCGGCGGCATAGCCCTCGGTGCCCGTGATCTGACCAGCAGCCAAGAGGGTGGGACGCTGGCGGAATTGCAGCGTGGGCTGCAGCAGCTGCGGCGATTCAAGAAAGGTGTTGCGGTGCATCACACCGAACCGCACGAATTCCGCCTGGCCCAACCCAGGAATCATCTGAAGAACACGCTTCTGCTCTCCCCATTTGAGATTCGTCTGGAAGCCCACCAGATTCCACAGACGACCATCCTTGTCTTCCTGCCGCAGCTGAACCACGGCGTAGGCGCGCTTGGCCCGGCGCACGTCGCGATCATTCACATCACCCCAACGAGGGTCCCAGAGCCCGATCGGCTTCAACGGGCCATAGCGCATGGTGTCTTCACCCCGACAGGCCAGCTCCTCAATCGGCAAACAGCCCTCAAAGAAGGTGGCGTCGTTCTGATCAAAGTCCTTGAGTTCGGCCTGTTCGGCGTCGAGCAAGGCCTGGCGGAAGGCCAGGTATTGCTCCTTGTCCATGGGGCAGTTGATGTAGTCCGCATCACCCTTGTCGTAGCGGCTGGCGCGAAAAGCCACCGACAGATCAATGCTGTCGCCATGGACGATTGGACTCGCCGCATCAAAGAAGTGGCAATCAGCTCGGCCGGTGAAACAGCGCAGATCCTCCGCGAGGGGTTCACTGGTTAGCGGCCCCGTCGCCAGCACCGTGATCGCATCAGCCGGCGGCAGGGTGTGCTGCTCGCGGCGTTCAATCGTGACCAGAGGGTGTTGATCCAGAATTTCAGTCAGCGCAGCGCTGTAGCGACCGCGATCGACGGCCAACGCCCCACCCGCCGGGACAGCGTGGGTGTCGGCCGTGCCGATCACGAGGGATCCCAGCCGACGCAGCTCCTCCTGCAGCAAACCCGCTGCACGGTCGCTGCTCAGGGCGCCGAAACTGTTGCTGCAGACCAACTCAGCGAAGTCGCTGCTGTGGTGGGCGGGAGATCGTCGAATCGGACGCATCTCCACCAGGGTGACTGCAACCCCAGCACGGGCGATCTGCCAAGCCGCTTCGGTACCGGCAAGACCGGCACCGAGCACAGTGACATGGGGAGATTGAGACAACCAGCTGCATCAAGCAGCCTTCAGCCTACGAAGCTTGCTCGCCTGTGAATCAAGCGCGGCTGCGCTTGAGCATCAGCTGCAACTGACCCACCGCAGCACGGCCGATGTTGAAGGCAGCCCAGCTGACAGCGGCGAGGATCGGAGCGACCACAAGGAACAGACGGGCATCAATACCCAGTACTTGGCCCGTGGTGATCACGCTGAAGGCCGAGTAACCGACGATCACCAGGATGAGGACCAGACCGATGGCAACTCGGACCATTCTTGAAAACGGAAATCAGTGTCGCCGATCTTACGGACTTCTACGTGGATCCCACGACCTTCCTTGAAAGCTGATCAAATTCGCAGCAATCAAGGGGTTGAGTTCAAGGAGTGATTTGAGCGTGGGATACCGCCAGTCGCGCATAGCGCTGGGCATGGCGGCGCTGCTCTTCGAGCGCTTCCGGAGGAAGATCCCGCTTCACGACGGCCGGGGCGCCCATCACCAGAGTCCCAGGGGGCACATCCCTGGTGACGACTGATCCGGCGGCGACCAGAGCACCTGCACCAACGGTGACGCCATTCAGAACGATGGCCCCAATCCCCACCAGGCACCCATCCTCCAGGGTGGCGCCATGGATCACGGCCCGGTGACCAATGGTGACGTTGATACCGATACGTACCGGCTGCCCCGGATCGCCATGGAGCACGGCGCCATCCTGAACATTGCTCCCCGCTCCGATGCTGATCTGTTCCAAATCACCGCGAGCCACTGCCGTAGGCCAGAGGCTGCTGCCCTCTGCCATCCGGACATTGCCAATGACGACGGCGGAATCGGCGACCCAAGCATCAGCGTCGATCTGAGGATCGGGCCACGGCTTCGATCCAGTCATGACCATGGTTCGGCAGCCACCAGTCTCTCCGGCGACCTGAGTGATAACCTCAGCTGGTGCCAAAAACGGCATGCCCAAGCGGGCACGGGTCGCTAGCTCAGCGGTAGAGCATCCGGCTTTTAACCGGCTGGTCCTGAGTTCGAATCTCAGGCGACCCATATCAACGCTTTGATGTCGTCTCGTGACTCAGGCTGGCCATCACTGCGGCGGCTGTTAGAAAGCCGTGAATCCTTGATCAGGCCTGCGGTTCAGATGGCGTATTTCGCGTTCTTTGGCGTCACGATTCTTCTGGCTCTGCTGGGCGGACTGTTTTCCAGGGTCGCTGCAGAACGTTATTGGATGTGATCAAGAGCGGTGGCTGCAGCGAACGTGGCTGAGGTTGATCTCGCCGTCGTCGGAGCTGGGCTGTCCGGATGCAGCCTGATCGGTCGATTCCACCAGTTGCAATCCAATCTGAACATTGCGCTGATTGAAGCCGGCCGGGGGCCGGGGGGCAGGGCTGCCAGCCGTCGCAGGAGAGACCAAAGCGGCTGGTTGCTCGACCATGGAGCCCCTGGTTTTGCTCTCAAAAACCCTCCATCCCTTGGGATGAAGGAACTGTTGTCACCGTTGCAGTCGGCAGGAGTCCTGGAGCGCAACAAGCGTCCTGTGCTTTCGCTGGACGCAGACGCAGCCTTGTCTGCCGCCACAAGCCCTGAGGCCTGCCCGGAGGGCGGGTGGTGGCATGGCGTTCCCTGCATGGCCCGCATCTGCGAAGAGCTGCTTAATGGTGTTGGCTCAGCGCAAGTGAGCCGTCATTTCGAAACCCGCGTGCGCTGGCTGGAACGACGCAGCGATCATTGGATTCTCGAAAACGAAGATCGGAGCTGGAGCCTTAAGGCCCAGAAACTGGTGCTTAGTGGAACCCTGCTGGCCCATCCCCGCTCCCTGAAGATGCTGGCGTGGGACGACGTCCCCTTGAGATCAGCCGTTGCAAAGGGCGTGGACGTCGACCTCGATGCCGTTCTGAGTCAGCTCCAACGCATGCGCGCCGAGGTGCGCTGGAACTTAATGGTGGACATCGGTGTGCCCGACCTCAAGGGTGACGTCATCCCTGCTCAAATCTGGTTGAACGAAGCTGCCAAGGCGCGCTGGCAGGTGGAAAGGCTCGTTTTTCAGCCTCAAAGCGATGGACGCTGGGGGCTGGTGGTGCATGGTTTGGATTCGGGAGAAGCGATCACGCCCCAAAGCCAGGCTCGCCTGCTCGCGCAAGAGCAACATCGTCTTGTAAACCTGTTGCCCGAACTGCTCAAGTCTTCATCGGTTCTGTCAGCCGCGGGGAACGAGGCAAAACCCCTCGGCGTGATGCGCTGGGGAGCATCACGCCCCCTCGACCACCCTCTTGACCCAGAGCTTCAGTGGTGCCCCAAAAGCAGAGTGGGATTTTGCGGGGATTGGATCGAGGGCCCTGGCTTTGGAACAGCGGAAGGAGCGATTCGCAGCGGTGTCGACCTCGCTGAACAACTGCACGCTGACCGCTAACCTCTTAAGGCGCCGGGGAGTGGCGCAGTTTGGTAGCGCGCTTGCTTTGGGAGCAAGATGCCGCAGGTTCGAATCCTGTCTCCCCGATGCCCATCAAAGTCAGTCCCCAGCTGACATCTCCACCGCTCCGCAAGGGGCGGTTTTTTGTTGCTTGCGCAGACGTGTTGGGTCACGGTGTGGTGAGAGGGCAGGACCACATCCATTGATGTGAACAGAGGAGAAGAAGAGGGTGGTTTATTGCCTTGGGGTGAAGGTGGTTGACCGCTGATGAATTGAGCCGCCTACCCAGATGGGGGATGCGAAGCCCGAAATTCAGCCCAAACACCCCTCAGGGTGGGGCAGACGTTGCTACATGAGGAACCACTGTCTGCCTGAAAGCAATACTGACAAGGTTGAAGCACCCCTAGCGCTACTAGCTACTAAGTCGAAGACGGTCTCGAAGATCAAGCTGAGCGCCCCGGACTCCATCTGAAAAGGCCAAGGTCAACTGCTCAACATCGGAAACAACTCAAACAATGAAAAGACTATTCATTGCACTGCTTATGACCTTGCACCCTGCGCTTGCAAAAGGTGCTGTGGAGCCAAACATCGAGTTTGGCAATTTTGCATTTAACAAGCCTTACCTGATGTCAGTGAGTTACGCTAGATCAGCGCAGGACAATGCTTTATTTGCTCTTGCGATTACGACTAAAAATCAAGCCAAAGATAAAAACAGATTGGATATACCTACTGCACTTTCAGTGAACTGTAAAACCGGGTTATTCACCGCTGGATTTGGGTATGACGCAGAAGATGCTTTTAAGGTAGCCAAGCTAATTACAGGTTCTTTCTGCTTCATGCATAAGAAACAGTGGAGACATACTTCTTGGTGACGACCTCCCCTGACAACGCTTCTGGCTTTCAAAGATGTATTGACGAGATTCCGGGTAAGTGATAGCAGGGAACTCTCAAGGCAGTCACATCTGTTCGATGCCTCAAGACACCCGCATTGCTGTCTTCTTGATGGTGCTCTTAGCTGAAGGTCACTTTGAACGGAAGGCTTGAGAGTTTCTCTTCGCTTCACTCCACTGATCGCGTGTGGCGTAATCGGCTGTAAAGGCCACTTGTTGGCAGATGAACAATTTCTCATCCTGCGCCCAGGCGCATGCTTGTTTGGGTTTAATCAGGAATGTGCGTCCATTGTTGTTGACCAGCTTGATGTCAGTGCTGTCGCAGAAACAGGAATCTGAATTGTAATCGGCTGGCTTGGTGCATGCTGCTTTTGAGGATTTGAGTTGCATTCGAGGCGTCTGCAAACATTCCTGATTGAGCCTTTCTGCTTCCTCCTCAAAAAGGACTTTATTGCTAAAAGTCTGGTCCACATAAATCTTGACTACACCCTCGTCATTGATCCAGTTTTTTGAGGCTACTTCCGCATCAATCCGTGCTTCGTAGAGGTTGGCGGGTTTGTGAGGTGTGCAACTGCTCATGAGGACCGGAGACCATCCACACCAGTTAATGCGAAATCTTTCTCACCATGGTTCTTGCTTGCCGGTGTACTCCCTCTTATTCATAACGATCATTTACCCAGATAGCTACTTTACCGAGACCAGCCTTCAACGCCCGGCTTCTTTGGCGCTTCGTGAAAGCTGCGGTCCTTGTTCGGCATATCCGGAGTCTGGAGCGGAGAACTCTCAGGGCAGTCACGTCTCAACCATGACCCGCGACACCCGCATTGCCCTGTTCCTGCTGGGGGAACTCGTGGCAGCACTACGAGCCAAGACTTCTGACCTCTTCAAGCGTTGGCTGCCTGGTGGGGTGCGAGCCCATGCCAAAGCACCTGCAACAGCGGAAGCACCTGAAGAAGCGATGCAAGCATTGGGCACCGACCTGGCAGAAGGAGATGGGCTGGGCACCTCAGGCTGGTTAGTCAGTCAGGACTCAGCGTCCAGAAGCTCAATCTCCACTTCACGCCCTTTCAGCCTGTTGAGCATGTCGCGGCTGTGATCGATGGGCGATCCGTAGTACTCGAAATCCATCTGGAACTGCGGCAGGACGGAGCGCAGTCCACGACGTTTCTGCCGAGCCAAATAACGATGAAAGCGGTTGAACGACCTTGATCGGCTCATGGCACCACCTTCGGTTGTTACTCCGTTGTAAGGCGTCTGCAGGGGTGAGAACTGTGTTGGAACAAACCATCGGCAAAGCTACAGCTCGCATAAAAAAGAGCTGCAAGCCTTGGGCGCCCATCTGAAAGAAGGAAATGGGCTGGGCACCAGAAGCGGGCTAGGGCCCCCAGGTCTCGGTATACAGACAACGGCTTAGCCAGGCAAAAACCATCTAAAAATGACCGGTGGTTTCAAATGAACGTGGCGCGTTTTCTACTCAGAGACGGGAACAAGGTCGGGGCTGCCGTCTCACCAGAAGGGCTTGAGATCTTCACCTACCAAGACCCGAAAGGACAGGAGATCCACGCTTTGGCAACAGTCAAAGCGGAGAGGGAGTTTCTCAAGCAGGTCCCATCGAAACTTCTCCCGCTGTATGTGCGCATGGAGCAGGCCCTTGCCAAGACAGTTGGTCGGAGCTGAGATCACATGAGAAACCTCAATCAGGCGGTCCTGATCATCCTGCTGATCCTGGCGATAGGAACTGGGATTTGGCTCAACAAGACTGCATGGCGTAACCGGCGTCTTATCTGGCAGATGCAGGCTGCCGTCGTCGCTGGCGGCGTCGGCTTCGTCGCCGGCCGAGTAACAGGAGGCAAAGGCTGAATCACCCAACTAATGAGAGCCGGCGGCACCGTGGCGGCCTGCACTTAACCAAGTAGTAGTCAGTTCCTGCAGAGTGCTGCAAGCCACAACGAAGGCTGAGTTCTCAACCCAGGATGTGCCGAAAGCCGTCCGCTTCATGGCATCCAAATTTTTCCACGTTCATCACGAGTTCCGCGCAGGCAAAGCGATGACGGACGGAATACGGGGTGAGCTATTCGTGCAATGTTCAGAAGAGTCTCAGAAGCGGTTCTGCCGTCTCGGCCCATGCTGAAGTAGAGGAATGCTTGAATCGCGATCAGTCAACGAATGGGAATCATGGCTGCAACGCCGTGATTCAAAAGATGTCCACTGGGATGACGCAGAAGAGCTGAGGTTCCTATCAAGCGTCCTGTTGATCTGCTTGCCGAAACGCTGGATGCACGAAATGCAAGTAGCAGGACATAGAAACGTGAGTACCTAACCAGGCTCTGGAATCATGTTCATAGGCATCTTCCAAACAGGAGGCCAGATTGTTGAATGGCATTCAAAAAAATTATGTAATGAGTCAATGCTCCTTCGTTGCTTCTGCACTCGATTGACGTCCAACAGGCAATAACACAACTGGAAACTTTCATCAATTATCAATAAAATAGCCCACACGATTATTATCTTATTACATCAAATTAGCGGCAGCATTATTTCCTGCTGTACCGATTCAACCCACTAATCCATCAACTGGTCTCGTAGAAGGCGTTTTTGATGCCTAACAGAGAGATGCTGGCCAATCCTGAACCCGCGCCAGGATCTTTTGAGCGGCGCAATCTGCTCATAAGTCAGACACGAGAGGTCTTGTAAGCGCCAAGCTGACCAAAGAAGGCGCATACGAAGGCACCTTCTTTCCAATGGTATTTCCGTTAACCATTGGGCGCTGGTCACTGCACTGACTCTCTTCTGGCGATGCGGGGAGTCAGACCAGCGTTTCTTCGCTTGGAGGGTTGCAACGCAGACGGCCTAACTTCTGCATCGTCGCTCCACCTTCGATGATGGTCTCACTGTGAATCAGCATCACACAGCCATAATCTCTATGCAGACCTGTCGCCTAGATGCGAGAGGGAAACCACATCGGGCGCGGTTGTTCGATGGATGCGTGGTTAACGAGCTGTCGGCCATTTCACTCCTTTTCTGGCGCCTCATCAACGGCAGCTGCGTTGAAAAGCAGCATTTGAGTGGAACACAGCGATACCCACTCAGCACCGACACCCGGGAAAGCATCAGCAGCAATCCTGAGAAGCAATAAAAAACCCTTGGAGTGGAAACACACCAAAGGCGATTTTTCTTCTAGCGATAACACCCATCAGCCTTGGACCAATTCAGGAACAACCCAGAAAGGATCAACAGAGCAGAAACATTGTAATTATGCAGCCAAAGACTGTTGCTTAAGAGATAAGCGACCTCCAGCCATCGAGTTATGAACTAAATCTTGAGCATATTGGCGACCTGCTTTTTGTGCTTCACGGACACTTTTAAAATTACCGACAAAATCGTACTCTTTTCCATCAACCGTTGCTGCTACGGCATAGAGCTTGTCAGCGACCTTACTGACAGACCAGCGCAAGAAACACGCAGGGGAGTTCTTCTGGCTGTGCATACTGTCCTCCATAAAATACAAGTGGACTTAAGCACTTACCCGCTTAACCAAGCCAAAGGCTTTATATTACGCAAATAGGTAATTATTTTCTTTTCATTATTTGACCGTCAAAGGATCATTCTCTCAATTGCATACGTGGGGAACAATTGCCTATTTTTTGTTCAGGTCAGGCGGGCATGGCATCGCCCACACCAGGATCTGAAGATCGCGATGGAGCAGCGAACCTTGACCTCCTGAGCTCAGCTGAGGAATGGGGGGGGTCCCTCGAAACTGAGCCCCGCTTAAGAGCTCAGAGGATGCCGAGAGGTCCCTTTTTCTTCTTGCAGTAGCCAGCGCCAATATTCATCCATCCTGACGGGCAAGCTTCGCCGGCAGTAGGGGCCACCTCGTAATAGATGGGCGACACACATGTCGTACCAAGGGTATTGACGTAACCAAGCGGGCACTGGTCATGCCCCGGAGCTTTAGGGATCTCCTTTTGAGCCATTGCAGCAGGCATGGCTGAAGCAAGTGCCAAAGGCAGCAGCGCGAAGAGTGCTCTGTTCATGGACGGATGGTTGCTTGGTTGCGCTCTAGCAACTCCAGTCGTCTAAGACAAGGTGATTCGGCCTTGAGTGGAGCCATCAGATCAGTTATGGCTTCAGCTTGAGCCGCCCATGAGTAGAGATATTCAGGTGCACCTCAATGGAGCACTCGATGACCTGCCTCGCGGGTATGAGCGATAAAAATGAGCGAGAATGGAGCCAATGGCTCCATCTAGAGCACTTGCTCAAAGCGACATCAGCGGTTGCAAGGCCTAGACGAGCAAAGAATTGGCACAATTTAAATGTATTGCTAACAATAAAGATGCATTGCTCTTCTTGGCTTGAGAAAAAACCACTTCGGAGCCTCTTCATTCGGATTAGTTGTCGTTTCTATATTTGTATCGATGATGCCCACAAGCACGCTCGCTCAGCAGAGCGTGATGGGCACCTGCACCTGGACGAAAGGGAACTCACAGCCACGCAAGCAATCATGCACAATGCAGCACTTCAACTCTGGAAGCCTGACAATAACTACATACAAAAAGAATTATATTTTTGAGCCTTACAGCTCCAGAGGTGGATACAAGCATTTTAATCGAGTTTTTCAATTACATGGCGATTTAAACCCGAAGGTTAGTGGAGAAACTTCATTTAGCCTGATTAGCGTCGAAGCCAGCAAAACGTTTAAGAAGCTTGAGTTCAACTCTGAGAATCTATAAAAGAGAACTGCTCTCCACATCAATCAAGAGCTAGTCTTCAAACAGATGATTAGGAAAGAAATTATCAAGGTTGATCAAGACCTCTCTCCTTCGCATAACTCTTGAAATGATTCGGGAATTCATCTGCAAGAAGAACAAGCGCATGGCTTGCGGAGCCCATTTGTTCGGTGACTTCATCAAAAACCGAAGCGAAGCAGCTTTCGCACCTGATTTCCAGGCAGAGCTCTTCCCATGTTGTTTGTTGTTGATTAAAACTGGCAACAAGCTCCTGGAACGTCATTGGAATCAGCTACTTTTAAACCTGCTTATCATAAGGAACGCTCAGAGAGGATTGGATGTCTCTCAGCCTGCATGAATCCATCATCCATCATCGATGGCGTTAAACTCTGGGCAGACATCGATAGGCTCACCCTTCACCGTTATGGCCTGAGCAGAACTGAGTGTGATTGACCAAAATAGGAAAATGAAACGACTGCAGCGACTGCTTCAGCGATTGGTAGGCAAACGGGAAAAGCCTCCATTGCACACACCTGAAGAGCTGGAATGCTTTAAAGCAGATGCGATTGAGAACCGCAGCAAGCACTACTGATGCAGGGAGCAACAGAACTGGCACTGCTCACTCTTGCTTTTGTCGGTCTTCAGCTGTGGTGGCTCAGCAAGGTCTTTTTGAATCGCCCTCGACAGCCAAGACCCTTGGGCAAACCGATGCGAGCTAATTCACTCCAGAATGAAAAAAACATCCTGCAAAAGATCTTTGATCAATCCTGATCACTCACATCTGATGCTCTTACCTCGATGGCCATGACCTAGGGAACAGGGCTATCGGTATGCCTAGGGACAAACACCGATGCATTCCATGATCTGAACGATCAACGTGGTTCATCAGCAAAGACAAGGATGTCACTCATTTGTTGTGCTCACTGTGGTCACATGCACTCGAGCGTGAGAGTCGACTGCCCTCAGTGCAACGTAAAAGCGGACGATCTGAGCAGCCTTAGGGCAACTGCGCAGAGAGAAACATGGAGACCCAATCCATGTGCTGATCGTTTCAAAGTAAGGAAGAGCCAGCCAAAACCAATCTGAAGACAGCACGGACGATGACTCGTATTGGGGTGTTTTGGCAAGGCATCCCGCTCCTCGGATGGGATGACCGCTCAGTGCAGTGCTTCAAAAGAGGCCGTTACTAGCCCATGGGTTCTGAAGCTGGGGTTAAAACTCTGGTGACAAACCGGTCGGTCATTTTTATTTCGGTCGATACCGTCAGCGACAGCAATGGGACGACGACTGTGAGTGTCCGACTTGTCGTTGATAGAAGAAGGATCTCCGATCTTGTCTCCCCTCAGGCCAACGGAGGCTGGCAGCAAAACTCCTCGAACTGATTCTCTGCAACTGAGCTCAGACACTGCCGGCTGCTACAGCTGCGTTTCAGTTGCTAAGTGTTGGGTGCGTGATGCAACAACCATGGCCTTTGAAGCTCCCCCTGCAGAGGGACGTCAGTGCACAAGCTGCGGTGACATCAAAATCCTGAATTTCTTTGGCTTGGACAGCAAAGAGTGCCGGAACTGTGAAGCGAAACGTCGCCGACATGCCTTGAAGCAAGAGGCCGATGGGGCAACCGAGGCTTGAATCCTCAACAACGATCAGGTGACTTAACCAAAATCGCGTATTGGCCCAGCCTGCAATAAGTATATGCACCAATGTTCAGGCAGTAGCAATGCGCTATCACCAGAGAAGAGTTGAAAAGAGTTGTCATGGGCAAGGTTCTTTCCGCAGCCAAATGGTCATTTGATCTTCTGGGTCAGCGCATCGCCGCTCTACGTCTGAAAAAAAGCTTTTCAGAGTCAACAATTTACAGCGAATTTGCCTACGACGAATCGCAGATGAGAGAAGCAAATGAAATTAAGAGACAGCAGAAATCAACTCTTGAATACGACTGCTGAACCTGCCAAAACCATGGATGCGAAGTGAATGAAGAAGCCACTTCGAATTTTCAAGTGATCCCACTGGAAGAACTCAGAATCCCCCCCCCCGCGCCAAGAGCTCCCGATTAAATAGCAGGATCTCGGCCGAAATGCCATGGAGGTCTCACAGCTCTAGGGGAGTTGGCGCTTTCAGCCCCAGTCCCCTAGAACGCAAGTCAACACACTTATCGTTATGGCCTTGATTCCCCGCTGGCAGTACATGACTGACAGCAGCAAAGCAATGGTCAAACGATCCGCGATCACGCTTGTGGTCGTCTTGGTCGGTTTAACGCTTTTGCGGGCCATTTTCCCGTGGATTCTGCTTGGGCTGGCCATCTACGGAGCTTGGTGTCTGCTGAACCGGCAATAATCCATGAAAGAAGAGACATCGCAAGCCAGACGAAAGCTATTCATCTGGGCCCTTGCTCTCAACATCGTCGCTTGGGGCGCCTATTTTTATTTAACCAAGGTGATGGGATTCGACTTTGAATCGATTCGTCAAGCCAGGATTGCTGGTTGAGTCTTGACGATCATGTGAGGGCTTCCCTCAGAACAAACCACCGCACTGGGCGGATGAAATTCAACGATCGACTGGCTCGATCGACTTCGAATGCCAGTGCGGCGTTACATCGGGACAACCTCTCCACGATGAACGAGAGGCTCAGCCCAGGCTGAGCAATGGCGGGGCTTCAGCATGGGTTGCGCCATGCAAGCAGCAGCTGCATGATCACCCTCTCTTCATCGGCCTGCACCAATGAAAGGCATCGCGTCATAACCTCCTGTTAAACAGCAGAGCACTGCCGCATGAATCGCTCCCTGAAGCCGAGTCCTGAGGCTCAGCAATCCTCTGGAGATGGTCAATCGGAGAGCTTGGTGAGGCAAAAGACTGTGCAGAAGATATGTGGCCAAGCCTTTGTGTTTTTTGGAGTCGTTGTTCTGGGGGTTTCACTTTATAAATTTTTTAGCGCTTTTTGGCTCAATGTTTCTCCCTGGCCCGAGCTGCTGCTTGGAGCCGTTGGGTTGGTGTTGGTTATCTCAGGAAGCATTGTCCGAAAATCAGCTTTTTCAACGTCCTTGCTTTCGGAATTCAGCCCTTCAGCTCGAGCTCGACGTTCACTGCTCATGCTTGCCCTTGCGGGCTTGATCATGGGCTGCCTGGTTCTGCTCAAGTTTTCCGTTCAGGATGTCTTGCGTTACAAGCGCCTGCTTGGTGAGGGAGGAATTCTTGAGTATTTGCAAGCCCTGATCTTATTTACTTCGGCGTGGGTTTCTTGGCTGATCTCCAGGGATCTATGGAGACGTCTATTAATGCGCTTGCACGCTGTCATTTACGCCATCATTTCTTTTGGCATGTTCTTCGTTGGCCTAGAGGAGATTGCTTGGGGTCAAGTATTATTTGGATGGAAAACACCAGAGAATATTGCAGCTGTTAACGCTCAGAATCAAACCACATTTCACAACCTAAAGTTCTTCCAAAACCATCTCGATCTCAACCTTTTCTTGTTTTCAGCCTTGATCCTGATTTTGGTGCTATGGCGACCTTCTGTTGGCTTTATCCGATCAAGACTTCTTAGCGGCGGGGCAACCTCTCCCACAGTATTCTTTGTGCCAAGATGTTTCTGGCCGCTATTCTTCTGCGCCGCATTTCTATCTTATTTCGTAGCCACGGAATCGGGAACTGACTTTATAATTAATATCGATCAAGAATGGGCAGAATTTTGCCTATACCTCGCTTTTGGATTGGGCTTATTAAGAACATATATTCTGCTTGGTGATGCTCCACGCCATCGGCGTGACTGATTAAGCCATATCAACACTTCACCCGATGCATCCGTGTGACTAAAAATCACTATTAAGCTATAAAAACAAATATGCAAAACCCATTAATCTCTGCACTGAGAGATCGATCTTGATTTCGAGATGTGCTGAGTTCTTTGACGCTTTCATGAAGTTGCTCCTCTTTCGTAATCGATGGCTTCATCCAGTCTCCAGATGAATTCATCAACACTTTGGCGATGGGAGTACCTCACTCCAATGGCGCCACCCGATCGGTCCTTTTCTCCGCAGCGTTGTTGCATTCAATCCGGCTAGCTGGCTTTGGCATGGTGCTGACAAGCCTGGCGCGCAAGAGAAAAACCGTCACCACTGCAAGCGGCCTTCAGCGGCGCCAACAAACAACCCAAGCCTGATCAGGCTCCACAAGCTCCTTGAGTGCGAACCATGGCTTGCCAAAGCAAGGGTTGCAGGTGCAGATCAACAGCTGACCGCATCCAGCCGCAAAAGGCTTGCTCGAAGGGAGACCGAGGTTATAAATCGTTCGGTGCAGACAAAAAACCGCCCCATCGCAGGAGCGGTTTCAAGAGCCGTAGCAATCCCCATCACCCGGCAATCTGCACCAGATTTTGATGCAATAAAAAAATAATACCCATTAGCCCCCAGATGTAGGGGACGACAACAGTCACTTAAGACTCAAATGAATATGCGTAACGAAGCTGCATCAGGCGCGGGCAGCACTGCATCTAGTGCTAGCGGTAGTTAGGCATCCTCACCCACATCGACCATGCTTGTCGCGGCGACAAGCTAGTGATTGGCCAGACACTAGATCTGGTGGAGAGCGTCAACACAGCGATGGAATCATGCTGCGCCATGATGAAGACATTCTTAAGGGAGCAGCCATGATTGCTGGCCCGTCCTGCCCATTGCACTTAGGACTTCTCGACAGTCCTGACTACTGGACTGATGACGCACTCATCTCTGCATTGCGTCCCTTGAATGCAGAGGAACTTCACCACTTGGCCATCGGATCCCAACAACAGAAGAAGCGGGAAGAACGTCACCGACGCTTCGCTTAAGTGCGAATGATCTGGCCTCAGGCCAATGCACAGAGGAAGACAGTGACGCAATTCATTCAACGCCACTGGCTCAACCTGAGCTCAACCCTGCTTGTGTGCATCACAGCGTTGTCGTTACATCCCCTCAACACGCTTCCTGAAGTTCCAGGTTCCGACAAAACCCATCATTTCGTTGCCTACGCAGCGCTGGCCTTTCCAACCGCAAGGCGCCAGCCCAGACGAGGCTCATCATCCTCGGCTTTGCGCTCTACAGCGGCTTCATCGAACTGATCCAGCCCCGTGTGAATCGCCAAGGAGAATGCATGGATTTTCTAGCCAATACCTGCGGACTGTTAATTGGCGTTGTGTTGTCTTTTCAACCAATATGCTTGAAAGGCATAATCCCGGCAAGCATTAATTGGTAGCAGAGCTTGCAAAAATATCTCTCTGCATGAACTAGAAATACTTTTATCTAACGAGAGTTCCGTGGAGACATTACACAAATAACATCGCAACATGAGACAGACCAACTTTCATCCTTGTTGTGAAAAATGCAGTCTGCAAGCCCTCGTTGTCTCGGCCTCAACAATTACCCAGGCTTGTCATTTCACATCGATAAACTTGAACGAAAGATCCATGGCTGATGTTCGTGGATTGGGCCTCTCACGAAGATTTCTCCCTCATGAAATTAGATCGTGTCGTTTTCTACGGGAGACTTGGGGAGCAGGCCATGCAGATGTTCGGTCTCGCGGCTGAACTCGACCGCTGGCGGGGCTCCACAGTTCTCGACTGCCCTGGAGGTCCGGGGACCCTGGCGGCCCACCTGCGCGCCGAAGGCTGCGACGTCACGGCCATCGATCCTGTCTATGCGCTCCCCCGGGCGGACCTGGAGCGCCGCGCCCTGGCGGATCTGGAGCAGACCATGGCCATACAAGCCACCAGCCCCACACTGCGCAGCGACTTTGATCTTGAGGCCTGTCGACAGGAGCACCTAGTCGCCCTAAAAGAATTTCTCGACGACCACCGGGCCCATCCAGATCGCTATCTGAGTGCGGCCTTACCCGATCTGCCCTTCAAGGATCAGAGCTTTGATCTGGTGCTCTGCGGTCACCTGCTGTTCTCCTATGCGCCCCTGGCCGATGGGGGGCTGATGGCTGGTCAGGGGCTGGATCTGACCTGGCATCGTCGTGCTCTGGCGGAACTGTGCCGTGTCAGTCGCCGACAGGTTCGGCTTTATCCGGCCCACACCATCGCCCTCAACGCCCTCCGCCATCCCTATGCAGAGGCTCTGCTGGCCGAGCTGCCGGCCGGATGGCGAGGCTGTTTCGTCCCAAGCATCTATGACCAGGGGCATCGAGGCTGCACAGATGCCCTGCAGTTGGTGCGCCTTGAACCATGACCGGCTCCGCTGTCGCGACTTATCTCAGCGCAAAGCGCATGTTCAGATCCACCCCAGTTTTGGCGTAGAGCTTCAAGTCGGCAGGGTTGCCCCCAAATGCTGCCAGCACGATGGAGGCCCGAGCAGGGCGCGCCTCTGCCTGAGGACAAAGCATGGGAACCAAGGTTGCCAGGGACTAGGGGCTGAACTCGTTAAGCAACAGGACATCCGCGCCGGCAACCACCGCAATTCCTGATCGATCCGGAGGGACGAGAAGCGTGTCTGGGCTCGGTTTCTCGAGGCTGACATGGCTGGCGGAGATGACATGCCTCCGGCCTGCATCCAAACCAATCCCTTTGCCAGCAGTCGATGACTCTCCTTAGCGAGACGACTCTTCAGCTCGCGCTTTACAAAGCGTTACGCAGGGCTTAACATTTTGAAATCTTCAGAACAGTCATGGCTTCTTCCACCCCCAATGACGACTGGTTCCAAAACGCCGCCGCTGCACAAATCCGCAACGAGCGCTTTGAGCGAGCCGAACTACTCAATGGCCGCACCGCAATGATTGGCTTTGTTGTAGGCGTCCTGACGGAGGCCCTGACGGGACACGGGATCGTCAGTCAGATCACCTTCGGGGTTTTCGGCTGCAACTAATTACTTCGGGGGCTTCCTGGACACCTCAGCAGTGACTCCCAGGCCCCCACTCCATCGATATCTGCAGGCCATCCCCAAAAGCCTTCGATGGGGACTGCCACTCATCGCATCGCCACTACAAGGGAAATCATGCAGAAGCCGCCTTTAAACCCGCTTGTTGCAATGACTCTTGAAGTTATGGACGTTTTGCGTTAGAAGGTTATGAATTGGTTATGAAGCGATGAAGACAAGCACTGCTCACCTACGTCTCGAGTCCCTCCAGCTCGCTGCTGAAGAGTGCAAGACCCGCGACGAAGCCCAGAAGATCCTGAAGAAGGCTGACAAGGCTCACGCCAAGCTCGAGTCATCAGCAGCTCCGTTTCACCGCCCCAGCTCTTAGACGTACCAATCAGATGTCAAGGTCATACAGGGGCATGTTCGATACATGACAGCTCCTGCAAGATGAATCTGAAAAGCTGAGCACAACCGACTGTGGATCTTCGTTCTTCAGGTGCATTGCTTCGCATCTTGGTGCTGATGGCAATTGCCGATGGTGTCCTTGCACCAGAGGAGCTTGTGATGTTGGAGAGATTGAGCAAGCAATACTTCAAGAAGTCAGAGTTCGATAGCTGGGATCAGGCTTTTGAAAACCCGATGGATCTGAAGCAACTCGCCCAGGAGATTGCAATTGCCGACCGCCCTCTGGCCGCGAAGCTCGCTTATATGGTGATTGGCTGCAGCCGAGAGGACTACGGGTTTGCTGTTAACTCGGCAGAACGCAAAGCATTCGATCAATTAACTCAGAGTCTTGATCTTACGGAGCTTCAAAAAGACTTAGCCATCCAAGAGGCAAGCCATGAACTCGCTCGCCGACCTGGTTTTTGGGAGATTCTGATGAACACCTTCAGCAACCAATTCATGTTGGATACAGATCCCAATCCCATGGCTCCATCGAACTGAACACGTCCTGTTCATATCAGTTCCGGATGGTTGGGATCCCCCTTAAACGGACCACGTGTCCAAGGTGTGATCCAGCCTCCGTAAAACAAACCTGGCTGAGCCAAAACCGTCTCCCCTTCCAACCTGCAACCATCAACACTTCTTGGATAAATGCTGATCCATCCGGCTAAGAGAGCAAACGATTGGGTTGGATCGGGATAGCTCCACCCCGCACGAACGCGACGACTGGTTCCATCATCAGCGCTTACATCCCAGTAGGAAGCAACTCCTTTCCATTCGCAAAACGACGGCCGCCCCGTTGAAGGGTGGAGCGTGCCAGGTTTAAAAGCCGAAGGATGAAGATAAATCGTAGGAGGGTGGAATGTCTCACAGACACGCACATAGCGCTGATCTTGTGCAATCAACTCTCCCAAAATCCAAATTTCGACAGAACCCGACACCAGCTCAACCAAGGGGGGACGAGGATATTCAGAAGCATTTTCAACGGGTCGCATGTGATCTATCCCTGTCTCAATCAGAAGCAATCTTAACGGCGATGATTGGCACAAGAAAGCGACACTGTTCGATCACAATTCCTGCATTGATGGCCAAATCAAATCCATCCGCTGTAGAGGTCAGCCCATGTCGAGCAGATAGTGCATCACCGCAACTCGATGGGCGACCCCAACTCCATCGGAGCAATCGGGACCGATCAAAGCATCCGGAACCCGATGAATACGAGTGATCGGCCTGATTTCATAGGCCGTTCCTTCGGGAGCACCGCCGCCTCGACTGCGGTCCCAGATCCCATTGGGGTCCCCCTTGTAATGCCCCACCACCTGCGAAAGGTGTGCGTAGAAATTCAGCCCCATTCGACATAAGACGATCGCCAAACAGGCATCAAAATCTTCGGAGGACAAAACATTGACGCCATCGCGAACAGCACGTTCGTCGACACCGAGAACCATGTCTTCAAGGGCTGTTTCACCCGTCAATTGCCAGCAACGGATGGTGACGGCTTCGTGTTGGCTCACTTTCTACGCGTGAGGTCTCCAAAATCATCGTCGTTTGGCTGAAGAAATTGCCAAACGACAGGAACTGTGATGATGACTGTTAAGCCGATGGTGACCCAGATCGCTGTTGCGTAGTCACCCATGTCCATGCATCAAATCCATCAGACCATAACCACTTCGATCTACGAGAGCTGATCGGAGAGTCAGGCCTGACGTTGACGGTGGAACCGACACTTCTTAGCTTTGCCGCACCCACTTCAGCCGAATGCGCGGATTTCTGACGGCTGGATTCCTGCTTTGCACGCTTCTCCCTGCAGGGCAAGCAGCTGTTTTCACCGTCAAACCCGGCACGTCGTTTTATTCCAAACCTCAAGCCAAGCAAGAGCTTCTGCTGCAGCTGCCGGAAGTACGTGTTCATGTTCCACCGAAGAAAGACGCCGCTGGCTTCTGCCAGTTCAAGCTGATCTACAAAATTGCTGACCGTGACAACCCCGAGCTGCCATCAACTGGCTGGGCCCGGTGTGTCTCTACCGACAAGCTTGTCCCGAACTGACCGCAAGTGATTCAGCTTCAGCGATCGATCCCAATGCTGTTCGCAGCACTTATCGCCGCATGTGCCATCGCACCAGAGGCAGCCAAGGCCGCTGAGCTTGATCAGACGGTTTGCAGGAATGGCACCAGAGAAGCTGTCTGTAGCGTCAAGCTCGACGACAACAGCCTTGAACTGAAGCTTGAACCCGATCTCATGCTGCAAGCAAAGCGCCTGGGGCGCTGGCGGATGAGCCACCAAGACGGGATCACAACCCGCAGCTGCAATGCACGCATCGATCTCGGAAGCGAAGTTGTCTATGGGGTTTTACGGATCAGCTCAAGCACAGGGACCAGCCTGATCTGGCCCCAGCAGAAACTTGAAATCCCGGATTTGCACTTCAGCTCAACCCACTCCATGCCGAGGGAGTCACACTTGGACACTCCCTCGGCACAGCCTGGTCATCCTTAATCCGCTCGCTGAGACCACACTCAGCTCGGGGGCGAGACACCCCTCACACGCGGACCAAAGGCTTCCGTTCAATCCGGGGGCCTTTTTATTGAACCCATGAAAGAGACCGGCGAGTCTCACCATGAAATAATTAAGCGATCCTTAAGGGGCGCTGCATGGGTTACTTCGCAAAGCAGCTGAGCGCGCAAGAGGTCAAGCAGGGATACGCACTGCTCAACCTGATGGAGCATCTGGATCGCGAAATGGACCTCCTCAACCAACAGCGAATCCGCGTCGGAGCATCATCCGAGGAGGGCCAACGGCTCACCCAGATCAAACAGAGTCATCTGCGCAAAATACAGAGCTGCATCAGCGAACTCAACACCAGTGGCTTCAACGACTGGTTGCTGCACCAGCAGCCTGCATAATCCTTGAATGGGCCTGAGAACTCTTGGGTGAGAACAACCCCTTGACGCTTTCGGTTGTCTACCACCCGCGCTACTCCGCTCCGCTGCCGAGCACCCATCGCTTTCCGATGGCGAAGTTCCGGCTGCTGCATCAACTTCTGCTGGAGCAGGGGGTGATCCAGGCCAACCAGGTCCATCGGCCCTTGAGCATCGCCCGCAAGGATCTGGAACATGTGCATCCCCGCGGTTATCACGAAGCCTTCAGCCGCGACCGCCTGCCCCATCCGGCGCAACGCCGCATTGGGCTCCCTGCCACACGCCCGTTGGTGCAACGCACCTGGCTCGCCGTGGGCGGAACCTTGTTAACGGCACGCCTGGCTCTACAGCGAGGCCTGGCGTGTCATCTCGCTGGCGGCACCCACCATGCCCACCCCGACTTCGGGAGCGGATTCTGCATTTTTAACGACTGTGCTGTCGCCGCACGGGTGTTGCTGACAACAGGGGAGGTGCAGCGGATTTTGATCATTGATCTCGACGTGCACCAGGGCGATGGTTCAGCAGCCTGTTTTCAACACGACCCCAGGGTGACCACCCTCTCGGTGCACGCCGGCAGCAATTTCCCCTTGCGCAAAGTGCAGGGGGATATCGACATTGCCCTCGCCGATCACACCAGCGATGACGACTATCTCGCCGCCATTGCCGATCGATTGCCAGACGCCTTGGACAACACCGAGCCGGAACTGGTTCTCTTCAACGCCGGCGTCGATCCCCACCGCGATGATCGGCTCGGCCGACTTGCACTCAGCGATGCGGGATTAATGATGCGGGATCGACTCGTGCTCGATGCCTGTCTGCGCCGCAGAATTCCAACCGCGACCGTGATCGGTGGTGGTTATGACGCCCTCACCCCGCTGGTGCAGCGCCACGCCATCGTTGTGCGTGCCGCTGCCGAGCAAGCTCGCTTGTTCGATCTGCCATGACTGAGGCCTTGCCCCCCTGGAGACCTCTGCTTCGCGCTGCCTTGCAGCGGGAGGGGCGCTCCGTTAGCGCCCGCTGGGTGCAACTGGCCACGAACGGGCGCGATCGAACGCCCCGGGTGCGGACGTTGGTGTTCCGAGGCTGGTCCGGTGTGGACCAGCTGGAACTATTCACTGATCAACGCAGCGAGAAAGGGAAAGAACTCTCCAACGATGGAGCAGCAGAACTGTGCTGGCTGTTCCCCAAAGCCCGCCAGCAGTTCAGGCTTCGCGGCATGGTGCAGCTGATCACACCTGCCGAACAAGCTGAACTCTGTCAGCAGCGCTGGCAACAGCTCTCCGATACAGGGCGTGCTGTCTGGGGCTGGCCCACACCGGCCGATCCACTGGATCCCTCAGCAACTTTCCCCGAGCAACTCAGTGAAACGTCACCGCTACCAAACCATTTCGTGGTGCTGCGGTTGCAGATAGAGACCGTCGAGCGGCTCCACCTGGGAGCTCATCCCCATGAACGCACGCGTTGGAGCGCGACAACGCACTGGCAGGAGCAATCGCTAAACCCCTAATCACCACCAACGATCGACGCGACCAACAGAAGGGCGGCCCGGTTTACTAGGTACTGTCACCACCGATAACCGCTGCAGATCACGTCGGTAATCAAAACGGCAGAAGCCGACGCCTGTGCCGGAACAGGCGGAGAGACTTTTGAGTGCAACAGACGACCAGCGCCGCTCTTCCGGCGTTGGCATTTGTTCAGGGGCAGGACGCCAACCATCGGCGATCAGATGGCGGTTCGCCTCGAGGATGGTCTGTCTGGCACTGAGCTGGGGCTCAGGCTTGGCAAGCACCGACCCTCCCATCAACCAGGGGAGCAAAAGCGATAGGAGAACACAACGTCCCATGCAGGGCCTCATCCCTCTCTGCCATAGCCATGGATTCATCGGCTGACCACAGGATCAGGCGACTCAGGCCACACCCTCTGGGACAAGCAGATACTCCGCATAACGGATCGTTAATCCCAGCTGACCGTCCCAGGCCACGGCGTAACTCCAATGGCCTTCACCGCGCATTCCGGTGGAAGATGGCCCCGGCTCGACCCAAAGAAGGGGCTCATCAGCAATCACACCGCAACGGCCGCTGGCCTTGTTGCACACACGATCACCCACATGAAAACAAGGCATCGGCGTCAACGCCTGCCCCTGTTGATGTTGTGAATGATCAGGCTCATTTCCACGTGTAGCAGCAGGCTCAGCTTCCTCCAGCAAATCAATCACCGGGGGCAACCAGTTGGGGTCAGGCAGAGCACCCTGCAGGAGGTGGCCAATGGCCCGACCACGTCCGACGCCGTAAAAGGCGCAGTAGGTGTCGAGCCGTTGCAAGACATCAGGCTTCAACCAAACCTGCACCGGCTTGGCCTTGGGTTCCTTGCTGGCCTGAAAGCGACCACCAGAATCTCTGGACGTGGATCGGGAAGCTGCCATGAGATCAAGCGGTCAACCTGCAGTGAACTGAGCGAGAGGCTGGATGCTGAGGGCAATCACCAGACTCACCACCACGCCGATGGCGGCTTTCCAAAGATCACTACCAATGATCTTGGCGAGCGTGCCGCTTTCCTGGTTGGTGAACACGTACTCAAATTCCCTTTCCTTGCTCCTCAGGGCAATCTCTCGACCGCCGAGCAGCCCCAAAAACACCCAGGTGGTGCTCAAAGGGAACGTCGAAAGAAACGCTTTATAGAGCAGACAAAGGCCAAAAAAGAAGTCGATCACCGTGGCCGACCGAAGATCGGACGTGTTCGTCTTGGAGCGGAGCACAGCCTGTATAGGACCACCCCCGGTGGCTACCAGAACACATAGGCCCACGCAGAGCACCAGCGTGCAGATCAGCATGGGGAAGAACCCAAGCTGACGGGGCAGGAACACAAAGATATTGGCCAAGTCCTGCACCAACCACATGCTCCAAAGGAAACCGGTGGAGCACCACTGCAGTAGGTACCAGATTTTGCTGGGAACGTTGCCCTCCTCAGAGCAGCGGAACACCCAGCGCTCCAGCAACCACATGCCCAGGCCATAGGCGGTAAGGCCCACGGCGAAGGCGAGGACGTAGCCCGTTAGAGAACTGTTCAGCAGCTTGCCGATGTTGGCCGGCTGGAACGAGGACAACACCAAGAACGAAGTGCTCACCGGCGCCCCCCATTGGGTTAACGCCAGAACAGCGAGCGGGGGAAGGACATAAACCCAGGTAAAGGGTTCAGGCAAAGGGAACTCTTTGCCAGGAACACTGAGCCTTCCCCAGGCGGGATCACCATTGGACAGAACCCAGCCCAGCATCAACACCACGCTCGTTACCGAGCAGATGAAAAGCATCTGCACCGGCTTTGGCGTGCGTTTTTTGTTGGACGAGATGTAAGTGCCGAGGGTCTGAAGAGAGTCGTTCGCGACGATGGAGTACGCCGCCAGGAGGAAACCGACAATCATCCAGAGGCTGACGTCCATGAAACCGGTCAAGGTGCTGGATTGACTCCGTTGTAGTGCTCTGCCAAGGGAACGTCGGTGCTACAGACCACCCAGTCATCGGATGGCATCTGATCCGTCCGCTGCAATCTGCGCGTCGACGATGAATGTTGTGTGGTCGACGGCGATGCACCACCGGAGCGATTCGACCACGGAATTACGTTGACGGACAAATCCGTGCCTACCGATACACCACCGAATTTCTTAAGGGGCGAAGAGACTTGACACAAGCCAAAACCAAGGCGAATCCCAGCGCCTGGCAGGCATCACTGAAAGCAGCGATCAAAGGCTTGAAGCAACCAAAACGAGACGCAAAGAACAAAATCGCAGACGATAGGTCGACATTTTGTCGACAAATACAAAGACAAAAGTCTTCATTTAGAGAATCCATCCAATACAAAATAGGCCGGTCAGGAGCTCGACAAGCCCTTGCAATACTCTTGTAGCCCTTGAGATGTTTGACGCGAGACAGTCCATAGGTCTCATGACAACGAAGTGGATATCTGCACCGCAGCCTGAAAAAATACGGCTAAGAGGTTACCGACAAGACGAAATAATCCAGGAAAAGGATGATGTGGTTTCAGAAAGAATCAGACCAGGCGGACTTCCGGCCGAATCACGAAACAAAAAAATCCCCCCATCTCACTGAGATGAGGGGTACATCAGAAACGGCAGATCAATCAGGCACTGATCTTGGAATTCCCCATGTTGTCAAGCGCCTCAGAAACGCGCTTGAAGTTAAAGCCCATGCCGCGCAAGGCATGCCAAAAATGCCCCTGCAGGAAGAAGAATGCAAGGTAGAAGTGCGTATTGGCCAGCCAAGCCCGGGCTGAGTGGGCACCACCTTCAAGAGTAGTTGCGTCGCTGAAGTAGGGAGAGAAAGCGAAATTCAATTTCAATGGATCGCCATACAGCTCAACGGGGTAAATTGTTGTGTTTTGTGCACACCAAATAGCGGTCACAAATCCCATCAGAGCTATACCTGCAAGCGAGTAAGACAAAATCGACTCGCCGTTGTAGATCAAGACCTTTTTGAATGGACCGAAAGGGCTGGAGATGATATGCCAAACACCACCAATCGTGAGAATGAAGGCCAAAACAGCATGGCCACCCATCACGTCCTCAAGACTACTGATGGAAAGAAAATTAGCCTGATAACCCCACACCATGCCGAGGTCAATGTTTGGCTCCACCCGTCGAACAGCTCCGATGGCGCTGTCGTAAATTCCATGGCGCTTTGCCCATTCAACGAAGGCGATGACTCCTAGGCCAAGAAAAATCAGGTGATGACCCAGGATGAAAGTGAGCTTTTTGCCATCACTCCATTCAAAATGAAACTTTTGGGCGCGGCCCTCAGCTTCTGAAAGGTCTTTGGGAGCTCGAAGCGTATGCCAGATTCCAGCTGCTCCAAGTACAGCAGATGAAACCAGATGGAATGCTGCGATCGCGATGAGGGGTTGCTGGTCAATGATTACAGCACCTTCTCCTACGCCGAAGCCAAGGCCGGCGAGATGTGGAATCAAAATCAGCCCTTGTTCTCCCATTGGCAGTGTTCCGTCATAACGGGCCAACTCAAACAAGGTGAAGGCACCAGCCCAAAACATGATCAAGCCTGCATGGGCTGCATGGGCTGCAATAAAAGAGCCGCTGCGTTTAGCCACGCCTGAGTTTCCAGCCCACCAGTCATAACTGACTGATGAACTTCCATAAGACTGCATTTTCAAAAAAATGTGGCATTCGCAACTTAAGAATTGGCCCGACCCAATTCGCCTTATTTTTACATTACTTTTTAGGGGCAGATCTTATTTAACCAGCAAAAGAATCATTTGCACAAATTAAACCTTGACCGCATCAATGGAGACAGCAGGAAAGACTAATTGTAGCAAGCAGTGGATCAATCAAGAACATGCTGGATCGTGCTAGCTGCAAAAATCCACCGGCATCCACAACAAAGCACAAAAGCAATTGAGAGCATTCGAAGTATCAAATGAATGCGCAGGCATAGAAGAACAGTCTTTAGATTTCGCCTGAGCCTGCAGGGGTTTTGCAGGCTCAGGCGAGCCATGGTTCATCCACCCATGGCTTGTCTTTTAAATACAGAATAAAAAAGAGATCTACCCCTCGAAATTATTGACGAGGAGTAAATCACTTATGTTTTTGCCGAACCCCGTCCAAGGGCGACCTAACTATTATCAAGACTTGACAGCACAGGCACGTAATTAACGCATCAAGATCATGTTAAATCTAAAACGTTGATCGAGTCAATTGATCGAAAGGAAGAGCGACACCTTTAGTGATGCCCATCCAGAAGGCAATGCATATGCGATGACTTCGAACCATCCTTACCACCAGATTGAAGAATATGGGCAATTCCACCAACGTTCATATCAAAGCCAAAAAGAGGCGTCAAAACAATGGAACAATATTTTGACTATTGTTTTTTACTCCTGAGACCTAGCAAACCATCAGCATTACGAATTACTGGTGGAGTGTGGATTATAGGGATCATTCCAAACGGTGGGACGCAACACTCGACGCCGCTCAATAACGCATCGAACTGTGGTCTGATGGGCTTGTGCAATAGCATCAATAAGACCAATCGGCCATTCAGTTCCACAACGCATCTCTGCTTCTAAAACTGATGCATCAAGGTTGGTGAGACGAGTTGTCTTACGGGACATCAGAGAGCAGGGCCAGAGTGGGAAAGACTCATGCAGGCGAGTGATTAGCGCAAAAAGCAACCCAATCAGCACCGACATTAATACTGTTTTTAGTGCACGTCTGACTGACCCTTAAACCTGGAGGGGAAAAGGGTCAGACGACGCCAATGAATTCGACAGCAGCGAATCCATTGCAGGAACAGCTCCGGCTGGAATGAACTGTTCAAACAAATATTGGCTGGCTCCCTGGAAAGATGTGCTTCCAATGCCGCTACAGCGAGATTCCTTTGAGCAATGACAACGTGACCAATGCAACCCCAGACTGAGGGATCAACTCTCTCGATCTTCCATGAAACAGTGGTGGTGGAGTGGCAAGGCTTGAGAACGGTGTGACAAACCACAAGTGGGTTCTCAGGCTGGTTCCCCTGGAATCCACAAGTCATTCTCGGCTAGCTCCTAAACATGAAGCCTGACTGGCTGGTCTGCCAAGAACAGGATTGACGAGTCAGTGCCAAGCCGAAGCAACAACAGTTCCCTCACAATGCGCTTCAGTGACTGCCATTAGCTTCACCCAACCATATCCACCGATGCCGCAATCCCTTTTGGGTTGAGTCAAAATCAGTCAATCTTGAGTCTTTGCGATTCATTTTCAAGCCGCTCTTTCACCAACTCCGCAAAATCACAATAGCTTATATCTTCTGTCTCTTTATCTCTCATGATCTCCTGAGCCTCCTGCATTAAATAGTCATAGGTAGTCTTATCAGTGGTTCGGTTTGCCAAGTCAATGATATGGGCAAATGCTTCGATGTTTGTCATGACTAGAATGCAGTTGCCTAGAAATTAGCCTGATTGCTGCTCAAGGGTCGTCTTAAATTCTACCAATGGCCAATCGTATTGATACGCAAAAATATTCAAACACCTAAGAGCTGATCAATTAATAATTCGCCAATCATTGACAATGAGCATTGCCATGGTATTCACTTAGAACCAAGAGAGAAGAGGCACGCTGGCATGAATCGAATCCACTATCCCCTCATCGCCAATTGTGCTCATAGGAGCTCATCGCGACACCTAGGCAAAGATACATCAGGAAGATAAAACTGCCTATAAGAGTGCATCTTCCTGTCTCACATTAGAGCTTTTGAACAATTCAATTACTCCAAAACCAGCACAAATAAACTCTTGCTCTTATTACTTGATTTCACGATGCAATGTCATTCTGTTGAGCTGCGGGCAGAATTTCATAAGCTCAAGCCTATCGGGAGTATTTCTCCGGTTTTTTGTGGTCGTATAACGGGATACACCTGGCGAGCGTTTTTCGGAAGTTGCAGCTGTTCTGCACTCTGTACATTCAAGAGTGACAACAATTCGAACACCTTTGCTCTTAGCCATGAAAATAAAATTGCAATCAAAACAAAATTGGCTGGACTGACTCTCCATCGCTCATGAAGAAGAGTCAGCTGTAACCCCAGCTTGATGACCCGGATAAGTCATCGAATTGAAGGTGCCTCGCGAGAACCTTCAAATTTCATCTTGCCTCCTGCTCACGCAGGCGTTGCATAAAAATGAGAAGTTGGCATCACTCAAATGAAACCAGGTCTCGTTTCAAAGCTGCCGAAGACAAATGCGGTAACGCTGGACTGACTCTCCATCGCTCATGAAGAAGAGTCAGTTCTGCTCCAGCGCCCGATGGCTCGCCAGAATCATCGGGTGAAGAGGCGCCGTCAAGCTGCCCTTCAAAGCAACGATGACCTTGAAAAGTGGCAATTACCGTTCCGATGAAGCAGTGACTTTGACCAAATGAGACGGGAGCAAGTTGCAAGACGACTCATCAGGGTGAGATAACGCTGGACCGACTCCCCCTACGACGAAGAAGTCAGTTGGTGTACCAGCGCCCGATGACACGATCAATCATCGATTTGGATGCTTCTCCAAGCGTCCACTACGAATATCTCTCAGTGAAATGTTCGATGGCGTTCCGATGAGTCAACGACATTGTTCAAATGAGCCAAAGCCCTGTGACGATGAATTCAATACGTCTGCTGGTTTCAAGAAGCAGTCTGTATTGCTCAACAATCTCACTGAAAACCGAGTTGACCTATCAAGAGTCGATTTTTGATTAAGGCCGCAAAAAGTCAGTTCACCACCTTCAGAGTGCGAATTCCCGAGGCCTTAACCCAACTTGCGAGTGCATCGATGTCAGCCCTCTTTGGAATGCAGATGCACCCTGTGCCGGGGTAACAGCGGTGGATTCCCAGAGCACTGCGAGTGGTGTCGAAGCGAGGGGTCAGGTCAAACCAAAGATCGTTACCCCAAGGTTCGGGACGTCCCAAGCTGTACTCGCCGGCGGGTAAGGGGGCAGCATTACCGGGACTCCAGCGGCGATCAGCGGTTTGGCGCCCGGCAACACCACTGGCTGCTGGCCAACTGGCCAGGAGTCGAGAGCCTCGATGCAGCTCAACCTTCCAGATGCGGTTGCCGTCAGGGAACCGCTCAGCAGTTCGGCGGGTACTGAGCTGCAGTGCCCCTCCCTGCAGCAAGGCTGTCGTGGGCCCCTGTTGCCCCAGTAGATCAGGAGCCGCCACAGCAACGGAGCCCACAAGCACCAAAGGCAGCAGGAGTGCGTGGCGCAGCATCACGATCGGCATGAACAGTCCACCCACTTTGGGGCTGCCACGATGACCTGCAGCAGACCAGTCATTGGTGGACGTTCTCGATCTGTTTCCACGCTCCATCCTTCGGGGCACCCTGCCGGACCCTTTGCTCCAGCAGCTGATTGATCTAAGCGAAAGCGTTCTCGCCAATCCTGATTCCAGCCCCGATGCATCAGCGAAGCTGGCCGGTCAACTGCGTCAGCAACGCGAACTGCGGCCGGACCAACCCGGCGTGCAGGACCTCAGCAACAACTACCTGCTGCCTGCCTGTGATCGCTGGATCCGCCATGTGATGGACCGTCAGCCTCCCCAAGGTCGCGGCCCCTGGGTTCCCGGTCGATACCGCTTGCAGATGATTGATCTCTGGCTCAATTGCCAGACCGCAGGCGACTACAACCCCACCCACACCCATGGCGGCAGCTTTTCCGGGGTGATCTTTCTAAAGGTGCCACCCCAGATCAATGCCAATAGTTTTGATGGCCAACTGTGCTTCCACGGTCCGGAAGACTGGCATCTGCAATCGTTCCGCACCGGAATGGCGCACTACGTGCTGCCCGTCCCCGGAGAGTTCTATGTGTTCCCGGCCTGGCAACCCCATTCGGTGATGCCCTTCCGTGGTGAAGGGGAGCGCTGGTCCCTCGCTTTCAATGCCATGGCAGCACCTGGTGCTGCACCAACCGCAATGCAACAGCCCGCCCAGCAGCACCCCCTTGGCAACGTCTCCCTCTCGAGTCAGCGCCCCACCGCCAAGGGATTCTGAGAAGAGCTGCCAGAGTCAACTGGTTGCATCTGTTCAGGATTCATGGGTCAAACAGAGCCACTCGAGCAGGCCAAAGCGATCGCATCGGCGTTGGAGCAGTTGGCCGATCAGTTGCGCCCTGAAGTGATTCGCTCAGCGAGGCTGGATCAAGAGGGACGTCGGGATCTCGACCGGATCGAGTATGCCCTGGGCACCATTGGCAAGGCCTTGATCCTGACGGACTATTCCATCGACGAAGAAAAAGACATCGACAAGCTCAAGGCCTTCCGCGCATCCCAGAAAGGGATGGGCTGACGTCAGACCAACGCAGCACTTGATGCTGAAGATCTCCATCAGACGTCAGGTCGAGAAGCCTCCCGCCTGGATCACCAGCTCGGTCGAGGGGACAATCCTGCACTGCCTTGAAACTGCAAAGCGTGGAAGGGCAGCCCAGAAGTGTCACATCAGGGCGCGTCGCCCAGTGGCCTAGCCAATGCTGATGAATATGGCCAAACAAAACCGCCCGCAGAGCGAGATGGGGACGCAACACAGCCTCAAGAGAATCTTGATCAAGCAACCGGATCGCATCCATGCCGTCATCACCGATGGCGATCGGAGGATGATGAAGAGCAACCACAAGGGGCAGATCACGGCGCTCTGAATGCTGCAAACGCCGTTCCAGCCACTGGAGCTGAGCCAAGCCGAGCTGACCGGCTGCAGAAGAAACCTTGTGGCTGTTCAGCAGTACCAAGCGCACTCCTCTAACCACAAAATCAGCGGGGCCTGTCACGCACGCCCTCCCCAAAACCGCATCCAGCAACAGCGGGTGATCGTGGTTACCGGGCACCAGAGCAACCTTGCAGCGCACGTGGTTGGTCAGAGCTGTTCGCAGCCGGACATAACCACCCCAGCTTTCGTCCTGGCACAGATCACCCGTGACCAGAACCAGATCGGGGTCCATGGCGCAGCCAACCCGCAGAGCTTGCTCCAGGTGTGCGAGGGCCAGCCTTCCCCGCACCAAACCCTGATCAGCTCCCACCAGGTGTGGATCACTCAGTTGGAGAATTCGCATCGTCCTCAGGAATGGACTGCCAGCCGCTGCTCCAGCGATTTGAATCTTTGAGCTCGCTCCAGAGCACCCGTTCCCGATGGGATGGCTTCAGGACAGCGGCCAATTCCACCCAGCGCTGATCACCGCTCCCACCCTGCGTGATCAACTCGAAATGGCGATAACCGGCAACCGGGCTCTGGCTGGTCCAGGCCCGCGCAGGACGCCAAACCATCAGCTGGCGACGAACACCTGGCTGATGGTGCTCTCAATCACATGCCCTGAAGCCTCGATCATGTCGGTGTTGTCGGCAATGAATTGCTCCATCACACCGGGAGAGGCTTGCATCACGGCGCAGACCTTGGTGGGGTCCTCCTTGCTGACTCCCCGGTAGAGGGAAGTAATACCAGCGATTTTCTGAAGCGGCAGAGATGCGTCATAGGTGGCGACCCATTCAGCAAATGACTTAGTGATCGTGAAGGTGAGGACGTGGGTTTCCATCGACCAGAACGACATCGCTGGCGGACGTTATCACCAGAATTCGTCTTGCTTCTCGGCAACCGAGGGGATTAGATCACGACAATGAAATAGAGGCGAGACGGCACTCTCATTAAGGACTACTATTGAGAACAAGCGAGGAGAAGCTGTGACATCGTCCTCCGCGCCTGCCTCAACTGACACAACTTTGCAGCGGGGCCTGCATCAGGACGGGCGTCGACTCACCCCGCAGCGCAAACGTGTTCTTGAACTGTTTGAACACTGTGGATCCGGTTGCCACCTCAGTGCCGAAGAGGTGCACCAGCAGCTGGCGGCACTCGACATGAAGGTGTCCCTGGCCACGGTGTATCGCACCCTGCGCCTCCTGGCCGACATGGGATTGCTCCAAGAACTGGAACTCAGTGAGGGTGGACGACGCTTCGAGCTGGCCGTCGAAGATCATCGTCAACATCACCATGTGGTCTGCATCCGCTGCGGACGGACAGAAGAATTTGAAAGCGAATCCGTTCTTGCAGCAGGGGCTGCTGCCGCAGAACATGTTGGCTTTCAACTCATTGAATCCAGCCTGAATGTGCGCGCGATCTGCCCCAAGTGCCAGGGATAAGCGCCTAACAGCTGATCATTAAGCGCGAAATTCCCTGTCGTAGAGATCTGTCACAAGGAGGTCAATGAGCTGCACGGAAACAAGCTCTTTTTCGCGCCTCAAGGTGTTCAACAAGACTTGAACCTGGCGGTGATGCATCAACGACACCTCACCCATCTCCAGCCATCGGGCACTGAGTAGGGATTGAAGACGCTCACGTGGAGACGATGACATCGGGTACGCCCCTCTTTCTCACACTGAAGCCAGCAGAACGACCTCTGAGAAGGTGCCTGCAACAGAAGTCTTCCGAAGCTTTTGTGAAGCGAACCCTTGGAGACCTTCCTGTGGAGGCCTTACTGAGGGTGCTCGTTACAAGGCATCCAGTAGCGATCGCCCATGCGGTGCACTCCTTTGCAGCCCAACTTGCGTGCCTGCTCCTCCGCCTCCTCTCGACTTGGATAAGCCAGATAGCGCGGGTTGGTCGTGGAGCGAATCTGAATCAAGCCCATGCTCATCGGGCCGGCTGTGATCACCCCCATGGTGTTGACACCCACCGCCACCAATCCCATCCCAACGATGGCTGCATTGATCACGCCCATCGCCACCACACCGATCGAGACCACCCCCATCGGCACCACCCCAATGCAGATGACCCCCATCGGCACGATGCCGATGGAGATGGTGCCCAGAGGAGCTACCCCGATCGCAATTCGCTTCGGCTTGCTGCCGCAGTGCCCACCTTCACTCATGAATCAGTGCGCTCCATGGTGATCCGCCTCACCGTGCTTGTCGCAGACCATCCACATCTCACCCATCTGATGCGCACCCTTGCAACCAAATCCCGGGGCAGCCGCTTCGGCTTCAGCTTTGGAGCTGAACATCGCCTGTTTGGGTTGGCCATGCGCCTCAGCCATGGCTCCCGTCGCAGACATCAGAAGAACAACAGCAGAGGAAAAAATGCGATTCAGCGGCATGGCCTCGACACATATCTCCCCACTATGCCCATGAAGAGAGAATCAGCCCTGAAGTGCTCCACCACAACTTGACCCTGCGCCAGCGGTACAGCCGAAACAATGCTGAGCCGTGTGGATCGACTGATCCGCAGGAACGGTTGAGAGGCGCATCAGATCACGAAGGTGACGGAGCTCCCCGGAACAGGGGAGTCCGAGCTGCTGGTTGAAATCGCAGTCATAAAGATGGCCTTGCCAGTCCACACTGATCAGCTGGCGGCACATCACAGACTCCAGATTTTCGGGGTTGTGCGCTTCCTCCAGAAGGGCTTGATATGACTGCAATTCGCTGTTGAGTTCCAATTGCCTGGCGAAGCGTTGGATGGGCATATTGGCCAGCGTCAGTAGACGATCAAACCGGATCCCCAACCCAGCCAATGCGGTCTTGTAATCAGCCTCCAAGGCCTGCTGGGGGGGAGGCAAAACCGGGCCAAGGGGGTTGTAAACGAGATCCAGCTGCCGGTTGGGATCGCCCGTTCCGTAGCCCAGAGCATTGAGCTGTCGTAGGCCGCTGATGCTGCGTTCAAACACGCCATCACCTCTTTGGCGATCGACATTCTCAGCGCTGTAACAGGGCAAGGAGGCTGTGATGCAAACACCCTGATCCGCCAGGAATTCAGCCAGGTCCTCCTGATCCGGTTCACTCAGGATTGTGAGATTGCAGCGGTCAATCACCGCGGTTCCGCGTGATCGTGCCTGCCGAACCAAATCACGAAAGCCCGGATGCAGCTCCGGTGCTCCCCCCGTGAGATCGAGGCAGGCGATCCCATGGCGCTCAAGAATCTGAGGAATCAACGCCAGAAGATCCGCAGCCATCATCTCGGTGCGGGTCGGCCCAGCATTCACATGGCAATGGGCGCAGCTTTGGTTGCAGCGGTACCCAAGATTGACCTGCAACGTTGTGAGCAGTCCGCGCTTCAGTGGCGGGAAAACCCTCTCAACGACAGTCACCGGCACCTAACAGATAAAGCCGATTCTTCCAGACAGCAGATCGGAGTGGAGTGGGTTCTTGTCGACACAATCAACGGGTCTTCTCTTGATCAGCTGCGTTCACCGACGGAGGCGAACATTCCACTGCGGTGATACTGATGGTCGAACTTGAGGCCGGTAACCGCATCAGTACAGATAGGTGCTGAAGCCGGCAAATCAATCGTGCAGTGGGGGATCTGAGCTTCCATCACCGCATGAATCGACAAGGCGGCGATCGGAAGGGCGGTACCGCTGAGGACAGCGAGAACAGCGACGGTTTTGGCAAACATGAGAACTGGGTTGGTGCTGAAGCAACCCTCCTCAATTCAGCGCTGATTCCCGATGACACCGGTCAAGCGCGGTTGTGATTTAGCGCACAGGGTCCGCAGAGCGCCGCGCGGAAAGCTGGCGGAACCAGGCGATGTATTGGTCCGGACCGTCGGGCATCAGCACGTCAATCCGCAGGGAATCCTCTGGATCGGTGATTCCTTGCAAGCTCCCATCGGCGTGGCTGGGCCGATCCACTTCGCCATGGCTGCTGTCGACGAGAACAACGCGGTTGGGTTGACCAGACCAGGCCCCGAGGTCCTGCAACAGGTTGAGGAAGCCTCGATCACTGCCGCCTCGCAGCCACCCCGCGCCATCAGCTGATGCCGTGGAGGTAACGGTGTCGCCCACCCCCACCAACAACGGCATCCGTTCCGCGGGGATCCGCTCCTTCACCAAGGCCAACAGCGCATCGGGTGCGTGGGGAGCCGTTCTCACGTTGAAGGCATCACCCAAGGGGGATTCACCCCAACGGCGCTTGATGTGCTGATTGAGCAGCACCAAAAGGCCAGCCTCCTTGATGGAACCTGTGAGCATGAATTGAATGTCGGTGGTTCCGACATCCCCGAAAGCAGCGGGTTTGATCCGTTCATCCCCTTGTGCATCGCGGCCCAGGTTGGGAGCCACATGCAAAAAGAAAGACCCCTCCAACCCCTGATCTGCAGCTTCGGCAAGCAACTGATGCATCAGCTCAGACAGCATCGTCTGAAGAGCCTGCTGACAAGTCACATCACCGGGGACAAAAGCAAAAATCCCATTGAGATTGATCGTCGGTGAGACCTGGGTGTCCAACACGGCAGCTTTGGCAACCTGAGCCAGATCGTCACCATGCAGCTGCGGAAGCAGGGCCGGCAGCCGCTCCATCAGCAAGGCTTCCATCCTGCTGGGGGCTTGAGCAAGGAAGGTCATTTCCTCCTGCGAGACGCCGGGATGGCTCAGGTCGCCAAAGCGATCCTGCAACTGCACCCCTCCAGCCGCCAGACCCGGCAGATAACGGCCCTCACGTTTGGGTAAATCGGGATCCGCCAGGGCCTGTTCCACGAGACGGTTCACCCCGCGACGGCCCTCATGTTCACCATTGGTCAACACAGCGAATTGGCCATCCAGGGCAGCGACTGCTTCCACATAGGCAGGATCCATGCACCGTGTCAGTGGATCCTTGACGAGTTGCATGCAGACGCCATCGAGGTCCTGCACGATCAACAGGTCTTCAGCACCTGTGAGCTCTTGCAGGAACTGGTCGGGCGTCAGACGGGGCATGGAGATTCAGAGATGTCGCTTCAGACGAATGCACAACAGTGCAATTTCTTCGCGCAACTCCTTAGTTCCAAACGAGTGAGAAGTCCAGTGGCGGAGGCACGGAGCAGCGCTGATGGCAAGCGAAACACCGCGGTCAAGCCATCCGGCTAGCGAACATGGCGGCCTTGATGCTCCTGCCATGCACCCCACCTGGACCGAACAGTGGTGGCCCATCAGCTATGTGCAGGACCTCGACCCTAAAAAGCCGAGTCGATTCACCCTGCTAGAGCGGGATCTGGTGATCTGGTGGGATAAGAGCAAGGAACGCTGGCGAGTGTTCCCCGATGTCTGCCCCCACCGTTTGGTTCCCCTCAGCGAAGGTCGGATCAACGACGAAGGGCTCCTTGAATGTCCGTATCACGGCTGGAGTTTCGATGGCAGCGGCCAGTGCCAGCGCGTGCCGCAAGCGCTCGAGAACACTCAGCCCAACAACCGACGGTCCCGCTGCGCCAGCTTGCCGACAGCGACGGGGCAGGGACTGCTGTTCGTCTGGATGGGTGCCCCCGATGCCGCAGACCCAAGTCAGCTCCCCCTGGTTCCAGCTCTTGAAGACAACCCCGAAAGCTGGACGGTGCAAGACACCTTCCGAGATCTGCCGATGGATGCGGTGACCCTGCTGGAAAACGTGCTCGACGTCAGTCACGTTCCTTTCACCCACCACAAAACCGTGGGCAAGCGGGACAACGCTGCCCCCGTTGAAGCCAAAGTCACCCATGAAGACGCTGATGGCTTCAAAGCGTTCTGGGAGGAGGGGCCTCGCCGGGGCAAGCTCGGCGCCCAGTCCACCTGCTTTCGGGCGCCCCAACTGATGTGGCACGACCTCACCGCCAAGGGGTTTGGCCGCATCCTCACCGTTGTGTATGCCGTCCCGATCCGACGCGGCGAGTGCCGCCTGTTCGCCCGCTTCCCCTTCCAGTTCCAATCCGCGTTACCTCGCGTCCTGATCGGATTGCGTCCCCGCTGGTTGCAGCACATCGCGAACCACAAGGTGCTAGAGGACGATCAGGTGTTTCTGCACTGGCAGGAACGGGTACTGGAGCAGGCCGGCGGTAGCTCCGCCGTGGAGCGCAGCTTTTTTATGCCCACAACGTCAGACGTCTACGTCGCTGCCCTGCATCGCTGGTTGAACGCCAACGGCGGCGAGCCCTTCGCAGGGCAACGCCTCCCACCCAGGCAAACCACAACAGAGCTCATGGATCGGTACCAAAGCCACACCATCCATTGCCGCAGCTGCTCTGCAGCTCTGGCGAACATCCAAAAGGCTCGTCCATGGACCTGGGCGTTGCTCTGGGGCTCCGCCGTTCTTGTTGGCATCGAACAAGGCAACACCTGGAGCAGCGTCGGATTGGTCACCGCCGCAGTGACGGGCCTAGTACTGCGACAGCTCAACCGCTGGGAGCAGGGCCTGACCGTCGGCGACGGCCAGGCCCCCCGCAACCGCTAATCAGAGCCCTGGAACAGGAAGCAAGGTCGGTTTCACCTTGCCCTCAATGTCGACCTTGCCGCCGATGGTGACTTTGTTGTCGACAGACACATCGGCTCGAACAGGGAGCGGTTGATCCGCCTTAACGGACACCTCGCCGTCAAGGCCACTGACCCGTGCATCGGCATTCACCGTCACCGCCCCCGCAATCGATTTCACCGACACGGGACCTTCAATCGCAAGGGGGGCATCTCCGGAGATGGTCACCTGCTCCTGCACCACCACCGGTAAAGGCGCATCAGAGCGGATGGTGACACTGGGCGGAAGCACCAGCTTGTCCACCTGCAATCCACCTTCAATGGAGATAGGAATTGGCCTACTCAGCAGCTTGACTGCCGTGGCCGCCAAAACCAGGCTGGACAGGACGACCGCCGCAGGCCAGCGGTACGCCATCAGCAGATCACGGCTGGACACTGGCATGTGAACAATGACTTGAGCGCATTACAGCGTGTTTGGAGTGAACACGCCCGCCCAGATGCCATCACCACCTCTCGATCGATACATCAAGGGGAATCAGGCGACAGATAAATTCATAAAACCATCAAACAAGAGCAACTTTTGAAGGCTTGGAAGTGCCAGGTTAAAACTATTAATTGAATCCCTTTTAAACACAATCTTGCCCAGCAAACCCATCACGACTCCCGAAACAAACTAAGCCGCTAGGCAATGAAAATGCCAGGAAGCATCACTAGAGCTAGCATAGATTTGATCGCAAACCAGTGATGACGCTTTATCTCTATGGCGGCCCCAAGACCCGTGCATCGATGCCAAAATGGTACGCAGCAGAAAAAGGTATTTCCTACAATTACGTCAACATTGACCTGGCAGCTCGACAAAATCTTGATCCGAGCTATTTGGAGGTGAATCCTTTCGGCAAGTTACCTGCCCTTAAAGACGACAGCAATGGTTTAGTGCTGTTTGAGTCAGGCGCCATTCTTCAGTATCTCTCCGAGAATTACACCAACGAAGTCAAAGACCAGGCAACACGCGCCTCCATCATCCAGTGGATTCTTTTCGCCAACTCCACACTGGCGATAGCTTTATTTGTTCCCTCCAATAAGGAGCGGGAGTTTCCAAGACTTATGGCGACACTGAATGACCTCTACAGCAAGAAAAAGTTTTTGGTGGGGGATTGCTGGACTGCCGCCGATTGTGCAGTCAACGCATATCTCGGCTACCTCCCCATTTTTTATCCCAACGAAGATCTCTCAGCCTATCCAGAAATCCAGTCCCTCAATGAGCGGACACGCTCCAACCAAAATTACAGACTGATCATGGGCCTTTGATCCAGCCTGATCTGAGGTTAACTTGTTAGCGCGGTAGCAAAACTCAAACTTCAAAACCAGCAAAACATTCACCCCAGAGCCTAAAGATTAAGAAGCAATATGAGATCTACATGATTACAAAATCACCCAATAACAAATTCAAAGCTGGTTACTGACCACACCAGACCCATCAACCTGCACGACATCCTTCAGCGTTCGACTCTGGGCCCAACCAAGCACAGAACAAAAGAAAGGCACACGGTGCCGCCCTCAAGGTATTCACCTGAAACTCCAGCCAGATGATTGATTGCGTTCAAATATTCCAAAATTTGGATCTACCAAGGTTCCGAAGACAATCACCCAATGTCAAAGCTTCTATTGATCGTCTATGGCGTGCATTCAACCAACCCGCTTCTACC
Organism: Synechococcus sp. MU1625; assembly: GCF_020514205.1. NCBI lineage: Bacteria > Bacillati > Cyanobacteriota > Cyanophyceae > Synechococcales > Synechococcaceae > Synechococcus > Synechococcus sp. MU1625. The sequence goes on from NZ_VTLA01000001.1 coordinate 814,722, forward strand.
GTCAACTCATCACCCCAATCCCACCCAAAAACGATGCCGAGAGACCTCTGCATCGTGATTGGAAACGGTATCTGTCTGCTGTGAGCAGTTTCACCCAGGGCGCTGCTTAGTCTTGCCAGATGCGCAACTCCTTCTTCGACCAGAGCCTGGATGCCGGAGCGATACGGCGGCGTGTGCAGGAGCTGTCGAACGGCAAGGTCGGCTTCTACAGCGTCGGGCTCTACCCCGCGTCGCTGGCATACAACTGCGCCATGCAAAACGCAGAAGGGCGTCTGCTACTCGCCCCTCGTCCTGGCCGGGACCTGCTGGGAGCCTTCCCCAGAGAAACGATTGAAAACATGGACGACGAGCACGTGGAGACCGTGCTCGAGATGGGTTGCCATCGCAGCGGCGGTGAGCTTGTGGCCAACACCCTCAGCGATCTCATCCAGCGCTGCGACCTGGTTGTGCTCAGCGCCAACAGCAATCACATCGAAGAAGATCTCCACGAAGCCTGTCGTTTACGGCAAGAGCTCAATCGAGACCAAGTGGTGCTGGCCTGCCTGGCGGGGTCCTTCAGCCATGACCCGATCAACAACAGCGCCTATGTGCTCTGTGAGCAACAACCGGAGCTCGCTTTCTTCTCCGGCTTTCACCGCCATGGAGCTCTACGCAATCCCTTCGACAGCTTCACCGCCAACTTCTGCCATCCCAACGCCCTAACAGCGATGTTGGGTGCCCAGCTGATGGATCAACTGTCCCCCAACATCCAGGTCTCCGCTGGTGTTCACAACGTGGAGGGGCAGTTCATCAAAGCCGCCAAAAACATGGCGTCGGTGTTTGCCGGTTTCGGCTATGGCTTCCATCAGGACAACCCAGGTGTGTTGCCAACGCTCCTAACCCTGCTTCTGAACCAGTGCCTGGATCAGGCGGCCACCGTGTCCATGGCACGACCCGACCGGCAACGGCTGTACCACCGTCAGCCCTTCCCTCTAACAGAACTGGGCTACGCCGTACCAAGAATTGAATCCACCCTGGTGCGCGACGGCGACTTCGAGCGGGTACGGGACCACACCTTCAGCCAGCTCACGGCCATGGTGGCTGATGTGCGCGGCAGCATGATGCTGCCCGTCTCCGGTAGCCCAACCCGTAATTTCCAGGCCGGCCAAGTGATGGCACAGGAGATGCGCGATCAGGGCCGCTGTCCTCATTCCATGGAGGAGTTGGAACAGTGGTGTGAAGCCGCAGGCCTGCGCAAAGGCGGACTAGAGGGTTTGAAATCTCTGCGGTATTGGCCTCAAATCGCCCGCAAATACGCGATCCCAGCCCACGACGCTTCCATGGTGAATCTGCTGTATATGGCGATTTACGGGCGTGCTGGCGTCAAGGACACCGCCTACCGGGTAATGACGGAAAGCCGGGAACTCTCCAGCTACTGCCAGGAATCAGTACGACCTAGCCACAGCCGTCGGTATGCCGAGGCTCTGCAAAACCTGGAGGTGCCTAAAGCTCTAGACCTCGTGGTGAATGCCGTCATTGCGGACAATGCCAATCAGGCCATGCGCAAAAAGATGGCCCTCGACGAGAACGGTGAGACCGGAACACCGGCCTACCTGCAATTGATGGACGTCATCGAAAGCCAGCTCAAAGCCTGAGTCGGCTTCTGTTCTGCACACCTGAACGGGGCAGAACGCAGGAAGCGCGGCAATGTGCGGCTTGAGACCCATGCGACCGTTCATGACCGAGGCCCTGGAAGCCATCGCCGATCGCTTCCATCCTCGCGAGGGGATCAAAGCCATCCGCTCCCTTGGCTCCGGCAACGTCAACGAAACCTTCCTCGTGACTCATGAGGGACAAGACGGCGCCTTCGTCATGCAGCGGCTGAACACGAGCGTTTTCGATCGTCCCGACCTGGTGATGCAGAACCTGCAGGCCCTGGGCGAACACATGGAGCGCCGTCTCGCCTCTCCACCTCCACAACTGAAGGGACGCCGCTGGGAAGTACCCAGAGTGGTTCCCTGTCGGAGGGAAGCCTCCCCCTGGATCGAACAAAACGGCGAGTTTTGGCGCTCGATCACCTACATCGGTGCAGCCACCACCAGTGATGTGATCAGGGACAGTGCCCACGCCCAGGAAGTGGGTTACGGGCTCGGGATGTTCCACCACCTGATCAGTGACCTGCCGACCGATCAACTGGCTGACACCCTGGAAAATTTCCATGTCACACCGGCCTATCTCCAACGCTTCGATGTCGCCGCCGCGGCCACGGGCCGCATGGGCCCTGCCGAGCGTGACGCCTGCGCGTTTGTAGAGCAGCGCCGCCAGGGCGTGGATGTTCTCGAAGCAGCTCTTGCACGCGGCGAACTCCATCACCGTCCCATCCACGGAGACCCGAAGATCAACAACGTGATGATTGACGAGGCCAGTGGTCAGGCCATCGGTCTGATTGACCTGGACACGGTCAAACCGGGACTCGTTCACTACGACATCGGCGACTGTTTGCGGTCCTGCTGCAATCCAGCCGGAGAAGAAACACTCTCCCTGGACGATGTGGAATTTGACATGAACCTCTGTGAGGCCATTCTCAAGGGCTATCTGTCAGTTGCTGGTGGATTTCTGAGTGACTGGGACCTGCACTATCTGCCCCACTGCATCCGTCTGATCCCGATGGAACTGGGACTGAGGTTCCTCACCGATCATCTTGAGGGCGACGTGTATTTCCGCTGCGATCGACCTGGGCACAATCTGCAACGGGCCCTGGTTCAATTCCGACTCACAGAAGCGGTGGAACAACAGTTCAGCGACTTGGAACACCTGGTCAAGCGGCTGCAGCGTCAGAAGGGACCAAGCCACTGAGATGGGTCGTTCTGCAGTGATGCTGCGTCAGGCATGCCGCCTGATCCCCTTTGAACGGTCCATGCCTCCAGGGTTCCAGATCAGCGCCGAGCTCGTCTGGACGCGCGATGGATGGCTGGAACTCAGCTATGGAGTCCTGGCCCGCTCGGCCACAGGCATCAATGCGCTGCGTCTGCCGAGGGATCTGAATGATGGGCCACAACAGGGACATCGCAGGGATGATCTCTGGACCACCACGTGCTTCGAGGCGTTTCTCGCCGCCCCTGGCGAGCAACGTTATTGGGAAGTAAATCTGGCTCCCAATGGGGATTGGGCGGTTTATCGCTTTGATCACTACCGCAGTGGCCAGACCCAGCAAGAGCTCAGCACACCCCCAACGGTGCGGCTGCAACGCGGGGCGCATCAACTGCGGCTGGACGCCAGGATTGCTTTGGAGCCCTGGTGGACGCCAGGGGGCTGCCCAGACCTGGCATTGACGGCCGTGATCGATCGCGGTCAGGACGGTCTGAGCCATTGGGCTCTCTGCCACGGACGCAAGCCGGACTTTCACGACCGCAGCACCTTCCTTACGGCCTGAACCGCACCGGTAGTGTCAGCACAGCGCCCCTGCCTCACCATGCGCAGCCGCAACGTGCTGATTGTCTCGGCTCTCACGGCAACCCTGCTGGGGGGGCTGTGGCTTAAACCGAAACAGCCACGGGCCGAAGCAGAAGCGTTCGTGACCGCACCGGTGGTGACCGCGGCAGTGATGACGGCGCCTGTAGCACTTCCTGCCCAAGCGACCCAACCCAAAACACGAGACGGCAGGCGATACCCCCTTGTGCCAGCCGACACAACCGAACTGGCAACGCTGCTGGCAGCTGTTGAACAGGCGTTACGGGACCCAGCCACGCCGGCCGATGCGCTGCCCGATCTTGGGCATCAACAACAGGTGATCTACCGGGTGCTGTCCACGGAGCAGCCCAGAGCCCAAGCGGTCATCAACGGCCTGCCTCCGCGCTGGCGCAGCGTGGCAGAAAGGCACCTCGCAGCACGGCGCGAATTCGTGCGGATGAGCCGTGGCCGTGGACCGTCCATGCTCCCCGCCTGGCGGATCATTCAACCCGAAGCAGCGGACAAGCTGCTCAGCTACTACCGCAAAGCCGAGGCGGCGACGGGGATTGAATGGGAGGTTCTAGCTGCAGTGAACCTCGTGGAAACCGGCATGGGGCGCATCGATGGCGTCTCCGTGGCCAATGCCCAGGGGCCCATGCAGTTTCTGCCCACCACCTGGGCAGAACCAGGGATTGGCGCCGGGAGCATCCGCGATCCCCACGACGCCATCCAGGCTGCGGCGCGATATCTGGTGCGTCGGGGCGGACTTCAGGACATTCGCCGCGGCCTTTGGGGCTACAACAACAGCGATTACTACGGCCGCGCGGTGCTCCTCTATGCCTCGCTGATGAAGGAGGATCCCGCGGCCTACACCGGTTTGTATCACTGGGAAATCCACTTCAATGCTGCAGCCGGTGATCTTTGGTTGCCGGTGGGCTACAACCAGCCGCAGCGGATCAGTGTTCAGGAGTATCTGCAGACCAACCCCGCCAGCAGATCACCAAACCGGTGAGCATCGACACCTACGCTGAGAACTGGCGTGATCCAGGAAGCGGGTGTCCAAGGAAACCTCCCATCGCGGTGATGAACTGAAAGGTCTCGGATGGTCCGAGATTGATGTGGCTCGCTACATCGAGCTCTGGGAATACCGGCAGCGCTGGGGGGCCATGAATTTGGAACGGGAGGATCGTCTCTTCCTGCGTAAGGCCGAGAAAGCTCTCCCGGCGATTGTGTCTGGAAGGGCTGCGGCCAAGAAACCCATCAAAGAGAAGACCTACTACCGATGGCTGCGCTTCCATCTAGAGGCAATGACCGAGGCCGAGGCGGCGATGGGCCTGACAGAAGGCGAACGCGGTGCCTGGCCCGTGCTGCTGGAGGCCGAACTCCGTCTTCTCGACCATTACGAGCCTGTGCTTGGCTTGCCGGACACGCTGAAGGCCAAAGCCCTCAGCCCAGTGCGTGAAAAGCTCACCGCCCAGGTGGCCGCCCTCGGCAACACCAAGGCCTACGACTTCCAGGCGCCCCTCATCGCACTCAAAGCGGAAGACAGCAGCAACCGGTGGAAGCACCTACGCGAGGTGGATTCCAGTGATCGCACCTACCCCCTGCTCAGTGCCGACGGCGTGGCTGGATTCCGCAGCGAAGCCCACCGCGACATCCAGGCAGTCATTCGCAGCACATTCCCTTCTCTGGCGGAAACCGACAAACCTGAGCTCGCTGACGACTAGAACAGGGGCAGTGCCCAACGCCGAGGACGATGTCTCACCGCTTCGAGACCCTGCAGCTTCATGCTGGGCAATCGCCCGACAGTGCAACCAACGCGCGGGCGGTTCCCATCTATCAGACCAGTTCATACGTCTTCAATGACGCCGAACATGGGGCCAACCTCTTCGGTCTAAAGGAATTCGGGAACATCTACACCCGACTGATGAATCCGACCACAGACGTGTTTGAGAAACGCGTTGCCGCCCTCGAAGGCGGAGTGGCAGCTCTAGCAACCGCCTCAGGGCAGTCGGCTCAGTTTCTTGCGATCACCAACTGCATGCAGGCGGGAGACAATTTCGTCTCAACGTCGTACCTCTACGGCGGCACGTACAACCAGTTCAAGGTGCAGTTCCCGCGGCTGGGAATCAACGTGCGTTTTGCAGAAGGCGACGACGTCGCAAGCTTTGCGGCACAAATCGACGACAACACCAAAGCGCTTTATGTCGAAGCGATGGGCAATCCCCGCTTCAACATCCCCGATTTCGAGGGCCTTTCAGCGCTCGCCAAAGAGAAAGGCATCCCCTTGATCGTTGACAACACATTGGGCGCCTGTGGTGCTCTACTGCGACCGATTGAGCATGGCGCCGATGTGGTGGTGGAGAGTGCCACCAAATGGATCGGGGGCCACGGCACCAGCCTCGGGGGCGTGATCGTGGATGCCGGCACCTTCAATTGGGGCAACGGCAAGTTCCCGCTGATGAGCCAGCCCAGTGCGGCATATCACGGTTTGGTGCACTGGGATGCCTTTGGCTTCGGCAGTGACGTCTGCAAGATGCTTGGCCTGCCGGAAGACCGCAACATCGCCTTCGCGCTGCGGGCCCGGGTGGAAGGTCTGCGGGATTGGGGTCCGGCCGTCAGTCCGTTCAACAGCTTCCTGCTGTTGCAGGGTCTAGAAACCCTGAGCCTGCGCGTGGAGCGCCACACCGAAAACGCCATGGCTCTGGCCACTTGGCTGGATTCGCATCCCGCCATCACCCATGTGAGCTATCCCGGCCTGGAGCACGATCCTTACAACGCTGCCGCCAAGAAATACCTGACAGGACGGGGCATGGGATGCATGCTGATGTTCTCCCTCAACGGCGGCTATGACGATGCCGTGCGCTTCATCGACAGCCTCAAGCTGGCCAGCCACCTCGCCAACGTGGGCGATGCGAAAACGCTGGTGATTCATCCCGCGTCCACAACCCACCAGCAACTCAGTGAGGCTGAACAGGCCTCTGCTGGCGTCACGCCCACGATGGTGCGGGTCTCCGTCGGACTCGAACACATCGACGACATCAAGGCCGACTTCGAGCAGGCCCTCGCCGTTCTCAGCTGAATGCCGACACAGCCCCCATGGCGTTGATCCTTCCTCGCAGCTACCACAAAATCGCGGAGGTTGAACGCAACCGGATCTCCTGGATTGAGCCTGAACAGGCCGAACGCCAGGACATCCGGCCCCTGCGTATTGGCATTCTCAACATCATGCCGCTGGGCAAGCAGTACGAGTTCAACCTGCTGCATCCGCTGGGCCTTTCGGTGCTGCAGATCGAACCGATTTGGATTCGACTCAACTCCCATGCCTACAAAAGTTGGGATCAGAACCATCTCAACCAGCTGTATGTGAGCTGGGATGAGGCCTTGTCCCAGGGTCCCCTTGATGGCCTGATCATCACCGGTGCCCCCGTGGAGCACCTGCCCTTTGAACAGGTCAGTTACTGGACAGAGCTGGTCAAATTGATCGAGGAAGCGCGACAAACTTGCGCCAGCACCCTTGGCCTGTGCTGGGCCGGTTTCGCCCTCGCCTACCTGGCTGGCGTCGACAAGGTTTCGTTCCCGCAGAAACTGTTCGGGATCTACCCCATGCGCAGCCTGGTTCCTGGTCATTCCTTAATGGGCACCCAAGACGATGATTTCGTCTGTCCCCAAAGCCGTCATGCAGGGCTGCCGGACGCTGCCATGGAAGCCGCGCAACGGGATGGACGTCTCCGTCTGCTCGCCCACGGCGAGCAGGTGGGCTACACCATTTTCGAGACCCCGGATCAACGCCAGCTGATGCACTTGGGCCACCCCGAATACAACGTCGGGCGAATCGTCGGAGAAATGGAACGTGACCGGGCCCGGGGTGATGTTCCCCCGCCCGAGAATTTTGATCCCGCCCGTCCCCAGACTCTCTGGCGGTCCCATCGGAACCTTCTGTTCCAACAATGGCTGTGGTTCTGCTACCAGCGGGTCAGCCTTAGGGCCTGAGCTGCGTTAGGTCAAACCCAATAGAAACGCAGACAACAAGCCGAGGTAGGTGCCGATTAAGTAGCCCAGCAGACCGATGGCTACCCCAGGCATGGCAAGCGCTGGGCGGTTGAGGGATGTTGCCAGGGCCAGAGCAGTGCTTGGGCCACCGATGGCTGCCTGGGATGCCACCAGAGATTCGACCAGAGGCCAACGTTGCCAGGAACGCAGCACCAACAACAGAACCCCCTGAACAGCAACAATCCAGACGGCATATAAAAAGACAGGCCATCCAGAACCAAACAACCCGGTCAAGGGAGAGCTGAGTCCAATCACAGTGAAGAAAGGTTGGATCAACAGCAAGCCAAGCCCGTAGCAACCCGAGCGCAAAGACGCACCAGGGAGCTGGGCAGCGATCAACGCCGTCGTGGTCAGCACCAGGATGGATGGACAGTCACTCCAACCCCGCTGAATCAGAGCCGTCATCAACTCCGCTGTGCACAGAACGGCACCGCCCCAGAGCAGTGACCACAGGACCCGGGAACCATCAGATCGCGATGGCGCATCGAGCTCGTCTCGATGCAACTGGGGGGCAACGGACTCCACCTCTTTCCCCCAACGACGACCGATCAGGATGCTGAGGCCGAACCAAGTGGCAAAGACCACATGATCCGCTGCCGTGGCCAAGAGGAGCAGTGGCTCCGGCGGCTGAAGGGTGCGGGCGACGGATACAAAGTTGAGGCTTCCTCCCGTGAAAGTGGCGGTGTAAATGCCTGCAAGAACAGTGCTGTTGCCCAAAAGCCAGGGCTTGAGCAAAACAGCCCCGAGCAGAACGGCGAGCAGCGTCGCCACCACAGCCACAACAAAAGGAGCGAAAAGACGCTGAGCCTCTGGCCAGATCCGTCGCAGATCAACAGCGAGCAGGAGCTGCGTGATGGCCAAGGACGTCAGCGGACCGCTCACCCAATTCACTGCAGCTGTTTGCGGCTGCCAACCGGTGACATTCGTCACCAGAAATCCGATCAGCAGAACCACCATCGTGGTTCCGAGCTGGCGTCCAATGCCTGTCGAGCGACTGATCCACCATCCCGTCAGGGTGAGCCCCAGAACTCCAACCAGCGACACCACCATCGCGAGCTTTAAACCGTACGGTTAGGGGTTGTTTCGAGGGTTATTGAAGACTCAAGAGGAGAAGACTCAAGAGGAACGGAATCAGGACGCTGAGCGGACTTACGGTTGAGTTCCCGCTCCAGCGAGGCAATGCGCCTTTCACGAAGACAGTGGCGGCATCCGCCCAAGGTTTGGAGATGCTTTTCCGGCGTGATTGTGATCAGTTGAACCGGATGTTCTTTGCAGCGGATTTGAACAGGGCTCTTGTAACTACGCCAGCGGATCAGGCTGTAGTCGAATTGATCACCAAAACGCTGAACAGCGCGCTTGAGGAATTCTTCTTCAGTGATTCGGGCTCCCATGCATTCGAATGTATGGGACAGTCTCGAGATGGAACCGACCTCGTCATCCGACGTCACGAATGAACGTCAATCCGGCCGCTCCCGAAACGGAATGGTCCCTGCAAGAGGGGTGGCTCCAGGCAAACGAAGCAAGGCGCTGGCAAACGCTGCTTGAACAACAGCTCCTCTGGCAACAGCCAATCGTGCAGGTCTATGGCAAGCGTCATCCAGTCCCCAGGATGACGGTGTTTCTTGCCAACGAAGGCATTCAATATCGCTATAGCGGTGCCGTTCACAAGGGCTGTGGTTGGCCCGAATGGTTCAAGCCATTGCTGATTCAGGTCAATGCAGCCTGTGAGAGCGAGTTCAACGGATGTCTGCTCAATCTGTATCGCCACGGGGACGACCGCATGGGATGGCACGCTGATGACGAACCGGAGATTGATCAACGGGCTCCGATTGCCTCCCTTTCACTCGGGGCGACACGCGATTTTCAGCTCCGCCATCGCAGCACTCCCCAACGCCGGATATCGCTGCCTTTGGCCGATGGTGATCTGCTCGTGATGCACCCGGGGTGTCAGAGCCAATGGATGCACAGTGTTCCGCAACGGCGAAAAGTACAAACCACGCGCATCAATCTCACCTTTCGCCGTTTTCAAAACTGAGATCGCAGCAGCACACCCCAAGCAGGCGCCGTGACCAACGCCAGCAGCGTGCTCCAAAACACCAGACCTGCAGCCCGCTCCTGATCAACCCCCACAGACTCCGCAATCAACAGCAGTGAGATCGCCGTCGGCGCGGCCCCCTGCAGCGCAACCGCCTGAACCATCAGCGGATCGAACCGCAGCAGAGATGCAAGCAGCAGCAGCAGCAACGGATAAAGCAGGAGTTTGGCTACCAGTGGCCTCAGCAGTTGCAACGGTCGGGCCGATGGAGTGATTCCCTTGCGATGGATGCTGCCCAGGCGCATGCCCACCACCATCAGAGCCAGCAAGATCACCAAGCGGGAAGGCCACCACAAAGCGTCGGTTACCAGCTCAGACCAGGGGGTCGCCTGAATCAGCAATGCACCGATCAGCCCGCGGGTCGCTGGGCTCGCCGCAACGCTGCTCATGAGACCGTGCAGCCTTTTAGAACCGTTGACCCGCTCACCGATCAGCAGCGGACCAAGACTCCAAGTCAGCAGTGTCGCCCCAAGGTCGTAGCCAATGCTGATAGAGAGGGCCTCATCAGGCAGAAAGGCCAAGGCCAGAGGCACTCCGAAATAGGCCGTGTTTCCAGTGCAGCTGCCCAACCGCAGCGTTGGAGAGACCAGCTCAGCCAATCCCGGTAACCGCGACGCCCCCACCAGCACAAGGCCCATGGCCAGCACCGCAATACCCGCTGCCTGCAACATGTCGCCGCTCAGGCCACCCTTCAACAGCAGGCCCATCACACTGATCGGTACCCCAAACCTCACCAACGGTGTGGCCAAGCGGGCGGCGAGGGTTTCATGGCGTCCTCCAGCCCAAAACCCGATCAGCAGGGAAGGCGCAAGCTCCAGCAAAAACCGAAGCATCGGCACATCCGGATCAAATCACGACCCTAGAAAGCTGAGGCAGCTGACGCATCAGACCAAAACCGTTCAATCGCGCAACAACGACAGCTTGAACGACAAGCAGATTCCATGAAGACGCCGTCCTAATTCACCCACGAACGCGCCTAATCTGCATTCCGGCATGTCGCGTGAACCCAGCTGATGAATCCAGCTTCACGCCATCGCATCGTGCGTAGCGACAGTACGGAGGACCGCCTGACGCGGCAACGTTTTGACAGCTACGACGCTGCATACGATGAACTTGAGCGGTACTACAGCGATTTCTGCTGTTCTGACGATGATCGTGTCGACTACACGATCATCGGTGAGGGTTCAGACAGTCTCCACGACTCGAGCGTGAAACGACCGGTTGAATGATCCTGCCGTAAAACCGCTGCACAGGACTCAATATCACCCAGTCAAGGTTCATAACAAGAAAGCGGTCTCAAGTGTCAGACCACAGAGACGCATCCCTAGATGCCAAAAATCAGGCCACTAAGTCATGAAAATGTTGGGTCAACTGATTGACACCCAGCCAACCAATCAGTTATGAACTAATCATCCAATGAGATGCATTCACAATGCTGACCGGTTCCGAGCTGCTTACAAAGGTCAAAGAACTAGGGGATGTTTCCAAATCCGATCTAGTGAGAGCTTGTGGCTACGTCTCTGACAAGAAAGACGGCGGCGATCGCCTGAATTTCACTGCCTTCTACGAGGCCTTGCTTGAGGCCAAAGGCGTCAATCTGAGCAGCGGCGGTGCTGCAATTGGCAAAGGTGGCCGCAAGTTGAGCTACATCGCCAAAGTGCAGGGCAACGGCAACCTGCTGATCGGCAAGGCCTACACCGCCATGCTGAATCTCGAGCCAGGTGATGAGTTTGAAATCAAACTGGGCAAAAAAGCCATCCGTCTGATCCCCACAGGTGCAGCTGCAGAGCACAGCGAAGCCGCAGACCAAGTAGACGAGTAATCTGCAGATCCATCTTCTGAAGTTTCACAACCTCTTCCAACCCCTCCCATCCATGGGAGGTTTTTTTTTATTGAGGACTGAACAACCAATACGCTCCTGCAGAGATTATGGGGCTGGCACAGCAATGCTTGCTCGGTATGGTGAGCCGGAATGGAGCGACAGCGTTGAAATCCTTCAAGGCAGCTGTCGCTTCGGTCCTGAGCAATACGTTTCTATTTGGTGGTTCAGTTGCCCTCTCGATCCATATTGTGCTGACCTTTTTTCGGATGCATGGTCTGGTGCTGACCCTCGCTTTTGTGATGTTTTGGCTGGTCAGCGTCACCGCCTACTTCCATTGGAAGGGGCATCAGTCGACGCGAACCACATCCAGCAAAGCTCCATTACCTCAAGCCAACAGCAGAAAGGCCGCTGAACCGTGGAGGGAACGACAGTCAGCCTGATGGCTGAAACGAAGTCGCTCAGCTCTTTCAGTGCTGCATCTGGTTCAGGAATCTGCGGCTGCGTTCTTCTCTGGCGTTGGTGAAGAACGTCTGCGGGTCGGAGGTCTCCACCACCTGGCCCCGGTCCATAAACATCACCCGATCCGCCACCTCACGGGCAAAGCCCAGTTCGTGGGTCACCACCACCATCGTCATGCCGCCCTGGGCTAATTGGCGCATCGCATCCAGCACTTCCTTCACCCGCTCCGGATCCAAAGCGCTCGTGGGCTCGTCGAACAGCATCACCTCCGGATCCAAGGCCAAAGCCCGGGCGATCGCCACCCGCTGTTGTTGACCACCACTGAGTTGCGCCGGGTACTTCCGTGCCTGCTCCCGAATTCCCATCTGGTCGAGAAGCTCGATGGCGCGCTGCTCTGCATCAACCTTTGCTCGCTTTTGCACCTTGATCGGGGCAAGCGTGATGTTGTCGAGGATCGAGAGATGGGGGAACAGGTTGAACTGCTGAAACACCATGCCCACACGTTTGCGAATCGACCGCACCTGACGTTCCCCATGGGTGGCATCCAAGCGTTCCCCCAGCACATCCAAGACACCGCCATCCAGCGATTCCAGACCATTGAAGGTACGGATCAAAGTGCTCTTTCCGGATCCCGAAGGACCCATCACCACCAGAACTTCGCCGCTGTTCACTTCCAAAGTGACGCCATCAAGAGCTTTCACCCCTTGGGAGTAGCTCTTGACCAACTCAGTGGCACGAATGGCAACGGTCATGGGGCAGAGCGGGCAGGATCGAGCTGAAGTTCCAGGTGCCGGGCCAGCAGAGCCATCGCCGTACACGCCAGCCAGTAAACCGCAGCAAGCCAGAGATACACCTCCAGATAGCGACCGATGAAAGCGGGATTCGCCAACAGGCTGCGGCTGATGCCCAACAATTCGACCAAACCGAGAATGGCCATCAGGCTGGTGTTTTGCAGCAGACCCACCGCCTGGTTGGTGAGCGACGGCAGTGCCACCCGCAGCGCCTGGGGCAGCACCACCAGTTGCAGCGATTGACGTGGTGAAAGGCCAAGCACGGCTGCCGCTTCCCGCTGGGTGGGCGGAATCGCCTGCAATCCACCGCGCACATCCTCAGCGATATAGGCCGCTGCAAACAAGGCGAAGGCGAAGACCGCCCGTACAACCCTGTTGATCTCAAGCCCTGGCGGAAGGAACAGCGGAATCAGCAGTTGTCCGAAAAACAAAACGGCGATCAGCGGGACAGCCCGCATCAATTCGATGTAAGTGGCGCTGCTCCAGCGCAACACCGGAAGGTCACTGCGGCGGCCCAAAGCCAGCAGGATTCCTAGCGGCAGCGCCAAAGCGCCGCTGCCTCCCGTGAGCAGCAGCGTGAGTGTCAGCCCACCCCAACGACGCGATCCCACCGGCAAAAGGCCAAGGCCTCCTGCCAACAGCCACAGCCCCAGCGGTGCCATTGCGATCCAGAGCAGCGGCAGCCAACGGCGAACGGGACCACGCTTCGGGCCGCAGAGGGTCAGCAACGTGAGGGTGATCAATCCAGCTATCCACAGCAGCGGGCGCCAACGTTGATCCGCCGGGAAACTGCCCACCGCATAAAGCGGCAGATTCGTTGTCACCACAGACCAGTCGGCGGTGTATATCAACCAATGCAGCAGCGACCAGCCGGCCCAACCGAGCAGGGCCACCAGGAGGAGGGTGATCGAACGATCCAACCAACGGTTCATCAGCGGCTCCTGTTCAAACGGCCCAGCACCGCACTGTTGAAGGCGGCCATGCCACCGCTGATCAGCAAATTCAGCAGCAGAAAGCTGAACAACAGAAGCAGGAATCCTTCAATCGCGCGGCCGGTTTGCGTGATGGTGGTGTCACTTACGGCGTAGAGATCGGCATAACCCACCGCAATCGCCAACGTGCTGTTCTTGGCGAGATTGAGGTACTGGCTTGTTAGCGCAGGAAGAATCGCCGGCAACGCCTGGGGCAGCACGATGCGACGCAACCCGAGACCTTCTCCGAGTCCAAGACTGCGGAAGGCCTCCCATTGGCCCCTTGGCACTGCATTGATGCCACCGCGCACAATCTCGGCAATCGATGCACCGGTAAACACGGTGAGTCCGACGAGAACAGCGCAAAATTCAACGCTGAGGTTCAAGCCCAACAACTGAATGCCCTGATTCGAGAGCCTGATCAAGCCGCCGATCGGTGCTGCAGGAAGACCGAGGAAGGCAACGAAATACCAGAACAGCAACTGCAGGAGCAGGGGAACCTGACGAATCAGCGCCACGTACCCCCCGGCCAGGCTGCGAAGCAGACGGTTGCCGCTGCTGCGGGCTGCACCGGCAGCCACACCCAAGATGGTGGCCAGCACAAGACCAGCCACGATCACCTTGAGGCTGTTGAGCCAACCGATGGTCAGCGCCCAGAGGTAGCTGTCGGATGGGGCATAAGGGAGAGCGGTTTCCGCCAGAGCGAAGCCTGCCGGTCGGCCAAGCCAGCCAAAACCCAGCCCCAACCCCGTGCGAATCAAATTGACGGCCAGATTATTGACCAACAGGGCCAGCAAGCCGAACAGAACCCCGGCAACACCAACCTGAAGCAGAAGACGACGATGCCGCATCAGGTGAAGGGTGGAGCAATCATCAAACCACCCTCACCGGCAAGGCGATTGGCACCCCTTGGGATGGCCACCGCACTCTCCGGACCCAGATGGCGGTTGTAGATCTCGCCGTAATTGCCGGTCGAACGAATTACCTGAACAACAAAGTCATCGGGGAGCCCGAGTTTGCGACCCAGGCCTGCATCCACACCCAGGAATCGCCGCAGAGCCGTCTGGGAAGGGTCGGCTTCAACTTGCTTCACCACGGCGTCGACATTGGCCTGAGTGATGCCCCGCTCCTCCGCCTCGATCAGGGCATAGACCACCCATGCCATGGCATCGCCCAAGGGCTGATCACCACCCACCACGGCCGGAGCCAAAGGCTCTTTGCTGATCCTGTCGTCGAGAATTAAATGCTGCTGTGGATCGCTAAAGCCGGAACGTGCAGCCGCCAGTTGTGACCGATCCGAGGTCATGGCTTCACATCGCCCCTGGAGGTAGCCACCGACCACCTGATTGAGATCCTGATATTTGATCGGGGTATAAGGCAGCTCTTGAGATGCGAAGGCGTCGTTGAGGTTCTGTTCGGTGGTGGTGCCTGATCCCACGCAAATGGACTTGCCGCTCAAATCAGCCAGAGAGCGCACACCGCTGGCTGCCTTCACCATTAATCCCTGGCCATCGTGGAACACCACTGGAGCAAAGCGCAGACCGTTCCCCCCCACCGCATCGCGACTGAGGGTATGGGTCGTATTGCGGGATAACAGATCAATCTCTCCCGATCGCAATGCAGTGAATCGCTCGGGCGCGGTCAAAGGCCGGTATTGAACCTTCTCAGCGTCCCCCACAAAAGCAGCTGCCATGGCACGGCAGACATCGACATCCAATCCGGTGTAACGCCCATCAGGACTAAGAAAACTGAAACCTGGAATTTTGCCGCTCACCCCGCAGAGCAACTCGCCTCGCGCTTTAACGAGATCCAGGCGCGAACCACCCGCACTATCCAGTGAAGCGCAAGAGCTGAGCAGGGCAGACAGACCTGCCAATGCAGCGATCAGAGCACGCGAATGGGATCGGAACATCAGCGTTGGTACGGATCGGGTGGGATTGTCCCAGATCCCGGGCAAATCGATTGGAACCGACTTAATTTCGCCTTAATTAAATTCACCGCAATGAAAGTCTTGGCCGGGCTTTTGGCCGGACTGATCGCTGGAACCACCGCCCCCCCTGCTCTCTCATGGGAGGGCAGCGATCGGGGGGCTTACAACAACAAAATGGCTCTATTGGGGGTTCTTTTAGAGAGTGCTCAGCAACGCGCTGGTGGTGACCTTCAGACGCTTTGCCTGTTGCTGAGCATTAGCAACGACGTCACCGAAAGGTACGTGGAGACCAACCCTGAAGATGCGCAGGTTCAGCAACGCCTCCTGGCCATGCACCAAGACCTCAGTGTCTGTCTCGCCACGATGGGGGCTCCCAATTCAGCCTCAAGATTCTGAAATCAAAGCTCAAGATCAGGCATGCGCTGATTCCTGCCCCCCGATCCGCTCGAACAGATCAAGGCTTTCTTCGTTGAGGCCTACAACGCTGACGACCGAACCACCGTTGCGATATTTGCGGATGACCTGATCCAGTGCAGCCACGCCGCTCTGGTCCCAGATATGGGCCTTAGACAGATCAAGAGTGATGCGCTTGGGATGGTCGTGAAGATCAAATGCCTGAAGGAAGTAGACCTTGCTCACAAAAAACAGCTGCCCCTCAACCCGGTACAGACGCTCCTGATCACTGATCTCGATGGTCTCCACCTGAATCACCTTGGCAACTTTGCGACTGAACAGAATTCCTGCCAAGGCCACGCCAGCCAAAACACCAAGGGCGAGGTTGTGAGGGGTCGTGAGCATGGTGACGGCGAAGGTCATCAGCATCACCGACGTGTCGCTCTTCGGAATGCGACTCAAGTTGAGGAGGCCATTGATGTCAGCCGTGCTGACGGCAATACTGATCATCACGGCCACCAAAGCCGCCATCGGAATTTGCTTCAGCCAAGGTCCAGCCAGAAGGATCATCGCCAGCAGGCTGACTCCAGAAAACAAGGTTGAGAGGCGCGTGCGACCACCGTTGTCCACGTTCATCACGGACTGGCCCACAAGGGCACAGCCAGCCATGCCACCAAACAAGGACGCGACAATGTTGGCAATGCCCTGACCCCGGGCCTCAACGTTTTTGTTGGTGGTGGTGTCGGTCTTGTCGTCGAGGATGTCCTGGGTCAGGAAGGTTTCCATTAGGCCCACGAGCGAAATGGCCAGGGCGGTGGGCAGCACCAGCCCCAGAGTGTCCAGGCTGAAGGGAACACCTCCGGCGCCGAAGGGAAGACTGAAGGAGGGGAGGCCAGAGGGAAGGGTGCCCAGGCTGCTGACCGTAGGGATGTCGAAGCTGAAACCCACGCTGATCGCCGTCAGCACAACGATGGCGACCAGCTGCGATGGCACCACACGGGTCAGCTTTGGAAGGCCATAGATGATGACCAGGCCGAGCAGGACCAACCCCCAGACGACTGGGATCTGCCCGCCATGGGGCAACAGAGAGGAGGCTCCGTGATCGGCTTCTCCAGCATGGAGATTCAAACCGAGCTGAGGCAACTGGGCCTGAAAGATGAGCAAGGCCAGCGCGTTCACAAACCCGCTCAGCACCCCTTGGGGAACAAAGCGCATCTGATACGCCAATCGCAGATACCCCCAAAGGATCTGGAGCAGGCCCGTCACCAGACCAGCCACCATCAGATATTGCACCCCAAGGCCTGGCCCCCGAGCCTCACCCGTCGCCACCAGGCCTGTCATCAAGAGCGCCGTGGAGCCGGTTGCCGACGTGATCATCGCCATCCGGCCCCCAACCACAGCGATGGTCAGCGACAGGCAAAACGCTCCGAACAGACCGACCTTGGGATCCACTCCAGCGATCCCAGAAAAAGCGATGGCCTCCGGGATCATGGCGAAAGCCACCACAAGTCCGGAAAGAAGGTCTTTGCTGGGATTAGCAAACCACTGATTCACCAGGGTTGGGTTGGATCGCTTGGCCATCAGCGGATGCCGGTTAGGGGCGACCGTAAATCAGAGCGCCGGCAGGATGCCTGCCGGATCCAAGCGCTGTTTCAGCTTTCGCAACTCCAGCAACCAGGGTCCAAACGCTGCCTCCAACTCCCTTTGGTGAAACGGCAGGTGGTCATGAAACTGCGCCAGATGCACTCCAGGGCAGACCGGTTGGAGGATCTGCCAAACCGCTTGCAGCCAAGCGAGGCTGCGGCATCGGCCATCGGCATCCCCTGGCGTCCAAGCCGCCGTGATCCAAGGTTTCCACTCGGCATCGCGGTGGACAAACGAGGTAGCCGCGACTGGAACCTTTTTTGTCACCACACCAAGCTGCTGACAGGCCAGGTTGCAGCCCGGATGCGGACGGTGCTGCAGTAGATGGCGTAGCTCCGGCATCAAATGTCCCCAGGCCTCAGCAGCTGCAGGGCCCAACAAACCAACGACCTCCGAATGACAACGGGGAGGCAGCGAAGCTGATCCTCTCAACGATGGGAGCTGATGCAACCCCTCGATCCGCTGCGCTCCGGCCCATGCAGCATGACCAACCCAAAGCGACTGCACCGCGTCGGCGCTCTCCCAATGCCATTGCAGGCTGGCGCTGGAGTCCGATGCTTCCGCCTGGAGCATGAGTGCAGCGAGTTGATCCGGAGAAACCGAACGCTGCTCCACCCACAGCGGCTGAACGGGATGGGTGGTCATGCGCACCTCGCTCACCACACCCAGAAACGGTGCTGCTCCACACAGGCCGCGCCACTCCAACGAGCCACCATCAGCTGCTCGTGACAGCGCAAAGGGGGTGCCATCACCCCACACACCATGAATCTCCAGCAATTGGTCGACAGCCAGCCCCACTTGTCGACTCAGCGGCCCCATGCCGCCGGTGAGCACATAACCAAGCCCGGGCAGCCCCGACAAACCGGCAGCCATCGTTCGGCCGTAAGGAAGCAACGCATCGAGCACCTCTCCCATTCGGCACCCTGCACCGATCAACACCGTCTGATCGGCAGGCTCCCAATCAAGACGTTTGAAGTGGGTTTGAACATCCACCGTCCAGTTGTCGGCGGCGGCGGCGCGAGATGTGGTGCCACCCCCACAGAGTCGTAATGGCCGCGGACCACTCCAATCCCGAATGCAATCACTCAAGGTTTCCGGCCGTGGAGATACCAGGCCGGAGCACCTCGCATCAGCCGCCTGCGCATTGATGAAAACGGGACGGTCTGAATCCATCGCGATGCGACCGATATCGTCAATCCATTGGAACAGCAGAGCGACCTTTTGGCCGAACAGCACGCGGAAACCGGCAATGAGCATCTTGGCGTTCTGATCTGCGGCCACGGGAGTCGCAACCGACTGGCCGTTGAAGAGTTCGCCCAGATGGTGGAAGCCCTACGGCCTCGGCTCGCCCCGATGCCGGTGGAACACGGCTACCTGGAATTTGCCCGCCCCATCCTTCGGGATGGCCTTGACTCGCTTCGGCAACAGGGCGTCACCAGGGTGCTGGCCATTCCAGCCATGCTTTTCGCCGCGGGGCATGCCAAGAACGACATCCCCTCCGTTCTCAACACCTACACCGCCGAAACTGGTCTGACGATCGATTACGGCCGTGAGCTGGGCGTGGATCGCCTGATGGTGTCGGCTGCCGGAG
This sequence comes from Synechococcus sp. MU1625, assembly GCF_020514205.1. Taxonomy (NCBI): domain Bacteria; kingdom Bacillati; phylum Cyanobacteriota; class Cyanophyceae; order Synechococcales; family Synechococcaceae; genus Synechococcus; species Synechococcus sp. MU1625. Next base: position 833,900 of record NZ_VTLA01000001.1, read on the forward strand.
CACGGGTTCAGGAATGTCTCGACGCCGCCACGAGCACCGTTCCGCTGACCGAAACCCTCTTGGTGGTGGTGGGTCGAGGTTCATCCGATCCAGACGCCAACTCCAACGTGGCCAAGGTGACGCGCCTACTGGTGGAAGGGTTTGGCTTCGGCTGGGGAGAAACGGTGTATTCGGGCGTGACCTTCCCGCTGGTGGAACCAGGGCTACGCCATGCGGTGAAGCTGGGTTTCAAACGTGTTGTGGTGGTGCCCTACTTCCTCTTTTCAGGGGTTTTGGTGAGCCGAATCCGCCAACACACCGCTCTAGTAGAAGCGGACCACCCTGAGGTGGAGTTTCTCTCGGCGGGGTACCTGGGCGACCACACACTGGTGGTGGACACCTTCAAAGAGCGGGTCGAGGAAGTGTTGCGAGGCGACACTGCCATGAACTGCTCGCTCTGCAAGTACAGAGCCCAGGTGCTGGGCTTCGAACAGGACGTGGGGCGTGCGCAGGAAAGCCACCACCATCACGTGGAAGGACTTGCGGAAAGCTGCACGCTCTGCGAACTGGAGTGCACAGGGGCTTGCCAACCCGACGGCCTACCGATTGCCCATGACCACAGCCATGGGGCAGACCACAGCCATGGGGCAAATCACAGCCATGACCATCATCACCCCCCTTATCCCCATGCCGATCACCCCTTGGGGCCCACCACGCTGAAGCGCACCAGCGACGCTCCTAAAGATTGAATCCATAACCCTTAAGGAAAAGCGTTCCTCGGTCACCAATGACACGGATCTTGAAAGCGACAGGAGCGACGGGGCAAAGATCAGATTTGCTTATCGAACATCCTTTACAGGGGTTCGCCCGCTTTCTCCACAGGAAACACAACCCTTTTCCACAGGCTGAAGGTGGCTTGCCGGACGTGACGGTCAACCTGTGAATTTCCACGGGAAGGGCGCCATCGGGTTGACAGTCCGCTCCAACTCCCTAGACCAAGCCACCTTCGTCGCCCTTCATGCATCCAACCCCAGTCTCAGACTGCGGTCTCATCTCGTCTCATTCGTAATTCAGCAAATGGAGACGGCTTTGACGCAAATGGCGGTTGTGTGGCTTTCTTAGTGGCGTTGGACATGGGCGAGCTAGACAACATGGAGCGAAATCATCTCGAGCGATGCCATGAGATGGGGACAACGGAACGCGGAACATCTGCAAAAGCCAGCTACGTGAGCCTGGAGACTGAAATTCCCGAAGTGCTCTATCGAGGCATGAAGGATTTCATCGGTGAGAACCCCACCTGGGATCAATACCGCGTCATGAGTTCCGCCCTTGCCCACTTTCTGTTTCAGAACGGCAGTGACGACCGCGCCGTAACCGAGCGCTATCTCGACGATTTGTTTATCCGCCCCGACCACTAAGGGCCAGCAGACACGCCCGACGGCTCAGGGCCATCATCGTGAGGGTTGGGCTCTGCCAGGCCGAGGAGGGCCAACAGGCACCGTCAACCACCAGCACATTGGGGACGCGCCAGAGCCGGTTGGAGGAATCGAGAACGCTGCTTGTCTCGTTCGAGCCCATCGCAGCCCCTCCAACCTCATGGATGTAATAGCCCGGTGGTGCTGCACCGTCAGACAACGCAACCGCCCCATCCAGGAAAGGCTCAACGAAGGGGAGATGGAAAAGGTCCTTAATTGGCTTGGCCTCACCTCCGGCAGCGTCGATACAGGCCTTGATGGAGGCGCGCATGTGCGTCACCATCGCCAGCTCATTGGGACTCCAACGACACGCAATCAAGGGAACACGCACGCCCCAGCGATCGCTGCGCTCACTCAGCGTCACTTTGTTCTCAACTCTCGGGAGGACTTCACCGTGGCCAATGAGGAACCCGGTGATGCAGGACGGGCGACGCCTCAACCATCGAGGTGGGTCAAACCGCCCAATACCTCCCCAGAGTCCATAGCCGCCCTGAAATTCAGCAGATGACAGGTGCCGCCCAAAGGGCACAAAGAAACTTCCGGCCCCCGTGAGAGGTGGCTGCGCTGCATGGACTTGCTCGGGGAAAGCAAAAAACTGCGACGTAGAGACGTGATCCATCAGGCGTGTACCGAGACGTCCTGAAGGGTCGTCAAAACCGTTGCTCTGCTCTCCACGACGGGAACGCAGCAGGATGGAAACGGTCTGAATCGTCGAAGCAGCCAAGACCACGAGATCCGCCTTCAACTCCTTTCTGTTGCCATTGGCTTGATCAACGGCAACCACACCAGTGGCTTTGTCGCCACCTGCATTCACCAGTAGACGCTCCACCAGATGCTCAGACATCAGCTGTGTGCGTCCTGTGGCCATGGCACGAGGAAGGCTGCTGCCGCGGCTGCTTGAGCGAGGCCAAGGTGCGTTTGTCTCCTGTAGCCAGGGACCAAACCCCCTGGACTGAATCACGGGGTAACCCAACCGATGCCGCACAACCTCGGCAAAGCGCTGTTCTGCCGGCGTCGCCACCAGAGCCGGTTGCGTCTCTCCATCCGGCAGATGATCCAAACCATCGCGCCCACCATGAACGCCGAGCCAGCGCTCCAGTTCGGCGTAATGCGGCATCAGGTCACGGCTACGCAGGGGCCAACCAACCTGTTCGCCGTCAACGTTGACACCGGCCAGATCCTCATCGGAAAGACGCAGGGTGATGCCACCCCAGGTCAAGCTGCGACCGCCAACCTGCAAACCTCGCGTCCAGAGAAAAGGCTGGTTCGTCGGGTGGTCGTAAGGGTGGAGTCTCTCGTCGGCGTACAGCCGAGGGTTTGCTTTCCAGTAGCCAGGATGCTGCGACTGCCGGCGATGACTGCCGCTGGTCAGTCCCACGATCCGCCGCAACAGATTGCCCGGCTCAGACCCGAAGGCCTCCGTGCTGGTGAGGTTAGGGCCAGCCTCCACCACAAGCACCCGCGCGCCGCCCTCAGCCAGCGTCATGGCTGCCACACCTCCACTCGCTCCCGAGCCAACGACGATGGCGTCCCAGGGACCATCGCAGTTCATAGAGCGACTGCTCATGGAACGACCACAGACAAAAAAAGATCCCCCCTGAGGGAGATCATTCATTCAATCAGAGTTGGTGGCGGGGGGGAGATTTGAACTCCCGACCTTCGGGTTATGAGCCCGACGAGCTACCAGACTGCTCTACCCCGCGGCGACTTGAAAATCATACATGTCGGTGTCACGCATGACTGCAGAGGTCAGGTGTGCAAAGCACCATTCACGGTGAGCTTGACGCTCGGGTTCACGACCAGCACCTGCTCGTCCAGCTCGTCGAGCCCCATGGGCGTGAGCCACTCCAGTTGACGCAACACATGCAATGCAACCGCCTGCTTGGCACGACGGGAGCCGTCTTCAACCTTGATGGCTACCCCAAGACCTTCACCAATGCGGCTCAGACATTGAATGCCCTCAGCTCCACCTTTGCTCAAGACCTGACCATGGCTGCGGCGCATTAGCTCGGTGTCGAAACGCCCCTCGCCTGCCACCAGGTCGGGATGACTCAGCATGGCCCGACTGATCTGTTCAAGTTCAGCATGCTGTGAGGCCCCGAGATGGGCATACAGAAGCGCCATCTGGGCCAACTGCAGCACCAAGGTCGGAGCGCCGCAATCATCCCGTTCTGCAACCAATTCCTCCGCAGGCAGGCCAATCAGTTCAGCAACCCGACGGTTCACTTCAACCTGCAGCGGATGGTCGTTCTGCAGATACGACTCGAGCGGCCATCCCATCTTCCGACTGGTGGCCAGAAAAGCAGCGTGTTTGCCGGAACAATTGTGCTGAAGCGGACTGTCAGCACCATCCGGAACCGGACATTGAAGTGAAGCGCTGTCCAACTCCGCTTTCCACAGCAACCTGAAGGCTTCCCGCGCATGGGCATTGGTGCCCGCATGGGACGCGCAACTGATGGCAATGCCCCGGTCATCGACATCCATCTGGCCGGCGGTGCCACTGCTGAGAAAGGGCAAAGCCTGAAACGGCTTGAGCGCCGAGCGCATGAAACTTTCCAAGCCAGGATTTCCAGCCGACATCAGCACCCGACCACGTCCATCGCAGACCACCGCATGGACACGATGGAACGACTCCGTGATGGATCCCCGCCGAAGACAAACCTCAAGGGGCGCTGACCCGGACCGGGCTGCAGGGCTGAAGCCCGAGGGCAAAGTCATCGGTCACCCCGAGTGGTTCAAAGAGCCTGACAGAGACTGGCACCAGCAAGCATCAAACCGGCCGAGGTGGCCATTGCACGGCCTAAACGCCCAAGGATTGGTCGAACCTCATGGCGAGCTACAAGCAAATCTCGTTCTCGCCATGACAAGGGTTTTTCCCAGGTTTGCCCGTCGTACCAGCCGGATTCCTCGTAGTCGACGGATTCACGCAGCAGACGCTGCATGACGTAGGTCCATCCCAGCCATTGGCGCACAAGGAGCAGCAAAGGCAGAACGAGAGCCGCAACTGCGGCTGCAGCCACGAGCCTGGGCGGATCCTGCTTGAGAGTCCAACTGCCACTGGCGATCAAACTGCACACCGGCAGCATCAACAGCCAGCTGCCTGCAAGGCGTTGCATCAAACGGGAATCCTGGCCGGCCGGCCAAGAAAAAAACCACGACTCACAGAGCTGCTGAAACTCCTCAAGAGGCCGCTGCTCCGGAGGAACGGGGCAGGACACCGCTTCAGGCATGGGAAAAGCGGCTATTGAGCTGACGGTAAGAAGGTTCTACTTTCACCGTGACTCCAGAAAGCCTCAAGGTCGTAGTAGCCGCGCTCATCGGGCATCAGCACATGAACGATGACATCGCCGTAATCCAGAAGAGCCCAGCGCCCTTCATTGAGACCTTCCTTACGCAAGGGCAAGAGATCTACCTCAGCCTCCAGCCGGTCTTCAACAGACCTTGCAATGGCACGAACTTGAACGTCGGATTGACCACCAGCGATCACCATCCAATCGGCCAGGCTGGAGACCTCATCAACGCGAATCAGACGGATGTCGGTGGCCTTACGGTCATCGCAAGCGTCGGCGACCAGCTCGGCAAGATTTTGACTATCCATAGACATTCTCGCTAGTGACTGAGCTGCGCGAGCCCTCTTGCTGAGCCATTTCGGCTCTGGCCTTGCTGGCGCTCTTCCGCAGGGCTTCCAGACGGTCCTCGTAGTAGCTGCGGCGACTCTTCTTGCGGGTCTTTTCGACCAACTCTTTCAGTGCTCCCCCCAGACTCCGATAGGCATTCGGAACGCTGTAACCAAACCGGCAGGCCAGATCAATCGCACGCTCATCGGCACTGATGGCGTCCTGAAGACGCTTTTCCGAGTTGTTCTTCAAGTAGAGCCTGTATCCCGCGAAGCCCGAGAGGCCAAGGGCCATCAGCAGCAGCAGGCCGTCCTGAACCCACAATTCACCGATGGCACCGCCGAGGCCGATGGCCAGGGCGGCCATCTCCCAACCATCCCTGGGAATGGTGTCGTTCTGAATGCGACCAACCTCGTGCCAGAACAGCAAATTTCGGTGGTCCAACGCGAGGGAGTCCCATTCGTCGAGATCCACCTGGATCTCCACTTCATCCCGACCGATCTCTTCAAGGGTGATCAATGGAGGATCAACTGCAGCAGCTGATTCCACAAACACCCAGCTCTGCATTTCCGGTGGCAGCACCCCCTTCAGGCGCTGGAGCTCACTCATCGCAAATCTGGCGCTGATATTCCATCACCGTAGCGAGGCCAAGCTCGGGGCTCAGGTCTTGGCCGCGTGAGAGGCTTGAACTGTTTGGCCTAGGACGATTTCCCATGCCCAGGCGGTCTGACCTGAGTCGCATTCTCCTGGTGGGGTCAGGTCCGATTGTGATCGGCCAGGCCTGCGAGTTCGACTACTCCGGAACCCAGGCCTGCAAAGCCCTCAGAGCCGAGGGATATGAGGTCATTTTGATCAATTCCAATCCGGCGTCGATCATGACCGACCCGGAGATGGCGGATCGCACCTACATCGAACCGCTAACGCCGGACATCGTCACCCGGGTGATCGAGCAGGAGCGACCGGATGCTCTTCTCCCCACCATGGGCGGTCAGACCGCTCTGAACCTGGCCGTCACCCTGGCTGAAAACGGCACCTTGGAGCGCTTCGGCGTCGAATTGATCGGTGCCGATCTCAAGGCGATCCAAAAGGCGGAGGACCGTCTGCTGTTCAAGCAGGCCATGGAGCGCATCGGTGTGAAGGTCTGCCCATCAGGGATTGCCTCATCTCAGGAGGAAGCCGAAGCCGTTGGGGCCGCGATCGGCAGTTTCCCCCGGATCATCCGGCCTGCCTTCACCCTCGGCGGAAGTGGCGGGGGAATTGCCTACAACCCGGAGGAATACGCAGCGATCTGCAAGAGCGGGCTTGAGGCGAGTCCGGTCTCCCAAATCTTGATCGAGCAATCGCTACTGGGCTGGAAGGAATTCGAGCTCGAGGTGATGCGTGATCTGGCGGACAACGTGGTGATCGTCTGCAGCATCGAAAACCTGGACCCGATGGGGGTGCATACAGGGGATTCGATCACGGTCGCCCCGGCCCAAACACTCACGGATCGGGAATACCAGCGGCTGCGCGACCAATCGATCGCCATCATTCGCGAGATCGGTGTTGCCACAGGCGGCAGCAACATCCAGTTCGCCATCAACCCGGACAACGGCGACGTTGTGGTGATCGAGATGAATCCAAGGGTGAGTCGATCCTCTGCTTTGGCGAGTAAGGCCACCGGCTTCCCGATCGCGAAGATCGCCGCACGTCTCGCCGTTGGCTACACCCTCGACGAAATCATCAACGACATCACCGGCAAGACGCCAGCCTGCTTCGAGCCGACGATCGATTACGTCGTCACCAAAATCCCGCGCTTCGCCTTCGAAAAATTCCGGGGCAGTCCGGCGGTGCTCACCACGTCGATGAAGTCGGTGGGCGAAGCCATGGCCATCGGCCGCTGTTTCGAAGAGTCATTCCAGAAAGCCATGCGTTCCTTGGAAACAGGGCTCTCGGGCTGGGGAGGCGACCGGGAGGAACCGAACCACAGCGACGGTGAGCTCGATCGTCGGCTGAGGACCCCCTCACCAGAGCGCATCCTCAGCGTGCGAACGGCGATGGTGCGCGGACGCAGCGATGAAGAAATTCATCGAATCAGCAAGATTGACCCGTGGTTCCTGGCAAAACTGCGGCGGATCATCGAGGCGGAAACAAGGCTCATCAAGGGCAAAAGCCTCGAGCAGCTCAATGCCGAGAGCCTGTTTGAAGCCAAGCAGCTGGGGTTTTCAGACCGACAGATCGCCTGGCAGACCAACAGCGATGAATTGTTGGTGCGTCAGAGACGTCATCAGCTCGATGTTCGCGCCATCTTCAAAACCGTCGACACCTGCGCTGCGGAGTTCGCCTCATCCACCCCATACCACTACTCGACCTATGAACGTCCCCTGCAGACCCTGCAGGCGGATGGGTCCCTCAAGCCCCTTCCAGCCTCTTCTGAAGTGACGCGTCGCCAGGACGGTCGCAAGATGATGATCTTGGGCGGAGGCCCCAACAGGATCGGGCAGGGCATCGAATTCGACTACTGCTGCTGTCATGCCTCCTTTGCTGGACAGGAGCAAGGGATCACCACAGTGATGGTGAACAGCAATCCCGAAACGGTGTCCACCGACTACGACACCAGTGACAGCCTTTACTTCGAACCACTCACGTTGGAGGACGTTCTCAATGTGATCGAAGCGGAACGTCCCGATGGAGTGGTGGTGCAGTTCGGTGGACAAACCCCCCTGAAACTTGCCATTCCCCTGCTGCGCTGGCTCGAGAGTGAGGAAGGACGCGCGACAGGCACCAGCATCTGGGGCACCTCCCCTGAATCGATCGACCGCGCCGAAGACCGCGAGCAGTTCGAGGCCATCCTCCGCGATCTGAACATCCGGCAACCCCGCAACGGCCTGGCGCGAAGTGAGGAGGAAGCGCGGGCCGTGGCCGCCAGGGTGGGCTATCCAGTTGTCGTTCGGCCGTCCTACGTCTTAGGTGGACGTGCCATGGAGGTGGTCTTCGACGAAGAAGAGCTCAACCGCTACATGCGCGAGGCCGTTCAGGTGGAGCCCGACCATCCGGTTCTGATTGACCAATACCTGGAAAATGCCGTCGAAGTAGACGTTGACGCCCTCTGCGATCACAACGGCGCCGTCATTGTCGGGGGTCTGATGGAGCACATCGAACCGGCTGGGATCCACTCCGGTGACTCAGCCTGCTGTTTGCCCTCGGTCTCCCTTGGTGAAGCGGCGCTGAACACCATTCGCGACTGGAGTCGCTCCTTGGCGCAATCCCTGGAGGTTCGTGGACTGATCAACCTCCAGTTCGCCGTTCAGCGCAACACCGATGGTTCGGAAGTCGTCTACATCATCGAAGCCAATCCACGCGCCTCCAGGACGGTCCCCTTCGTCGCCAAAGCCACAGGACAACCTCTGGCACGACTAGCGACCCGTCTGATGGCGGGCGAAACCCTCAGCGACATTGGCTTGACCCGCGAACCGAAGCCGCCGCTGCAGTCGATCAAGGAGGCCGTCCTTCCCTTCAGGCGATTCCCTGGAGCTGACACGGTTCTGGGGCCAGAAATGCGCTCCACTGGGGAGGTGATGGGGTGCGCCGACAGCTTCGGAATGGCCTACGCCAAAGCCGAACTCGGCGCAGGCGAAGCGCTGCCCACCCAAGGAACAGTGTTCCTCTCCACCCACGACCGCGACAAGCAAGCGTTGGTGCCCATCGCCGCTCGGCTGATCGAACTCGGGTTTGATGTGACAGCAACCTCAGGAACCGCTCAAGCGCTCGCCAACGCAGGACTGAAAGTGCAATCCGTGCTCAAGGTGCACGAGGGTCGACCCAATATCGAGGACCAGATCCGCTCCAATCAGGTCCAGCTGGTGATCAACACACCGATTGGCCGTCAAGCAGCCCATGACGACAAATATCTACGCCGGGCAGCGCTTGATTACGCCGTACCAACCGTTACCACCCTCGCGGGCGCACGGGCTGCGGTGGAAGCAATCTCCGCGCTCCAACAACAGCCAAGGCTCAGCATCCATGCACTGCAAGACGTCCACGCCATGCAGCGTTAAACCACCGGTAGGGTTGCAGAAGCCACCTCACTGCTGTGACAGCCTCCGTTCCCGTCAAGCCTGGATGCGACCTGCGTGATGTTTTTCGTCGCGCCTACGAGAACCGCTACACCTGGGCCCCTGGTTTTTCCGGCTATCGCGGACGCTGCATCTGGGAGCAGAACGATCAACGGGTCGAAGGCCAGTTCGAAATCGGCGCTGATCTGAAGGCCAAGGTTGAGGGAATTGAGAACGAAGACATTCTGAAGGCGGTGAACTCACAGCTTTGGGAGGTGGCGATCCATCGCGTTCGTCGCAGCTTCGATCAGACCCACGGGGAGAACACCTTCACGGCCGGTGACACCAACGAGGTGGGAACCGAAGTTCTGATCGGCGGCAAGGGAGAAGGTGATAAATACCGCATCAAGGATGACGTGGTGACCATGGTTCACCGACACATCCACGGCACCGTCGTGACGATCTACACCACAGATGTCACCCACACCGGCTCGGGATACCTCAGCCACACCTACACAAGTCAATACGCCGACCCAGCAACGGGAGAAGCCCGGGGCGGCCGCAGCAGCTTCAAAGACACCTTCGCTCCTCTTCCAGGGGATGGTCCCTGGGTGCTGACCGAGCGGGTCGTGACCACCGAAGCCCACGGCGACACCCCAGCCGGACGTCAGACCTTCCGCTTTGAAGATCTCGAATCACTCTGAGTTGATTGCCGGTACCAGCCGGCTATGAGACCATCCGCCCAAACTTGTTGAAAGGCATGGGCGGAGTCGAGTCGACCATTCAGGCCATCAATGGCCCGATCAACAGTGTGGTTTGGGGATGGCCCACCGTCATTTTGATTGCCGCGACCGGCATTCTCTTGATGGTGGGATTGCGGTTCATGCCGCTGCAAAGGCTGGGATATGGCATCTCGATGATGCTCCGCCCTGCTGCATCACAAACCGAAGGGGAGATCACGCCCTTTCAGGCACTGATGACATCCTTGTCCGCCACGATCGGCACAGGGAACATCGCCGGTGTTGCAGGGGCGATCGCCGTTGGCGGGCCTGGAGCCGTCTTCTGGATGTGGATCATCGCGATCTTCGGTATCGCAACCAAATACGCCGAAGCGGTGCTCGCGGTTCAATTCCGTGAAACCGATGGGGAAGGCAACCATGTCGGTGGCCCGATGTATTACATCCGCAATGGGCTCGGCAGCGGCTGGAGCTGGATGGCGGGCCTGTTTGCTCTCTTCGGCATGTTGGCTGGGTTTGGCATCGGCAATGGGGTTCAGGCCTTTGAGGTTTCGTCTGCCTTGAGCCTGATCGGCATTCCGAAGCTGGTCACCGGAATCGTTCTGGCAGCACTTGTTTTTGCTGTTGTGATCGGAGGCATCAAGCGCATCGCCCAAGCGGCTTCAGCCATCGTTCCCCTGATGTCGATCCTCTACGTCGCGGCATGCTTATTGGTGCTGCTTCTCAATCTGGGGGGCGTACCTGAAGCCTTCGCAACGATTTTCTCCAACGCCTTCTCCGGCAAAGCAGCTGCCGGTGGTGCTCTTGGTCAGGTGGTGCTGATGGGTTTCAAACGGGGCATCTTCTCCAATGAAGCAGGCCTCGGCAGCGCACCGATCGCTCACGCTGCCGCAAGAACCGATGACCCCGTTCGACAGGGCACGGTGGCCATGCTGGGCACCTTCATCGACACCCTGATCATCTGCACGATGACCGCTCTGGTGATCATCACCACGAAAGCCAATCTGATCCTCGATGCAGCTGGCGAAAAACTAAGCGGGGCAGACCTCTCCATCACTGCTTTCAATACCGGAATCTCCGGCAGTGGCGTGGTGGTCACGCTGGGGTTGGTGGTCTTTGCCTTCACCACCATTCTGGGCTGGAGCTTCTACGGCGAACGCTGTACCACGTACTTGTTCGGTGAGTCTGCCGTGATGCCGTTCCGTCTGGTTTGGGTGGCTGTTGTTGTGATCGGCGCTGTGGCCGGTGACCGTGGCGTGATCTGGTCGATTGCCGACACGCTGAACGGGCTGATGGCCCTCCCCAACCTTGTTGCCCTTCTGCTCCTCTCGGGAACAGTGTTCAAACTCACCAAGGCTTACAAGTTCAGCGATTGATGCCGTAAAGATTCATCCAAAAAGGGGGCTCCTGGCCCCCTTTTTTATTGGCAGGCAATCAGCCCTGACCATCAGGCAGCGGGGTAACGGACTGAAGCTTGTCATTCAGCTGCGTGGCGAGGCTCTGACGTCCTACAGCCAGAACCTTGAGGGTGTCTTCATGCATCCGCAGCTGAGCATCGGCAACCTGCATGCCACGCACAAGCTCCTTGAGCTCATCAGGAAGTGTATTGAGGTCGTAGCGCTTGCCCTCAAACGTCAGGACAGGGTTGTTGGCTGCAGAGTCAGTCATCGTTCATCGCCGGGATGGCGTGGAACCGGCGGCCAGATCGTAGATGGATTCAGGACGTCTGCCGATCCCTAATGAACTGGCGTTCGCACAACTCGCGGTAACGCCCACCACGCTGCATCAGCTCATCGTGGGTTCCTCGATCAACAACAGCACCTTTCTCAAGAACCACAATTCGATCCGCCTCCTGCACCGTTGCCAGACGATGGGCGATGACCAACACCGTTCGTCCTTTCATCGCCTGCTTGAGACCGAGTTGAACGGCAGCCTCCGCCTCAGCATCAAGAGCACTGGTGGCCTCATCAAGCAGCAACAGCGCTGGATTGCCTAAGACCGCACGAGCAATGGCGATTCTCTGCAGTTGTCCACCAGAAACGTTGGTCCCTCTTTCTTCCAACTGGGTGTCGTAACCACGAGGCAAGGCACGGATGAAGTCATCTGCATTGGCCAAACGCGCGGCATGACGAACCTCGTCGTCCGTCGCGCGACGTCCAAACCGGATGGCTTCCGAAATCGTTCCAGAGAACACGGTCGTTCTCTGGGGAACCAGGGCCACCTGCTGACGCAGCTCACGGGCGCGCATCAGGCTGATGTCGGTGCCATCGAGACGAATCTGGCCCTGTTGCACCGTGTTGAAGCGCAGCAAGAGCGAAAGCAGGGTGCTTTTGCCAGCACCTGAGGGCCCAACGATGGCCAACACCTGGCCCGCATCGACCCACAGATCCAGCTGTTGCAGCACCGGCTCGGCAGGGTCATAGCCAAAGCTCACCTGGTCAAAGACCAGATCCCCCTTGAGAGTGCCGATGGATTGCGCCTCCGCTGGATCAGCGGCCTCTTGAGGTTCTCTTTCGATCTGACGCAGACGTCGCAGCGATGCCTGTCCCTGCTGGAATTCGTTGAAGTTGTTGGTGACGTGCGCAATGGGATCGATCAGCACGATCAGACCCGTCAAATAACTGCTCAGCCCGGCAATGCTCAGATCACCGGTCTGGATTCGCCAGGCGCCGAGCGCCAACACCGCAAACAGGCCCACCACCTCGATGATGCCGACCACCGGATGCTGGAGAGCCACAAGGCTGTAGGTGCGGTGACGGGCCTGCCGGTGCTGGTCAATCTCCGTCTCGAAACGGTCCTGCAGCCAGGGCTCAGCCGCGAAAGCTCGCACCAAAGGCAAGCCCTCAATCGCCTCACCCAGCAAACCGGCCAATTCGCTCACCTTTTGCTGACTGCGTTCAGTGGCTGCCATGACGCGAGCACCAAACAGGCTGATCAGCCAGACGATCACAGGCGCAAGCAACAGGATGGCAAGCGTCAGCTTCCAGTCGAGCCAGAGCATCATCCCCAGCACCGCGAGGAGCTGCAGCACGCTTGGGACTGTGTCGTGGATGGTCTTGTAGAGGACTTCACTGACGCGATCAGCGTCTTCCGTAAAGCGGTAGGTGAGATCACCGGCCGAGAGCTTCTCAAGCGCACCAAGCTCAACGGTCTGCAAGCGACGGAACAGATCCCGACGTAACCCCTGGCTCACCAGCAGAGCAGGACCTGCCAGCAGAGAGTCCTGGCCGAACTGAGCGATTTTCTGAACAGCAAAGATCAGCAACGCCAAGCCAATCAGCTGAAGCACTCGGGCGAGATCACCCGACCCCAATGCGGGAAACAGATCTCCTGCCAGCTGAACAAGGAGCGGAAAACTACCGACGTAGACGACCATGCAGCAGCCCCCCCAGAGCAGTTCACGCAGGTGGGGGCGGAGCAGCGGCAGCAGTCGGCGGAAACCGGCCTGGGATGGTGTCAGCATCGCGGCACAGTATCAATGGTGGGCTCAAAACTCTCTCCGATGAAGCTGGATCAGTTCCTGAAATGGAAGGGTTGGGTGTCCACAGGTGGTGAAGCGAAACAGCGCATTCAGATGGGTGAGGTGGAAGTCAATGGAAGCGTTGAAACCCGGCGAGGACGCCAACTTTCCTCGGGAGATCGGGTTGTGCTTGCTGGGGAGGAGTCCGTTGTGGGGAGCGAAAACGCGGCCGGGCCGTAAGTTGGCTGCCATTCCATGGGGAAGCAAGGCGTGCGAAGACCGGTGATCGCTGGCAACTGGAAAATGCACATGACGTGTGCCCAGTCGCGGGAGTTCATGGCGGCCTTCCTGCCATTGATCGCTGACACCCCTGACGACCGCGACCTGGTCTTGGCACCACCGTTCACGGCGCTATCCACAATGGCGGATCTCAGCCAAGGCTCCCGCCTTTGTCTCTCCAGCCAGAACGTGCACTGGGAAGGCCAAGGAGCTTTTACTGGCGAGATCTCCCCTGCAATGCTCAAGGAGCATGGGGTCACCCACACGATCGTGGGCCACAGCGAACCAAGAAAATATTTCAGTGAAAGCGACGAGCAAATCAACCACCGAGCCAGGTCATCCCAATCGAACGGTTTGATTCCGATCGTTTGTGTCGGTGAAAGTGATGAGCAACGCGAACGCGGCGAAGCCGAACGGGTGATTCGACGCCAAATCGAGCAGGGTCTGGAGGGACTCGACGCCGAGAAGTTAGTCGTGGCCTACGAACCGATCTGGGCAATCGGAACAGGCAAAACCTGCGAAGCCGAGGAAGCAAACCGTATCTGCGGTCTGATCCGGAGCTGGGTCGGCTCACCTGATCTCGTGATCCAGTACGGAGGGTCCGTCAAACCCACCAACATTGATCAGTTGATGGGCATGAGCGACATCGACGGCGTGCTTGTGGGGGGCGCTTCCCTGGAACCAGAGAGCTTTGGACGCATTGCCAACTACAAAGCAGCCTGAAGCCGACGGCTGGCCCCAGGGCTGGCGCCAACGCACGACGGTGATGGGGGTCATCAACATCACCCCCGACTCCTTCAGTGATGGAGGACGGTTCCTTGCAAGCGATCGTGCCCTCGCTGAAGCCCAGCGGCAACTGAACAGCGGGGCCGACGTGTTGGATCTGGGAGCCCAAAGCACTCGACCTGGCGCGGAGGAGGTGGGTGAAGAGGAGGAATTGCGCAGGCTCCTGCCCGCACTGAAAGCCATCCGGGAACGGTGCCCAGACGCCCTGATCTCCGTCGACACGTTTCTCGCTCCGGTTGCCGCCAGAGCATTGGAAGCAGGTGCAAGCTGGATCAACGATGTGAGCGGTGGCAGACGTGACCCCGATCTGCTGCGGGTGGTCGCCGATGCCCGGTGTCCAGTGGTTCTGATGCACAGCCGAGGCAACAGTCAAAGCATGGATCAACTCACGAACTACTCCGATGTCGTAGCGGATGTGAAAGGGGCGTTAGTGGAGCGCAGTGAGGCCGCCATCAACGCGGGCGTCCAAGAAAGCCAGATCATCTGGGACCCAGGCCTCGGGTTCGCCAAGACTCACGAGCAGAACCTGCAGCTGCTGCGGGATCTGGAACAACTGACCCGGGGGCCTCGACCTGTGCTGATCGGCCCTTCACGCAAACGCTTCATTGGTGCCGTGCTCGACGAGCCGAGACCAAAGGCTCGGCTCTGGGGAACCGCTGCGGTGGCCTGCCGTTGCGCTCAGGCCGGTGCAGCCGTGCTGAGGGTGCACGATGTGGGCCCGATCAGCCAGACACTACGCATGGCTGCCGCACTCTGGTGACTGCCACGATCTTCGTGCAGATTGCGGCTTACCGAGACCCAGATCTTCCGGCCACACTTCACAACCTGATCGAGAGGGCAGCCCACCCAGAACTCCTGCGCTTCGGCATCTGCCTGCAACTTGCCGATAACGATCCGAACCATTGGGGAACCAATGCGTTTCCGGATCATCCTCAGCTCAGCGTCTGCTCGTTTCGTGCCTCTGACAGCCTGGGAGCCTGCTGGGCGCGGCGACAGGCTCAGATTTTTTACGGCGGGGAAGATTTTCTGCTCCAGATCGACAGTCACATGCGCGCTGTGGAGCACTGGGATGAGCTGCTGCTCATGACCTGGGCGGAATGCAGCGATCCAGGTGCAGTTCTGAGTGTTTACCCCAATGGCTTCCAGCCACCGTGCTTCCTACAGACGTCAACACTGCCGGTCATGGGAGCCGACGGCTTTGACGAGAACGGCATTCTCAGGTTCCAAGGCATCAGTCGTTTCCGATTGCCAGAACAAAAGCCTGAGCGTCCAATACCCGGGGCATTTGTCGCCGGAGGATTCCTTTTCGGGCCTGGGTCGATCGCCAGCAGAGTGCCCTACGACCCAGGGCTCTATTTCTATGGGGAGGAAGTGGCCATGTCGGCACGGCTGTGGACCTCAGGCTTCAATATTTACGCCCCGAATCGTCTGCTGCTTTTCCATCTCTACAAGACGGAAGCCACACCGGTCGAGCCATCAGCCAACCATTGGAGCGATCACGACAACTGGTTTGAGCTGAACCGAAAATCCTTGGTGCGGGTGCACACGCTCCTGCAAAGCCTTGATCGCGCTCCTCAGCAACTGAGGCCGACGGCCCGTGACGTGACTGACATCCACGACTACTGGCTTGGAGAGCAACGCTCCCTGCATGACTACGAGCGATGGGCGGGGGTGAATTTCAGGACGTCAGAGATCAGCGAAAGTGCTGAGCGTGGTCATTTCGGCACAACGCAAAACTGAAGACGCATAAAAACTGACCACTCCCAATCAGCACACAGAAGTGAAGACCTGAGGAGCAAGCAAAAGCGGAGAACCGCTCCAAACTAGACATTAAGAGGAAATTAAGCTAAGGTTAGATTGAGGTCTAGATGGCTAGATGCAAATAGCAGAAACGGCTGAGCAAAAAAGAGCAAAAAAGAAAGGGCACAACGAAAAAGATTTAAAAACCTGCTTCATCATCGCGGGCTGTTCTGGAGCAGGGGAATCAACCATCGTCAAACATTCCCATGCTCTTGACGTAAAGCTCTTCGGGAAAGAATTCCATAAGGATTTCAAAAAAACAAGGAGTGGTAGCCCCCATCAAGAATTTGATAAATATTCCGATGCAATCAGAAATGGGGCAACCTTCGAAGGAAGGCACATTAAAAATCTAAAGGATGAAAAAGACCCGCCAAAGCATATCCTTATGCATGTCGATCTTAAATCTTTAATCCGCACTCTTGGTCACCGTGCTGCATCAGAAAACGATAAAAGAAAAATCAAATCGATCACCAAATTCCCCACACCCCACGAAGACAGAGTGAATCCGATGGTGTGTGACTTATTAGTATCTAGCTTTCTCAAGCATCAATTTTTTTCAAGGTTTGACGCTATTGTTATCAACACAGTCTACACCGATTGCGATAAAAATTACGTGCAAAAAATGAAAAGAGATCGACCAAACGAAAAAATCAAAAGCAACAAAAAAAGTGAAATATTTTCTAGGGAGCATCACGCCATGTACGAGGCGTGGGAACGAAATATTTACCTGCTCAAACCTTCCAGAATATTCTTTACCACAGTCTGTGAAGACGGAGGGCTTTACTCTAACAATAAATGCATCTGCCCAGACTGGACTTCAAAAGTAAGCCCGAACAATGATCCAAATTATTTCAACAAAATTCTCGCCTATTTCAGGAAATCCGAAAGCAAAAACTAATTCTTTAATGTGAGCTGCAATTGTTGCTATCCAGGCTTACCACTAGCACATTCAAAACACAAAGCACATACCAGAGGAGCAAGCAAAGGCATAGAGCCCATCAAAACTAGACATTAAGAAGAAATTAAGCTAAGATTAGGATTAGATCTGGCTTGCTAGATGCAAATATCAGAACCGATAAATCAGAAGAATAAAATTGAGTACAGCTCAACTGCAAAAGATTTAAAAACCTGCCTGATTATTGCTGGATGCTCAGGGGCAGGGAAATCGACAATAATCAAACATTCTCACACTCTTGACGTAAATCTCTACGGCCAGAAATTCCACGAAGATTTCAAGAAAACAAGGAGTGGCATCCCCCATCAGGAATATGATGATTACATCGAAGCAATTAAAAATGGATCAACGTTTGAGGGCAGATTTATCAATAATTTAAACAACCAGAAGCAGCTCTCGAAGCATATTCTCATGCATATTGATCTAAAACTTTTAACCGCTATTCTTGGACATCATGCCTCAAGCGAAAGCGACAGAAGAAAAATTGCATCGCTTACAAAAATTCCAGTACCTCGCAAAAAAAGAGCAGATCAAAAAATTTGCGATTTAATGGTGTCCAGCTTTCTCAAGCATCAATTTTTTTCAAGGTTTGAAAATATCATTGTCAACACAATATACACCAATTCAAGCAAGGCTTACATTCAAAAAATGAAGCGAGATTGCCCTGAGAAAAACATCAAATCCCAAAAAGAGTTGAAAATATATGCAAGAGAGCATCGTGCGATGTATAGAGCATGGGAAAAAAATATTTACCTTCTCAAGCCTTCAAAAATATTTTTTACCACAGTTGGCGAAGACGGACACCTTTACTCTAACAACAAGTGCATTTGCTCTAATTGGACAATCAAAACAGGATTGAACCATTAACACTTAACAGCAGACAAAAGACTAACAATTACAGGAATTAGTCAATAGATAGACGTGCTATCGCATTTTTATGCATTTTAGTCATTCAACTATCATGCAAAGTCGCGCTAAAAAACGTGCAAAGCCATTCAAGCAAATATATTGATCTAAGGCAGGCTTAATTGCATTAAAACAACGCGATTAGTCTGTAACAACGCCCTCAATACGATCCTCAACCTCTTGATAAAGCTCCTGCAACTGCTCGATGTTTTCGTCTGAGGTCTCCCAATAACCCCGACCATGCACCTCGAGAAGCGTGCCCACAATTTGGCGGAAACTATTGGGGTTCAGTTCCAGCAGACGCTTGCGCATCTCCGGATCATTGATGAAGGTTTCATTGGCTTCCTCGTAGACAAAATTGTCGACGGCGCCACTGGTAGCACTCCAGCCCAGAGTGAAGTTGAGCCGTTTTGAAACCTCACGCACACCCTCATATCCGGAATTAAGCATGCCCTCATACCACTTGGGGTTCAGCAACTTTGTGCGTGAATCCAATCGAATCGTTTCGCTCAAGGAGCGAACCTGGGCGTTGGCAGTGGTGGTATCAGCGATATAGCTGGTTGGAGCTTTGCCGTCGTCACGGAGTCCAGCGATCAACTTTGTGGGGTCGGAATCGAAGTAGTGGCTCACATCGGTGAGGGAGATCTCAGCAGAGTCCAAGTTCTGGAAGGTGACATCCGCTGTCTTCATCACGTTCTCGAACACCTCCCGCTTCTGGTTCATCTCGCCGGGATTGTCGGCATTGAAGGCAAAAGTCTTACGAGAGAGATACATCTCCTGAAGTTCGCCCTCCTCTTCCCAGGTGCTGTTTTCAACAGCCAGATTCACGTTGGAGCTGTAGCTGCCGCTGGCATTGGAAAACACCCGGCAGGCTGCATCCCGAAGACTGGTTCCTTCCTTCTCCGCCTGCTCCAGGGCATGCTTGCGCACGAAGTTCTGCTCCAGGGGCTCATCGGCCTCGGCCGCCATTTTCACGGCCTGATCAATCAGGGCCATCTGGTTGATGAACAGATCACGGAACACACCGGAGCAGTTCACCACAACATCAACACGGGGGCGTCCCAGTTCTTCCAGAGGAATCAGCTCGAGTTTGTTGACTCGACCAACGGAATCCGGCATCGGCTTGACACCAACGAACCAGAGGATCTGAGCCAGGGATTCGCCGTAGGTCTTGATGTTGTCAGTTCCCCAGAGCACACAGGCAATGGTCTCGGGCCATGTGCCCTGCTCCTCGCGCTGACGGTCAATCAGCTTGTCAACAACACCCTTGGCTGCTGCGACCGCAGCGCGGGTAGGGATCGCCTGCGGGTCCAGTGCATGGATGTTCTTGCCACTGGGCAGCACGCCAGGATTACGAATCGGGTCGCCACCAGGACCCGGAAGAATGTATTCGCCATCAAGAGCCTTCAACAGACTCTCCATCTCCATGTCGGCACACACCTGCTCGAGACAGAAGCGCAGGTAAGCAAAGAGCTTGTCGAGCTCGGTGGCGTCGATCTGAACAAAGCCAGCGGTGCAGCAGGCCCGCAGCCAGGGGGAGGGCAGCTTGAAACCAAACTTGGCCAGGAGGTCGTAGAACCAGCCGAAGCTGTTGCGCAAGCTGACCCGACCGTCACGACCGGTGAGCGTACGAACCATGGCTCCGATCGCAGCTCGGGATGTCTCCGTGATCGTGCGATTGAGCTCAACGTCGGCGAGCACACCCTCGTCATTGCCTTTGTAGACATCCTCGATGGAACGACCTATCGCTTCAGCCAACAATCCGGGAAGCGAACGGAGGCCATCCTCCTCACGCTCCAGAGCAGCGATGTTCACCAATGTGGCAATGGCTTCCTCTGCAGTGGGAGGTTTACCGATGGTGTGGAGACCACAGGGCAGAAGACGGCTCTCGATCTCCATCAACTGTCGGTAGACGGCACCGACCAAGGCATCGCGCCCTTCCAGGTCGATGGAAGAGGCATCATCTTCGGGCAGGTCGACATCCTTATCGAGGTTGCACTGACGCGCCGTCTCAATGATGGTGTTGACGATTTGAACGCCGCGGCCACCTTCACGCAGCTGTTGGTAGGAACCAACAAGCTCACCCAACTCCTTCAGACCCCGGTAGAGGCCTGCATTTTCAGCCGGTGGGGTGAGGTAGCTGATGGTCGAGGCGTAGCCACGACGCTTGGCGATGGTGGCTTCCGAGGGGTTATTGGCGGCGTAGTAATAGAGGTTTGGAAGGGCACCGATCAATGAATCGGGGTAGCAGGTTTCACTCATGCCCATCTGCTTGCCGGGCATGAACTCCAGGGAGCCATGGGTGCCGAAGTGAAGCACCGCATCGGCCTTCCAGATCTTCTGCAGATAGGTGTAGTAGGCAGCAAATCCATGGTGGGGGCTTGCACTACGGGAGTAGAGCAAGCGCATGGGGTCGCCTTCGTAGCCGAAGGTGGGCTGAACGCCGACAAAGACATTGCCGAAGTGGCGACCGAAGACCAGCAAATTTTGGCCATCGCTGTTGAGATTGCCGGGAGGCTTGCCCCAGTTCTCTTCCAGCCTTTCGGAGTAAGGGGTCAGGCGTTCGTATTCCTCAACGCTCATCCGATGGGCAATGGAAAGCTCCGGCGAGCCCTGCATGGCATCGGCGTCGTTAATCACCGCCTCCAGCAGCTCACGAGGCGTCGAAGGCAAGCCCTGCACGTCGTAGCCCTTCGCCTTCATCTCCTGCATCACCCGATGGATGGAACCGAAGACGTCGAGATAGGCCGCCGTTCCGACATTGCCCTTGTCGGGAGGGAAGCTGAATACCGTGATCGCCAGCTTCTTGTCGATCCGGGGCTTGATCCGTAGCGACGACCAACGAATCGCGCGCTCAGCGATGGCATCAACACGATCCTGGAGGGTATGGGCCTTGCCGGTGGCATCGTCGCGGCCGGAGAGAACGATCGGCTCGATCGCGCCATCCAATTCAGGGATGGCGATTTGCAGGGCCACCTGCACAGGGTGAAGGCCGAGGTCGCTCTGTTCCCACTCCTGGGTGGTTTGGAACACAAGAGGAAGCGCGACCATATATGGACGATTGAGCTTCTTCAGAGACTCAATGGCTTTCGGGTGGTCCTGGCGAGCAGGCCCTCCGACCAGTGCAAAGCCCGTGAGGGAGACGATCCCATCCACCAAGGGCTGCTCGGGATTCAGGGGGTCGAAGAAGAAGGCGTTGACCGGCTTGGAGAAATCGAGACCACCGCAGAAGATCGGGAGGACTCGCGCACCGCGAAACTCCAGTTCCTGAATGATGGCGACGTAGTGGGCATCGTCACCGGTCACGATGTGGCTGCGCTGCAACACCAGACCAATCACGGGCCCCTTAAGGGCTTTCTCAGAAAGATCCGTACGACTTGACGTCCAGTTCAGGTACTCCTTGAGGTCCTCAAACATCGAAGGGGCAAGGGGGTGCCAAATGCCAAGGTCAGGGAAGACCTCGGGCTCCGCCACCTCCATCGCTGGACGTTCATCTCCTTCCGCTGCAGGAAAGACGTACTTGTCTGCCAGCATCAGCAGGAAATTGCGCAGGTTGTCGGGCGTACCCCCCAACCAGTACTGAAAGCTCAGCATGAAGCTGCGGGCATCCTGCGCTTTTTCAACCGGCAGGTACTTGAGAACGGTGGGCAGCGTGTTCAGCAGCTTGAGCATGGCGTCTTGGAAACCGGCGCCTCCGGCTTCCTTCCGCTTCTTCATGAAGCCAGCAATGGCGCTCTTGCTCTGACCGAGCTGCGCCATGGAGAAGCTGCCCAGCTTGTTGAGCCGCATCACCTCGGGCATGGACGGGAAGACCACCGCTGCTTTCAGGCGATCTCGGTGAGGCGCCACTGCATCAACAACCTTTTGTGCCAGGTCCTCGATGAAGATCAACGAGGCGATAAACACATCCGCCTCGGCCACGTCTGCACAGAACCCGGCGTAGTTGTCCTCGTCTCGCAGTTCCTCGATCAAGTAGCCGCTCAGCTCGATTCCGAGATCACCACCAGAGGCGTTAAGCGCAGTAGCTGCCTGGGTTAGGGCGTTTTGATACTGGGGCTCAAGCACCACATAAACCGCCTTCATCACGGATTTGTGGTTCTGACCCTCCACAGGAGCAACGCGGCGATCGGCGGAGCGGACCTGTGTGAACATCAGCGCTTTGAGCAATGTGAAGAACCTTACGGTGACCGCCCCTTGGGCGCGAGGATTTTGGATCGGCCGTTACACGAGCCGCCCCATAGGCTTTGAAGCGTCTGCTGCGCTTTCATGACCGCTCCTATTCCCGTCGTTGTCGCCGGCGCCCTGGGGCGCATGGGAGCCGAAGTCATCAAGGCTGTGGTGGGAGCCCAGGACTGCAGCCTGGCTGGAGCGATCGACAACACTCCTGGCAAAGAAGGCGTGGATGTTGGGCTGGAACTGGGGTTGGGCGAGCTGGAGGTGGCCGTCACAGCCGATTTCGAAGGTTGTCTTTGTGCTGTTAGCCAGTCGGTACGCGACAGCGGCAGCGGTGCCGTCCTGGTGGACTTCACCCACCCCTCGGTTGTGTACGAGCACACCAGGGCAGCGATTGCCTATGGCGTTCATCCCGTGATCGGCACAACCGGGTTATCCCCTGAGCAACTCAACGACCTCACCGAGTTTTCCTCGAAAGCGTCCGTGGGTGGAGCCGTGATTCCCAACTTTTCTGTGGGCATGGTGCTGTTGCAGCAAGCGGCAGCAGCCGCGGCGCGGTTTTACGACCACGCAGAACTGACGGAGTTGCATCACAACCGCAAGGCGGATGCACCCAGCGGCACTTGCATCAAAACAGCTGAGCTGATGGAAGAACTCGGCAAGACGTTCAATCCGGACGAGGTGGACGAGCACGAGTCCCTGACGGGTTGCCGCGGCGGGCAACGGGATAGTGGCCTGCGGCTTCACTCCGTACGCCTGCCGGGGCTAGTGGCGCATCAGGAGGTCATGTTCGGCGCCCCCGGGGAGACCTACACCCTCCGTCACGACACGATCGATCGTTCTGCCTACATGCCAGGTGTGCTGCTCACGGTGCGCAAAGTGGGGAGCCTGAGCAGCCTTGTTTATGGCCTCGAGCGTCTGATCTGAGGGCGACACCATGCTCATTCCCCTCCGCCCCGGTGAACTGCAACGACTGATTCCAGCCGTTGCAACCGGCAACCAATTCCGCGTCTCCCTCGGCACGCCCCAGGAGGTGCTGCAACGCCTGATGGTCGCCGCCATCGGCGGGGTGATCACCCTGCTGATCAGTCAGAGCCAGATGTCCAGCCGCTGGGGCCCCTTCTGGCTGGTGACAGGCGTGGTGTTTCTGCTTTACGTGCTCTGGGGACCGATCCTTCAGGCAGGTCAACGCAATGCCACCCTGCGTCGATATCCAGCGGCAGCCCTCTTCGAAGGAGAGGTGGCAGACGTGATCACCAGAGAGCGCATCGAGAACCGCCACGAACAGGCCGATAGCCGCGGCCGGCTTGAACTTGTGGAGAACCGACGCACCTGGATGCTTCTTGAACTCGAGGACGAGGAGGGTTATCTCGGTCGGGTGGCTTTTCCGATGGACAAAAAACATCAATCGATTCGCCGCGGCAGCCTGATCCGCTGTCTGGTGCTGAGTGAGCGCAAGGATTTCTCAAAAATCGGTGCTCTCAGCGATGCCTGGCTGCCTGGCTTGAAGATGTGGGTGGGTGAATACCCCTTCTTGCTGAGACCCGCCTTTGAAGAGCTGTGCCAACTCCGCATCAACCGGCGTTAAAACGGCCGACAAGCAACCAGCAGTGAACATTTCTTAAAGCTGGTTTACACTTCGTAGCAATTCACCAGCGGTTCCCATGTCCCAGACCCCCTCCTCCAACGCTGCGGTCATCCGCGGAGCAACGGTCACAACGGAAGACGGTGGCCGTCTCAACGCCTTTGCATCCGAACCCCGCATGGAAGTTGTTGAAGCTGAACAAGGCTGGGGCTTCCATGACCGCGCCGAGAAGCTGAACGGCCGCATGGCCATGCTCGGCTTCATTTCTCTGCTTGCCACTGAGTTGGCACTGGGCGGCGAATCCTTCGTTCACGGGCTGCTCGGCCTGGGTTGATCCTCTCGCGCTCCGGAGGGATGGCTGGCCAGACTTGATGAATGGCTCCATCCCTTCCTGAAATACGCGTTCTGGGTGCAGGTCCAACCGGTGCCCTCACAGCACTTGCCCTCGGCCTCAATGGTCAGCGTGTGGTCCTGTTTGACCCGTTGACAGCTTCCGAACTTCAAGCAAGAAGCCGGGCCTACGCAATCACACATTCCAGTCGTCGGCTGCTGACGACCCTCGGGCTCTGGAAGGACCTTTCCAATGCCTTGGTGCCCTTCCGAGAACTGGATTTACGGGACGGTGCCACGAATTCTCGGGTCCTGTTCGACCAGGCCGATCTCGCTGCCGCCAACAGGAACCACGACGGAATTGGTTGGATCCTGGATCACCGTCCATTGATGAAGCTGTTGCTGGCCCGACTGGAGGGCCAGAACAACGTTGAATTGCATCTGGCTGCCCCATGCCCTGAGCCAAGCTCAGACGCCCTGGTCGTTGCGGCTGATGGACCTGCTTCCCCCACCCGAGAAGCCTGGGGAATCCATCACTGGCAGATGCGTTATCGCCAGGGTTGTCTCACTGCCAAGGTCGTTCTGCGGGGACTCGCCCACGACAGAGCCTGTGAGTTGTTTCGGCCGGAAGGACCGTTCGCTCTCCTGCCTTTGGGGCAGGGACGCTTCCAAGTGGTGTGGAGCGCACCCTGGCAGCGTTGCCAACAGCGCAGCGCGCTGAAGCGCAGTCAGTTTCTGGATCAGCTGGCCGCCGTTCTTCCCCCAGGAATTGAGCCAGATCGTTTGCTCGATCAACCCAGAGCTTTCCCTCAACAATGGCTGCTAGCTCGGCGCTTTCACCGCGGTCGAGGCGTGCTGATCGGAGAAGCCGCTCACCGCTGCCATCCCGTAGGAGGGCAGGGGCTCAATCTGTGTTGGCGCGATGTTGATGGTCTTCTGTGCGCCGTGCAACGGGGCGGCAGCGCCGCAACGATCGCGAGGAACTACGGGATGAGCCGCTGGCTGGATGTGCTCCAAGTGGGTTTGGCGACTGATCTTCTGGTGCGTGTGTTTTCCAACCGCCAACCGCTGCTGTTGCCGCTGCGGCGCTTGGCTCTGCAGCTTCTGAAACAGTTTTCTGGTCTGCGCAGGCTCAGCCTGCGGGCTATGAGTGACGGCCCCATGCAGCTTTGGCAGGCGTTGCCAAACTGATAGCAGCGCCGGTCAAGACCATGGTGTTGTGCAGCCATCGGCAACCCCCACCAGCCGACTCCCTGCTGCAATTTCTTCAGCGTCGGCTGGGACTGAGCCCCAGTGCCCTTGAACTGGGGCAACGCCAGGCGGAACTGGAACAGGCCCCACTGCCGATCGTGCTTTGGAGCTTTGGCTTGTTGAGCTTGAACCAGCTCGAAGAGGTCTTCGACTGGCAGAACAGTCAGCCGTAACGCAACAACGCTTCCACGGGTTGAGCTGCGGGCAACGCTTGGCGCCCACCAAGCCCCTCCAGCTCGATTACAAACGCAAAACCCACCAAGCAACCACCGGCCTGCTCCACCAGTTGTCCCGTCGCTGCAGCCGTTCCACCCGTGGCAAGCAGATCGTCCACCACAAGCACCCGCGGCGAATTCTCAAAGGCATCGGCTTGGATCTCTAGCCGATCGGTGCCGTACTCCAGGGCGTAATCCAAACCAACCACCTCACCAGGAAGCTTTCCGGGCTTCCGCACAGGCACGAAGCCAAGGCGTCGGTCGCTGGCCAGAGGAGCCCCAAAAATGAAACCCCGGGATTCGATCCCCACGATCAGATCAGGCTTCACCTCATCGCACACCCGGCCCAGCTGCCGGATCACTTCAGCCATGGCCTCTGGTGATCGCAGAAGCGGATTGATGTCTCGGAACAAAATTCCAGGCTTGGGAAAGTCGGGAATTGAGCGAATGTGAGCGTCAAGATTCACGGGAGACATTGCTGTGACTGACTAGTGGAGGGGTTGGGAGGATTGTTAAAAAGACACCTATAAAGACACCTAGTAAAGACACCTCCAGGCTGAGGGGCAGTGTCACACGGCAGGTAGTGCGGAGCAATAAGACCAGTGCTTGCACTTCCTTAGGGAATGGGAGCCAGGGACTAGGAGCCCTTGCTTGAGGTGACAGGCACCTAAGACCTGGCATTGAGCAAGGGAGACATACCCAAAGTGATGACAGGTGGCACAGCTCCGAAGACCTTTGAAGCTCTCAAGCTCACGGTCATCCAGAAACGCCCAATCCTCCACACACTTCAAGCAAGTACATCAGTACTAGCAGGGGTGAGAGGGAGGTGTCACCAGGGCTGAATTGACAAGGTGATGTCTTGTCGTAGAGGTGTGTACCTATCCACTACAGGACACGGTGCCAACAGCCTTAGACAGAGTTCAGGTACTGCTCCAACCAGAGGAGTACGCAGAGCTGTCAATGCTGGCTAAGAACGAGAGACGCAAGCTCTCAGAAAAAGCGGAAGAGCCATGAACATATAAACGCAGAGATTTAAATCAGAATGTAATTTCAAGAAAATCATTAAAGTCAGAATCTTCCTCGAAGAGGTCAGAAGGGTCTAAAAATTCTTGCGTCCTTGGGAGGTGACATGAATCAAGCGACTCTGTCCCCATAACTGAGATAGCAGCACGCCTGTTATCCAACTCAGAGGGTGGTGTAACTCGGAACAAGCGTTTAGGTGAACCCTTACCTGTTGGAATAAGACCATCTACGGAGATAAAGCCATATTCCAGGAGTGTTTTGACTGCATTACGCACAGTTCGCTCTCCAAGACTCAGCGTGCCTGCCAAGGCCTTGATTGACCACTCTGAAGCGCCCCCACAGTCTCTTCGGTCTTTCTTAGAGATTTTCCTACGTTTATCAATCCTGGTGTCCATATAGGCAGATTCCCAAAGAAGGGCATAGACCTGTATGCAGCCATTTTGGCGCAAGGAAGCTACCGCCCTGATAGGCGGCGGGCCTTTAATAATCACTGTCATAAGTATAAGTAGTAGTGGAGCAAATGTGGCAAGATCCTTCCGGACCCCTATATCCTGCTTGTAGGTCAGCTGACCGTCTTTATTCAATCAGCCAAACATAAATTGTTAGACCCGCAATATAAATAGGGCAAAAGTTGAAAGAATAAGTTCATACAATGCCAAGTCAAACGGTATGCTTTACGCCGTAACGGAAAAGCATAATAAAAATCGGAGAGACCAGATATCCCTCGATATATTGCCAAGTGGATACAGCAAAAGGGGTGACCAAAGAGCTGCAAACCCAGCAAGAGGTTCTACCACAGAGAGCGAAGGTAGTGTCTTTTCCTCCGCCATAGCGGCCTATTAAAAAATCGCAATCAGGGACAGGAGAAAGAAAAGAGAAGCGTTGTTCTTTTCCCTAAAGAGGTCCTATTGAGATAGCCCAGTCATTGACTAGCTTTGTGATGTGTGAAAGTTGCTGTTAGAGCTGGGACTTACGTAGATGACTGCCCAGTTGTTCCCCGCAGTAGGGGCGGATCACTAGCCTTCTGTTCTCCTCATACATGTCCGATCCAAATTTCCCAGTCAGAGACTGAGTTATCAGAGACACAAAAAAACAAACAACTGAATGCAGCAGTCCGTTTCCTCTTTTAATAGCTGACCTGAATATCTCAGTCATAGAAAAGAGTTTGAAAAGAGAAGTGTTGCTCTTATCCGTAGAAGGGGGGGATTAAAATATCCCAGTCATAGACAGGGTTATCAGCAGGCATTACAAAAGAGCCTCAAGGGCTCAGTCAATTAATATGGCTTCTTCCTCTAATAAATTAAATAAACCAAGAGAACAGCCAACATACCCACAGGAGTGAGAGAAGAATGCCTACACCCTCAAGAGTGTTTCTTCTTTTTTCTCCCTTCTCCCACTGCAATACTTTTTCGGAGAAGACCATTAGAGCAATTCCAGGGAGATGTATTAAGCAGAAAGCAATCATTAGAAGACAAGCAAGAGCATATCTGGTGGGAGGAAATGCAATAGCAATCACCAAGAGAATGATTGCGCCAATAATTTCATTCATCAGGAATAGCTTTTGATTAGGAAGGCAATAGCTACCCACCAAACAGGGATGAGTGTGAAGCCTGTGACTTTCAACCAAAGAGGCAGATCATCTCGCTTTGGGTCGTAGCTCAACTTATTAGGATGGCTACTTCTCCCTCTCTTGTAACCAACATAGTAGGTGTTGCCAAAGATAAGAGCAGTTAGAGGAAGCCAAGCTAAGGAAAGAACTATAAAGAGACCGGCAATTAGATAGTGCTGCATCTTCTCGTTGGAAGCAACAACATAAAGAATGAGAAGACCAAATAGAATGCCCATTAGATCTCCTGCTGTTGTTCATTAAATCTAGCTACCAGTACATTAAAGGCTTCCCTACCAATCGTATCTTCAAGTTCTCTAAGAGAAATCGTAGACAACCAATCAGGAAAGCCATCTGGATACGTGTACTTGACACGTTGTCCGTTCATGAACTTGATACTGGGCGGGAAAGACATGTCAGTAGTTCATTCGTGAATGGTATTCAGGGAAACCCTCTCTGCACATCTTTCCCCATTTACTGTGAGGTGAGACCTTACTAGTGACAATCTCTTTACCCTCTAGTTCGTAGGACTCAAGCAATCTGCAATTTAGGTTTGCCAGTAGTGATGCCGTGCAGGTCTTGTAGTCCATACAGGTCAACACCATGAACCTGACATACTCATCATCAATATGATGTTTCACCTGTGTCATAAAGCCAGGCTGACCAGGTCGTGCCTCTGCATTAGGACCAACGAATAAAGTCAGTGCAAATGGAATAGCCAAGAGAAATTTTAGCTTCATGAGTTTGTTCAGTCAGCATCAGAGTGAATTATTCGTATTGCATTGGCATAGATACCAAGCAGTAGTGCAGCAAGAATGAAGACCATTAAGATACCTTGTCTACCTTTTGATAAAGAGCAGTCAATTCATTGGCTCGTTCAATGACGGCTTCAATTGATGGAGCAGCCTCTAATGGATACTGCCCAGCTTCATAATCATCTCCGTGATATCCAACTGCTACATCTTTATGGTTATCAATCCATGATTGAACCTGGGTGTTGATGTGGTCTGCATCTTTCCCTCTGATGCGTTCAATCACAACATTGACAGCAAGACGGTCACACCAATCCATTTGATTGCGGAAACTGGTGACTAGTAGCTGCTGCCAAAACTCAATCTGTTTGAAGTGATCACGGACGTTTTGTTCAGACATTTAACTTGTTAGTAGGTGGAATTAGCTTGTTTGTGTGTTTTGCCAGGAGATGGATAGCGACAATCACAACGCCCCCTGCTTTTCCCTTGCGGGTCTTGTATAGCTTTCAGCCCCCTTCATCAAGGCATCAGGCTTCCCAGCAAAGGGCAATCAGTAGCAGTTGGTATAAGCGGTGTTGCCAATAAAGCTGGTTGTGCAACTGCGTTGGCGATCCATCTGACGTTGGTAGTAATCAACTTGGCTATCGCCGTATTGCTTCATCCCATCTGCAAGTGCTTTGCCAAAGACTCTCCAGTCGTTCGCTTCAGCCTTGGGAGGAGTAGCAATTAGAGCAACAGCACCAACTGCTAGTGAGATGGAAGCAATGGCAGCTGTGCGGGCAATGGTCTTCATCATTAGTTTTACCTGTGTGTGTTGTGAGGCTCTCGCCCCGTGAACACACCATCTCCGTTCCAGCTGGGAATCACCTCCCCCATTTGGGGGATCTTTTCTCGACAGCTCCTAACCAGTTGAGGGATGTGCAACTACTGCGTTGCTCAGAAAGTGATGGGGTAGTCGAGAACCACAAACCCCATGACCCAAGAGCCTTGTATCGCGGTTGAAAACATCAAGGGAGCTGGACGGATTCGACCTACTGGGGACTTTCCCATTGATCCCGTAGGCCTGGAACGAAAAATCCTCAATGACCAGTTCCGCCTTATGAGGATGTCCCATGAGACACTGCAGCGCTCCAGGGGCCAACTCAAGCGGCGGACCAGAGAACTGAAGGAAGCGCAGGATGTCTTTCTCACTCGGATGCATGATTACGAAGACAAGCTCCGAGTTCTGGCTGAGGAGAAGGTTGAAGCAATGGAAATGGCCCAGGAGCTTCATGAAGAGATCGTCTCCCACGAGCGTCGTCAAAAAGCTCTGAACGAACTACTCAAGGAAATGGATGACGGAACAGATGGCAGTGTCGGCTTCTTCACCATCTATCGATTACAAAACCTCTTCAGCAGGCTGAAGGCATTGATGCGAGGAGATCTCTGATGACGGATCTCAGCGATAAGTTCGGTGCTCTCATGGCTCGCATGGCCAAAACGGATGCCGAGCTATTCCGAACCATCGGAGACCACAACAGAGCCGTCACCGAACAGGTGATTGACCTCACGCAGGAGGAGCCTGATCAAGCTGCTCGCCTGGCAATTACACCTCCACCTCTGCTTCCTCTGGAAGAGAGAGGTGAGTCTGCACTCAAAAGTCGGTTTAAGACCTGCAAAGCAGCATTTGAGTGGATTGAGGAGCAACTCGGTCCACCACCCACTAAGAAAAAGACATGGTCAATAGCCGTGCAAACGGTGACCTCCGGAATGTGGGAAATCCGGGCTACCAATTCGAAAGCTGCTTCTGTATCGACAAGCCAGATCACAAAGAGCCTGGACCAGATCAATCAACGTTTAAATGGAATTGAGTCTGTACTGGAGCTGATCTTGAAAGCACTTGAGGGCTAACACTCCAAGGATCAAAGAACGGCGTCCCATCGAAGTGAGTGCTAGCTGCATCTTTGCTTTCACTGGCAGCTTTCGTAGTTGTGTTGGCCGCTGGGGCAAAGGCCTCTGAGGACTACACAATGCATATCGGGTCACGGTTTCCCACTGCTGCAGCTGGCCACCTCAGATTCAGTGAAAGGGAACTGCGGATGAAGCAGTTGCGTCTAGTTAGGACTACTAACAGCAGGGCATACCCCTACCCCCACCCCTCACATCCCTTGGTATCACTAGTGTCTTGTCTGTAAGCAGCAGCGGAGAGAGCTTGAGTAGCCAAGGAATATTCAGAACACAGCAGAAAAGAGGTATTACCTATCCCCCAGTACCCCTCCTACTGCTCAGAAACGTCCTAGCCCACTGGGGGTATCTGTGCCCTTGCAAGCTCGTATATAAGACCTCAGACATTTCTGTCATTTTTTTGAGGAGAGAAAATTTATTGGATACAGACAGCAGCAAGTCCCTATGAGATTGTTGTCATCCTGCGCTTGAAGAGCAATGACCTTCAGGGCTTCAAAAGAACAACTCAAGGATGTACGTGAACTATTTGATGAATTGGACTACTCACTAAGAAAGTTCCAAATGAAGACTGGTGCTGACAATCAATACATCACAATGCTGTTAGGTGCGGTGATGAATGACTACAAGATTAGGACTCCAGACATATCAGGCTTTAACCAGAACATCAGAGATTCATGACAAGGATCTAAAGACCTCATACCAACACATCATCCACATCTGTTCCACAGGCTTCTTAATGTCAACAAGAGAAATTGCTTCACACGGGTTGTCAAACCCTACTTTGGATTCTAAGACAAAAGAGCTGCCTGAACTGTTTGATGATCTGAATCAAGTACTCAGAAAGTTCAAGAAGAAGACAGGTGCAAATGATCAATACATTTATATGATCTTAGGAGCATTAAGCAATGAATACAGGAAGAGAGGTCGCGAAGTATCTGAAACTGCTTGGAAGTAAAGTCAAGCTACATCTTCATCAAAGATCCTGTGTAAGTGCAGAAGTGCGTCTTCTTCCTTTTGACCTAGAACCACATAAACCTTTTGTCCGTCTAGCTGTGTATAGCATTCAGTGATGATTGCATCAGGATGAACACCTGAAGTAATCTTGTTACCATCCAAGAGCAGGTAGCAGAAAGGGCTCATCTTGTTTCTTGGAGTGAGTTCACATGATTGGTGAGTACAAAGAAAAGGGCATGCAAAGGACAACTAACTTCACAAGGATTAGTTCCGTCTGCTACAAGGCTGAGTAAACTGTCTTAGGTGTAAGTACACCAGAGCTCTTAATTCAACCCCCTTAGAGAGGCAAAAAAGGGGCTTAGAGTGCATTATTTAGCCCTTTTTTGACTGGGCTTGTGCCTTGTATCTATCGTAAAAAGAACCCCGTGCAGCAGCTACTCCACAGAGGTATCCATATTCTTTAAGGCTAATTTGCTTCTGGTTAGGTCTAGGCATAATTAAGTTCTCAATTCTTTGTTGTCTAGGTAACAGAATCCATTGAGTGGAAACGTTATGTTCAATGTCCCCTCTGGTGTGTCATGTCCTATTGGGAGCAGAACTGGAGAAAGAATCTGAAACTCATCACTGTGGATGAAACACCACAGGCTCAGCAGATTCAGGTATCAAGCTGGTTGAAAGTCAGATGTGAATATCTACTTGGCCAAATAAATCCCCTTGAAGCTGAATGTCTTATTCAAGAATTTGATGACGTCAAAGAGTCATGAGCTACAACTTCCAAGCCTTGGGCTGGTATTTGTTTGCAGACTTCTTGGTCATTGGTGCCTTCAGGATCTATGCACCTGACTTCCTTAATAAGCAAAATATTCTTTATCTGCTTGGTTCAAGCATTGTCCTTTGGCTGATCTTTGATAGGAAGAAGAGGAGGTGAAATGGATTGGCTTGAAGGCTTGGGATGGGCAGGAGTGACAGCAGTTGGAGTGTCATTCCTTTGGGATTTATTCCTACCTTTGAACCTGTTCGTAGTTGTTGTTATTTATGTATCCACGTTTATTGGTTGGCTCTTTCTGACAAGGGATAGCTGAGACAAGGGACGAAAAGAACGCAAGTAAAGACAAGCCAGTAGCTCATCACTAGCCTTTGTCTGACTTCTCTTTTTTGTCACTCCTTCCGATTTCCAAGAAGTTGTCCTTGGTGATACAAAATGTCTTGGTGATTATGTAGATCAGAATCCAGCCGTACGCGTAGGTATAGAACCAGAACTCCACCTTGTTATTAAAGGTATGTTCAATGCACTCCACTGTTTCTTCTAGTGGATCTGGATAGATGTCTGGTGAGCTGATGTACTCGATTCTGAATTTAAGAAATTTCTCGGAACTTCTATCTACAGAGCGTTGTAATGGACTCTTTAGATAAGTACCCAGACATTGATAGCGACGAATTTCAGAGAAAGAGTAATTTGCGATAGAACCTAAGAAGAAACCAAAAAACACATAATAGAGAAGCAAAAACTGTAGCCTGTTCCCCTTCTTCGGTTTTGATGACGAGTCCATCTCTGTTTGATGTCTGTTCTGATTTTATCTGTTTATCGCGGTTTGTTTTACCGCAAGAAGAATGGTCTTTCAGAATTGAAAGGGGAAGACGTAAAAGAGAAGAAGCTATACAAAGGAACCCTCAATTTACTTTGGGAATGAGAAGAGCTTGCTAATTCAGGATCTTTGCTTCCACAAAGCCCCAGACCTTTTGTATCTCCCTCAACAACACCTCATCACTGAAGTTGCCATAGCTCTGAGCAACTCTTGAGCCTTCTTTCTTAGCGTGACCTGTGATTGCTTCTATCACTGCGTCATTACAGTCAGCTCTTCTAGAGAGTGAATAGAAGGTATGTCTTGCTGAGTGAACAGGAGCGTGTTTGTCTTTAATGTCTTTGCGTAGCTCTCTAGCTAGCACTCTGGACTTTGACCTCACCTTGATGTTGTGAAGGTCTAGTTGGAACTCAGGTGGTACTGGAAGCCTTCTATAAGAGGAACGTGTCTTGGGAGACCAATTGTCTTTTGATGGTTGATCATCAATAGTAAGGAACCCTCTACACAAGTCTTCTTCAATACGGGAATAGAACTCACCAGACCTAAGACCAGTCATCAACATATAGAAGACATGAGGATGCTTCTGATGAATGACCTGTATTTCTTTGTCTGTGAAAGGTCTACGTTGTTCAGATAGAGGTATCTCAGGCTGATATTTAACAGCCTTAAATGGATTAATAGTATCTATCTTGTCTCTTGTGATCAGAGCTTCAAAGACAGCACCCAAGTAACCCTTTTTAGTCTTGATGGTATTAGGAGCAAACTCCTCCTCCATCTCATCAATCCACTCTCTGACTATGTCTTTAGTGATTTGATGAGGGAGACCAAAGGGTGAGAAGTCTTGAACTACCTGTTGGTACTTAGGGACAGAGGCAGGGGAGAGGTGCCGTCTCTTGGCTTCCTTTTCCCATAGCTCTAGGGCTTCATCCCAACTAGGAGGCAGAGGTTGCCCTGTATCAAATGACTGATACACCGCATTGTGTGAGGCATCTTCAGGGTTGAAGTCTCCAAGGGTGAGACGAGCTAACTCCATAGGAGGTAGTGAGGTCTCACCAGGAGGGACCAGAGGGTCTCTGACTGCCTCTACGCGGTCTCTAAGGGTCTCTGGTCTAAGGAGTCCTTCCAGCTCCTTCTCAAGCTGACTGAGGGCAGTTGGATACCGCTTGAAGGCTTGGGTGTGGTCTGTGGTCTGTAGGGACTTGATTAGACGCTCTTTGCCTACCAAAGGTCTGTCTTTCTGCTGCACGTGAAGGACAGCAAAAAAAGGTCCACCTTTCTTGAGCTGCCTAGGACCGTGCTTGCGCCTCCCCAAGGTCTATAAAGATACCTATAAAGACACCTTAGCGGGCTAGTTTCTAGTGGTCAACAGGGTTCTTGGCCTCAATCCGCTTATTGAGCGAATGTGCGACTGAAGATCCAAATCCAGGTGACGCAATGGCATGGCCCCTGGCATCATCGCAGCCATGACTGAAGCTCCATCGTCCAGCATTCTCCAAGGGGGTGCACGACTTAGCCGACGGGGCGTTGAGCGTCTCGATCTGCTGTTGCTGACCATCGAGGCTCTCGACCTCAATGGTGGCGAGGCGATGGTCTGGACCAGCCAGCAGATGGGCCTCCAGGCTCAATTCCCTAACCGGGTTGAGCTCTGGAAGCGGCGTTGTCACAACCCCCTGAGGCGCACCACCTGTCGAGACCAGCTCGACCCTGTCGATGCCGAATCCCTGATCTGCCTGGTCTGTGCCATGGCGGAGCGGCTGTATCCGATGCTCCACCAACTGCTGTCGAGCCGCGAGCCGGAACAGCTCACGCAACAGCGTTGGCAGTTATTCCACGAGCGTCTGCGGGACCTTGTTGAGGAGCGAATGAATCTGCGGCGGGAAGCCGTGGTTCGCCTTCTCGAGATGGAGCCGGCGGGAGCGCTGCACCGTCAGCTGATCAGCACCCTGGCGTTCTGCGCAGGCCCAGGCGGAATCAATCGGCTCCGCGCCACCTTGCTCGATCCCACTCCATAGGCCGACCATGTTGAAAACGACGTACCAATACGAACAAACGGCAGCACGGCTTGTGGTGGAGGGCTTTCCAGATCTCTCCGCCGGGCATTCCAGTGATGCGGTCGGAATCCTCTCGTCCTGGCGGCTGCAGTTGGTGGGAGCACCGGAACTGGAAGGCACCCGGGATCATCTCGAGGCCTTGATGGCAGCAGTGATGCCCTACGCCAGACATCGCTTATCTGGAGTGCAACGCCGCTTTGGCCAGGAGAGCGGTTTTGTGAGCATCGGACCGAATCAGACAAACCATCTGCTGGAACTACGCAGCAGCCGAGAGGGCGTTGAGCCGCTTCAGCTCAAGCTCGATGACGCTGAATTGGCTGACCTGGTGCGCTGTCTCGATCAGTTGAGGATCGACACCAGGGTCAAGCTGACCTGGACGTTTCCCGAGGACCGGCCCCTGCAGCGCCAGGAGATCGTTGATCGCATTCCTTTGCAAAAACGCCTAGGGCCGCCACTTCTCGCTGGGGTCGCCCTGGCGTGCTCCATTGCGACCGCATGGCTGGTTCCGTTGCCTCAGGAGATCAAGGAGACATCACCAGCTCCAGCGCCCGTGGAGAAGCCAGAGACGCAGTCAGATCGTTGACGTGCAGGAAACACGCTTCAGAATCGCCGGAGTGACGGCATCCTGATCCGCACCAGGCCATGAAGAAGGCACGCCGGAGCAGCAAACTCGATCAGCGTCGGGTCTTCAGGCCACGGCGTCGGTTTCCCTACGGGCCCGTCTTGCGTCAGTTCACTGTCGTCGTGCTGATGCTGGCTGGTGGAGCGGGCCTCGCCGTGCTCCTGCATCAGTTGCCCCAGCAGGTCGACATCATGCTGTT
The DNA here is from genome assembly GCF_020514205.1 of Synechococcus sp. MU1625. Lineage (NCBI taxonomy): Bacteria > Bacillati > Cyanobacteriota > Cyanophyceae > Synechococcales > Synechococcaceae > Synechococcus > Synechococcus sp. MU1625. Next base: position 870,216 of record NZ_VTLA01000001.1, read on the forward strand.
GCTCAGCGAAGCCATCGCTGATCTGATTCGCGGCGTTCAGCAACTGTTGGAAGCCATGCTCGGGCTCGCCGCCATCGTGCTGATCACTGCTATTGCGCTTCTGGCTGGAGTCCTCCTGCTTGGTGCTCTCTGGAGGTTGATTCGCATCATCCGACTGGTGGTGTCTCCCCCCAATCAGGGAAGGCGCTGACGCGGAGCTAAGGAGCGCTGATGATTCCACAACTCCTGCAGCGTCACGGTTCCGTCCCGATCACGATCCAAAACGTTGAAGTTGCGACTGATCCAAGGGATGCGTTTGGCTTCCCGTCGATCCAAGCCACGGTTCCGGTCGCGGTCGGCCTGGCTGAAATGCTGCTTGAGCCTTGGCCCACTGGGCGATGAATCCTGGAGACGTAGATCCTCCAGCAGAAGATAGGAACGATTGTTCTGGCGTTTGAGCCGACGGCTCAGCCCACGGCGTCCCTGCACTTCAGACGCATCCAGGCGACCATCACTGTTGACGTCCAAGCGGATGAACAATATTTCCATCCTGGTGCTGTAAACACGCATGGTCTTATTGCCCGGGCCAGCCTGCAGCGCCAAGGGACTCACCACGAATGCCAACGGCCCGAGCACACGGATGGCGGTCAGCGCATTCATGACTCCAGCCTATGGAGCTTGGGCATCTCTGACGATGACTGATGGATGACCGACGCCTGATCAGCTGTGACTGGGTCCTACCGGAAAGGGACAGAGGCTTCGCCACTACATACCATCAGCCCAACCGCTGATGGACATGGCCAAGGACACCATGATCTGGGTGGTGGATGACGACCCGGAACTGAGAAAGATGGTCGGCACGTACCTGATGGATCAGGGATACGACGTGCGCAGTCTCTGCGATGTAAAGCAATTCGAGGCGCGTTTGGAGTGCCAACGCCCAGACCTGGTGGTGTTTGATCTGATGCTGCCTGGCGATGATGGCCTGACGGCGCTGCGAAGACTGCGGGATGCCGGAGATGATCTCCCTGTGGTGATGCTCACCGCCCGTGCCGACGGAGTTGATCGGATCATCGGCCTCGAGCAGGGCGCAGATGATTACATCGCCAAACCCTTCTTACCTCGGGAACTCACGGCCCGGATCGAAGCCGTGTTGCGACGGCGCAACGCATTGCCTGCAGGAACACCGGTGGAAGGTGGAGAGTGCGTCGGTTTTGGCGACAACCAGCTGGATCTCTCCGCGCGAACGTTGCTGAAGAACAATCAACCGGTTGTGATCACCAGTGGTGAGTTCAGTCTTCTGGCCGCCTTTGTTCGCCACCCGCATCGGCCCCTCTCCAGGGAGCGCCTGATCGAACTCGCCCGAGGTCCCGGCAGCGACACCGATAGCCGCAGCATGGACGTTCAGGTGTCACGGGTGCGCAAGTTGGTGGAACCGGATCCAAGCCGGCCCCGCTACGTGCAGACGGTTTGGGGATATGGCTATGTCTTTGTCCCGGATGGCACGCCGAGATCCCGCTGAGATGCCCAGCCAACGGGTGATAACAAGTGGACTAGCCCGCTTCGGTGTCTGGGGTACGACGCTTCTGGCCAGTTGGATGCTGGCCCTACTGGTGCTGCAGGTGCTGTTCGGGCGGCAACTGGAACGCATCCAAACCCTGCAGCTGGGTCGAGATCTGGCGTTGAACGTGCGCCTCACCGAATTGACCCTGGAGCGCTATCCCCCCGCACTGATCAGCGAGCTCACCGGTCTGGAACTGCTGGTCAGCCAACAACCATCGAGACCAACCAAAGAGACGCAGGGAATGGCCCAGCGGCGCCAGGAACTGCAACAGGTGCTCTGCTCTCGCTTGACGCACTGCCCTGAGCTCCGACCAGCCCCCAACAGGTCTGGAACGCCCGAGGTTTGGATTGAGCTGTTTTCTCCGCTGGAACCGGTCTGGCTGCGCACACCCCTCCCGATGGCACGCGCCTGGCCGCCGCAACCGATGCTCCTGCTGCTGGCCCTGGTGAGTGCTGTCGTGATCACTGGGGTGCTCTACCTACTCCTTGATGTCGCCCGTCCCCTTCGAAAGCTCGAGGACGCGGTCTCCCGCGTGGGGGAGGACAACGACCGCGATCCAATCCCGGAGCAGGGGGCTCCAGAGGTTCGTCGAATCTCGCGACGCTTCAACGCCATGGTGCGTCGGCTCGCGGAAGCTCAGAGGGAGCGCGTCACCATGCTGGCGGGCATCGCCCACGATCTGCGGGCACCTTTGACGCGGCTGCAGTTCCGTCTGTCGATGCCGGAGCTGAACGCAGATGAGCGAACGCGCTGCCAAAGCGATCTGGATGCACTCGAGCGGATCACAGGCCAGTTTCTGTTGTACGCCGGAGGCGGTGAACGCGAGGAGTATGTCGTCTGTCCGCTGGATCAGTGGCTGGCTGAAACGGTTGCTGGACAGCCCAGTAACCAGCTGCAACTCCAACTCAGTTCCATCAGCGCGCGAATTCGACCGATTGCCCTGGGGCGCGCCGTGAGCAACCTGGTCGACAATGCATTCAGTTATGGCACCACACCAGTTGTCGTTCGCCTACGAAAGACGGGATCAGAGGTAGCGATTGAAGTCTGGGACCAGGGCCAGGGGATACCCAGCAGTGATTGGGAACGTGCTCTGCAACCCTTTCAACGCCTGGATTCGGCACGGGGACGTCAAGGCCATTGCGGCCTAGGGCTGGCCATCGTGAATCATGTGGTCCGCACCCATGAGGGAAAGATCAATTTCCGGCAAGGGAACGGTGACCCAGGACGATTTGGCGTCATCATCAACCTCCCCCGAGGATGAGACGAAAAGTACCGTAATTCCGTAAAAAATCGGCCCGGATCGTGCCCGCTGACGGCGTTCCTGCCAAAACAGAAGAAAGATCCATCTCCAGCATGCGCCAGTCAAAAGAACATGACTTCACAGGCGTACTCGAGGCCATAGATCACTACAGCGATGGCGATATCGACCATCCTCAGGAACTCATGGTGGAGCTACAAGAGGGCTTTTCCAACAAGCACAAACGGCTGAGCAAAAAGATCTACGAAAAGGAGCTGGCCAAACTCCAGACGGAACTGGTCAAGATGCAGTACTGGGTGAAAGCCACGGGCTTTCGCATGATCATCCTGTTTGAAGGACGGGATGCCGCAGGCAAGGGAGGATCGATCAAACGTCTGACGGAACCATTGAACCCAAGGGGCTGTCGGGTGGTTGCCCTGGGTACCCCGTCAGAGCATCAGAAAAGCCAATGGTATTTCCAGCGCTACGTCGAGCACTTCCCCGGTGCTGGAGAAATCGTCGTCTTCGATCGCAGCTGGTACAACCGGGCCGGGGTGGAAAAGGTCATGGGCTTTGCAAGCGCCGAACAGGTCGAGCAGTTCTATGTGTCCTGCCCCCGGTTTGAGCAAATGCTGGTGCAGGACGGAATTCTGCTGCTGAAATACTGGTTCTCCATCAATGATGATGAGCAGGAGAAGCGTTTCCAGGAACGCATTGATAACGAAGAGCGGCGCTGGAAAATGAGTCCTATGGACATCGAGTCGCGCAATCGCTGGGTGGAGTACTCCAAAGCGAAAGACATCATGTTTTCCAAGACGCATATTCCAGAAGCACCTTGGTTCACCGTGGAAGCCAATGACAAACGTCGCGCTCGCCTGAATTGCCTAAGCCACATTCTCAGCAAGGTGCCCTATGAAGACATGACACCAGAACCGATCAAGATGCCAAAACGTCCAAAGCAAGGCGGCTATAAGCGACCTCCCTTCAACGAACAGTTCTTTGTTCCCAACCACTATCCCTACAAAGGCTGAAGGGCTCTCCTGCGCAAAAGCGGAGCTAAAAAATATTCAACCAAATCAATACTCTTTTTATAAAGCAGCATTAGGGTGCACAGGGATCGTCGCATGTCGACCGCCTCTGTGCACCTGAGTGGCTTCACCAAACCCTGAATCACCCCCATCAGGACAGCCAACCTGGGAAACCAATGGGAGCTCAACCCGATCTCACTGAGACAAAGCAACTGCAAAAGAAACTGCAATCGAACAAAACCGAACTACAACTCGGGATACACCAATCTGATGCGAATACCTAAAGCCTCGTCAATAAACAATGAAGCAGAACAAATAGATTAGCAGCGACAAACCAAACACCAACATTCCAACCGATGTCTTGATACGCATCCATTTCTTATCCCACTTATAGGGTGCCATCACCAAAATCGAAAATAACGTCAACCCGGCGTACACAACCAAGGTGTGTTTTGGATGCTCCTTTGCAAGAATCATGCCGATCCCATGCCAAAAGAATGTCAGCATGGATGCATAGGACGAAATCGCTCCGAGGTTATAGAGCAACTCTTTGTGCTTTCTAAGTTGCTCTCCCATCCAGTATTGAAGACGCATCGAGGAACTTGAAGAGAGATAGCTGAAATTTAGCGATCAAAAGTGTTGCCTCAACCCAGGAGAAATAACATCACAGAATTAAGTGCTGATAGCAAATGAGCAGGCTTCACCCGAAGTGCTCACTGGGCTTGAGTCGAGACGTCAGCACGCTTTAAGGTGTCGGACCATCCAGTCCTGCGGGTTTTGCTCGGTTCCTGGCAAGTCCTAATGCGATGCATCGCCAGTGCGTTGTTCCTGTTGGCCCATGGCCTGCTGGTGCTTGAGCACATCGCGATGGGCACGGCACTCCACGGGATTGCTGAATTGTTTCTCGCTCCTTGGGCCCTGCGTCATAAGGCCTGGGACATCATCGTGATCGGACTAATTTTCTGTGTCTTCGACCTGTGGGGAACCCTGCGTCTGACCGGCGCCCTTGTCTAAGAGCACCGCATCAATCCAAGTTTCAAACGCTCAACCGCTGAGCCGCTGGGACCAAAAACCAAAGAGCTGCCAAGACGACCAGAGAAACATCCCGAGAAACACCCAGTTCAGCCAAGCGGGACGGCGGTCGTTTTCAAACATCTCTAAGGGAAGCGAAGGCGACACCTGACCTTATCGGTGACGCGCATCAATGGCCATGGCGAAGGAGTTGGAGCAGCAGCAGCCCTCCCATGCCGCCACATCCCACCAAGAGCCAGGGGAGACGAGCCTGCCGCGCGTCAGGCAATTCATCGCGAAACACCGCCATCAAAAGCCCTCCTCCCAAGAATGCCGTCGCCATGGCCAGGGTGAGCGCATCCACCGGATGAAACACCAAGGCGTGCAGAAGCCCCACAACAAGAGCGGCGCTTCCAATCCAACGATTCCGACGGCGAAATCGCTGAGGATGGTGCGCCGCGGCGTAGCGGTCCGTCAACAGAACGTGGGCGCTGATCGCAACAGTGAACAAGACGCCATAACCAATCCCGGTTGTGATAAGTGATGGCAGGGAATAGGCATAGAGATAGTTGATCGCCGCAAAGCTGAAGAGCTGCAACCACACCGCAAAAGGAGGTGCATCTTGCCTTTGCTTCATCACCACGTTCAGACTGAAAACCACCAGGACGCCCAAGAGGGCAACCAGGAACAGCAAAGCCTCCACCAGAGGTGTCGGCACGTAATCGATGAGACCCCGAGCGTCGGAAAGTTCAGATCCCCCCGTTGCCAACTCCGGCAGCAGATGGAGAAACACATAGGCCAAGCCAGCCCCACCTCCAACCGACGCCCAGCGTTGCTGATGCTGCTCTGGACGCGAGACGACCAAACTGGCCAGCCAATGACAACTGCCGATGGCCAGCACACAGAAAAAAGCGACCCCCCAGACCACTGAACGGAATCAGTTGCTCAAAGTCTGATCAGCAGCGGCCGAAACAGCATCACTTCGCAGAAGAGCTCCAATCGGCAGAGCGAAACGACACAGTGGCACCACCACTCCGTTTTAAGTCGTGCATGCCCTCCAACTGGTTGTACACCGACAGCAGCTGCCGCCGCATGTGATCGGTGTGGGGCAGATCAGAGATCAAACGCAGCACATCTTCCAGGGATCGCTTGGCGTCGATCACCAAACGACAATCAGGGCTGCCAGGCTCATCGCGCATCAGATCGGAAGCGAATGATTCCATTCAGCAGAAAATCCTGGCATTCGGGTGTCTGAATCCCTACCAATGCAGCGATATTCAGCAGAAATTCAGGGTTCACCACCACCTTCCCGTTCCATCACATCCCAAGGGCGCTCGAGCGGAGGTTGCGCTGACCAGACCCCAAGCTCTGCAGAGGCCGCCTCCGTTTCAAGAACGGAATAATCGAGATCATCACAACGTCCCACCAAGCCATCCCAGGCAACAACCGCACCTTGACGAATCAAGGCAGCACCGAGATCTTCCCCATCGATCAGGAGGCGTCCCACCAGGCGTCCGTACACATCGCGTGAGCGGAGCTCAAACAAAGCTTGGTCTCCGACCTTCACCAAGGCACTGATGGCCACCGATGCACGCGTTGCCCATGGCGTCTGACTCCGTCGCGGAGCCTGGAGACAAGCCAGCCGAACCGCTCTCCCCTGACCATCCAACTCAACCAGCAGCTGCTGCGCGTTGCTGATGCTCAACACCCGAACCGGCTGCAACTCTGCGCGACTCGAAAGCGGCAGAGCCAAAGCCATCAACAGTGCTGCAGCAATCCTCTTCATCCTGGGGCATTTCGCACAGCCGGCAGTCTGAGGCTGCTGACCCATGACAACAACACCAGCAGTGACGATGCCCAGAGGCAGGCCTGCATGCCAGCGGCCTCCGTCTTCCCGAGCATGAACACCGCTCCAGAGAGCATGGTTCCCACCAGGCGCCCGGCTGCATTGGCCATGTAATAAAAGCCCACGTTGAGGCTGACACTCTCCGCATCGGTGTAGGCCAGCACCATGTAGGAGTGGATGGACGAATTCATGGCGAACACCACCCCGAAGGCGGCAAGGCCGGCGGTGATAGCAACCGCCACATCAACCTCTCGCCAAAGCGCAACAGCAATCAGAGCCGGGATCGCCGTCAAAAGCGCACTCCAGAACTGCACGGCGGACACGCCAGGCGGAGCGGTCTGACCCCAGAGTTTTCGTAGACCAGGAGCTGTTCCCTGGACGATGCCGTAACCGATCACCCAAAGGCCAAGAAAGCCACCGATCTCCCAGAAGCTCCACCCCAAGGAAGCCTCCAGAAACACCGGTAAGGCCACCACGAACCAGACATCGCGGGCACCGAACAGAAAGAAGCGCGCCAGAGACAGCACATTGATGCCCTGGGATTTGGAGAACAGGGCGGCAAACGCCGGTTTTGACTTCATCTTTCCGATCTCCCCAGGCAGCACCAGGGTCAGCAGGAAGGCGAGGGCAAGGCCCGCGGCCATCCAGCCCACGGCGGCGTTGAAGCCAAAAGCGGTGAGCAACACCCCACCCAGAAAAAAGCCCACACCCTTGAGAGCATTCTTCGATCCCGTCAGGATCGCCACCCATTTGAACAGCTTTTGTTGCCCCTGCTGTTCATCCTCTGGGGTTTCGGGCACCACAGTCTTGATGGCACTTTTGGCGCTCATCTTGTTGAGATCTTTGGCGATGCCACTGATCGCCTGAGCCACCATCACGTAAACCACGCTCAACAGCTTCGGCCACCCAGCTGTGACGGGGATCAGCATCAGCAGTGCAAGGATCTGGAGCAGGGTGCCCATCCAGAGGGTGAGCCGAAGCCCATAGCGGGCACCAATCCAACCGCCGTACAGGTTGGTGACCACCCCGAAGAACTCATAAAAGAGGAACAGTGCGGCAATCTCGAGGGTGGTGTAGCCGAGCTGGTGGAAATGGAACACCACCAACATCCGCAGGGCACCATCGGTGAGCGTGAAGGCCCAATAGTTGGCGGTGACGATGCCGTATTGCTGCAGGGGGGAGAGCTTCATGCCTCGTGTTCCACCAGATGACAGGTGAGGTCGGCCATGCGGCAGCTGTAGCCCCATTCGTTGTCGTACCAGGCGAACACTTTCAGCTGGTTGTCATCCACCACCATCGTCGACAAGGCATCGACAATCGAACTGCGGGCGTCGTTGGTGTAGTCGCAAGACACCAACGGGCGTTCCTCGTAGCCGAGGATTCCCTGCAGCGGACCATCCGCCGCAGCCTTGAAGGCAGCGTTCACCTGCTCCACCGTGACGTTCTGCTTGAGCTCGAACACCGCGTCGGTGAGGGAACCATTCAGCAGGGGAACGCGCACGGCATGGCCATTGAGCTTGCCCATGAGCTCGGGGAAGATCATGGCGATCGCCTTGGCCGACCCGGTGGTGGTGGGGATCAGTGAGGTCAGTCCGGAACGTGCCCGGCGCAGATCACTTTTGAAGGAGTCGATCGGCACCTGGGTGTTGGTGATGTCATGAATGGTGGTGATCAGTCCGTGCTCGATCCCAAAGTTTTCGTGCACCACCTTCACCACCGGCGCCAGGCAGTTGGTGGTGCAGGAGGCGGCCGTCACCAATTTGTGCCGCGCCGGCTCATACAGCTGATGATTAATGCCATAAACAATGTTGAGCGCCTCCTCACCGGCAACAACACCCTTCACCGGACAGGCCACCACCACACGCTTCAGGCCCACCTGCTCGAAGTAGGGGTTGAGGGTCTCCGGCGTCTTGATCTTGCCACTGGCCTCCAGCACCATCTCCACACCCCGATCGATCCAGGGCACAGCCGTGGGATCGCTTTCGCTGGACCAGGTGAGCTCGGATCCCTCCACAGTGAAACCATCGGCACTGCTGGCGATCCCCCGATCCCAACGACCATGGACGGAATCGAACTCCAGCAGGTGAGCCGCCGTTGCAGCGTCACCAGCGGGATCATTGACATGCACCAGTTCAATACCAGGCCGACCCCAGAGAGCCCGAAACACCAGACGACCAATCCGTCCAAACCCGTTGATACCGATGCGCATAGCAACCCCACTGATCAATCAAATTATGTTGATCCAAACAGATCGGTGGATGCTGCTCCTGTGATGCAGAACACCCTCAATGTCGAGCAGTCGAGGCAGATGCTCAAGGCACTGGCCGACCCCATCCGCCTCAAGGTGATTCATGCACTGGCACTGGGGGAACGATGCGTCTGTGATTTAACGGGGGATCTCAATCTCCCCCAGTCCAAACTCTCCTTTCACCTCAGGGTGCTTCGCGAAGCAGGGCTACTGAGCGATCGGCAAAGCGGTCGCTGGATTTACTACCGGCTGCAACCGAATGCCCTCGCAGCGCTGGAGGCCTGGCTAGCCGATCTGCGCCTCCACTGCAGCCAAGACGCTGTCCCCTGTCAGGAATAACGATGGACCAACGGCTTTTTTTTCCGGCAACGGAACGCAATCGCAGGCCCATCGGGGATCTGCTGAGCCAGCTGCTGCCCGCTGCAGGAGCTGTGCTGGAGCTGGCCAGTGGGAGTGGAGAACATGCCGTCTGCTTTCAGCAGCGGTTCACGAATCTGCTCTGGCAGGCCAGCGATCCTGATCCAGACCATCGCGCCAGCATCGACGCCTGGATCCGCCACCAAGGCCTGAGCAATGTCATGCCAGCAGCCCTCAATCTTGATGTTGAGGAACGACCCTGGCCCCTCCCCCAAACCATTGGAGCGTCACTGAGCGCTGTGGTTTGCATCAACCTGCTGCACATCAGTCCAGCCAACTGCACCAATGCGGTGCTCGAAGAATCTGCCGTGCTGCTGCCCAGCGGGGCCCCACTGATCATCTACGGCCCCTTCATGCGCAATGGCGCCCACACGAGCGCGAGCAATGCCGCCTTCGACAGATCGCTAAGGGAGCGGAACAACCAGTGGGGGTTGCGAGAGGTGAGCTTGGTCACGTCTCTTGCCGCAAACGCTGGTTTCAAAATCGACGACGTGGTGCCCATGCCCGCCAACAACCTGACTCTGGTGCTTCGCCGCCGTTGAGTGAAGAGGTTCTTGCCAGCTCCCACCAGGCACACCACAATTCAGCCTTAACAACGGCGGAAGGCATGGGTCTTGGTGAGCTCTTGGTAAAAATCCTGATCGGCATCGCTGCCACCCTGGTCCTGTCCTTTCTGTGCAGGAAAATCTTTCCTCGCTTCACCAAGAGAAGCAAAACCAACTTCGACGACTTTGTCCTCAATGCCCTTGCGGATTCAATCATTCCGTTTGGAATTGTCGTCGTCCTGATCCTCACGCAAAAAGGACTTGGCCTGCCCATCAACGTTGAGCGTGCCTACGACACAGCACTAAGACTTGTTGGAACAATCGTTCTGATCAGGTTTGTCAACCGTGTCGGCGCTCGCTTTCTGACGGGGGTCGCCCGACGTTCAGGTGCAGAAGATCTTGAGCATTTACTTCAAAGTCTTCTCCCATTACTAAGAGCAGTGATCTGGGGCATCGGCACCCTGGTGCTGCTGCAGAGCCTCGGTGTCAAGATGACCGTGATCTGGGGCTTATTAAGCGCCGGCGGTATCGGCATTGGCTTGGCCTTGAAAGAACCGGCCCAAGAATTGTTTGCCTACATGATGATTCTTCTGGATAAGCCATTCACCGTTGGTCAATTCATCTCGGTGGGCTCAACGTCAGCAACAGTGGAAAGAATCGGTGTTCGCTCCACCCATCTGAGAAGCCTGCGTGGCGAACAAGTGGTGATGAGCAACTCAACCCTCACAGGCTCAACCATCCTTAATTTCGCCGAAATGGCGCAACGCCGCATGATCTATTCGATTGGCGTCACCTACGACACAACTGTCGATCAGATGAAGGCCATCCCAACCATGATTCAAACCATCATCGATTCTCAGGAGCACAGCACATTCAATCGCTGTCACTTCACCGAATTTGCTGATTCAAGTCTGAATTTTGAGCTTGTTTATTACATCGACACCCGAGATTTCTCCGTTGCATTAAATGATCAGCAAGCGATCAACCTCGCAATCATGGATGCTTTTGCCCGAGCAGGCATTGAATTTGCCTTCCCAAGCCAAACGCTCTACTTAGAGGGAGATTCACTCACTGGCAAAGCGTCTTGATGGGTCGGGGCTGCCGAACGCCAGACAACACCCCCAATCAACAAGGCCAACGCAGCCACAGCAGCCGTGAAAGGAATCAAGCGACGCTGATCCGCACTGGTTCCGAGAGTGATCTGGTGGGAGATGTTGTCGCGCCGCGACGCCAGAAATGATTCCTGACGACAGCTGGTGCAAACCGTGTTCGAAATCCCTGCATTTTTCAACTTGAAGCCATAACGGCCTGGAATCTCAACAGGTGTTCCGCAGCTGGAACAGGGGAGAGAAAAAACAGCCATCGGGAATCTGCCCTCTCCACAGGTCTATCACCACGATTCATTCCAGAGGGATGGCCCCATGGGCGCAGACAGCGCCCCAACAGAGACTGCGATCCGCCGTCCAGGAGGGTTGCACCTGCAGCCACGCCTGGTTCTGACCGACCCGCATCATCATCTGACCAGTTCCGTCATGGACGAATTCGACGCGCTGCTGATCCCAGGTCAACACCCAGCGCTGTCCAGGAGTTGCGGCGACCATGCGGCATGGACTCCAGGCCTGCTGTCCGATCCGGCAGCGCATCGATGCCGCTGCAACGGACGTGCCGCCGACTGAACTACCGATCATCAGTAGAGCACCTGTCCAGAGCTTGATGTGAAACAGAGACACTCGCTGGGCAGCACGCTGGCGACAGGACTCCTCCTCACCATGCGAACGGGCGACAGTCACGCCCGTGGGGGGCACCAGATCTCTTCAGGGTTTGGTGTCTGTCAGGATTCGATCAGACCAGTTGCTGATCGTGCCGCGTTTTCAAGCCCGCGTCCTTGTGCGTCTGCGCCCCTCTGTGCTCGATCCAGCCGGAGAAGCCGCGCGTGGTGCCGCTGAACGTCTTGGGGTGGAAGGCCTCAGCAAATTGCGGATCGGAAAAGCCGTGGAAATGGAGATAGAGGCCCCCGATGAAGCGGAGGCCCGCCGCAAGTTGGAATTGCTCAGTGATCGACTGCTGGCCAACCCCGTGATCGAGGACTGGACTCTGGAGTTGAACCACTCATGAGCATCGGGGTCATCGTTTTTCCCGGCTCAAACTGTGATCGGGATGTGCAATGGGCAACGGAGGGATGCCTGGGCCTGAGCACACGCCGGGTCTGGCATGAAGAGACCGACCTGAGCAGCTTTGACGCCATCGTTCTGCCTGGAGGGTTTAGTTACGGCGACTATCTGCGTTGCGGTGCCATTGCACGCTTCGCACCAGCCCTGCAATCGCTGATTGACTTTGCAGCCCGAGGCGGTCGCGTGCTCGGGATCTGCAACGGATTCCAGGTACTGACGGAACTTGGGCTGCTGCCCGGAGCACTGACCAGAAACCGGGATCTGCACTTCATCTGTGAGAACGCGCCCCTCAAGGTTGTGAGTCAGCGCTCGGCCTGGATGCAGGGGTACAGCGACGGGGGCGGAACGCTGACCTTGCCGATCGCCCACGGGGAAGGCCGTTATCAGTGCAGTGATGACACGTTGAAACAGCTTCAGGACGAAGACGCCATTGCCCTCAGCTACGACAACAATCCCAATGGATCAGTCGCAGACATCGCCGGCATCACCAACACCAGCGGCAACGTTTTGGGCTTGATGCCCCACCCGGAACGGGCCTGTGATCCTGCGACTGGAGGCACCGACGGCAGACGCATGCTGGAAGCCCTGCTGGGCTGATGCAGAGCCGCCGGACGCTGTTGATCTCAGGGGCATCCACCATTGCATCCACTGTCGTCACGGCCCTGCTCTCCCCCCGGGCCATGAGCGGCCAGCGGAGGTTGGCACCGCTGAAACCTGGAGCACGCATCCGCGCCGTGAACCCCGGCACATGGATGGATCCAGACACCGATCTGAAACTCTTGCTCGAGCGCTGTGATGAACAGCACTGGCATCTGGAGATCCCAGCAGCAGTCACCCGTCAATGGCGCTATTTCTCCGGAACCGACCGGGAGCGGAGCAGCGATCTGACGGCTGCCTGGAATGATCCAACAGTTGATGCTGTGCTGACCGTTGGAGGTGGCTGGGGGGCCGCCCGCGTGCTCGAAGCCGGATTCCGCTTTCCAAGACATCCAAAATGGAGCCTTGGGTTTTCTGACACCAGCTCCCTGCTGCTGGCCCAATGGGCCGCCGGCCTGCCTGGGGGCATCCATGGATCCAGCGGCGGCACAGATGCGCAGTGGCAACGGACGGTGGATCTGCTCCGTGGACGTCCGGTGGAACCTCTGCAGGGAGAGCCAAGACGGCGGGGGATAGCTCGCGGCCCCTTGGTTGTCACCAATCTGACCGTGGCGACCCATCTGATCGGAACGCGCTGGCTTCCCTCCCTGAAGGGGGCCATTTTGGTGCTGGAAGACGTTGGAGAAGCGCCCTACCGGGTGGACCGCATGCTGACCCAATGGCGCAGCGCTGGCCTTTTGCAGCACTTGGCGGGGGTGGCCTGCGGTCGCTTCAGCTGGGCAAAAGAGGACATCCTCCCCGGTGATTTCACCATGGAGGAGATCCTTGAGGAACGCCTGGGCGATCTTGGCATTCCCCTAGTGCTCAATTTGCCGGTGGGCCATGGTCGCCCCAACGAGGCTTTACCTCTGGGATCACAAGCACAACTGGATGGCCAGCGGGGCCTTCTCAGCCTGATTCCCTGATCTGTTGGCAAAACGCTGGTCCTTCGGTGGCTTTGCCGCTAGCGATGGACCAAAGCAGCTGACCCTCGTGGCCGACCTCACCATCGCGAACACGGTGTCCGATCTGATCCTGGGTGATGTCCGCGAACATTTGCCGCTGGAGCGGATTCCCCTGCAGGGCGACGTGCTTGGGCTTGGGACCACGACCAGCATTGACAACGGAGAGCTGACCTTTCTGCAGGACAGCGCATCGACATCAGCCATCTGGCGTTGCGTTGCCCATGACGGCAGCATCATCAAACTCTCTCCTGGCGATGGGAGTGGTCACTTCCCATATGTGTGCTTCACAAGGGATGCATCCACCCTGCGTCGCCCTGTGGCGATTGAATCGCTCGGACCCACGGAGGAAGCGCCTCTGCAAAGACTGGTAGCAGAAGCAGTCGCCCAGGGACAACGCTCCGGAACCCTTGAGTCGGCTCCCATCTACGGAGTGCGGATGTTGACCCACTGGCATGAACTCGTGATCACCGTGGCCTCCAAGCTCTGCATGGGTCAGCAGCGGCGCAACATAAAAGTCGCCGCAAGTGAAGCGGGATCATCAACCGCAGGTCAAAGCATCTACGACATGCTTCAGCACTACCGACTGGCGCCGCAACCTACGGAGAAAACCAACGATCCAATCCGCTATCTGGGACGCGCGATGCAGTGGGATTGCTGTGGTTTTTTTGACACCGAACCGGAGCTGGGGCGCGTCACCGTTCCTCAGCCAGGCGCCCACTTGCATCTCCATGGATGCAGCACTGATCTGGCCTATGGAGGACATCTTCATCATGAACATGCTTCAACCAGACTCAAACAATTGGAACGCCTTTGGCTGTATCCACTCCAGAGCTTCAGTGCCCTTGGAAGCGATATGGCCGTTGAAGACTTGAGCTTCGACAACGGAATGATTCGTTTTCGTGTTGTGAATGCAGGGGAAATGGACGTGAGCGACGTTGGCGTGGCCGTTGTGATTAATGACCGCTACAGCAGTCGTCGTTACATCAGGATCCCCTGGTTAAGTGCAGGTGACGATGAGGAATTCACCTTGTCGTTATCCCTCCCAAGCGGCAAGCAGCTGATCACAGTGATCGCAGATCCTGAGGAGATTGTGATCGAAGCGGAGAACCATAGGAACAACAATCGATTGGACTTGGAAGTCCAGATTCCATGAGCTCTGGCATCAATCATCCACAAAAAAAGGGGCCCCGAAGGGCCCCTGCGGGAGATTGATCTCTGAATCAGGCGGCGACAGCAGCCTTGGGATCGAGAGCACCCTTGGCGTACAGGCCGGCGAAGTGGGTGATGCTCTGCTGCTGGATCTTGCTGGCATTGCCGGCAGCCCAGAACTGCTGGTAGCGGTCGAGGCAGACCTGCTTCATGTACTTCCGCGCCGGCTTGTTGAAGTGGCGGGGATCGAAGTTGGCAGGGTCAGCCATAGCTGCCTCACGCACAGCGGCGGTGAAGGCCAGACGGTTGTCGGTGTCGATGTTCACCTTGCGCACACCATTGCGGATGCCCTCCTGGATCTCTTCGACGGGAACGCCGTAGGTCTCGGGGATGGAACCACCGTGCTTGTTGATCATCTCCAGCCATTCCTGGGGAACGGAGGAGGAGCCATGCATCACCAGGTGGGTGTTGGGGATGGCTTTGTGGATCTCAGCGATGCGGCTGATGGCCAGCACTTCACCCGTGGGCTTGCGGGTGAACTTGTAAGCGCCGTGGCTGGTACCGATAGCGATAGCCAGAGCATCACACTTGGTCTTAGCGACGAAGTCAGCTGCCTCAGCAGGATCGGTGAGCAGCATGTCTTTGGACAGCTCTCCCTCGAAACCGTGGCCGTCTTCGGCTTCACCCTTACCTGTTTCCAGGGAGCCCAGACAACCCAGCTCACCCTCAACGCTCACACCGACGGAGTGGGCGAAGTCAACCACCTGCTTGGTGACGTTGACGTTGTAGTCGTAGCTGGCGGGAGTCTTGGCGTCGGCTTCAAGGGATCCGTCCATCATCACGGAGGTGAAACCGTTGATGGCAGCGGAATAGCAGGTGTCAGGAGCGTTGCCGTGGTCCTGGTGCATCACCACAGGGATGTGGGGATAGGTCTCGGTCGCGGCCAGGATCAGGTGACGAAGGAAAATTTCGCCGGCGTAGCTGCGGGCACCGCGGGACGCCTGGAGGATCACGGGGCTGTCGGTCTCGTCAGCCGCTTCCATGATGGCCTGGACCTGCTCGAGATTGTTCACGTTGAACGCAGGGATGCCATAGCCGTTTTCGGCGGCATGGTCGAGCAAAAGCCGAAGCGGAACGAGCGCCATAGGAAAAATCTGATACGGAACCTTGACGGAAAGACTCCGCCGGGCGACGACTTTACCTATTTGTGTTCAAATTGTCACCAAGCCCATCCAAACAAACGACAGGGCTTGGTGAAATTCGATTCAGTATCAGTAGGTGTAACCGGCGACAAACAACTGTTCATCCGACGAAGGCTGAGAGCCAGCCACGTATTTGCCGAGTGAGGCCTCAGAGTTGGCTTGGGCCCTTGCAGACAGTGCTTTCTGGCCAGCTTCGGTGTTAGTACCAGCCCAACCTTTGAGGCAAGAGTGCTGCAGAGCACGGCCATAGGAGAAGCCGAGGTTCCACTTGGCCTTGCGCTCAATGCTGTTCATGTGGTTCAAGTACACCGAAGCAGCTTCCTCACTCAAGCCTCCGGACAGGAACACAATGCCGGGAACACTGGCAGGGACACTGCGCTCGAGGGTTCGCACCGTCATGGCCGCGACTTTTGCAGGGTCTGCCTTGTCTGGGCAGTCCGCGCCCTGAACCGTCATCGAGGGCTTCAGCAGGGTTCCTTCAAGCAAGACACCGTTGGCGTAGCAAGCGTGATACACCTCCTGAATGACGTGTTCCTGAATTCGAGCGGTGGTTTCGATGCTGTGGTTGCCATCCATCAGGATTTCGGGCTCCACGATGGGAACAAGGCCGGATTCCTGAACCGAGCGGGCATAGCGGGCCAAACCCCAAGCATTTTCGCGAACAGAGAGGGCTGAAGGGCAGCCATCTGCCGTGATTTGCAGCACAGCACGCCACTTGGCGAAGCGAGCGCCCTGGGCGTAATAGTCAGCAGCACGCTCGACCAACCCATCAAGACCAGTGCAGAGCGTCTCGACGGCGTTGGCACCGCCCAGAGGCCTCAGGCCCATATCGACTTTGATGCCGGGAATAATTCCGAGCTTGCCCAGCTTGTTCACCATGGACTCACCGTCAGCATGGTTTTGGAAGAGGGTCTCTTCGTAAAGAATGGCTCCGCTGATGAAATCTCCGAGCCCCGCTGTGGTGAAAAGCATCCCCCGATAGGCCTGTCGATTGGCTTCGGTGTTCTCCACTCCGATGGAGCCAAGACGTTTGCCGATGGTCTTGGTGGACTCATCAACAGCAAGAATTCCTTTGCCAGGTGAGGCGAGGGATTGTGCGGTTGCAATCAGTTCGGAGGAATAATCAGAAAGTGCCATTTGACTTATCGGAATTGAGGGAGTCTCGGGGCCTCAAAGGACAACCTGGCCTCTCTGATTACGCATTTGAGTAATATTTGCTACGAGCTATTTGTATTTTTTGGTTTTTGAGGGCGTGCGAGATTGGATCAGTTGTGCGCATGGGTTGTGCGATTTCTGGCTTCAGATGCGCAGTATTGCTGGACGCCTCACCCTTTTGGATCGATCCTCGTTCAATGCTCCTCTTCAACAAAAAAGGCTGACTCTGAAAAGAGCCAGCTTTTTTTTGAACCAAGCCTCAATCTTGAGCAGACCGATTCACAGCTGAGAGAGGGCTTGCCACTGATTGGGCAGAATTTTGGCAACTAATTCGAAGCTGCCATCACCGAGAGGCTTTGCAACGTATGCGACGCCCATGGGTGCGGGATAAATTCCATTGGTTGGAACGATCGGCATCGTCACACCTTGGAAAGGGTCATCATGTCCAACGAGGAATGTATTTTCCCCGGCTTCAGGCGTCGCGGACATCAAGGGAGCAACGCGCTTCGCATACTCTTTGTAATCCTCAGGAGTGCACTCAACACAAGGCAAGAAATTCAGATTTGAGTTCTTGGTGTAGGTGCCGAAAGCCAACTCAGCTGTGTTGTACGCACGGCAGTAATTACTTGAGATGACATCTCCTACAGGAATACCTGCAGCCTTGATGCCTTCACCAATTCTTTTAGCATCAGCCTTGCCTTCATCACTCAAGCGTCTCTGAGTGGTGCAATCCAAAAGATTCAGCTCAGGACTGACCTGATCGCCCCAGTCCTTCGTGGTTTTGGCATGACGGATGTAGATGACATAACCGCCACCCCTGAGAGCACTGGCGAGATCTTTGCCCTCAACTTTGTTGACGAAATCATTGTTGTTCTGTTCTCCAGAGAGGGTGGTGTCATTTTGCTCATAGGCTTCAACCTCACTGGTTTTCACATCAGGTTGTTCCTTGGATGAATCCTCGACGACCGATCCAGAGGAGCATGCCGCCATCAGGAGAAGAGCAGCAATGCAAGTTACTTTTTTAAGCATTGATCAAAGAGCTATGTATTTATTAAAGCGATTAAAAAAATGCGAGACATTTTCAAAGACACGCCAAGGCGTCTCCGTTGATACAGGATTGAAATCAAGCGGGTTGCTGGCTGTCCAAGCCCTCCCCGATGGGAGCGAGACGCTTATCAAGCGTCTCGCTTGGATTCATCAACAGCCAAGATCTCCTTCCCAGCAGCGGCAAGGACTGGCGCTGTAGCCATCAGTTCCAAGGTGTAATCCACTAGAACCGTCGAGTCGGTTCAAGCAACATCAGTTTTTCAATCTGAACTGATGAACAAACACACGTGAGTTAAGTGCAGGTCTATAAATTAGGCCAAGAGATTGCATCATTTGAAGCGATCAAGTGTGAGAAAGCGATGCTTCAACCTGATCGCATACATCGCGGCTCACCACTCCTTCAGCCAAGCCAGGAATCATCGGATTGCCGCTGCGAATGCTGTCAGCCCACCAACCCAACACTCTGGCAACGGGCGCAATCCGACCATCACTCCAGGTTTGTTTAAACGCGAGGTCCGCATCTAGAGGAACCTCTCTTAGGCCCTCACCCAACGGTGCGTGCTGAAGTTCGAATCCGTGCACATAGTCTTTCTGATTGCTGCTGCTGAGCACCAGGGACCCGTCTGATCCAGTGATGTCGAGGCAGTACCCACGTCCGCAGCGGGACACCGAACTCAAGCTGACCTGGGCTGGCACCGGCACGTCCGGTCGGCCTTGCCATTGCAGATTGGCCTGAATCAATGACACATCCGGTGCATCAACAGAGGCCAAGCCCCCATTGGGATGAGGTCTCTGCGCAATCGAAACGCTGTTCAAGGCTTGAACAGCCCCCAGGGGACCAACCAACCAGGCGAGCATGTCGAAGGCATGGGTTCCCAAAGCGCCAATCACACCACCGCCTTGATCGGCCTGGGAATACCAATTCCAGCTGCGCCGGGGATCGGAACGGCTGCCCATCAACCAGTCGAGTTTCACCAGCCAGGGAGTACCAACAGCACCGGCCCGAAGCAGACGCTCCGCCTGCATGAACAAGGGGACGGCTCGATATTCGTAATCAACACCAACCGATAGAGCCCCTGCCATCGCGAGCCGCTGAAGCTCCCGGGCTTGATCGGCATGCAAGGCGATGGGCTTCTCCAACAGAAGATGCTTACCGGCCTCAAGGGCTCGACGAGCCAACTCGAAGCGCGGTGCAGGCGGTGTGGCAATCACAACGCCTTCGACTGCAGGATCGGCAAGCAGAGCGTCCCAGTCGCTGTATCCCTTCAGCCCATGCACGGCCGTGGCGGCATCCAGCCGCTCCTGACGTGGGTGCCAGAGGGCGACCGCCTTCAGATCGGGAGCTGCGGCAAGCGCCGGTAGGTGCACCTTCTCACCAAAGCCGAGACCGGCAATAGCAACACCAATGGGTTGTGGAGGCATCTCAGCTGGAGAGGGGTTCGGTGCAGACAGCCTCAATCACAGAGGTGATCAACCCGTCGTCCCCGGCAGGCTGCCATTGGGCACGAAACCGCGGCAAACCATTCACCTGCTTGTCGCGAAAGAGACCTTGCGCACAGTCCAGTTGCATCACATAAAGCTCCCCAGCAGGCTGTTTGCCATCGTCAGTTGCCGCTGGTGTGAAGCGACTCAGCACCGTTCGGAAGCCATCCCGATCGATGCGGACACTGCCGCGATCCCACCACTGCTGGCCAGCGTCGGTGGATGGAACCTCGATCCATTCGACAGGAGCGGCCAAGACGGGTGCGGCCCAGCAGATCAAACCCAGAATTAGGGCAAGTCCGAACCTGATCATGCGCTGGTGAGCTCCATCGGTTTGCAGCCATGCAAGCGCAGCAGATTGGCCAGGGTGGAGCGCAGCTGGGTGCGTGGAACGATCGTGTCCACGAATCCGTGCTCCTGCAGATATTCAGCCGTCTGAAAATTGTCCGGCAACTTCTCGCGCAGGGTCTGCTCAATCACGCGACGCCCAGCAAAGCCAATCAGCGCTTTCGGCTCCGCAAGGATCAGGTCTCCCAACATGGCGAAACTGGCCGTCACCCCCCCGGTGGTGGGGTGGGTGAGCAAGGGCATGTAGAGCAGCTCGGCTTCGCGGTGGCGTTCCAGGGCTCCGGAGATCTTCGCCATCTGCATCAGGCTGAGCATCCCCTCCTGCATCCGGGCACCGCCGGACGCACAGACGATCAGAAGCGGCAGCTTTCGGGCTGTGGACTCCTCGATCAGACGGGTGATTTTTTCCCCGACCACGGAGCCCATCGACCCACCCATGAAGCGAAAATCCATCGCCGCCAACCCCATGGGAATGCCTTCAACCCTGCACAGCCCCGTCACCACGCCATCCCGCAGCCCAGTCGAGGCCTGACTTTCCCGCAGTCGGTCGGCATAGGCGCGCCGATCTTTGAATCCCAGTGGATCCACCGGTGCCAAATCAGCATTCAGCACTTGGAAGCTGTCGGGATCGGCAATCAGTGCAATGCGTTCAGCACTGTCGATCCGGTGGTGGTAGCCGCAGTTAGCGCAAACACTTGCATTCAGCTTCAGGTCTTTGAGATAGACGACCTGACCGCACTCAGGACATTTGCTCCACAGACCATCGCCTTCATCGGGTTCCTGCTTGACGTTGGCGACGAACTGACCCTTGCGGCGATCAGCAAACCAATCGAACAGAGACACACAGGGCTGTCAGCTCTCTCCATTAAAAGCTGCCCGGGGGAAGACCTTCCAGATGGCTCACAACAGAGCGAACCACGCTCTGCAGCCCCAGAACGTGATCCATGTTCTGGGGCAATGTTTTTTCGTTTTTGAACCCGACAGATGCTGTCTTTAGCCTGCCGATAACGAGATTGAGCAACGTCAGGCATGAGCTCCCACACAGCTGCCATCAATACCCACTTATCCCTTGAATTCCAAGCCAGCCACACTTACCTGGCTATGTCGATCTGGCTGCGGGAAAAAGATCTGATCGGTTTTTCCAGCTACATGCTGAACAAAAGCGTTGAAGAGCGTGGACATGCCTCCAAGCTGATCTCGTATCTGGTGGACAGTGATTGCGAGGTCCAATTGCCGACGATTGAGTCACCGCAACGGGATTGGGATTCCGTCGAAGCACTCTTCGACATGGTTTACAGCATGGAGAAAGACGTCACACGCTCGATCAACGACATCTACAGCCTCTCGGAGAAGCAAGGAGATCGCACCGCGACAGCCATGCTGGATTGGTTTATCGAAGAACAACTCCAGGAAGAATCAGAAGCTCGTTTTGTGATCAAACGGTTGCGCCTGGCCGATTCGAACAGCGCAGCGCTGATTCTTCTGGATCAACAATTCCTCGATGGAACGCTGCTGGCCAATGTGAAAGCAGGCAGAGCCTTTGATTCCCAGGGAAGTAGCGCAGGAGCTTGAGCCCAGATTGGTTCAGCCACCCAGCAGCATCACCCATTCACTCCACCACCACAGCGGGCCCGTCAGCCAGACCAACCAGATGCCGAGAGCAATAAACGGACCGAAGGGGAAGGGTTCCCTAGGGCCAAGATGCCCACTCAAACGAGCGGCACCCCCAACAGCGGCACCCGCCGCAATCGCAATGGCCATTGCGGCTGCGATACCCCCAAGTCCCAGCCATGCCCCACCCAGCGCAGCCAACTTGGCATCACCCAGGCCCAGCGCAGGTTGACCCAAAAGCCTTTCGGCCAGGGCACTGAGACCTTCCAACAGCAGCAAAGCCAGTACAGCTGCGATCAGATGGGTGGCAAGAACGGAGACCCCACCAACGCTGCTGACGAACAACCCCAGCACCACACCCCAGCGACACAGGGGCTCCGGCAACCAAAGGTGGTCCAGATCGATCAACACCAGAGGCAGCAGCAGGGCGATGAGAGGAAGACCAGCCCAGGGGAGCCAGAGATCGGGGAGCCCGGCACCAGCACCAGGCCACACCAATACAGCTGTCATCCATAAGCCGGCACTCAAGGCCTCCACCGCTGGATAGCGCCAGCTAATCCGGGCATGACAGTCGCGACAGCGCCCTCTCAGCAGAAGCCAACCGAGCACCGGGAGATTGTCATACCAGCGGATGGAATGGCCACATTTGGGGCAATGGCTGCCGGGAAACACCACCGATTCCTGACGGGGCAAGCGCCACACCACCACGTTGGTGAAGCTGCCGACGCAGGCGCCAAGCAAAACGATCCAAAGCAAAATCAACCCTTCCATCGGGTCCGGCCACGGCTCGTGCGGCCACGGATCAGATCGATCGCGATGAACTCTTCATCCGGCAGCAGGACGGGCGTCTCGAAGACCACCCGACCGTCGGGCTGCTGCGAATCAACAACAACCCCAAGAGGCTCATGCCCGGCAGGCGTGTTGGAGAGATAAGCGAAGTAGACCCGACGGGCTTGGGCAATCAGCGAACGGCTGTCAATGCGATCCCAGCGTGGAGCCGACGGAACACCCGAAGCTCCACGAATTTCGAAGGAGGGCGTTGACAAAGAAATAGAGCCCACCTGATCACTCAGATGGGCTCATTGTAGAGATGAATGTTGTATCGAGAAGCGATCAGCTGACCTTCTTCTTCTCCTCGATCATGCGGTGAATGATCGGAGTGAGAATCAGTTCCATTGCAAAGCCCATCTTGCCGCCGTTCACCACGATGCTGGTGGGGCTGGACATGAAGGAATCGTGGATCATGCTCAGCAGATAGCCAAAGTCGATTCCCCACTTCTCGCGAGCACCCTTGCGGAAGTGAATGATCACGAAGCTTTCATCAGGCGTCGGAATGTTCCGGCAGATGAAGGGGTTGGAGGTGTCCACCGTGGGAACCCTCTGGAAGTTGATGTCGGTCTGACTGAACTGTGGGCAGATGTGGTTGATGTAATCCGGCATCCGGCGCAGGATTGTGTCAACGATCGCTTCAGCGGAATAGCCGCGCTCAGCATTGTCACGGTGGATCTTCTGAATCCACTCGAGGTTGGTGATCGGCACCACGCCCACCAGCAGGTCAGCCAGGGCCGAAACGTCGTATCCCTCTCCCTTCACGCCACCGTGAAGGCCTTCGTAGAACAACACATCAGTGCCTGAGGGGATGTCTTCCCAAGGCGTGAACTGACCCGGCTCGAGGTTGACGCCGAGACGGGCGTTGTGTTCGGCAGCTTCTTCGGGGCTGTGGAGGTAGTAGCGCTTCTGACCGGCACCGGTCTCGCCATAGGTGCGGAATAGCTCCTCAAGCTTGTCGAACAAGTTGGCCTCAGGGCCGAAATGAGAGAAGTTTTCACCCTTGGCCAGGGCATCCGCCATGGCCTTTTTCATGGGCATCCGCTCGTAGCGGTGGTAGCTGTCGCCTTCCACCACTGCAGGGGTAATGCCCTCCCTCGCAAAGATGTGCTCGAAGGCGCGTTTGACGGTGCTGGTTCCAGCTCCGGAAGAACCAGTAACAGCGACAACCGGATGACGCTTCGACATCGACGCGGGGACTAGAGGCCCGGCGATCTTGCCAGATCAGGGCCCAATTACACCAATCCGAAGTTCAAAGAGCTTTGAGCAATTCCTCACCCATTGCGCGACAACCCAGTTGTGTGCAGCCTTCTGCCATCAAATCACCGGTACGAAATCCGCCGGCCAGAACGGCATCAACAGCGGCTTCGAGGTCATCGGCAGCAGCACTCTGCTTCAAACCTGTGCGCAGCATCATCGCCGCCGAGAGCACCATGGCCATCGGGTTGGCCTTGTCCTGACCAGCGATATCCGGGGCCGAACCGTGCACAGGCTCAAACAGTCCAGGCCCTGCGCTGCCGAGGGAGGCCGAAGGCAGCATGCCGATCGAGCCGGTGAGCATCGCCGCCTCGTCGCTGAGAATGTCGCCGAAGAGGTTTCCCGTGAGCAGCACATCGAACTGACGGGGATCACGCACTAACTGCATCGCTGCGTTGTCCACGTACATGTGGCTCACATCAACACTGGCGTAAGCGGGCGCCAGGGCATCCACACGATCACGCCAGAGCTGGCTCACGTCGAGAACGTTCGCCTTGTCCACCGAGCACAGCCGTCCACGCCGCTCTTGGGCGATCTCAAAGGCCACCTTTGCGATCCGATCCACTTCCGAGGCGGAATAGGTCATGGTGTTGAAGCCACGCTCCTCTCCCTCGGTCTCGATGCGTCCCTTGGGCTGACCGAAGTAAATCCCACCAGTGAGTTCACGCACCACCATCAGATCCACACCCTCAATCACCTCCCGCTTGAGGCTGCTGGCATCAATGAGGGCCGGAACAATTTTGACCGGGCGAAGATTGGCGAAAAGCTCCATGCCGGATCGCAAACCGAGCAGACCGGTTTCCGGACGCTTTTCGCGGGGAAGACTGTCGAAACGAGGGCTGCCGATGGCTGCCAGCAAGACAGCATCCGCTGACCGGCAGGCGTCCAGGGTGCTGGCGGGAAGTGGCTCACCGGTGGCATCAATGGCGCTGCCGCCGATGGGCTGTTCCTCGAAGCTCAGCGCAAAGCCATGGCGCTCACTGACGACCTCCAGCAGCTGTCGGGCGACAGCGGTGATCTCCGGGCCGATCCCATCACCTGGCAGAAGAACAACGCGGTGCTGAGCCATGACGGTGCGGTGCGGCAGGTCGACCGCTGAGGTTACTGAGGGGAGTCGCGTTTGAGCTCGCGCAAGGTCTTCGCCATCTCCGGCAGCTTGCTGAAGGCGGCAGAGCAACGCAACCAGAGACGATTCGGAATCGCGGGGTAACCGCTCACCACCTCACCGGGTGCCACCTCACCGTGGATGCCGCTCTTGGAGCTGGCAATGGCACGGTCGCCCACCACGGCTCGATTGGCGACACCCACCTGGCCCGCCAGGATCACCCCCTGACCGATCCGGGCTCCTCCAGCAATTCCAACCTGGGAGGCGAAGGCACAGCCAGGGCCTGTCGTGACGCCGTGGCCGATCTGGACGAGGTTGTCGATCTTGGTGCCGGCACCAATCCGGGTCTCCCCCACCGATGGACGGTCGATGGTGCTTCCACAACCCACCTCAACGCCATCCTCGAGAACCACCTGACCGGTCTGCGGCATTTTTCGCCATCCCTTCGCCGTCGGAACGAAGCCGAAGCCCTCGGACCCGACAACGGCGTTGGAATTCACCACGCATCGCTTTCCGAGACGGCTTCCAGGGTGTAGCACCGCATTGGCGTGCAGCTCACAGCCATCACCCACCACCACATCGTCGTAGATCACAACACCGGGATGAAGGATGCAATCGGAGCCGACACGACTCCCCTCGCCGATGCAGACCCGCGGCCCTACAGCACTACCTGGCCCCACCACCGCCCGTTCATCAATGACCGCCGAGGGATGAATCTCCGCCAACGGCCGGCGACGGGGATGCAACTGGTCGAGGGCTTCAGCAAAGGCCAGACGGGGGTCAGCAAAGACGGCAAAGGCAATGCCATGCTCGGAAGCAAGATCAATCAGGTCCTGTTGGTCGGGCAGCAAGAGAGCGCCCGCTCCACTGGCGCCAAGCGCAGCAGTTAAGGCGTTGCCCTTCTCCAGGAAGCTGAGTTGCGAGGACGAGGCCTGGTCGAGCGAAGCGGCACCCTCCAGCCATGGATCCAATCCGTGCTGGCTCCAGCGCAAGCCTGCATCACCGGTCTGCAGAACCTTGATCAGGGTGCTGAAACGCATGGCCGCCACGACAGTCGCGCGGATCGTAGTCGTGGTTAACGACTGCGCAGCACCAGAGCATCGCGATGCACCACCACCGGGGAAGACTCCCCCAGCGATGGGGCGTTCATGACGGCCCGCAGCTGGTCGCTGTCCATCGAACAGAGGCCGCGGCCGACGTCCTGGCCCTGGGGGTCCAGCAACTGAACGGGTTGATTGGCGGCGAAGTCGCCCCGCACCGCCGTCACACCCACCAGCAGCAAAGAAGCGCCACGGTGTTTCAGCGCATCACAGGCCCCCGCATCCAGCTGCAGTTCACCCTCAGGCCGGAGCACGTGGGCCAGCCAACTGCGTCGATTGCCCAGGGGTTCGGGGTGGGGATGGAACACCGTTCCACCTCGTTCCCCCTGCAGCAAGGCCTCCAAGCGGGAAGGATTGCGGCCATCGGCGAGCTGCACCGTGATGCCACTGGCGGTGGCGATTCGGGCTGCCGCCAGCTTGGTCGTCATGCCCCCCGTACCCCAGCGACCACCATCCCCAGCCCCCTGTTCCAATTGGTCCAAATCCCTGGGGTGGCGAACATCCGAGATCGGCTCGGCGTCGGCATCGACCCGGGGATCCGAGGAGTACAGCCGATCAACATCCGTCAGCAAGATCAGTTGCTGCGCTTCAACGGCTGCGGCGACCAGGGCCGACAAGGTGTCGTTATCGCCGAAACGCAACTCCGCCGTCGACAAGGCATCGTTCTCGTTGATCACCGGCAGCACCCCCCAGCTCAGCAACTGCCTCAAGGTGCCCGAAGCATTCTGATAACGACGTCGATCCGCCAGATCGGAGCGGGTCAGCAGCACCTGCGCCACCGAACAACCATGACGGGCCATGGCGCGTTCATAAAGAGCCATCAGCGCGCCCTGGCCGATGGCCGCAGCAGCCTGCAAAGCCACAACCGTGTCCGGTCGACTGGACATGGCCAGCTTCTGGCATCCCAGCCCGACGGCACCACTGGTGACCAGCACCACTTGATCCCCACGGGCCATGGCCGCTGCGAAGCAACGGGCGTAGCCCTCAATGGTTGCAGCGGTCTCACCCCTCAGGAGGCTGGTGCCGATTTTCACGACCCACAGGGTCATGCTGAAGGCGCCCCCATCCAACGCGCCAAGGCGCGTTCAAGCCGCTGTACACGGTCATGGCGACAGGGCTTGCCGTCATCCCGAACGGGTCGGACCAACACCGTGTAGAGCCCCATGCGGTTGCCGCAGAGCACATCTGTGAACAGGCGGTCACCGATCATTGCGATCGTGGTCGGTGGCACCGCGAGATCGCGAACAACGAAGCGCAGTGCTCCACGGCGCGGCTTTCCAGCCCCGGAGGTGAAGCTGACCCCCAGCTGATCGGCCACTGCGGCGATCCGATCGCGGGAGGGATTGTTACTGAACAAGTGCAATTGCATGCGGCGGCCTGCATCGACCAACCAGTCGTGTACTGGGCCTGGCAGGGTCACATCACGACCGGGCAGAAGGGTGCGGTCGACATCAATAACCGCGGCCCGCAGACCATGGGCAGTGAGATGGGGCAGCGAGAGCTGGGCAATGGTGAGCCGTGGATCCCAATCAGGAGTCAACCAGTGCTGTCCCGTTAATCCGGCCATTCACGCTCCTCCAGTTCCGCCTCAATCAAAGGTTGAACACGGTCCAGCTCATCGTCGCTCAGCAGCACCGCCTGACCGTCCACCATCCGCACCAGAACAAGGAACGGGTCGAGCGGAATGTAGAGGCCGTATTCCTCCGCTTCGACCATGAAGCTCACCAACAGCTCAAAGGTCTCGGCGTCCTCGTCAACGTCGTCGTCCTCTTCCAGCTCATCGAGATCATCTTGATCCGGCTCATCCAATTCACCACTCACCGTGAGGGTGATCGCCGATCGCACCAAGACCAGGTCGTGCTCCTGGAGCACCACATCAGCCACCGAAAGAATCGGCTCACTGCTGGCGACTTCCGTGATCGGCACCGGCTCAGCATCGTCATTGAGCCGAAACAGGGAAACCGGCGTGTCAACCGGAGACAGCAAGGCGTAGTCCTGCCCCTCGAGGGGAATCAGATGTTCCAGGAAACACAGCAGGTCATGGCCCTCGCGATCGCGGACCAGCAGGGTGGGGTGATCGCTGCTCTTTCCGGGTCCCGACTCAGACATCGACGCGACTCTGACTGGGCTCAGGATCCACCATCGGCCGCCCCGGCGCTCGACCTTGAAGCACTCTGTTGGGCCGGTTTGAGCTCCGGACCCTCGGCAAGCCATTGCTCCAGCAGCAGGGCAGCGGCAGCACTGTCCAGACGTCCGCTGCGGTCCCCCGTTAGCCCGAATTGTTCCCCGGCCGCCCAGGTGCTGCTGTGCTCATTCACCCAAGCCACGGGCAGGTCGAGGGCAGTGGCCAGTCGGAGGCCGTAGCGCCGACAGTGTTCCGCCTGGGCCGTGGGCTGGCCCGCAGCATCCAGGGGCAATCCGATCACGAGGCCCTGCACCGAACGTTCACGGCAGTGGGCACGCAGAACGATCAGATCGGCATCAAACCGACCTCGACGCAGGGCAGCGAGGGGCGTCACGCTGATGCCGAGAGCATCGCAACCGGCCAGACCGATGCGCCGCCGGCCCACATCCAGGCTGAGGATCGAACAGGGTCGCGGACGCATCAACGCCGATCGCCAAGGCTTGGTGTGGGAAGGGGTGTGCCTTGGGGCCGCAGACGACCCAGCACCTGATCCAGCGATCGCGTCAGTTGCAGGTTGCGCTGGGGTGACTGACGACGCCACATGCTGCGTCCGAGCAGCAGCTGCTCATCACCGCGGGTCCAACCCTCCGCCTCCAGAATCTTGCTGAGGGGTGCATCGTCAAACGCCGTGAGCAGCCCGCGGGGGCGGCCGCGTTGAAGGATCCCGTTCAAGACGCTGGGAAGGGCCTGATCCAGCCGTGGATCCCAGGCCATGTCCCGCATCAGCTCCACAAGACCGGCCTCTCCTGCATCCGGGAGTCGAATGCAGCCCGCCAGAACAGCGTCTCCGGCCATGAGCACGCCGCAGCCGGGTCCGTTCCTGTCCAGCAGATCCAGCCAATGGCGGTCGGTGATCTGACGCAGGTGGCTGTGGCTACCGCCCTGCTCAATCGGCCACAGCAACTGGGCGGTGCGGCGGTTCAGTGCCGCCCAACGCAGACCCGCAGGCAGCTGATCGCTGCCCATTGACTCAACCTCGCCGCCAGGTGGACACCAGCACTGATACGGGCGAAGCGGTTGAAAACCAAGCTCCCGCAGCAGGGCGATGGCATTGGCATCGGTGGCCGGACAGCGGATCACCCAGCTGCAGATCTGGGCCGTCCAGGACTGCAGGGCCTGCTGAAGCAGGGCCTGCTGGACCATCCGATGACTGTGATCATCAACCGGGCCAAGCAGCTCCGGCAATTGGAGGATCCAGCAGCTTCCACGACGGTTGAACGGCCGGGCAACAACGCTGGCCACTGGGCGGTCACCATCGAGGGCCAGCAAGCAACGCGGCGAGCGACTGGGGAGCAGATCAGGGAAGCGTTGCTCCACTGAAGAGAGCCATTCACCGATCAAAAAGCCCTGAAAACGCGACAGCTGCTCAACCGGCGCATCTTGAACCCACCGCGCCAGATGGGCCGGATTAAGGGGCTCAATGCGAATCGGGGTTGTCTTGGGCTCTGTCACCGGACACCCTCCAACCCCAACTGATCACAATGTATCGCTCATTCCAGCCCTGGCCGCACCAACACCAGTGGGGTGCGCTCATTGGCATTGCCAGCGGGATTGGGACGCAGGGCCCTACCCAGCAATCCCTCGTCACAACCTGGACTGGAGGCCAGAACCTTCACGCGGCCGAGGTCGTTGACGTCCACGATGGCGACGTCAACACCGAGCTCGGCAGAGGCATCACGACAGAACTGCTCGGCACGGGATGGACCGAGAACAATGGTTTGGTCATAAGGGGGGGTGGTTCCTGTGATGTCATCAATCAAACGGGCCTGATCACCAGCAAGGCGATAGAACCCTCCGGAAATACCAACCAGCTTCATCAACAGCCCCCCCAGCAAGGCGGCAAGAACCCGGGTCGGCCCCACCAGATCGATCAACGTCTGCATCCCGCAAGCTGTCGCCAGGCTGCTGGTGGGGTGGAACACCCGGCAAGCCAGACGCGCGACCATTCCAGGCTCGACTTCACTGGGGTGGCGGTAGCGCCCCTGGATCACCGCAACGGGGGTCTCCCCGATGGTGAGGATGTCACCGGGCTGAATCAGGTCAGCGGCATAGGTGCGCAAGACCGCAATGGCATCATCCAACGGACCGAGCAAGTGGGTTCGCAGCGGCAGTACACGGCACCCCTCTCCTTCTCTGAAGCGGGCTTGATCGGGCTGCAGTGGTTCAGGACGCCGAAGTGGAACCAGCACACCCTGACGGCGCTGCAACCGACCAAATGGTCCGTAATTCAGCCAGTGAGCATCAACCCAGAGGCTGTCGACCCGAGCGGAGGGAGAAGGACCGGTGATCTCGATCGAGACCTTGGCGCGTGTGCTCTTACGGCCCTTGACGATGTAAGCCGGCCAGTAGCCATCTTCCCGGGTCTCCTCATCGGGATGGTCGGCAATGATCCGCGTTTTGACCTGCAGACCGGCGGGGTCTGACGAGCCCAGAAGCACGGGTTCGACCCGCAGTTCCGGCACAAAAACCTCCATGCGTGGATGGGGGTTGCTGATCTCCAGCACACCTTCAACGCGGAGACGGCCGCCCAGTTCGTCCACGCGCCAGTCGAGGGGAGTCATCCGCAACGGAGACGCTGGCCGGAGACGATGACGGAGCTCAAGCCAGGCCACACAAAGTCCAAGGCCAAGCGGAGCAAACAGCAACGACACAGCGGATCCGGCTCAACGACCGGGACAACTGGCCGGCAGCGTAGGCGGCGTGGCTGTGGGCGTCTCAGTCCGCCGTGACTTCGATGTTCACTTCGTTGAAACTGCCTTCCTGATTAATCCGGCCCAAATCAGGAGCCGGAAGTCCGGTGGATGCGCTGATGGCTTTATTGATCACCCCCAGAGGGACCTGGCCGTTCTGATCGAAGACAACCCGGCCATCCGTGCCAATCACGACCACTTGAGGAATGGCTCCGGACCAGTAGGTGGCGGGGTCACCCGCCCCAAGCGCTTCTCGTCCCTGAAGCGGGTCGGTTGGGAGAGGCAGCAAATCGATGTTGCGTCCCCAAAGCCGTTGCAGCTCCGACACCACCGGGGCGAAGCGTTTGCTGACGGCGCTGTCGTCGAGGTAATAAACGATCACAGCTGTCCGCCCCTCCTCGAGGGAGTCCTCCAGGGTGTTGGGAGGAGGAACCAAAGAGCCGTTACCGGCATAAAGGGCATAGATGTTGCCGTCATAGCTGTCGCTGTTCAACACAGCGGACGCTGGGGCGACATGGAGCAGCAGCGCGATCGACACGGTGATCAGACAGCGCACCAAAGCAAGCATCAAGCCGAAGCAGCGGATCGCCATTGTGGACCCGGAGCCCTAACTGCGGCCGAGGCTACGACCCATTCCCTGGGCAATGCCACGCCCAACAAGTCCGATCGCCCGGCCCAGCACCTGGGTTAGAAGGATCACGGCAAGATCGCCAATTCGACGCACCACGGCCTGCACCTGCGGTGCGAGGGCATCCCTGGCCTCCAACAGCAACGCCACCTGTCGCTGCCACCAACCGAGCTGATTCAACTCGTTGTCACGGGGCTCCGTCAGCAGCAGCGGTTCGATGCGACCAGCCCGAAGCTGAAACAAGGTGCGCTGACTCTCATAAAGCTGGATCGGGCGCTCGACCCAGTCGGCCCAACGCAGCTGAGTGTTCAAACGATTTCTGAGGCGATCGAGTTCTCGGGTCGCCAGGAGGGGATCGCGCAGGAGATAACGACGCAGCTCAGGCCAGTCACCACAAGCATCGAGGAGTTCTGCCCCAATCAGTTCAGCCGTTCTGACCAGCCAATTGCTAACCAGCGTTTCGAGCTGCAGGAATGCCCTGGGGTCATCAGCCGGCAACAGCAACCCGTTCACCAGCATCGGTTGATCTGCCACCAGCGGAGCCAGCATCCCAGTTGGATCAGGCATCTCTCCATCCGCCCCGGTGAGATCAGCACGGCTCAGCAGTGACGCCACGACCGGTTGCAGCTCCCCATTGCAGGGGATCTGGACATAGCTGCCCGCCAGGGCGGTGAGCGCTTGCTGGCGTAACTCCGGCTGCAGGGCATCCCAGGCCTGCGCCATCGCCGTACCGTCCTGGCGGGTGCGCAGACGCTGCAAAACCTGATCGAGCTGTTGCAGCAAGGCCAGCAGCAACTCCCGGCGCCGCTCTGGATGCAATCCCTCAATCGCTAGGAGACGACCGGTGGAATTGGTCAGTCCAGCCTGAACCGAGCCATCAATGCGATCGCGGATGGCATCCCAGACAGCAACGGCATTGCGTTCTCTGAGACTGATCGCCGTGGTCGTCGGTGATCCAGGGGAAGATGACGCCGTTGAGGTCAGGGGTTCTGCATCCTCGAGACCGAGCTGGAGTGGCCCCCAGAGCCAGATCAGCAGCCCTTTGGCGAACTGAAGTTCGCGACGACGACCCGTCAGCAACGCGAAGAGCAACGCCTGCTGCGGGGGCGGATTCAGCATGACTTCCACCAACTCGAGCTCACGGCTCACCTGCTGCAACCCACTCACCAACAGCCACTGGCCAAGGCCCATGGTCTGGTCTTGGCGCCTCCCCTCCGAAGGGGCCTCAAGACGAATATCCCGCCCCCCCTGCAGCAGGATTTCAATCGAGTTCTGCAGGCTCTGCGAATCGGCATTTTGAAGCAAGCCGGCCGCTGGCAGCCCCAGCAGCTGCTCCCGCGACAACCGGATCTCGCTAGGCAACAGCAGCAGAACCGGGGCCGGTTGCCAGCGCTCCTGCAATGCGAACAGCTCCTGTTGAATCGCCGCCAACGAGGCCACGCGGTCGATCGACCAAATCACCAAGGCCGGAGACCCCGTCAGTCGCTCTGGACGAAGAACAACCTCCCAATCGTCATGGGCGGACGTGAGTTTTAGCGCCAGCGACTCTCCGAGCAGATCCGGAGCGAGCAGCAACATCCGCACCGGTGAAGGAGAGGCCAAGCGCTGAACCCAAGCAGTTGGGCTCAAGGTAACGAGCTTCTGCTCAATCCTCCAGTGCGCGCCTGCCGTTCAATTGCAGCGTGTACGACTCGATATGAAAGCCGGTGCGCTGTTCGATCTGACGCAACAAATCTGGCGGGAGAACGACATCGATATCTTCGATCGAACCGCTGTCCAAACAGGTGAGATGGCTGTGGGGATCGCTCCTATAGCCGTACAAGCGACCACTCGCACGATCCAGACACTCGATCACGCCTGCCGACTGCAGGGCTTCGAGGTTCTGATACACCGAGGTATGGCCGATGCTGCGACCCCTCAGATTCAGTTGTTCAAAAATATCTCGAGCACTGAGGTGGCTTTTTTCACTCCAGAGCAGGTCCAGCACCATGCGTCTTTGGCGGCTGAGGCGCATTCCCAGCCGTCGGCATTGCTCAAACACCTGCTGCAAGCTGCCCGGAGGGGACAGCGTGCTGGTCTGAGTGGCGGCTGCTTTTACCACAAAAGGTGCCTGTTCCATCAACCATAAGGCCCAAGACCAGCTCAGGCGATGTCTGCAGCCACTGCGGTGACGTCCTGAAGCCTGGCAGCCCCGATCGCGGCGATGGCCTCGCCTAGGGCGACACGGCCGTCATACAAAGCTCGCCCAACGATTACCCCGGAAACACCGAGGGGCTCGAGCGGCAAGAGCGCCAGGAGGTCAGCCATGCAACCGATGCCACCCGAGGCGATCACAGGAACAGCGCTGCATTGCGCCATGGTTCTCAAGGCATCCAGGTTGGGGCCGGCGAGGGTTCCATCGGTGGCGATGTCGGTGGTGATGATCGCGGCAATGCCGGCAGCACTGAACTGTTGAGCCAGATCGGTGGCCAGAACATCGCTCTGCTCGATCCATCCGCGGGTCGCCACCCGGCCGTCATTGGCATCGATGCCGACCACGATGCGGCCGGGATGGCGTTGGGCCAACTCCTGGACCAACTCCGGCTGTTCGATGGCCACCGTGCCGAGGATCACCCGGTCCAGGCCACAGGCGATCAACTCTTCGGCGCGTTCGAGTGAGCGCACGCCACCACCGAGCTGAACAGGAATGTCGAGGGCGGCGGTGATGGCCCGCACCGCTGCGTCATTGATCGGCTCACCCCGTTTGGCGCCATCGAGATCCACCAGGTGCAGCCGTGTCGCCCCCTGGCTCTGCCAGCTGAGGGCCTGAGCGACGGGATCCTCACTGAAGCGCGTCACTTGGTCGTAATCCCCTTGGTGAAGCCGGACGCAGGCTCCATCGAGCAAATCAATGGCGGGGATGATCTCCATCGGGGTCGGACCAGAGACCCACCATCCTGCAGCGCCACGCTTCAATGGCTGCGCTTTTCGGGCCCAAGTGCATGAAGATCCTGGTGATGGGGGGAACCCGCTTCGTGGGCAGGCCCCTGGTAACCCGCCTGCAGGCCCAGGGCCATGCACTCACCCTGTTCACCCGCGGCAAGAACCCTGTCCCGGCCGGCGTGGAACACCTCCGTGGCGACCGCAGCAGCGATGAAGGATTGAGTGCGCTTCAGGGCCGCAGCTTCGATGTGATCGTCGACAGTTCCGGCCGCAAGCAAGAAGACAGCAGCCGGGTTGTGGACATCACCGGGGCCCCAAGCCATCGCTTCGTTTACGTGAGTTCGGCCGGGGTCTACGCCGACTCCGACCAGTGGCCCTTGGATGAGTCCAGCCCCACCGACCCGCAGAGCCGTCATGCCGGCAAGGCCGACACCGAAGCCTGGCTGCGGCGTGAAGGCATTGCCTTCACCAGCTTCCGGCCGACCTACATCTACGGCCCTGGCAACTACAACCCCGTCGAACGCTGGTTTTTCGATCGCATCGTTCACAACCGACCGATTCCGCTCCCCGGCGACGGCAGCACCATCACCCAACTTGGTCATGTAGAGGATCTGGCTGAAGCGATGGCCCGTTGCATCGAGGTGGATGCTGCAGCCAACCGCATCTACAACTGTTCCGATAAGCAGGGCATCACCTTCCGAGGCCTGATTCGCTCAGCAGCGGTGGCTTGCGGTCGTGATCCCGACGGCCTCGACCTACGCAGTTTCAATCCCAGCGAGCTCGACCCGAAGGCCCGAAAGGCCTTCCCTTTACGGCTCAATCACTTCCTCACCGACATCACTCGGGTCGAACGCGAACTGGCCTGGCAACCAAGCTTTGACCTGGCCAAGGGCCTGGCCGACAGCTACACCAATGACTATGCCCTGAACCCAACCGCTGAGCCGGACTTCAGTTCTGACGTGGCGCTGATCGGGGAGTGATGTAGGCGAGAGCTGAACTCAGAGCCAGGGCGAGGGATGGCCAGAACAGCCACCAGCCCAGGCTCGGCAGCCAGGGAGAACCGATCCAGCCCGAGGGCCAGAGCATCAACAACAGGCTGACGAACTGAAGAATCGTCTTAGCTTTTCCCGACAACGATGCAGGCGCCCCATCACTGGCCTGGGCTCGCCATCCCGAGATCAGTAATTCACGGGCAAGCAGCAACCAGACGGCCCAGAGCGGGAGCACCGCGGACGACGCCAACCAGAGCAACGGAGCCGCGATCAGCACTTTGTCGGTCAGGGGGTCCAGACGCGCACCCCAGCTGCTTCCACCCCCAGCCCGGCGCGCGAGCCAGCCATCGGCCGCATCACTGAGACCCGCCAGCAGCAGCAACCACCAGGCCCAGCCCTGCCAGCCCAGCTGCAACGCGATAACGAGAGGTAGACCGGCAACCGCTCGCGCCACGGTGAGTCCGTTGGCGATCGAACGCAAAGGCAGAGACAACGCTCAGAATGCGGATAGCTCAACTCCGATCATGGTCCTGCAGCTCACGGTGGCTGATGTGATGACGCAGCCCGTTCTGACTGTCACGCCCGAGACCCCATTGCAGCAGGCTGTCCAAATGATCAGTGACCACCACGTCAGCGGTTTGCCGGTGGTGGATACGGAAGGGCGTCTGATCGGCGAACTGACAGAGCAGGATCTGATGGTTCGGGAGAGTGGCGTTGATGCCGGCCCTTACGTCATGCTGCTGGACAGCGTGATCTACCTGCGCAATCCCCTGAATTGGGACAAGCAAGTGCACCAAGTCCTCGGCACGAGCGTGAGCGATCTCATGCGCAAGGACTCCCATAGCTGTGGGACCGACCTAGCGCTCCCAAAGGCAGCATCCCAGCTCCATGAACGGGGAACGCAACGCCTGTTCGTCCTGGATGGGAACCAACGTCCCGTCGGCGTGATCACCCGAGGCGATGTGGTGCGTGCCCTCGCCTCCCATAACGCGGGCTGAATCAGAGGGCCGGCCGAATCCCGATCGCAATGGGTTGAATCGAACGGAAACTGACGAAGTCACCCACCTTGAGCTGGGCGAGCGGATCGCCATTGAGCCCATTGCGAACATCAAGGTTGTGGACCCCTCCGAAAGGCCCCCTCAGGCTGAGTTCATGGTCTTGTTCGGAGATTTTCACAACTTCAGCGGTGCCGGTTGCCATCGCCACCCGGGCGCCTTTGCGCACCTCACCAAAATCCTCAGACAAGATCACGTCTTGGCGTGTGAACGTGAGGGTATTCACTGAGCTTTTACGCAGATCCACCACCAGCCCGTCGAGGATGTCGATGATGACCTCATCACCGTTGCTGAGACCGGCTGTTTTGAGCTCACCACCCATGGTGATCAATAGGTTGTGCCCGTAGGGGCTCTGCACTTCCATCACCCTCTGGCCAGGCTTGAACTGCAACAGCTTTCCCTTCACCTGCGAGAGCTCAAATGCCTCCAGCAGCTCGGCCTTCAAGCTGGTGGTGCGAGCAGGAACGGCACTCAACAAGGGTTGTTTCTGTGACGACCCTGCCTTTTGAACGGGTGAAGAGACCCGATCAATGCCCACGGCCACGGGCTGAATCAAGCGGAAATCGACCAGATCGCCTGCCTTAAGCGCAGGGAAGAGATCACTGCCACTGGGCATCACAACATCCAGGTTGTGGATGCCGCCGAGCGGTCCCATCAGGCTCAGGCTGCGGTCGGTCGCCGACACCTTCAACACCCTTGCTGTACCTGAAGCCAGGGCCACCCGCATGCCTTTCTTCAAGGGACCCATGTCCATTGGCATGTAGATGTCTTCGCGATTGAAGCTCAGCGTTGTTTCTTTGCTGAGATTTAGATCAACCACCAGGCCGTCCAACACGGAAACATCCACGCGATCTCCCTTGCGAAGGAGAAGCGGCGCCATGTCGATTCCGACCGTGACGATTTCCTTATGACCCTCTGGATCGATCACCTCGATCACCTTCTGCTTCGGCAGCACGGCATTGACCACACCACGCAGATGGGTGACTTCAAAACCGGCCAGCTGCTCGGCCGTGAAGCCAGCCCTGGAGGGCATGTTGAACGCGAGGGCAGACACAACAGCAGCGGCCCCAGCGGCCAAGACACGGCTGATTGAGGAGCAGCGGGTCATCGTTCAGACACGGGCAAAGCGACGAGATGACGCTAGCCCCTTTCGAATAGGTCAAAATGCCTGCGATCGCCTGTTGCGCAAACCGATGCAGCTTCGTTCACTCCTCCTGACGGCGGCGTTGGGCCTTGGCGCGATGGCCGTGGTTCCGGCGCAAGCCGAAACCTCCATCCAGATCAGCCTCAAAGACCGATATCTCACCCTCCTTGATGACGGCAAGGTGATTGGCAAATACCCCGTGGCGATCGGCGCACCGGAATCACCGACTCCAGCGGGAAGCTATTCGGTCACCAAAATGGACCCGCAGCCCGTCTATCACAAGAAAGGCAAGGTCATTGCTCCCGGTCCGAAGAACCCCGTGGGAGTGCGCTACGTGGCTTACGTACAGATCGGGACAGGCGAATACGCCATCCACGGCACCGCATGGCCCAACTGGGTGAAATTAAGAGCCGCAGTCAGCCTTGGCTGCATCCGCATGCTGAACACCGACGTGATTCAGGTGTACAACCGGATCAAGGTGGGCACACCTGTGGTCGTCACCAGCAACTGATCTCCTTTATTCCCCTTCAAGTTCGATGCTGCGCTTCCTACTGATTGCTTGTGTGGTTGTGGTTGTTCCCCTGTATGGGCATGCCAACCCGACGGAGGAAACCAAAGAGAATGACTTCCTTGACCTTGTCGATGGCGACGGAAACGTGCTGATCCAGGCGCGAGGTGTTGCTGGTGTCAACGCCGAAGCACGGGCCCAAGGCCTTTCGTTTCCGGCCCTTGGATATTGGTCACCAGAGGGTCACTGCTTTGTGAAACCCGCCCCTGGAGATTGCAACGGCGTGTTCAAGCGCTGATCGTTTTTGATGATCGAAGAGGAGAAACAAAGGGCACAACATTGACCGCGAAATAAAATGGACTCTGCGAAGCATTCAGAAACAAACCTGGTCTATGCGCGCTCCAGGAATACCTTCTCAAACACTATTTGAATACGAAAGCAAACTCCCAAAAACCATCGACGTCATAACAACAAAAAATCTTCATTCCTGACTGTGAGCAGCCAAAGAAATCACCCAGAAGCGACAAATGAGCCTAATGCAATACTTGCCTCTTGGAAAAAGGAAGGCCAGGAGATGTTCAAATTCAAGCTCAACACTCATCCAAGCAAAAACAACAAGAAAGAGCTGTGTGAATTGGCAATCGCCGTCAAGGCAATTCAGCTGAGAGGAGGATTGTTCCAGGAAGCTTTATGCCCCGATCTGACGAAAGGCTCATCCCCAGATACCAACGCAAAAGCAGCTCGGTCAAAACTGTCTCCTCAAGGTCTTGGATGCCGCCGTATAGCCAATACTTGAAGCTGTAAGGATCTTTGGAGAGTGATGCTGCGACAAGTTCTCCCAGTAGGAGCTAAGGCAGTGCAAGGAGTCTTGAGGCATAGTTCCGACGTGACCACATGACGTGGTCACACATCAATCACCCCAGCGCATTAACTGGCTTTGTTGTGCCATGTCACTCAATCGTGGTGGAGCCCTCTGGACCAACCTCGGCAGGCTGACCAAAGAAAAAGGCCGAGGCACCACCCCCGACCCTCCAGCGCACGGTCTCTGCACCGTACAAGTTGAAGTCTGTAGCGCACTACTACTAAAGCAACCAGGCTTTACCTCTCTTTAGATACCCGGCCCATCTCCCTCTCTACCAGGTCGTTGCCAAGAGTTTGCACCAATTCTTTGGGTACTGAGCCTGTCGAGCCAGAAGGCGAAGGTCGCTTCCTCGGAGATGTTGATGTGATTACACCCGTATCGCTGATCTCACGCTTTGACGACGATGCAGGTGATATCCCGCCGATCAAGTTCGAGACAAAACATCAAGGGAAGAAAGCAGAACGCTGGACCCGTTTCATTTGGAACCAAGTGATGCACTCATGCTTACCGGCAAGGAGCTGGATGCCAACTCTCGGCTTCAGAAGTTTGGCAAGCCGACGCTATGGGACAACCCACTCGATTAAGCCATGGGAACTGCAAAAACCAAGTGGCTGCAATCGGTTGCCTGGGTTTTGCTCGTCGCCAAGATGATTAACCTGAGCGCAACTGGTGGCATCTAAAAAACAAAAAATCCAAGCGTACGCTAAGGCTAAAGGGGGCAGAACTTCATCACAGAAACCTCTAAATCCTTGAGAGCTGAACAATCAAAAACACTCTGAACATATAAGTTCAAGGCTCTATATATTCATTATCAGATAGAGAATAAGCATGAAGGCGAACCTGCTTGAACAATTAATTAAAATCATTAAAGCGAAAGCAAAAAGACCTTTAATCTCAATCTTCAAAAAGGTTCGGATGAACCATTCAAATTTATACCACCGAGGGAATGATCATGGTTTTCATCCAAATGAAGTAAAGGAAGGTGGCAAACCGCGATCAAGGCAAGAGAGCAAAAGCTAGTTCGATTGGAAGGAGAAACACTCCGCCCCAAAGAGGAGAGGATGCTTTTCCATATCCTGGACTACAAGGATATGAGTCGGAGTTATCCGTAAAATCAGTTAGATAGAGAATTAAAAGAGGCTTGCAATTGATTCAGATGAGGCATTGCAGTCTCGAGCATCAAGGGAAGGCCCAAAAAAAGAAGGATATTGCGAGTTGTTTTCTCTTTAGAAAGATCCAAGACAAGCAGGTCTTCAGGTCGGTTCGCGAAATAATTCAATATAGAAGAATTCCTATGACGGTATCTTTCAACAAAGGTAGCCCGAGACGAAAAACCAGACCAAAAAGCCTTGGAAACAGGAGGGTAACGATCATAATCGGGTTTGTTCAAAAATTCATACTCCAAAACATCTTCAGCAAAACCAGGATACCCAAAATCCCATCTAGAAAGGGCATCACGGGATGCGTTAAGATTCTGCGAAGACAGTCGGGATTTGTGAAAAGAACGAAAGGAACGAAACCAGGATTCTTCGTCCCTAACCGTAAGGATAAACTTGCTTGCAGGAAAGAGCGCGTCTAGCACGATATAAATGGAACCCAAACAAAAAGGTGAATCACCCATATAATCAAACCTATCGACAACGGTCCGTAGCAGTTGATAGTTACCTTTAAATGCATCACGAGAAGCACGAAAGGTATCTAATGTATTGGAAGTTGTAGAGAAACCGAGGCCAGACATCACAGCCTGCAAACTCGTTGTTCCAGTCTTATAGGAGCCAATACAAAAACACTTAGACCAATTGTGGAGCATATAAACAACAAAATACGGAATACCCATTAATACCAAAAACAACCAACATAGGCGGCAAATTTAAGGGTAAATTAATAAGAAAAAATGGAGATGTATCTCACGAAACAAAGGCTTAAATTTGGACGAGGAAAACAACAGGCTTCAAAAGAGGTTGTCAAAATAAAAATAGATAGTAAAATGAAAAGAGTTAAAAAAATGAAGTGCTCAGCCATAGCAAAAGGAAAATAACAAA
This sequence comes from Synechococcus sp. MU1625, assembly GCF_020514205.1. NCBI lineage: Bacteria > Bacillati > Cyanobacteriota > Cyanophyceae > Synechococcales > Synechococcaceae > Synechococcus > Synechococcus sp. MU1625. The sequence continues at coordinate 911,175 of NZ_VTLA01000001.1, forward strand.
AGCCGAAAGAAAGAAACTTAGGGATAGCTTCGAGAGGGATGGAGTTCTCTGCATAGAAGAAGGAATGAGCGAAATAAATGAAGAAGAATTGATGGAAGAGATACTCGAGGGCATGAACAGAAATAGAGTTGATACATGGGAAAAGAAATTGAGAATGCAAACGCTTATGCAAGAAACACCAGAGGCATTAAAGGCAATAACAAGGATCAAAGAATATGCGGAATTAATAGTGGGAGCAGATTACAATAATCCTGAGAATCAAAAACTAAGAGAATTTGCGTCATTGACAAGCTTTCCAGGATGCAAAGCACAATGCTGGCATAGAGATAGCACTGAGATAAATGCTGTTTTGATAACAGGATTCATGAATCTGTACAAAACAAAAAAAGAGAGTGGAGCACTGCAAGTAGTTAAGGGCTCACATAAAAATATAAAGTGGCTAGAAGAAATAAAAGTAGAGAACATTAATACAATAGAGGTACCAGCAAAGTCCTTGACATTTATCGACAGCAGAATAATACACCGAGGAGGGAGCAACACATCGACCTGTGAAATAAGACCAGTTATATACGCTTCATTCGGACAAGGAGACTTAAAAGAGCCAGGTTATTTTTTGGACACAAATATGTCAGGTAAACATAGAATTCAACCGGCAGAAAATTGAAAGCAAAAGGTTAGGTAGATGAAGATAAAAGAGTTTTATTGAAATCCAAGATCAAGATATATCGATTAGAAGAAGAGTTATTCCAAGCAGAGTGGAGGAAGTTATCATCAAAATAAACTGATGAAACTGACGAAGACCAGTCATGTCGGTAGCTTTGTGAGTCATCAGAGTAAGAAAGCCCACAAGAACTTGGCGATAAAACGCAGGAATGAAGTTTAAGATTGCCGGGATTTGAATGCTTGTGGGGATGAAGCACAGTGTTAGGAGGCAGTAAGGATACGCCAATATAATTGACCAGGTTTGTATTAATGAATTCGTTAAGACTAGACAAAACATTGGGAAATCGATCAAAAGCAGTTGCATTAAGGTTTTCCACAAACAAACCCTTGCCGAAAGGTGATAACGGATGGGTAAAGGTATGCATTTCCTGAGAACACCACTGGTAATTCATATAGAGAGGAACAACAGACCAATTCGGGTCATGGGCAAAATCAGAATCCCACCGATACGATTTAAAAGAAGAGGGATCAGCCAGAAGTTCTTGACGTAATAGTTGGGCTGCATACTCAGCACACGAGACCAAGTAAGTGGAGGAAAACAAAAGACGCTAGCATATGTCGAAAGCATACAAATACCAACGAGGATGAAATGCAAAGTTAATATAAGGAAATGAGATTCCCAATGGTTGCCGAAAAAATATTTACAGAAAAAGAGATGCGCGAAATAGCTGGAGAAGCAATTCAAGGCTGGAAAGTGAAAAGAAATCCATTATGGCTTGAGATAAAAAATCTAGAGCAAGAGAATAAGACAACAATGGGCAAAATAGCGATGAGGATATACGAGACGATAAGGGCGAATTACAAAGTCAAGATTGCTAGAAAATCGGGTCTAGAAATATGGGTGAATATCGATAAAAAACATGGATTACATTACGACTGTGATGAAGAACTAAGAAAACTAACTGGACTGATAAAACACCCAATCTTATCAAGTGTGTACTACCTAGAAGTCCCAGATGAAGGAGGAGAATTAGTTCTATACAAAAATGCCACGAAGAGGGCATTACAAGACGTTTATAGTGGAAACAGCAAGAGCAAAGAATTAGGTACACCGGAAATAATAAGGCCTAGAAAAAACAGTTTGGTAGTGTTTGAATCTAGGATGCCACATTATGTAGAGGGCTGGATGAAAGGTAAAACACGAATAAGCATCGCTGCAAATCTGTGGTTAGAAAAACCAACTGACCCTGAAAGGCCCTTCAATACAATGATCGAAGTGATGAAAGAGAGAGAGCAAGTAAAACAAACAAGAGAGTAAAAATCGAAAATGTCATAAAATTGGGGGAAAGAAAGAAGTGACTAAAAGATAATAAGCTTTCAAAATACAGGACTACCATTAAAGACTTCTTACAAGCTATTATAGAAAATGAGGGGCTGAGGGAGAATATTAATAATAGTGCAACGAGTGCGAACGACGCTATAAAATAGCCGCTCAAGCAGGGGTTAATATTACGCAGGCTGGAGTAATTCAGGCATATAGAAGTCGCATGGCTCAAATGTCAGAAAAGGAACTCAGTACAGTTTCAGGAGGGAAAACGTTTAAAATAGATGTGAGGCTGTACAAAAAATTAGAATTTAAATACACCAAGAACAGTAGACAAGCAATAATCATAAAAATAGTTTGAAGGATAGCTAAAAAGACTAATTTGAGGACTAGGGTATGGTGAGATACAAAATTTTCATGGCTGCCATTGATGATTTCTTCAAGGCTCTTTCAGAAAATGAAGAGCTGAGAAACAAAGTCAACAGCGCAACGAGTGCTGCTGATGCTGTCAAAGTCGCAGCAGAATCAGGCTTCAGCATTACAGAGGCAGAATTGATTCAGGCGTACAAAAGTCGGATGTCTGAGATGTCAGAAGAGCAACTCAGTTCAGTTGCAGGTGGTAAAAACGATTCGAACAAAAGTTCCTCCTGTTGTAAAAACTAACTGGAAGTACAATAAATCTAGTCCCCCAGAAATGGGGGCTTTTTATTACCAACTTTTAAATAACAATATTGACTCAAGTAAATTGAGATGATTGATAGAATTTGATGCCAAGAGTGGAAAGATAGAAAATCCATCTAACAACGACGGCTTCATAAGCTCATAACTTGAAAGTGACAAACGTGTTGAAAAAGAGTTGATGATATGATCATTAAGCCCGGAAAACCAGGAGTCAAAGGAGGGGGGCAAACTATTTGTGTGCTGAAGTGAGGTGTAAAGGAGTGAAGCATAAACGCCTGACAAGCCACAACAAAAATATAGGTCAGCTTTGTCATCAAGACGACAAGAACTCATAAGGGTGGAGAGTATTCGGTCACCTTTAAACCGATATTCCGGGAAAACTTGAGAAAGATAAGATAAAACAATCAAATGACCAGAGAGACCAGAGCACCAACTGCAATTTCTATTGAAAGAATAATCAAGATCCAGGTTGATTAAATTGTAAGCAGAGACAAGGCGATGAATGGAATTAGCTAAGTCGAGAGATGGTCTAAAAGTATAAAAATGCAAAAGTGAAATTAAGGTACCATGAATACCATGAGCTATGCCAAGTGGAAGATATTGAGAGGATGATCTCTGAGAGAGGAAAAACCCGTCAGACGTTTGGAAAGACAATAAAAGATCCAAAAGCTTAAATAGATGAGTGTCATTCGAATCTGAAGGACAAGAGAGGGACGCCACGAGTAAACCAGATATGCCAGAAAATAAATCGGATTTTAAAGTATCAGGAGCTATCTGAGATTGAAATTGGTTGATAGAGTCGACAAGTGGAGTAAAAGAGTAAGGGATATGTTCGTCGTCCAACTTTGATACAAGGTTTAGGCCATAATAAAAACCTGCAAGATCGCCTAAACCACAATTAGACGAATTGAGGGAAGGAAGAGGAAGGTAAGAAGCTAGAGAATTACCATACAGATGACGAATCTCCTCAATTTCAATAGTTGAAGGGGGCTGAGGATGAAGAAAAAAGTATACAAGGGCGGCATAATAGATACCAAGAGTACCTGAAAGAAAATTAGGACGTAAAGTTTCAATTTGGACATCTTTGCGAGAAAGACCAGACTGAATGATCAGAAGAAAAGGTGACTCGACATCAGTGAAATGGAGGAATGATGATTTGAGAGTAGTCGACCAGATAGACAAGAAGTCTAGATTAGAATTACAGAAGGTCGACACATATGGTGAATATAAAACATGAAATTGTTGATTGCTAAACGATGAATGAAGAGAGGAGTCAATCAAAAGTGGTTGAAGGTCAATGATCGAGGAAGACTTCGTTATTAGCGAAACGAACGATAAGCCACTATTAAAGATACAGGAAAAATCATGAAAATCACCAAAACAACATGAAAGAGAGTTTGCATTAATGTCGGTTGAAAAATATGGAATATCAAGATTGAATAGTTGTAATTTTTCAGCAGGAACAATCCAACGGACAAAGTCACTAGAAGGATGGTCAAGCAAAATTCGATCAAGTTTGTCGATCGAATGTAAAAAATGGGAGGGGGAAGAGAGCGAGGACGGAGAAAAAATATCTAGAAGTAAGCGCGCGTATGCAGCTGTATCACGAAAGATAAAACGAGAGCTAAGAGATGAATTATCCTGAATTAAATCGAGAAGATAATTATAATGGCCAGGCAAAATAGAGGATGCATATCTAAAGCCTTCTATAATTAGATCCGAACGGGTTTGAGCTGGAATAAATGAATCGGAAAGATCATTAGCATAAGTAATATCAAGTTCGCCAATGTAATTGCTATAATAAATCATATAGTCGTTGTTAGTGTTAAACCAAAGTGGAGTATTAAGTAGCGAAGAATTTAGACGATTACCAAAACAACTTACATCGATACCAATGCGGTCGTCAACGGATAAATCCCAGCGTGGTAATAAGGTCGTACGAGTAGAGGATAATGCAAGAAAAGCACGTGGAGAAAAGAATGTAGATAACAGAGGAGTCTTGAGAGGAGAAAAGAAACCAGTAAATGCTGTTTCAAAATCGATCAAGACATGTTGAGAGCCATCAAATATGAAATTTTCAAACGTGCAATCGGTAAATCCAAATAACCATAATATGAAAAGCCAAATACCATCACGTCTTAAACTGTCATGGGTATCAGTCATCGACGATTTAGAATTTGGAATATACTCAGTGAAGCCATAGGAACCAAAATTATGGACTCTAGGAAGAATGAGTTGATAGTCAATATATTTGGATAGAAATTGGTCACAGACCTCAAAAAAGAACACGTCATTATCAAGAGGCCGTGGTTTATAGCAAATTCGATCGATACGATCTGAATGAAACGAGAAAGCTAAGACATAACTTCTTCTGTGGAAATTATGATTGTCTCCACTTAAATCTGCTGAAAAACTAAGGGACGTCAGATTAGAGAAAGGTGAACCCAAGAGATGCTGACAATGCAACTGAAGACGATCCAAAAGCTCATAATGGCGATGATGCCATGCATAAATAGTCTGACCTATCAAATAAATAGAAACAGGAAAGGATTTTATTAAGTCAGCAAAACAGTTAGAAAGAGTCTTCTCAATAAAGAGGTTAAAGTGATTTCTAGGCGAAGAAGAATTTGAAGAATGTTGATAAAAACGTTGAATCCGCAAACCAAATGGAATAAATTCAGAGAACAGATCGAATAAGGAAGGTGATAAACATTCCGATAGATCAGTAACAAGTTCCTTGGTGGCAATTTTAATATATTCTGAAAACCAAGCGCTACTATGATACTGATTAAAGAAAGAAGATGTTAATTGCGTGCAAATAGGATGAAGTAAATCATGGAATGCAACCTCAGAATCAGTATAGGAGGGAATTCTGGATATCTCGCAAGTAGACTTAAAAAAAGCTAGGGAATACTTAGTAAATGGGTACGGTGCAGAGATTGCTTTATGTGATGAGTCTTGGAAATCAAGACTAAGATTTGAGATGTACGAAGAACAATTATCAAATGCAGAATAGGAGCGAGCAAGATAGTCATCAAAACGTTGATGACAACACAAAACTGTAGAACATTTAAGTACTTGTTTTCGAGTGGTATACCAAAGTTGAGTATTCATGAAACAAGGTACCTGAAACTAAGCTGATGAATGGTAGTTGTATTGGTAACAAAAGGCTGAAGTCGTTTTGAAAGCTTGGCCATACCCTTGTTCTCATCGCGATAGCTGAATATACAACTGTGGAACTGCCTGGAAAGATCAAAATCGTTCAATCGAGTGAAAAGTGCATAAAGAAGACTGTAGGCAAATAACGAGGATTTTTCATGGGGGAAACACCACAGGTTCTCGAATAGCAGTACATCATCTATTAAGCTCGAATTTAGCCATGCGAACGGTGTATTGGAGAGTTTAAGAACTAAATTAAGTGGACTGTCCGCAGGTGAAAAAAAACCTGGATTAAATGGATGGGCCCAATCAGGAAGCAATGAAGAGGATAACTCTGCAGCATCAGGTGTAAGACAAGAGGCGACCGTGGTGAGTGAAAATGTATATTGTTGTTCAAGCTGTTGATAATTTCTTTGAAATAGTTTCCACAAAAAGCGCCAGTGATCAATTGAATTGTTAAAATCCAAGCGCACTTCAATGATTGAGCGGCTTTTTGTAAGCGTATAGTTAAAAGCGCGAAAATCAAGAGCGTCGTTCAAAGTATCCGAAACAGACAAGTTAAAAAGAGTCAAATGATTATCGATTGATAAAGTGGAAGAGATAAATTCAAGAATAAGCTCTAAAACTGAACCTGATAGTGAAGCAAAAGCAACAGAAAGAAAAGGTATATTGACTATATGTAAATCAGTATCTAGCAGCGGAGGAGAATAATTAAAGCAAAAAGCCCCATAAGGTATCGCACCTATGGCCGCGAAGTAACTGTGTTGATTGGTCGTATGAGCAGAAGCATGAATTAAGGAGGAAGGAAAAAGATATTCGAGACCATCGGTTTTGGGATCAATAAGGGTAATGTGATGGTGAGAAGACATAGAAGCAATGGCCGTGAAGAAAAGCAACAGACGTGAGAAACCATAATATAAGAGCTACATTGGTTAAAAGTTCTTAAGCAATATGGTAATAAGGACTAAATTCGCTGTAGTTTTGTTGGTACTCACGGCGCAATATCAACCATTAAGAGCCGAAGAATATAGAGGTCTGACCGAGTTAAAAACATTAGAGGTAACATCGGAAGTATATGATGACAATCAACTCAAAGCGAAAAGTCCTAAAGAGAGAATTTCATATATAAGCCTGGATGAGTGCATAGAATCAGCAATTTCAAAAAATCCAATTATTCGTCAATCGGTGTTTGAAATAAATGCACAAAAACAAAAATTTTACGCAGCAAAGACACTATGGATGCCAACAATGGAGTTCGAGGGAGAGCCCTTTTTATCACAAGCGTATGAGAAAACATCTCAAAAATTGATCGTAACTCAACCAAATTCGGCTTTATCTGGAGAGTCTGGTTACGTGAGTAATTCCTCACTCAATGAATACAATTTATTCTCATTAGAACAAGATATAAGCTTAGAATTATATGTCAATTGGAATATAGTAGATGCAACAAGGACGCCATTGATTAAAAGCGAATGGGAATTGATCAAACAAAAGGAGAACCTTTTAAAACTTTCCACGAGAAAATTAATCGCAGAAATTACAATCGCTTATATCAATGCTCAAGCAGAACAAGAAACAATAAAGGAATTAAAGCCGCTCATTGCTGCTGTAAGAGAATCTGAAAAGGGCGTGAAGGAACAAGTAAGTATTGGTTATAGCGACATATCAAAACTACTGCAATCACAGACACAACTGCTCAATATCGTAAACTCAAAGTTGAAAGCAGAGGGAGAGCTAGATAAATACGCATCACAGATAGCATCCTTGATTGGGATTGGAAGCTCCAAATTAGTTTATCCCAAGGAAGTTCTTAAAGAGCCAAAAGGATACAGTTATAACCTGGATGAATCAATTGAATTGTCAAAAGAAAATAATGAGCTTGCTAAAGCATATATCGATGAGGCGGAATCAATGGAATGGGCAGCAGTCTCTGAGCAAAATAAATATATACCAAAAATATATTTATATCTGAATTGGTACTATGGCAGCTCATGGGGAATCAACGATGCTCCAATAAAAAATCCAAGCATTTCAGAAAATAGCTACGACAGCTATGAAAAAGGTTACTATGCCGGAATAGGGTTTAATTGGAAATTTGATGGAGGCGCCTCTTTTTTTAACAGCAGGAGTAAGAGGATGCTAGGGGAGTCACTCAAAGAGAGTGCGAAGTCTGCAGAGATATCATTTATTGGATTAACAAAATCAAATTACTACCAGTATCAAACAGGCTTAAATACAATAGATATTGCAAAAAAAGCAATGACTACATCCTCGAGAAATCTAGCTGCGCTAAAATTAAGATCACAATATGGTCTTGAAGACATAACGACTTTGGTCCAAGCATATAATCTGCATTACGAATCACTCGTGCAATGGATTGGTGCAGTTCGATTAACCAACATTGCGCTGGCAAATTTATACCGTTACACATCACAGTTGCCAGACGAGGCCTGGTTGGATAGACTACTAGTAGAGAATTAGACGTATGCCTAGATCAGAAAACACACAACTAGATATCCTCACTGTTCCATGGAGGATTGCAGGTATTTCATCAGTTGTGTTTGCAATATCATTGGCAATATGGGCCACAGTCACAAAAGTGCCTATTCGTGTAACTGGTCAAGGCGTATATTATGCAATTGGAAATACGTCTAGCTTTATAACTAGTGATTACGGAAAAGTATATCTGTTTTTAGAAAAAAATGCACAAAATCAAAATTCTGCTGTACAGTTTAATAAGTTACTGCAGAAAATTGAGAAGTCATTGGCACCAAAAGTTAATGTAGAATATGTAATGGAAACTGCAGAGAATATGCTTGAATTACTAGCCAACATAGAAACCAAGAGTAATGCCATAACAACAGCAGAGAAACCATTTAACAAAGAATTTCCGATTGAAGTACAGCCATATCAATTGGTGGCATATGCTGAATCAAGCAGCAAAAAAGCAGCATTAATATCTGCAATCGGAGATAGAGATGCATTAAATATACAATATAAAGCGCAAAGGACTAAAAATGAGCTACTAAAAAATGATTTAACCGAGCAGTTAAATCAGCGAATTGAATTACAAGTTAATCTCGATCATTTATCGAGTTCGAAGATAATCTCTAAGCTAGTAGGGCTGGAGAACAGGGAAGCCACTGATGAAATTAAAACTCAGCTAGTATCATTAGATGCTGAACTGCAGTCGATCAAAACAAATCTGGACAAAGCAAATAGCCAAGTTGTGACAAGATTTTATGATTTTGTTAATAGCTCATTGTTATATTCAAATGAAACAATCTTTGTACAGCAGGTATCAATTCCAAGATTAGACTATTTATCTCCAGGAAATCTAGTTCTAAGTTACAGTAAGAATGCGAACTCAAAGCCACGGGAAATACCTATATTCTTTAACGCAAAAGATGTATCCACCTTGCAAACAAATGATAGAGGGCTTATTAGTCTTCCTGGTTATCCTCGAACAATCTATGGAGGAATAGAAGCAAGAGTCGTACAAAGGGATAATTTATCTGTTGTCTCAAAGCAAGCCGAGTCCTATCTCGGTCTAAGCGGATTTAGTGAATTCTTGGAATATAATTTTGTATCGCCGACGATGGTCAAGGTTGAACTTTTAGAAAATAAAGATGGAAACTACACATGGACAAATGCTTCACCAGGTGAGAAACCACCGACGATAGAAATCGGGGATAAAGTTGATATGGAAGTCATAACTGGTACCATCACTCCTATAGAGATGATTGTGCCAGGCCTACGGAATATCCTTGGCTTAACACCTGCTCCTCCTAAAGAAGCAAGACCAAAGTCCGAGCAGGGGAAGTAGATGAATACAACACTAAGTAGAAACAAAGTTAAGACAAAATGCACAATCCAATTTGAAGGTATTGAGTGCGGTGCTGCTTCATTGTGCACAATTCTCAAATACTTTGGGAAGTATGTCTCAATGGAGTTATTAAGGATTCAGACGTGCGTCACGCGGGATGGGGCTACAGCTGAATTAATCAAAAAAGGGGCTGAAAAAAATGGCTTAAACACAAAGATATTTAAGGGAAATTTGTTTGTCGCAAAAGAAATTGCTAACTATCCATGCATTATTTTTTGGAAGCAGTCCCACTTCATGGTGCTAGAAGGATTCGATAAGGGATTTGCTTACGTTAGTGATCCCGCTCATGGTAGGTATCGTGTGAAAGAGAGTTTCTTTCAAGCCTGCTTTAGCAACGTCATCATTGAATTGACTCCAGATAAGGAATTTATTGCAGACGGAGAAGAAAAGAATAATTTATTGTTGGTCACAGACTTTTTAAGAAGTTTAAAAGCCGAGACTGCAATTTTTTCTTTCTTAAAAGTAACGACACTTCTTCCAATGCTTTTTATAGCAGGCGGAATTTCATATTTTGTCGACAATGTTCTTCTCAATGGTGCAATCGATCTTGCACTTGGGACATCTTGGATGATTATTCTTGCTGCAATAGCATTGGTATTGATACAGATACTTAACACATTAGTGCTAAGAAGAATTGAATTTAAGATGGTGATGAAGAGCGGATATGAGCTGACCCAAAAGCTATTATCTGTTCCATTGCTATTTTATGACACAAGGTTCGCGGGTGAATTGAGCCAAAGAGCAATGTTTTGCTTCGATATCAGTAATATGATCTGCCGAAACATATTAGATTTTATCGGATCAATTATCAATTCGTTATTAGTCATTCTGGTTGTTGCTCTGGCAAGCCCAATTCTTGCTATGATATTTCTCGGAATAATTATAATTAATTACATTGTGCTCAGATATATGCTGAGAAGCCGTCTAGATGCAAACGTAACCTATTCAATAGTAAAAGCTCAAGCCACTGCAATTACTCTTCAAGGAATATCGAATATACAGGTATTGAAAGCATGTGGTGCCGAATTTGATTTTCTCGAACGATGGTTGAATTCTTACACTGAGTCTATCGAGCAGACGCAGAATCTTTCAAAGTTAATAGCACAGTCAACGATAATATCAAGACTTTCAGTTTTTGTTATCAACATTAGTATATTCACTGTAGGAGCACTACTTGTTATTAAATACGACAACATGACTGTTGGAAGTCTACTGGCTATTCAATTCTTAGTGTCAATTGTAACTACACCATTGGCTGATTTATCCATGTTCAATAGCAAGCTGCAGGTTCTTGATGGAGCATTAGGACGATACAATGACCTGATTGCAAATAGTGATGATCCAAATACATGTATTAATCAAATATCAGAACAACAGATTGACGAAGCAAATAGAAAGCCAAATGACAGGAAATTAACCAGCAATCATTCAAGAATTGAAGCGGATCATTTGGGATTTAGATACGCAGAGTCATTGCCAAATATACTAAGTGACATTAATTTTACTGTAGATGCAACTGAAAAGATAGCTTTTGTTGGGCCAAGTGGATCAGGTAAAAGTACTTTGATGAAATTACTATCCGGTCTATTAGAGAACACAGATGGAAGGCTAGTTATTGATGGGCAAAAATGGGGCGGAAAATCAGCATTCGAATTACGAGATGATATCTCTTATGTAACACAGCATTCGAACCTATTTAATGCAAGCCTGAGGGATAATATTACACTTTTTAATTCTGAAAACATTCAAGATCAGCAGATTCATGAAGCAGCTGCTATTACTGGCTTGGACGAACTCATAAACATCATGCCAGGTGGATTGGATTACGTAATTAAAGATGGTGCTTCCAATATTAGCGGCGGTCAAAAACAACTGGTGGAGTTGACAAGGGCACTAATTAGAAAGCCGAAATGGTTGCTGCTGGATGAAGCCACAGCTTCGCTGGATGCAGCCAGTGAAGAGAGATTGTTAAATCAACTTTGGCAGCTTGATATTGGAATCGTGTCAGCTGCTCATCGATTGCGATCTGCCGTCATGAGCAATCGAGTCTTCGTCCTGAAGTCAGGCTTGATTATCGAAAATGGGACACCGGATGAATTGAAGAAAAAACCCGATAGCGAATTTGCTCAACTTTTGAAAATGGAGGATATCCAGTCATGAAATATCAAAGCGAAGCTCCGAACCTATCTAGCAAAGTATTGCCTCTTGCGAATAAATTTGATATTGAACAGGCTGGAGAAAATTATTTGTCTATGGCAGTCAGAGCAGTATCAACAATCTTAAGGTCTAAAGGAGTGGACCACATAGATTATGCAAAATTCAAAGTAAATAGAAGTGAGCCACTGAAAAACTTTCTAGATAATAACAATCTTACTTACAGAGAGGTCAACTTAGAAAGCTATGATTTCAAAACAACAATACCATCTACTATTGGTTGTACCGACAATGATTATATTTGCATCTTCGAGCGCGAAGAGAGGATGGTATTCTATTCAGCCAAAAACAATTGCTACATATCGGACATAGAAGCAGCAAGACAAAAGATAAGTAATGCATTTGAGCTGTACGGCAGCCTGAAAGATGCCAATTTAAACATATTCGAGATTTTTACGTTCACATTCAATGGTCAAGTCAGAAGAATAATATTGTTGATGTTTGTCGCTCTATTTACAACCTGCTTGTATTTGCTTCTACCATTATTTACGGGGCCACTAACTGACGTTATTATTCCTTATTCAGAAGTAGGTTTACTTCTCAATTGCTCGCTAGGTTTTTTACTAGTGCTTGGAATATCTTCCTTCTCCATCTTTATCCAGAACTTATTGCTAATCAAGTTAGAGACAATCACAGACCTAAGTCTTCAAGTTGCTTTATGGGATCGCCTGGTTAAATTGCCTCTAACATTAATTAGCCAGTTTAATACGGGAGACTTGAATTCACGTGTTGACGCCATCACAAAAATACGAAATATCCTGACCGCAGCGGTACTTCAATCATTCTTAGCATCAATTTTTACTGTATTGTATTTAATAGTGATGCTGATAAGCGCTCCAATAGCTACGCTTTTGTGTCTACCGGTTGTTGGTTTGTTGATTGGAAGCCTTGCGTTAATCATATATCAAAAATTCAAGTTACAACTACAAGTCTATCAACAAGAGGCTGATACTCTCAACTTTGCACTCCAGGCAGTTCTAAACATAACGCCCTTTAAATCTGCAGGGCGAGAACTTAACTTAATCTATAAATGGTTGACAGAGATTAAAGAGCTCGCAGTCATCAATCTTAAGTCTCAGTCATGGGAAGATGCCGCAACATATGTCGTTTCTTTTTCAAGATCGCTATCACTATCTGTGCTTTTCTTTTATATATATTTCAGGTTAAATCTATATCCATCTCAAGTTTTATCCAGCGAATTAACTCAGATAACTGGATCCTATATCACCTTTTTAGTGGCATTTGAAGGGTTGCTGACCGGTATAAGTCAGATCACATTGCTTTTTGGGTCATCTCTGTCGGAAGTATATGTGCAATGGCATCGAGCAAAGCCATTGTTCGCATCAGCAATCGACGATGGTTATTCGCAATCAAGTACAGTACATAACCTCCAAGATGCTATAGTTTTCGATGGAATCGCTTACAGATATAAGGAAGGATTTTCAAATATATTTAATGACTTATCAGTCAAATTCGAGATGGGAAAATACACAGCCATTACGGGCAAGAGTGGATGTGGTAAATCGACTTTAATCAGGTTGTTGCTTGGGTTAGAAGAACCAACAGAAGGAAGGATTTTAATTGATCATGTCGATATCAAAAAAATAAATATCAGAAGCTACCGACGCGATATTGGGGTCGTTATGCAAGATTTAACACTCTTCCCCGCCTCAATTTTCAAAAATATGTGTGGTGGATTGGAATACAGCGAAGATCAAGTATGGCATGCTTTAGAGCAAGCCAAGATTGCAGATGAAGTCCATGCAATGCCGATGAAACTTCACACGGTGCTTGCCAACGGAGGATCATCGCTATCTGGAGGACAGCAACAAAGACTATGCATCGCAAGAGCCTTAATCAGTCGGCCTAAGATATTGCTCCTTGACGAGGCCACTAGTGCATTGGACCCAAGACAGCAAGAAGCATTACTTGGTAATCTAATAGACCAGAAAGTTACTCTAATAAGCGTTGCTCATAGACTTTCAACAATCAGAAGTGCTGATATAATTTATAAAATTAAGGGGGGAAAAGCAGAAATCAGTGGCCAAAATTAATTTCAAAAGGCTCACGGATGAGCTTTGTCAAAAAAAGAAAGGGCATTCGTTTCAACTCTTTTCTATTAATATTTACCAGCGTGATATTTTAATGTCACAAGAAACGCGATCAGTAATCATTTCTAGCTTCGAAGAAATGCAAGATGGATACTTTAAGAGCAGCACTACATCCAGTTATACGGGAGATGTAGAGGGAATGGGGGCAATGCATAATCTAGATATATTCGAAGAATTAATCAAAGAGATTGAAATATCCGTCCTTGAGTATCTACGTTCCTTTTCAAAGATGTCCGATAAATTACAAGTCTATCATCAAAAATCATGGCCTGTCTTTCTTAAGAGTGGTACAAGTGTTGATTCCCATCATCACTCAAATTCGGATCTTTCCGCTGTATATTATTTTGATGTTCCAGAAGGAAGTGGTGGAGAACTTATCTTTTATTCGCCCATTGATTTGGGTCTTCCTTCAAATTCTACAGGTGTTGACTTTTGGAAAAATAAATTCTGCGTGAATGGTATTAAGCCATACACAGGCTTGCTTGTTATTTTTCCTTCATCCATAAAGCATGAAGTACGAAAATACACAGGTAAAAAACAAAGAGTTTCCTTCTCCTTTGACTTTACGTTAACAGCTTCAACAGATTTAGGATCTGGTCAAATTGAAAATCTTCCTCCATCAATTAATCATTGGCGGGCATTTCAAACTTGATCATTTTGACAACCTATTATGTGCTAGAAAATCATGATGAGCTCGCAAATATAGATTTCAAGTCTATATATTCCAAACTATTATTGCAAAATGGGGGTCAGCCCAACAACTATTTAAAAGTAGAAAGTATCAATGAACTGGCGAGCTTGCACAGAAATTATCCATTTTTCAATTCAGAAGTAAGTATTTTTTCAATTGATGGGGGAAAGAAAGAAACAAGTCAATGGCCTATACATATTGATGCAGGTAGACGTTCAGCCCTTAATATACCGATACTCAATTGTGATATACAATCAACAACATATTTCTACAGTGATCCGCAACCTTTTCGAAACAAGATAGAAACAGTTCCAGAATATCAAATAGCAATCGTTCACGGCAAATTGGATGTAATTGATCAGTTTAGTTTAACCAAACCAACATTGATTAATACTTCTATTCCTCATGCCGTTCATAATTATGGAAAAGGAAAGAGGACAATCTTAAGCTGGGGTTCAATGCTGACCTTAGGAGAATTGAAAAACGAGTTAAAATCCGATTAATGTATGGATACTAGACAATTAGATCTTTTCCAGAAGATTATTTACAGATTCAATGGCACCAGCAATCCAACCATGTTGAGTTGAAAAAGCTTCACCAATAAAATAGACTCTTTCACTCCCGGTGTTCACTAATGGAAGGAAATCAGTGTAGTTGTTCCCAATTTTTAAATAATGACTGGCCAATCCAGATGGACTCTGTAACCAATTATATGAATAGATCTCTTTTGGTTTAGCAACTGTAAATCCATTGATTTTAGACAGGAGCTCAGAACATTCCGATGTCGTCAAGGAATCGATATTAATATCATCAAATCCATTGTTTTTATAGCCAACAAGCATTGATGTTTGATTTTGATTATTTATTCTTGGATATATACCTTGCCTTAAAGGTAGATCCGTACGAAATACCTGGCAATTTAATACAGGGGCCAATTTAAGGTTATCAAAACGTGATTGCTCGAATAGTGCAAATACTTTTGTGGAAGCATATTGCCCAACGCATTGAGAGCATGTTGATAGTAGGGATCGGCTAATACCAGTCGATTCAAGACCATCAAAGTTCAGACATTGTTTAATTGACATTGTAGAAATTACTGTTTTAGCCTTAAAGACTCCATCACTAGTTATGAGACAATAAAAGTCATCTTGTTTTGAAATTGATAATGCCTTACAATTTAACTTTAAAAATCCACCTGAATCGACAAAGTGCGTAGATAGTTGATCGGTGATCTCGCTCATTGAGACCTTAGGTCGATAGAATTTTGAATTTTGTGTGAAACATCTATTGCTATACAAAACGCCGTAAAAACTTATGTCATGACCAAACAAATAATCATATCCAATCAAACTCCGATAATATTCATACTGGCTTGTAGTCATTACATGTTTCAGAACGGCTTGGAAAGAGAGTTGAAGGTATGAGCATTTGAAATCAACTTCGAGACAACTTAAAAGTGAATTATTCGAATGAGTATCATTTTTATTGGATGGATGACGATGGGTAAAAGATGATAAAGCTGATTGTAAGAGATCGTCAGGGTGAGGATTTTGGTGGCCTAGACGTCTTGCGAAACCGTTAATATATATATAAGAATTTTGATTAAAAATTCCGTAGAATTCTTCAAGCTCTATTCCTAATTCATCACACAGAGCAATAACCTCTTGATGATTTTCAGATATTCTCATTGCACCAAATTCCATGAAAGTTCCTGAACCGTCGTCAACAGAGTGAATACGGCCACCCACAGTGGATGATTGTTCTATCAATAGGACAGGTGGTTGCGACTGATTCAGCCTTGTCTGCAGACGATAAGACGCTAAGCATCCAGATATTCCAGCACCAATAATAATCGTGCTGAACTCATTCATTGACATATTATTTATCTAGAAAATTTAATGAACCAAGGATTGTTGAATCAAACTTATTTTTATTATTTAAACAGATCTGTATGAAAGTAGTATTAGGTAAATTTGATGACTCGATTAGGCAGGTTTCAGCCTGCTCTTGTGTATTAACTCTAAAAAAATGATCAATCCCTAGACTCTTTGAAAGGGATTCCCAGTTAATGGGTGGTGTACTGTGATGCTTAGTTTTGTAGCGAAGATTCTCAGTCAGATATTGTTGATTATCAAGAAGAAGAATATTAATGTTATTTTTTAGATTTGCAAGGAATACAAGATCACTGAGTGCCATGAGTAAGGAGCCATCACCAATGAGAATCCAAACTGGTGTTGAAGGTTTTGCGATTGAAATTCCGCACGCAGATGCAAGAGAAAGCCCCATTGAAGCTGATGCATGATTAGAGAAGTAAGCATCCGTCGGGCCTAACCTGATACCTAAAGAGGACAAGCAAGTGACGCCAACATCAGCCACAATGACTTTTGGGCAAAATGAGGGAAGGGACAATGTATACGTTATGCGATCCAGAATTTCTTGGTCTGTCGAGTTTAAAAGTTGTCTATCATAAACATCACCATTAATTGGATTAGACAAAAACTTGTTCTCCTCAATTTGCTGATCAAGGAAAAAATAGTCGGCATTAATTGAAAAGAACGTAGGATTTAGACATCTAGTAACTTCCACCAAATATTTGTCAGACTGGTAAAAATCATAGGGGTAGTCTTCAACTCCAATTTTTAAAATATGTGTTACATCACGAAGATGATGAATCAGATATGACGAACTTAGGTTGCCATAATATGTACCCAGATACATTTCATTATTTTCGGGCACAAAAGATTTAGTACTTGGCAGCGAAGCATAAGGTATTTGCAACGCTTGGAGGAGCCTCCTCACATTTGCTTGATCATTAGATTTATGTATCTGGTTGCCAAGAATCGCTATCGCATGTTTGTTGGCAATAAAGTCATTAATGGTTGGTTGGATTGATGAGTGATCAGACTGGTTTGGCAGTAATCTTTTAAGGTAGTGAATAATATCTCTTTTTTGTCGCATAAGTGGTGGAATTGGAGTGGGATATATGTTAGAAGATAACCTTATCCGTAAAAGGTGCGGCACATTTTTTATATGGATCTGCTTTAAGTGCGCGATCATATTCGAAGGCTGATTGAGTAGATTAGGATTTATTTGTTGAAAACCATATTTTGCAAGGAAAGGGTCTGTCTTTAGTGATTCTACATTATTTTCCTTTAATGCTAATGCTGAATCCTGATTATTATCAATAATAATACAAAGCACTGGGCAATACTTTATACGTGTAGCAATAAGTGAATTAATTGATTTGTTAACTGAAAAACCATCTGAAAGCAATACAACAGTTGTATTGCCTGTATAGGTAGCGCAGGCTCCTGCGGCTATTGGTATATTTTCTTCAGAATATAAGCAATGAATATTAAAGTTTGACTTTTCAAATGCGGCTAAAATATCAATCAATGAGTCATTAGACAATGTGAATACGTCTTTTATATTGCATGCCAACAAAGACTCTATAAGACTCTCGATAATTTCCATTATAAAACCACATCTAGAACAAGATTAATCCGATCTGATTCACTTTCATTGCATGATGAGTGAGTATGCATGTAATTAAAAGCAATGCAATCTCCCTTATTTTGTAGATACTGTTTGCGCCCATTGACCTGAATCCAAGCACGACCTCGTTCTAAATCAGTGAGCAAAAAATGACAAATAGCATGGTTTAAGGTGTGGGCGTGTGGTTTTACGGCAGCCAAAGGAGGCTGCTTAAAGAATGCGGCAAAATGTAGACCTGGAATAACTCGTAAAAGTGCGATTGTCTTTGGCAAAAATGCACTTATTGTCTCAGATAATTCAGGCTCATCTGCTTTAAATAGAGGAAACGTCTGCCATTTTCCATCTCTCGAATCATAACCAATTTGCTGTTGATGAAATCCACCTTCCTTAATCCACTTTTCTATAGGTGGAGAGAGGTCATCAACATCAGTAATTGTTTGATGCCATGTTTTTTCATATCCCACACGAATCTTCAAAAAAGACAAATCCAATGAATCATGTATAAATTCATTGGCGATCTCCTCAATTTGATCCATTACTAGAGGATGGAAGCTAAGAGCTGGTGGATCGAGGAAGCCACTCATCTCTGATGATGATGTTTTCATTGGATTGTATTATTCATATTTATCACCTATAAATGCTTGAATTGACATTCTATCAAACCTTTTACAATTAAATCCTGGAGATAGTGGTTCATAGCCATAAAACTCTGTCCATCCAAAATTGAATTGCATGGATGCCATGTACTTAATTCGTAGAGCCTGGACAAATCCTTCCAGTATTGGATAGGTATCAACGCATGTGAATCCTTATTACTAAGAACTACGACTTCATCGCGTTGTTCAACTTTGATATGAGGAGTCCCTCTAATCAGCAGACCAGAACACGACGAACTGTCATAGCTCATCGAATGCATCAAAGCTTCAATTTGTTGGCCAGAGGGTTGCCTTGCCCAATCGAGCATTTTTTTACGATTCCACTCTTTCTCGTGCTGTGAAAGAAGGGCATCAGGAATATGTTGAAATCCAACCATTAATTTTTCGATTTCATCATCAAAATCATGTTGAACTTCTTTCGATTGTGCGACAGGCTCATTGAAGAATATACGTTTATTTTCATTTTTCCTCTTTTTAAGAAACTCATGCAAAAGATCGATGGCTCTCATCTGATGCACCCCAATTGTCAAATGGAGTGAGTAACCGTTTAATGTTTGTGCATGATGAACGTGACCAGAAGGTATAAACAAGACGTCTCCTCTTCTCAAGGTCAAACTTTGTGGATCTGAATATTGATAAGTTTTACTCCTAAATGATTCAGATTCTAGAGGATAGTACTCCTTCGATGCGTTATCAACTTTCCAGACTTTCTCCCCTTCTATCTGCAGAATAAACACATCGTGGTCATCGAAGTGTGGATTAAAGCATTGCGCGAATGGAGGAGTTAGATAACAATTAATATCACAAGGGTGGTCCAGGCAATCAAAGAATTTATTTCTAAGAGACTCAAGCTTAGAATCAAATAATTGAATACTCTCTAATTTGAGGGATACACTCTTTTCTAACGCTTTGAGAAGGATGCTCAAATCAAGATGTTGAGGAGCTGTCAGAGTTTCATCCGATACCTTGGCGAGGATTGTGTGCTTTAGCGAGTCTGGATTTTGCAAAATCGCCTCAAGCCTCTTTAATGAAAAAACATTATCGATATCTGTGATTTCAGAGTTTAAAAATGCAGGGCGACGGCTTAAAAATATATTTTTTAATGTTTCGCTCCGCATTTTTTTTGCTTAAGCTAGCCGTGGATCGGAGGAGTAGTTCTAAAAATCATTGAAAAATGCCTTTTTTTTAAGTTTTATAGACTTGGTTCGTGGTTGCAGCAACCAATTGACGCCAAGGCTTCATATGGAAGGCTTACGACATCCATTCATTCATCACAGCTCAACAGCAGCACTAGCAAATCCCGCTTTCGCAACACTGCTCCTGCCTGTGGCAGTCGAATGGTGTCACTGTGCAATTCCTAGGTGAATCTGGGGCAATGGGGATCAGCCGGTAAGTCCCAGCAAGGCATCACTGCGCTCACGCATCCGGTGCAGCACCTGCGGATCCTGCTGTGGCTCTTCATGGATGCTGGGCAACAACGCTTGCAACCGCTGCTGCCAGGCGTCGCTGTTGAGCCGTTGCTTGAAGCAGCGCTGCAGCACCTCCAACATGATCGTCACCGCCGTGCTTGCTCCCGGGGAGGCCCCCAGCAATGCCGCCATGGAGCCATCACCGGAGGCCACCACCTCCGTTCCCAGCTGCAGCCTTCCGCCCTGCTTGCTGCGTTTGATGATCTGCACCCGCTGGCCAGCCACCGAGAGTGACCAGTCTTCAACGCGGGCCGTGGGCATGAACTGCTGCAACGCTTCGTGCCGCTCCGCAGGGCTCTGGCGCAGCTGATTGATCAGGTACTGCACCAATTCGAAATTGGTGGCACCCACCTGCAGCATCGGCAGGAGATTGGTGGCGCGAACGGAGGCGGGCAGATCCAGCAGGGAGCCCTGCTTGAGGAACTTGCTGCTGAAGCCCGCAAAGGGTCCGAACAACAGCGACCGCTTGCCATCAATCCAGCGCGTGTCGAGGTGGGGCACCGACATCGGTGGGGCCCCCACCGCCGCCTTTCCGTACACCTTGGCCAGCTGACGATTAGCCAGCTGCGCATCACCGCAAACCAGCCAGAGGCCACTCACCGGGAAGCCTGCAAAATCAGCCGCCTCCGGAATCCCGGAGCGTTGCAGCAGCGGCAGGGCCCCCCCGCCGGCACCGAGGAAGACGAAGGGTGCCCGCACCTCTTTTTTGCCGGAGGGCCCCTTCAGCAGCACGCGCCAATCGGCCTCGGTCATGTCGCTGCGGCGCAAGCGTTTGAGGTCTTGCACCTGGGTGCCGTACTCAACAGTGAGCGCACCGCTCTGTTGCAACGGCATCAGATAGGCCCGGGTGAGGCTGCCGAAATCCACGTCGGTGCCGCGATCAATCCGGGTGGCCGCCAATGGCTGCTTGAGATCGCGCCCCGCCATCACCAGGGGCATCCATTCGGTGAGCTCGCTGTGCTCCTCGCTCCACCGCATCCGAGCAAAGGCCGGCAGCTCCTTTAGCTGGTTGAAGCGCTGACGCAGAAAGGCAATGTTCTCCGGCGTCCACACAGCACTGATGTGGGCCGCCTGGTGCAGAAAGCTGCCGGCGTCGAGGTCGCCCCGCTCCTGCAGCGAGCCCCAGAACTCAAGGCTGCGCTCAAACGAAGCATTGATGGCCACCGCTTTGGCCGTCGCGACGGAGCCATCCGCTTGGAGAGGGGTGTAGTTCAGCTCGCAGTTGGCGGCATGGCCGGTGCCGGCATTGTTCACCGCAGCGCTGCTCTCCAGGGCAGGCGCCTCGAGCCGCTCGACCAGAAGAATCCGCAGCTGCGGATCCAGTTCATGCAGCAGCGCCGCCAGGGTGGCGCTCATGATTCCAGCGCCCACCAGCACAGCGTCGTAACGGGCCTCTGGGTTGAACGAACCGTCGTGCTGCACCGGAGCTGGAGGGTTAACCGCTCTCGTCACCATATGGGGCCACTCCGTAACCTTGGGGCCTTGATGTCTTGTTCCTCCCGATGAGCACTGAAACCATGGCCCTCACGCTGGAGAACGTGGAGAAGGTGCTGGATGAACTGCGTCCCTTCCTGATGGCCGACGGCGGCAACGTTGAAGTGGTGGAACTGGATGGGCCGATCGTGAAGGTGCGTCTGCAGGGAGCCTGCGGCAGCTGCCCCAGCAGCACGATGACCCTGAAGATGGGCATTGAACGCAAGATGCGCGAATCGATTCCCGAAGTAAGTGAAGTGGTGCAGGTGCTCTGAGGCGCCTCTTCGTCTACGGATCACTCAAAAGCAACGGCAGTGCCCATCACTTGCTGAAGGTCACCAAACGCGACCGTGACGGCATCGTCGATGGCTTCTTCGAGATCCAGCACCATGGTTACCCGATGTTGAAGAGGGGGGACGGGGCCATCTCAGGAGAGGTGTACTGGGTGCCCGAGCCTTGCTGGCCTGATTTGGATGATTGGGAAGAGGTGCCTGAGGTGTACCAACGCACCAACGTGATCCTTCGGGATGGCCGCAGCGTGTGGCTCTACGAAGCGGCTCAAGGGAATCTCCAGCAGATCCCTCCTCAGTCGTTCCAGCACCCCCCTTAGCGTTGCCGAAGAACCAACGCCTGGCCGTGGAGTGAGCCTGCTGCTACTGCTCTGGCCGTTGGCGCTGATCCAGCGGCCGGAAGCGGAGTCTCCGCTGTGGGCTCGACGCAGCCTGATTTTGTTGATCAGCGTCCTGACCCTTCGTTATTTGTATTGGCGCTGTACCGCCAGCCTCAATCTCGATAGCTCTGTTTCCACCAGCCTCAGCAGCCTGTTGCTGCTGGCAGAGAGCTGGCTACTGATCACCGGACTGCTGCCGCTATGGCTGGCCTGGCGTCGCTTCCTGGATCGACGTCGGGAAGCCCAAAAACGCCATCAAGACTGGCAGGCCTCGGAGTGGAGGCCCCATGTGGACATCCTTGTTCCCACCTACGGCGAGCCGCTGGCGGTGCTGCAACGAACGCTTTTGGGCTGCACGCAGCAGAGCTATGCCCATACCAGCGTTTTGGTTCTGGATGACTCTGGCCGTGAGGAGGTGAAGCGGCTAGCCAAACGACTGGGCTGTCGCTACCTGCATCGTCCCGAACGCCGGCACGCCAAGGCGGGCAACCTCAACGCCGGGCTCGGCCGCTGTGATGGCGAACTGGTGGCGGTGTTCGATGCGGACTTCATCCCCCAGCACCGGTTCCTGGAACGCAGCATCGGCTTCCTACTGGACCCCGACGTGGCCCTGCTGCAGACGCCGCAGTCATTCATCAATGCCGATCCGGTGATGCGAAACCTGCGGATGGAATCGTGGCTGCTACCGGATGAGGAGAGCTTCTATCGCTGGATTGAACCGGTACGAGACGGCTGGGGGGCAGTGGTCTGCGCCGGCACAGCCTTCGTGGTGCGGCGGCACGCCCTCGATGGGATCGGTGGCTTCATCGAGGGTGCCTTGTCGGAGGACTACGTCACCGGCATTGCCCTGCGTGCGCAGGGATGGAAGCTGCAGTACCTCCAGCAAAAGCTCAGTGCTGGACTGGCCGCAGAGTCCATGGAGGACTTTGTGCAACAGCGGCAACGCTGGGCCAACGGCACCCTGCAAAGTTTGGGACTAACCCATGGCCCGCTACGGGCTCATGGCCTAAGCCCCGGCCAGAGGCTGGCCTACCTGGAGGGCGTCGTCCATTGGCTCAACAACCTGCCGAGGTTGGTGCTGATGCTGATGCCGTTGAGCTATGGGCTGTTTGGAATTGCACCGATCCTGTTGGATCAGCGAGCCATCATCGACTTGATGCTGCCGCTGTGGGGAACGGTGCTGCTCAGCATCGGCTGGCTGAACCGCAACAGCCGCTCAGCCCTGCTGACCGAACTGACCGGCTGGGTGCTCACTGTTCCACTGGTGGTAAGCCTGATCTGCAATGTCCTGGGTGCCTCCGTTGGATTCCGGGTCACCCCCAAACATCGCCAGCGCTCCCAAGGCGGCTGGGCCTGGTTTCTGGCGCTTCCCCTGATCGTGCTCAGTCTGTTCAATCTGGCGAATCTGCTGGGACTCGTTCAGAAGCTATGGCTCGAGGGCTGGGGTGAACTCGGACCGCTCCAATTGGGGCTGGTCTGGGCTGGGTTGAATCTGCTGGGAACCCTCATCGCTCTTCGCGCCTGCTGGAACCCTCCCCAGACCGATCCTGCACCGTGGCTCAGCCTGGATCACGAGGCGGAAGTGATTGATTCCGGGGGGCATCGCCATCCCTGTCGGATCACCGCCATCAGTGAAAGCGGCGTGGAGCTGGGCTTCGCCAAAGAGGTTCCGCCCTTGATCCATGGCAGCCAGCTGCACTGGACAGCGGCCGTCCCGCCTCTGCCGCTGGTGATACTGCAGATCCAAGAGCGACGAGCAGGTCTGGACTGGGGCAACCTCAGCGAACCCCAACGGCACAGCCTGATCCGCTGGTTGTTCTGCAGCGATGGGGTCTGGCCGGACCGGAGGCCTCGACGGGAAGTCTTAGGACTGCTGGTGCTGCTGAAACGATTGCTCTGCGGCGGCTCAGCTCCTCAGGCGTTCAACCGTTCTCTTGTGCCACGACGCTCCTGATCTCGGGGCAACAGCTCTGGAGAGGGCTTAAGGACAACGCTGAAGAGCAAAGTCGCAGCCGTAGACCGCTGGTTTTTGCCAACTCAAAGGAATCTCCAGTAGATCCCGCGTACCGGTGATGCCCTGCATCACGAAGAGCAACGCCGCCAACACCGAGGCCGTGACATGCAGTCGGCGCAGGCGAAGGTCCCGCACGATTTCAGGCCGGGCCGCTAAAGAAAACAACATCAGCCCCGTGACGGCAACACCAGCCCAGTAATGGGACTGCCAGAACGCCGGCGAGAGGGGATCATCCGACAGTCGCCACACCTCCGGCTGGGCTCCCAGGGTGAGCACACCAACCCATGTGATCAAGCTGAAGCTGAGGCGCAGGGCGGCAGCCTTGCTTCGCCAAAGCGCGATCAGGCTCACCACCGTCCCCAGCAGCACGATGCTCAGCTGTAAGGCACGACCGGCGCCGCCAGAGAAATCAGCGAGTGGCTCCTTGGTGGCGATGACCACGGTCAAGGCGATCAGCACCAGGAGCACCACACCCGCCGAAAGCCAACGGCCCAGATCACTGTGATCCCGGCCAACCACCGGTGAATGCTTCACCTTGGCAACGCGCCTCTGACGGGTCTGCCAGGCAAGACGCACCACCATTCCGATGAGGGGATAAATCAGAACAACCGCCAAGGCGGGATGAAGAATCCAGAGCCAATCAGTGATGGTCACAAGCCAGTGTCCATGCCCTTACGAGCTCAAGGATGGCCAGCAACCGTGATGCTTCAAGTAGCCACCTTGCAAATTTAATTAATCGATCAAATGAAAATCAACAAAGCGCAAAATATCGCACTGCATATTTACAGAAAATAAAAAATGAATGCCTTAGACCACAGGCATGCCTAGCGAGCTGAACCAATGCGGACAGCACCCAAGCCGATCAACGAAGCAGCCAGGCTGAGATCACTCAGTGAATATCGAATTCTGGGAACAAAGCCTGAAAAGGCTTTTGACAACATCACCAGAATGGCCTCAGAGATTTGCCAGTCGCCGATTGCCCTGATCTCTCTGGTGGACGAAAAACGTCAGTGGTTCAAATCAAAGGTGGGTCTTGAGGCCAGCGAAACAGACCGGGACATTTCCTTTTGCGCCCATACGATTCTCGATTCCAAACCGCTAGTTGTTGAGGACGCACTGTTTCACGAAAAATTCCGCGACAACCCTCTCGTTCAGGAAGAACCTCACATCCGCCTCTACGCAGGATTCCCCCTTAAAACCGATATCAATCACCGCATCGGAACGCTTTGTGTCATTGATCGCATTCCCAAATCATTAACCAATTCGCAATACAAGGTGATGGAAGGCCTGGCTGAGCAGGCCACCACTCTTTTGGAACTCAGGCGCCGCTCACTGGCCCTGATGGATGAGTTCTGCCAGATGCATCACCATCAGGGCTTGGTCACCACCTGCAGCTACTGCAAATCCATCCGCGACAGCGAAGGATTCTGGCAACCGATCGAACGGTTCCTAATGCAGCACAGCACGCTGAATTTCAGCCATGGCATCTGCCCCGAGTGCATGAACGAGCACTTCCCAGACGTCCCAACGAGCGGACTCGATCCCTCGAACAGGCACGGTTGAATCCATTGAAGATGAGTGATTGAGAGAAGCAACACCACAAACACTTGACATCACCGGAAAATAAATTTGTAGTTCTAGTAATGCGTTATGCGAATTGCAGATTTTCTGTATCGCAAGCTCGGGCTCAATATTTTCAAAGCTGCGCCACACCTGCAAACGCAGACCCCAGACACTTCCGCATCTCCAGTCGTCGAAGCAGAACGCCTGGAACCACCAACCCCAATCAACACATCGCTATCAGATGTGATTCACATCGGCCCTCGGGGTGGTCGATACAAAGTGGACGCCAAAGGTCGCAAGGTGTACCTCAAGGCCAGCTGAAGCTTTCCAGGCCCACAGGATTGCGATGCAAACTGAGTTGAAATACTGATCGATTGCGTTCGGTATCAAACAAAACCATCACGCAACCAAGCTGCAAGACAGGGTTGGTTCATGTCGGGAGATTGAGTTGAACGCTGGTCCTGCTTGCCCCATCCGATTTGCCATACCCAAGAACCAAAAGGAATCGCTCGCCGATCAATGCTTGACGGCAGCTGAGATCGAATGGCGACGCTGGTCTGGATGGCAGATGGAACGAACAGCGGAAAAAAAATTCAGAAAAAAGTGGTGCTGAATTCATTGACCCAACCCTGAAACGATCACGCAGCAGGCTCAGCGTCTATCGCCTGGCTATGGCCCGATGGTCTTGCCAACGTGGTGGCACCCATCCTTCGGCTCACGCCAGTGCCGCGACCATGCGTGACCTCTGCCCTGCCCTGCAGAACAAGACGTACTTCAACTACGGCGGCCAAGGGCCGTTGCCCAACCCATCTCTGGAAGCCATCACGGCGAGCTGGTTACGCATTCAGGAGTTGGGGCCATTCACAGCGGATGTTTGGCCCTTCATCGCCTCGGAGGTCAACAGCACCCGACGCCTTCTGGCCCAGTGCTGTGGCGTCCCTGCCCATCGGTTGGCCCTCACGGAGAACGTCACCAGCGGCTGCGTGCTGCCGCTGTGGGGGCTGCCCTTTGCTGAAGGCGACCGACTGCTGATCAGCGACTGCGAACACCCAGGTGTGGTCAGCGCCTGCGTTGAGTTGGCCAGGCGCCAGAACCTCGCCATTGACCTGCTGAAGGTGAAGCATCTGCGTGGTGATCAAACCCACTGCGATGCAGCCGTGATGGAGGCGATTGCACAGGCCCTCACCCCACGCACCCGGCTGGTGGTGCTGAGCCATTTGCTCTGGAACACGGGACAGGTGATGCCGATTGCCGCCGTTGCCGAACAGCTCAACCAACACCCACAACAACCCTTCCTGTTGGTGGATGCAGCCCAAAGCTTCGGGCAGATTCCCGTCGAAGAAGCTGCTGCCGCAGCCGATATCTATGCCTTCACCGGGCACAAGTGGGCCTGCGGGCCCGAAGGCCTGGGAGGCGTGGCACTTTCAGAACGTGTGGTAGCCGAGGCCGCTCCGACCGTGATCGGCTGGCGCAGCCTGCGCGATGAAAGCAAGGCCGATCTGAACGGCAGCGATCTTTTTCACAACGACAGCCGCCGCTTTGAAGTGGCTACCAGCTGCGTGCCCCTGATGGCCGGCCTGCGCTGCTCCCTTGAACTTCTGGAACGACAGGGGGCAGCCGACCAACGCTGGGACAGCATTCGACAACTCAGCGGAAACCTCTGGCAGGCACTCCAAGGGCTAGACCACGTCACACCCCTGCTGGAAACGGCGCCCGCCAGCGGACTGGTGAGCTTCCAGATCAACGGCGACGTATCCCCCGCTGAGCATGTGAAGCAGTTGGGGTCCAAAGGGCTTTGGATTCGCGATTTAGCCGACCCCAGTTGCCTACGAGCTTGCACCCACATCAGCACCACGGGCGATGACATCAATGCCCTGGTGGCAGCGATCAGCGCCCTTTGATCGCTTCAGAGCAACCGCTTCAGAGCAACTTCTGGCTCAGGGCTTGTTCCGCTTCCTCGCGGTCGTCAAAGTGCACCTTCTCAGTGCCGAGAATCTGGTAGTCCTCGTGCCCCTTGCCGGCAACCAGCACCAGATCGTCGGCCTCAGCCTCTGCAATGGCGAAGGCAATGGCCTTAGCCCGATCTCCCTCCACAACGAGATCAATGCCGGCCGGAATCCCAGCCACCACGTCATCCAGGATCTGCTGAGGATCCTCGGTACGGGGGTTATCGGAGGTGACCACCACGCGGTCCGCCAGACGGGCTGCAATTGCGGCCATTTGGGGACGCTTGCCGCGATCCCGGTCACCACCACAACCGAACACACAGATCAGCCGGCCGGTGCAGAACGGACGTGCTGCTGAAAGAGCGTTGTCCAAGCCATCCGGGGTATGGGCGTAATCCACCAACACCGGCGGCAGCACTTCATCGTTCACCCCGTCCACGATCACCCGCTCCATCCGTCCAGGCACACCGCCGAAACGGCCGATGGCCTCCAGCAAAACCGGCAAGGGCAACTGCTGCTGAAGCAGCACCCCAACCGCCTGAAGCAAGTTCATCAAGTTGAAGCGTCCCAGCAGGGGCGAGCGGAAGCGTCCCTCTCCCAAAGGGCTGATCAAGCGTCCCTCCACGCCAGCCCCCGTCATCTGCAATTCGGTCATGTGCAGTTCAGCCGATGGATCCTCCAGCGAGCTGCGCCAACAGGCGGAGCCCAGGCGTTCGGCCAACCGCGCACCCCAGGGGTCATCGCTATTCACGACAGCGCGCCCCCCACCATCGAGCAACAAAGGATCGGCAAAAAGCGTTGCCTTGGCCTCGAAGTAGTCCTCCATCGAGGCGTGGTAGTCGAGGTGGTCCTGCGTGAGGTTGGTGAACACGGCGCCGGCAAAGCGGCAGCCCGCCACCCGCTGCTGCGCCAGGGCATGGGAACTCACTTCCATCGCCGCCAGGCCGCAGCCGGCAGATGCGGCCTCCGCGAGTTGCCCCTGCAGACGGTCGGCAAATGCAGTTGTGTGGGTGGCCGTGATGCTGTGACCGGGCCAGCGGTTGACCAAGGTGCCGAACAAGCCCACGGGCTGGCCCGCCGAGGCGGCCAGATGCTCAATCAAATGTGTCGTGGTCGTTTTGCCATTGGTGCCCGTCACACCAATCAAGGCCATCCGACGGCAAGGGTGATCCCAGTACGCAGCGGCAATCTCACCGATCCGGCGCGCCACCGGCTCTTGAATCACCACCACAGGGTCATCAGCTCCAGGAGGATGGGCTGCAGCAGCCCCAGGTCCGATGACCGCTGCGGCGGCACCTGCCTCGAGTGCTTGGGCCCAGAACGTTCCCCCATCGACTTGCTCCCCTGGAAGCCCAAGGAAGAGACTCCCCGGCCCGACCCGGCGTGAATCAGTCGTGATCGCCTCCAGTGTGGGATTGCCCAGGCCTTGTGGCACCGCGATCCCTGCATCACTCAACAGGGCATGCAACGCCTGAGTCATCCCCTCTCCACGCTTCTTGAGGGAGTTTTAAGCCGTTCAGAGCGCCGTGGACAGGCAGCGTTGCAACCAATTCAACAGTCCCTCACCAGTAAGACGCGGGGAAACCCGGGGCAGCTCACAACCATCAAGCGCGAGCACAGGCACTTCGAGGTCGTAACGCGCCCTTTGATCCTGGGGCGTTCCTGGCGCATCGATATCAATCACCTTCAACGTGATCGATATCCCCACAAGATCGAGGGCGCGCAAGCGGGATTCAAGGCCTTCACACAGACAGCATCCTGTGCGGCTGAACAGCGTGAGCTTATGCATCAATCGGGCACCGGATCACATCCACAGGGAGTGAAGGGATGGCACCGCAGCAGCCGTTTCACGGTCAGCCAGCCACCCTTCCAAGGGCCATGCTTCTGGATGGCCTCCAAGCCATAGGCACTGCAGGTGGGCGTGAAGCGGCAACGGGGCCCGATCATCGGGGAGATGAAGCGCCGATAGAAGGCAATGCCAGCCAGGAGAACAGCAGCGAGAGCCTGATTGATCGCCCGTCGCAGGTGGTCGGCGAGTCCGCCAGATAGAGTGCTCGATTCGTGCATCGCGGGAGATGCCTGGGACTGTTTCGGTTCCAGCATGCCCAACAACTGCACGATCTCAACAAACACCTTCCCACTTATGTCTCGTTACCGCGGCCCTCGTCTGAGGATCACGCGGCGCTTGGGAGACCTCCCCGGTCTCACCCGGAAGGCCGCAAAACGGTCCTATCCCCCCGGTCAGCACGGCCAAGCCCGTCGCAAGCGCTCTGAATACGCGATCCGTCTCGAAGAGAAGCAGAAGCTTCGCTTCAACTACGGCGTCTCCGAGCGTCAGCTCGTGCGCTATGTGAAGAAAGCGCGCGCCCAGGAGGGTTCCACCGGAACCAACCTGCTCAAGCTGCTCGAGAACCGTCTCGACAATGTTTGTTTCCGCCTCGGCTTCGGTCCCACCGTGCCTGGCGCCCGTCAGCTGGTGAACCACGGTCACGTCACTGTGAACGGTCGTGTGACCGACATCGCCAGCTACCAGTGCAAGCCTGGCGACGTGATCGCCATCCGCGAGCGCAAGTGCAGCAAGAAGCTGGCTGAAGGCAACCTCGAGTTCCCCGGCCTGGCCAACGTGCCAACGCACCTGGAGCTCGACAAAGCCAAGCTGAGTGCCAAGGTCACCGCCCGCTGCGAACGCGAGTGGGTTGCCCTTGAGATCAACGAACTGCTGGTGGTGGAGTACTACTCCAGAAAGGTCTGATCCAGAGCCACTGTTCAGAGATCCACGATGCGCAACTCTGGAGACAGGGTTGCGTTTTTTTTTGGCTGATCCCCAAGCACTGCAAGCGCTCACCAGCCACGACTGGCTGGGACTGATCCATCCCGTGCTGATGATCCTGTTTGTCTACCCAGTGGTGGGGGCCACGATCCGGCTAGGGATTCTGGCGAGGGAAAAGCGATTGAAGATCAACCCGATCGCGGACACCGTGCCGGTTGAGCACGCGCAGCATGGGGCCTGGGTGACCGGCGGTGTACTGGTGGCAGTCCTGATCGGCCTGAGCCATAGCCTCTGGAACAACCATCCCCTGGGTCTGCTGCTCACTGGAAGCGCTGTGCTCTTCAGCTTCAGACGCCTGCTCTCGAGCCGAATCGTCTGGCAGCGCCTGCTGTGGGCTGCCGCCAGTGCAGGCGGCCTGCTTCTGCTGGGACTGCAACCTACCGTGGAACGGTTCAGCGATGTTCCCTGGAGCCCTTTGTTCTGGCAGTCCCATTTCTGGATGGGGCTGTTGCTCACGGGCCTATTGCTGAGCTCTACAGCGCTGCAGCCCTTAATTGGTCATTCCGTGACTGCGCGACGCCTTCACATGAGCAGCAATCTGCTGGTGGCCTTGCTGCTGGCCATGCAAGCGATCTCAGGCACAAGGAACCTTCTGCTGAGCGGGTTCTGACGATTGCATTATTTGAGCAACTAGCAAGAGAGGTCGCCAGAAAGGACTGCTTGGAAAACATGCAGCGCAACGCCCGCCTAGCCCGCATCTAGCGGTAGCTAACCAGTTACCAGAACCACCGACCCGCAATGAGTACCGCAGCACTTCACGCCAAGGACATGGAGGCGTGGTGGGCTGCAACCTCAACGCCCCCAGCCGAGATCGGAGCTTCATCGCTCCGACAGCTCACAACAACGCAGGGATAGAGCTAGGCATTGTGATTGCAGCATTTGGTACACCAGAAGACCTGGATCGCCTATAAAGTTGTTACGTTTTTTAATAGCGCTATGGGAAGCAAGTTCGGCTTTTCTTCTTTCGCTGAAACCTGGAACGGTCGCCTCGCAATGATGGGATTCATCATTGGCTTAGGGACTGAACTGCTCACTGGCCAAGGGATCCTTTCTCAGATCGGCATGGGCTGATGCCCAGAGAGGAAAGCGATGTTTGGGTGCCCGAGACACGTCTTGGGTACGTCAAGCTCTTTTACTTCGGAATGCTCGTGGGAGCGATTTGCGTTGGAGGCAACACTGCCATCAGCTCCCTGTGGTCAGCAATAGCCCAGTCCTCTGTGGCTTTTTAGGGCTCAACCTCAGCACCCCAACGAGGGTCAGTGGCTGACCAGCCCAGTACTCAGATGGGGGAGCGGATCAATCAATCGGATTGAGCCTCGCGGTCCGACCTAATCGCTGCAGCGTTGTTGCATGCAATCCGCTCTGCCTCAGTTTTGGCATTCTCCAAACAAGCTTTGCGCTCAGAAACAGACCTTCGCCACTGCAAGCAGCCATCAGCGAAGCAAGCAACAGGACAATTCAGGAAATCTTCATGGCATGAATGCAGAGATACTCATGGGTTAGCAATCCAATACTGAACAGCCAGGTCACGCGCTTAGGGCATCAATAAAGCCGGATGCAGCGACAGCAAGGTGAGCCTGAGAGAGGAGGTGCAAGCTCTGGGCACCGACCCAAGCCAGCCGAAGCAGGGGGCTAACGGGTTCCGGGATCAACAACGCTTGAAGAGGAAAGCTCCAAACCGTCCGCCAGGAGAACCCCACGACGATGCAAGGCCCGGAGGGCACGGCGTTGGAATTCACGCTCGGTGGTCCACTGCTCTCCTGCTTTGGTGATTAACAACACCTGCATATGCACACCGAGGGCAGAGGTGCGCTTCACCCCCCGCAGCACCGGCTCACTGATCAACCGACTTCCCCAAACTGGGTCGTGACGGAAGGCGTCAATCTCAGCGTCGAGAACGCGATACACAACTTCCAGATCAGGCTGGCGATGTGAAATCAACAACGTCACCAAGCTGCCGGATCGCAGCTTGGTGTGATTGCGCATCTGCAGAATGGATGCGTTGTTGAGGATGTTGACCCGCTGATCCAGGCAGCGGATCTGGGTGCCAAACAGGCCAACATCGATCACTTCCCCATCGATGCCATCCACCTCCACCCAATCGCCGATGGCACAGCGGTCCTCCAGCAGCATCAACAGGCCAGCCGAAAAATCACGCAATACGCCCTGAAACACGAACGCCAGTGCACCCAGCAGTGCACCTCCAGCGAGTAATAGAGATGCCGACGTGGAGCGGACACCGGGGATATCCAGCACGATCCAGAGGCTCACCAACAACAACCCCGTCACATCGATCAGGCGATGGGTGACCCGCACCAGACTCCGGTAGCGCTGCTGACGGCGGGCCTGCTCCTGCGGCGGCACATCCACATCGGCCATCCACTGCCGCAGCAGAAACATGCTGAGGCTGCGCAGCAGGAATGTGGCCAAGGTGAGGACCAGAAGCTTGGCGAGCGCCAAGGAGGGCTGAAGCATCAACTCAATCCCCAAAGGAACCTGACCGGGAATCGCACTGACGCCCAACGCCAGCATCAACACCAATTCGGTGATGATCAGCATCAGCAAAGCGACCGTGAGCGCCTGCTCGGCATGAAGGCGAATCTCCACTCGCTTTAACCGCTGCCGCTTCTCCAACAGCTCCCGCTGCAGGCGCGTAATCCTTTGCCTCATCCGGTTCCACAGGATTGTGGTGGCCACCACCAGCAGCCCCAACAGCAGCTCCAGCACCAACGCCATGCGGAAGCGGCGGATCAACTGAGCCGGCGCATACACCCTTCGGGAATGGTTCAAGCGTTGCTCCAAACGTGCGCGCCAGGCCTGGGCCAGCGCCAGCTCCTTAGCACCATTGATCTCGGCATCAGCGGTGGTAACCGTCAGCAACGGGAACGGCTGATCACGACCTGGCAGAAGCGCAGCCAGTTCATAGGGCCCTCGACCTTCGCGCAGCACCACCAGCTTCAGAGGATCACCTGAGCGGACCAAGCCATAACGCTGACCGGCACTGCAGATCTGATCTTCAACCTGAAGGAGAGAATCCAGCATCCATTCGCTGACGCGCTCGCTGAAACTGCACAGCTGATTGGGGTCGTAAAGGGCCCGAAGGTTGCCTTCAATCACCCGAGCTCGTGTGGATGCCGCGATGGTGGTGCGATCACCGAGAGGAACCGGGCTGGCGACACTGATCGCCGGCACTCCAAGAATGCGAACTTTGGCGAGCTCAAACTTGCCTTCCAAGGTTTGGTTGAGCTGCTCCTCGATCGAACCCTGGCCTTCCAGTTGCGGCATCAAATCCATCAAGGAGGCTCGACTGGCCACAGGGCCGATCAGCAATGCCAGCACCAAAGCCAATCCGACAGTGATCAGCCGCCGGAACCAACGCACCACGGGCAACAACTCAGTGGAACCCCATGATGCGCACTACGCCAGCTGTTGTCCCAAGACTGTTCGGAGCCAAGGAAGGCTGAGGCCGATCACGTTCGAATAGCAACCCTCCAAGCCATCAATACACAGTCCGCCGCGGCCCTCGAGGGCAAAACCACCGGCACATTGCAGAGGTTCACCACTGGTCACATAGGCCTCGATCTCGGCCTGATTCAGCGGCGCAAACCGCACCACCGTCTCCACACACGCCAGCACATCAGCCTGACCACGACGCATCAGGCAATGGCCCGTCAGCAGGGATCCACAGCGACCGGCCATCCGCTGCCAACGCTCGATCGCTTCCCCTGGCCCCGCAGGCTTACCGAACACCTGCCCCTCAAAACTAAGCACGGAGTCGCATCCCAGCACCGCTGTGACCTCGGCATCGCCCGCAGGATCAAGCGCCTGAGCCACCGCCTCAGCCTTGGCCTGAGCCAGCAATTTCACCAGCTCTGCTGGATCTGCATGGTGGATCTGCGCCTCATCCACACCGCTGACGCGCACCCGATGAGGAACTCCCGCCTGCTCCAGCAAGCGGCGACGCGCCGGCGAGGCGGAAGCAAGCAAGAGCACGGAAACACACCACAGAACAACGCTCCTTAGGCTGCCAGTGACGGGAGGCTTCGCCATCGCTCACCCCACAGACCTGCTGGATCAACGCAGCCGCAATAGGGCCTGCCGGGCCATGGGATGCCTGCCCTTTTCTGAGGCCCTCTACCGAGACCTTCAGCAGCAGGGCATTGATGCCGGCGACCTCTGGAGCGAGCCCGGCCGCTACGGCCGCAAGGAACGCTGGTTCCGCAACAGCGAAGCTCTCGAGGACGACCTCCGTTGGTTGATCAGTGTGGGCGTGCTGCGCCGGGAAGTGGATGGGCAGGGGCTGACCAGCCGCTTCAGGCTCACCCCCCTGGGTCGCCAACTTCTGGATGAAGATCCTGCAATCCTGCAGCGTCAGATCCCAGTGCTGGATCGACTGCGTCACAGCCTGCGTCGGCACTGGCCGTTGTAATGCAAACCATTCCTCGCCCTCTCATGGTGCTGGGCACCTCAAGCGGGGCTGGCAAATCACTGATGACGGCGGCGTTATGCCGGGTGCTCCAACGACGGGGAGAACAGGCGCTGCCCTTCAAGGGGCAAAACATGAGCAACAACGCTTGGGTGGATGCCGATGGCGGTGAGATGGCCTACTCCCAGGCCATGCAGGCCTGGGCGGCCGGTCTTGAGCCCTGCTGCGCCATGAATCCAGTGCTGCTCAAACCTCGTGGAGACAGCACCAGTGAGGTGATCCATGGGGGCCGGAGCGTAGGGACAGCCCGCGCAGAGCACTACTACCGCGACTGGTTCCGCCCGGGTTGGCAGGCCATCCGGACCGGGCTGATGCAGCTTCAGCAGCAATGGCCCCAGGGCCGGCTGGTGCTGGAGGGGGCGGGAAGCCCTGTGGAGGTGAATCTGCAGCGCCGCGACCTCACCAACCTGCGCCTGGCCCAGTACCTAAGGGCCAACTGCCTGCTGGTGGCCGACATTGAGCGCGGCGGAGTCTTTGCCCAGGTCGTCGGCACGCTCGCTCTACTGCGACCGGTGGAGCGCCCCCTGATCAAGGGCATCCTGATCAACCGCTTCCGCGGCCGTCGAGAGCTTTTTGATGAGGGTCGACGCTGGTTGGAAGCCAACACCGGGGTTCCAGTGCTGGGGGTGATGCCCTGGCTCAATGATCTCTTCCCGCCAGAAGACTCCCTCGATCTGCTGGAACGCAAACCCAACCGCGGGGCCACCGATCTGGAGATCGCTGTGCTGCGGCTGCCCTCCATCAGCAATTTCTCCGACCTCGACCCTCTGGAGGCCGAACCCAGCGTGAGGCTGCGCTGGATTCAGCCCGGTGAACCACTGGGAGAGCCCAATGCGGTGATACTTCCAGGAAGCAAACAGACGCTGCACGATCTAGAGGCATTGACCAACAGCGGTCTGAGCGACCAACTCAAGGCTTACGCCCGCTCTGGTGGCTCCGTCCTGGGCATCTGCGGCGGGATGCAGATGCTGGGCCAAACATTGATCGATCCTGAGGGGCTGGAGGGCATGGATCAGATGGGGCCCCAGAGCGGATTGGGACTCCTGCCCTTGGTGACCACGTTCACCGGCACGAAAAGACTGCGCCAACGCACCATCCAAAGCCTTTGGCCCATGGACACGCAGCTGACGGGATTTGAACTGCATTACGGAACCACCACCCCAGACCCCGGTCTTCAGACGCTGAGCAGCGACCCTGGCTTGGGTTGGTGGGCTCCCGGCCCGAAGGAATCGAGCGTGGTGGGCACTTACCTACACGGTCTGCTCGACAATGGCCCCTGGAGACGAGCCTGGCTCAACAGCCTTCGCCGGCAGCGTGGTCTCCAGCCGTTGCCCAACGAGCCCAAGAACCACAGCGCGCACCGTGACCTATTGCTGGATCGCTTGGCCGACGCCTTCGAGCAGCATGTGAACCTTGCACCATTGCTCCAGCCATGACCTTGATCCCCGTGCGCTGGCCCGATGGCCGCACAACTCAGGAATGCATCGGTCAGGACTGGTTGGTGGCCGCCAATGGAGCAGGCATCAACATTCCCACCGGCTGCCTGGGGGGCAGCTGTGGGGCTTGCGAGATCGAAGTGAACGGCAAAGTGGTGCGCGCCTGCATCAGCACCGTGCCCGCTTCGAAATCAGCGAAACTCACCGTTGACTTCGCCACCGACCCGCACTGGTGACTCCATTTCGCCTCAGCCTGATGGCTCTGCTCACCGGAGCCTTGAGCGGCGCCGGTGTCGCTCTTGGTATGGGCTGGATCGACAGCTTGAGCCGGCTGCTCTGGGGAGACGCAATTCTCGAAGGGTTGGACCGCGGCCTGCCCCTGGGCTGGTCGCTGCTCATCTGCGGCGGCTGCGGCTTGATCTTGGCGCTGCTGCATCGACCAGGCCCCACCACATTGCTGCCTGAGCTGCGGGAGACCCTGAACGATCTGAATCATCCCGACCAGGCTCCAAAGCGCGATGAGGGCCGTGGTCTTCTTGGAGCGGCCTTGGCCCAGATCGGTGGAGGTGCTGTCGGGCCGGAGGCCCTGATGAGCCGCATGGCCGCACTGATCAGCCAAAGGATTTGGCGCGGGCGAGACCAGAAACTCCAGGCGGCAACGGTGGCGGGAAGCCTCGGGATGTTCGGGGCGCCACTACTGGGGGGTGCTGTTGTTGCCGAAGCCCCCCAAGCGAACAGAAGACAGACTTTCCTAGACCGCTGGCTGCCGGGAAGCTTCGGCGGCCTGGCTGGTTTTGCTGCATTTCATGGCATCGGTGCCGCCAGCGGCGGATCGCTCCAACGGCTCCCCTACATCTGGCCCAGCACTCTGGGGGAAGACCTCGGCACCCTGAGCGCAGGCGCACTGGGTGGAGTAATCGGCTGTGGGCTGGGTTGGCTGCTACTGCGCTGGCAAGGCTGGCTCGAGCGTCGCCAACTCCTGGCCCACTGGCCCTGGTGGCCGCTGCTGACCGGTTTGCTGCTGGGGGCCTGCATGCATTGGCTGCCATTGGTTCCCTTCGCAGGAGAAGACCAGATGCGGCCCCTGCTGGAAGGCCAGAACTCGAATGAGGCCTGGCTCCTGCTGCTCTCCGCGATGGTGAAACTGCTGATGCTGGGCCTATGTCTGGAAACCGGTTGGCGCGGGGGGGTGTTTTTTCCCCTGTTCCTGGTCGCCTGCGCGATCGGGATGGGGCTGCATCTGCTGCTCCCGGATTTGGGCAGTCTTGGCAGCTGGTGCGGAGCACTCACCGGTGCCTTGTACCGCTACGTGCTTCCTGCGCCGTTGGCTGTTCTGGTGCTGGGGCTCGCCCTACTGCAGGGGCACGGCGCGGCAGGCCTGCTGATTGGCCTCTGCATGGCTCAACTGATCAGGCTTCATGTTTTCCCGGATGGTGGCCCTCCACCTCGCCATTGAACACACGACTGGCCCGGATATCTGCCGCCTCAATCGTGGTGAGATCGAGCCTGGTCAGGGACTCCCCCATCCGCGAAAACAAACGGTTGGCCTGACGAAGACGGGCCCGATCCAAGGCATTGCGAATCGAGCGCGCATTGGCAAAGAAGGGCAGTTGACGCCGGCGAGCCACGTAGTCCCAGAAAGCTGTTTCGGCCTCAGCGCTGAATTGGTAATGCTGTTCATCCAGAAGCAAGCCTGCGATCGCCATCAGCTCGTCGTCGCTGTAATCCGGAAAATCCAGATGATGGGCCACCCGTGAGGACAGACCGGGATTGGAGCTATAGAACGTCTCCATCCGATCTTTGTAGCCCGCAAAGATCACCACCACGTCGCTGCGCCGGCTCTCCATCTCCTGCAGCAGAATTTCAATCGCCTCAGCGCCGTAGTCGCGTTCGTTATCCGGTTTGTAGAGGTAGTAGGCCTCATCGATAAACAGCACACCGCCCTGGGCCCGCTTGAGCATCTCTTTGGTTTTAGGGGCGGTATGGCCCACGTACTGACCCACCAGATCGTCACGGCTGGCCGTGACCACATGGCCTTTGCGCAGGTAGCCCAGGCGGTGCAGGATTTGCGACATCCGCTGCGCCACAGTGGTCTTGCCGGTGCCGGGGTGCCCGGTAAACGACATGTGCAAACTGGGTGCCGTACTGGGCAGATCCAATTGCTGACGAGCCTGATCCACCAGGAGCAGGGCAGCGATCTCACGGATCCGGGTCTTAACAGGGGCGAGTCCGATCAGCTCTTGATCAAGTTGGTCCAACACCTCAGCCACCCCGGAATCGGCATAGGCCGATGCCAGATCAACGGAGGAGGGCATCGATCTCAGCGGCAAAGGCGCGATCGGCCTCGCTCAGCTGTGCATCGGGGCTGTCGTCTTCAGGACGAAGGGTGATGTTCACGTAGGTGCGCCCGAAGCTGATGTCGGGGAAGCGTTGGGTTGCCTCGCTGTGCTCGCCAAGCTTGTCAAGGAAATCACGGGTGGCGTCGTAGCTGTCGAACTCAAAGCGACATTCGAGGCACACGGGTCGTTTCCGCTCCTGCCACTGATTCATCAGAGCCCCCAATCAGCCTGAACCTGTTGAAAACCTAGAGGAGCGCCACCCGCTGGCAGCCCATCAAGCGCCCAGCCCAGGACTCCGCATAGGCCCGATTGGCCGCCTGCTGCTCGGGATCATCGCTGTCGAGCGGATGGGGCATCGTTCCAGCGATGGCGGCATTGGTGACGCAGAACATCGACTTCTGGAAGCTGACGCAGATTTGCACATGCACATCGGTCTGCCCCCGACCGTGGTCGTCGTACCAGAGGCTTAGTTCCTCAGGCAGATGGCGGTACATGTCCTGCATGCAGAGGCTGGGGGGAATCCCCGCACCCATGCTCGGAATCGGATCGGCGTAAAGGGCGCCGTACTTGAAATCACTGATGTCTGGTGAGATCTGTCGTGCCTGGGCGTTGTACGACACCGTTCCCAAGAAGGGCATGCCTCGGAAGAAGACAGCCTCCACGTAGGGCACCGCCACATCCATCAGGAAGGTGAGGCCGGCTTCGGGCGGCAACACCGAGATCTCTTCACCGCCGATCGACACCTTGTATTCAATCGGGCTTCCCGCAGCCGCCACCAAACCGTCACGGATGTGATGCACCACATCGTTGACGCAGGTGACTTCCTTAATCGCGTAACGACGCGCCAGGTCGATGAAGATGTCACTCATCACCCGCCAAAACAAACCGAGGCAGTAGATCGTGGTGAGCGAGCGAATGGCCTCAGGCGCGAAGTCGGGATAGAGGCGGTTGTTCAGAGCAAGGAGCGGATCTCGAGCCGACTTGCGCTTGATGACTCGCTGGCAGGCCTGTGCAAATTCGGGCGTGTCCAGGTAGGCATCAAGCCCGCCGGTGCCGTGCCAGAACATCGCTTTCTGGCAGTACTCGGCGTATTCAAAATTGATCCGGTCACCGATCAGGTGGTTCCAGAGGCGCTTGACGCTGAACCCCTCATGGAAAAAGCGGAACACCGGGAAGGGGTTGAGCATCTGCTTCTCGCCCTGGTCAACCAAGTTCTTGCTGTAAGCATCGAGAACCAGGCCGTAGCTCTCCAAGACATTGACCACCTGAAGCAGATGATCGGGGGTGTCTTTGAGCAGAGGCGTATCACTGAGCAGCCGATGGATCAGCTCATCCTGACCCGGTAAAACCGGGGGCTGAACGGGGGACACGGATGTCGGGGTCATGACAGATCTCCGGTGATCAGGCTGAGGCCCGTTGTCGCCGCTTCACTGAGGTTCGAAAGCAGCTCAGGAGCGAGGCCAAGCACGAGCACACCAAGGCTCAGGGCGATGGCCGGAAACTGCTCCCGCAACGCCACGGGGTTGAGGATACGGGGATTCACGACCTCGCCGGGGGCAATCGCCAGGCGACCGAAGAAGGCACGGTTCACGAGCAACAGGAAATACACAGCCGTTAGGCCTGACCCCACCATGGACAGCAACGTGGCCAGGGGGAAAGGTTGGAGACTGCCGCGGAAAATCAGGAATTCGGAGATGAAGCCTGCCATCCCCGGAATTCCGGCGCTCGCCATAACGCCAATGATCATCAGTGATCCGGTAAGGGGCAGGCCGCGCTGGGGATTCAACAGGCCACGGAGAACATTGAGGTCGCGGGTCCCGGTTTGGGCGTAGACGACACCCACCACGAGGAACAGCACCCCAGAGATCAGGCCATGGCTGACCATCTGGAAGAGAGCACCCATCAGGCCAAGAGGTGTGGCGGCGGCGGCGGCAAGCAGCACATATCCCATGTGGCCCACGGAGCTGTAAGCCACCATTCGCTTCATGTCGGTCTGGGCGATCGCCGCCAGGGATCCGTAAAGCACGGAAATTGCAGCCCATCCCGCCAACCATGGAGCAGCCACCTGCCAGGCTTCCGGGAACAAGCCGAGACAGAAGCGGAGCAAACCGTAAGTTCCAAGCTTCAGGAGAACGCCAGCCAGGAGAACCGACACCGGCGTTGACGCCTCGGTGTGGGCATCCGGAAGCCATGTGTGGAAAGGGAAGAGGGGAATTTTGATGCCAAAGCCGATCAGCAGAGCCCCCATGAGAATCAGCTGGGCCGTCATGCCCAATTCACCAGCCAGGATGGGGCGAAGGCTGAAGTCCATGGTCCCGGTAACCAGGGCGATGCCGAGGAAAGCCCCCAAGATCAGAACCCCTGAGACCGCTGTCACGATCAAAAACTTGGTGGCGGCATAGGCACGATTGGCACCGCCCCAAACCGCGATCAGCATCCACAGGGGGATGAGTTCCAATTCGTAGAACAGGAAGAAGAGCAGCAGGTTCTGGGCCAAGAAGGCTCCATTCACGGCGCCGGAGATCACCAACAACAGGGCGAAATACACACGGGGGCGGTTCTCGATCGTGCGAGACGCGATGGCGGCCACCAGGCAGAGCACCCCATTCATCAGAACCAGCGGCAGTGACAGGCCATCCAGCGCCAGGGCGTAATCCAGGCCAATGGCATGCACCCAGCGGGCCTGTTCCACCAGCTGCAGGCCGGCATCGGCTGCGTCAAAGGGCAACAGCAGCGCAAAGCTCACCAGGCACTGAACCACCAGCACCACGATGGAGACATCACGCAAGCGTGCGCTCGATGGCGATCCTGGCCAAAGGATCAACACGAGGGCCCCGAGGAAGGGGATCAGGAGGAGAAGGGAAAGCAGCATCTCGAGGCGATCAGGTGAGGAACCAGCTCACCGCGGTGAGGAAGAGAACGATGGCCAGAAGCACCGTGAGCACATAGGACTGGCTCTGGCCGCTGACGCTGAGCTTGAGGCTGTCGGCGCTGGCCAGGGAGAAACGAGCCACCCCATTGAGCAGCCCGTCTACAACATTTCGGTCGAACCAGGAGGCGAGGCGGGAGAAGCCAGCCACCACATTGACGATGGTGAGGCGATAGAAGCGCTCTGTATAAAAGTCGTAGGCCAAGAGGTCTTGCCACCAGCGCAGCAGAGGATTGAGCGAACGGGACCAGGCCTTGCTCAAGGGGAGCACCGCGCCGGCCAGCAGCCCCAGCAGGCCGCTTCCCACCACGAGCGCTGCTGCCCAGAGGGGGAAGGCCAGCAAACCATCGAGAGACTCAAGCCGCACCAGCAGCAACGGCGTGATCAGCACAATCACGGTGAGCGCCACCATCGGCAGAGCCATCTGCCAGTTGACCTCAGCAGCCCGGCGGGACTTGATCAATGCATTGCCCATGAACACATGGCGGAACAGCCGCACCAGCCCAACGGCAGTGAGGGCATTGGTGAGTAGGAACACGGCCATGAACGGCACGGAGCGCACGCTCAGCAACTCGATCGACTGAGCAAGCGCCAGGAAACCACCCAGAGGAAGGAACCCGACCAGGCCGGCACCCCCCACCAGGAAGGCTGTGGTGGTGGCAGGCATCCGGCTGCCCAGACCACCCAGCTCCGTGATGTCCTGGCAGTTGGTGGAGGCAATCACCCCACCGATGCTCATCGACAGCAGAGCTTTGGAGACGGCATGGGTGAACAGGAGCAAGAGGGCCAGCACCGGGATCTGCAGCGCAATGGCGATGAAGACCAGACCCATATGAGCAGTGGTGGAGTACGACAGCGTTCGTTTGATGTCGACCTGGGCCAGGGCCACCAGGGAGCCACCGATCGCACTGATGCTGCCGATCACGAGCATCACGCCGATAGCGATGGGAGAGAGCTGCAGGATCGGCATCACCTTCAACAGCACAATCGCGCCGCAGGTCACCACAACCGAATTGCGGAGAATCGAGGCGGGATTCGGGCCCTCCATGGCTTCGTCCAGCCAGAGGTGCATGGGGAACTGGGCACATTTGCCCGTGGGGCCTGCGACCAGACCCAGGCCTAACAGCGTCGCCGCCAGCGGGGAGAGGGTGTCCTGGGCGGCCCAGGCATAGAGATCGTTGAACCCCATCACGCCGGAGTAGCTGCAGAGCGCCACCACACCCATCAGCAGCAGCACATCTCCAACGCGCTTGGTGAGGAAGGCATCCCGTGCGGCGGTCACCACAAGGGGTTGGGCATACCAGAAGCCCACCAACAGATAGGTGGAGAGCGTCAGCATCTCCAGCAGGAAATAGCTTTGGAAAAGGGAGTCGCTGAGCACAACGCCGCTCATCGCCCCCTCAAAGAACCCGAGCAGCGCAAAGAAACGGGCCAACGCCCATTCCTTATCCATGTATCCCAGGGAATACACCTGAGACAGCAGGCTGAGGCCCGTAATCAACTCGAGGGCCACCAGATTGGTGAGCGAAAGACTGAAGCTGATATCCAGCTCCAGGTCGGCCACAGTGAGCCAGGGGAAGGCCAGATCCACTGGCCCTGATTGGTACACCTCCTGCAGGATCAGGCTTCCGTGAACGAAGGCCACCAGGGTCAGGAAAATATTCAGATACGCCGCCGGTCGATGCGCATCACGCCGGAACCAGCCACAGGCCCACGGCAAAGAGACCAACATCCCGATGAACCCGTAGAGCGGGATCAACCAGGCGGTCTGCTGAGGTAGCGAAAGCTCCGGAGTCAAAACAGCGAGCGGGATGATGATCGAGCTGGTCGCTAGATGGCCGGCGAATCTAAGGGCCGGTCATCAGCAAAAGAGCTCTTTGTGAACGGCAATGAGGTGGCTTTTTGTCCCTCAGCTACGGCGAGCTGCACCACTACCGGCCAAAACCGGTTCCACTTCGTTGTGGGGGCGGGCAATGATGTGAGCAGCAACGAGGCCATCACCGACCCGCTCGCAGGCATCTGCACCAGCACGCACAGCGGCATTCACGGCACCGGTTTCACCGCGCACCATCACCGTGACGTAGCCACCACCCACATATTCACGGCAGATCAGGGTGACTTCCGCAGCCTTGGTCATCGCATCGGCTGCCTCAATGGCAGGAACCATCCCGCGGGTTTCGATCAAGCCCAAGGCCACACCGGGGACTTTGGGGGAAGGCGTCGCAGCGGGTTTAGCCACCGCCGATCTGCCACCTGAACCCGTGCTGGATCCACTGCTGCGGCGCGTCGTCGTGGTCGCGCGAGAAGTTGTTGTTGCAGGAGCAGCTTTGGCGGGGGTGGATGCTGCTGCAGAAGTGCTGGCCACTGGCTTCACATCCACGGTCTTGTTCGCCGCAGCAGACGTGCGGGTGGTGCGACGACGGGGAGTGGGGGAAGGAGTAGCCATGGCTGTGAAGGTGTGGAAACGGAACGGAAACGGCGGAGGGAGATGGGTGGTCCCTATCCGTCCGGATTCCAGAAATCGATAATTCCACCGATGGTCAGATCGGTGAGGACGGTGTTGTCAGGGCAGGCATGACGTGCCGCCGAACCGCTGGCGGTGAACACC
Organism: Synechococcus sp. MU1625; assembly: GCF_020514205.1. Classification (NCBI taxonomy): domain Bacteria; kingdom Bacillati; phylum Cyanobacteriota; class Cyanophyceae; order Synechococcales; family Synechococcaceae; genus Synechococcus; species Synechococcus sp. MU1625. Next base: position 955,818 of record NZ_VTLA01000001.1, read on the forward strand.
CAGTTGCCCTCACGGGCACCAACGGGATCGACGGCCACCAGCTTCTTGCCCTTGTTGTTGCGCAGAATGCGCAGATGCATGTGATCAAGCCCTGCAACCCTGTAGGAGCAGATCAACGTGCCCATCACCTGCATGATTTCCATCAGCTGGCTTTGCCTCCTGCAGGCTTGCTGCTAGGGCTGGGCGAAGGAGAGGGCGCCGCAGTCTTTGGCGGATCGGGCTCCCAGTGATCAATGATCCCCACAATGGTGAGGTCACTTGGGTACGACTTGCTTCCAGCAGCTTCTCGGGCCGCTGAGCTGCTGACGCAGATCACCCAGTCGCCAGGTTTCGCACCGACAGCGTCGACGGCCACCTTCTTGGTGCTGCCATCGAGAACCACTTGAAGATGTTTGTGCTCGAAATCGGGGATCCGGTTGGTGGAGACGAGCGGCTTGATGACCTTGACGATGAGCATGATCAGTGAGCCTCGGGAAGTTGCGGGTCGAGCGTGGAACCGACGACCTCGGCCGGAGCCGTCTGGTTACGGTCGCGAATGGTGAGACAAGTGTGGAGCAAACCCTCGTTAACGAGAGCTGCATAGCGATCGGCGATGGCCTGATTCACCCGTTGGCAATCAGCGATGGCCCGTTCTCGGGCTCCCGGGACACGGCCTGAGTAGTCGAAACGCACCACGATCGGAATCGGAAGATCCCGCGCCACATTCAGGCCCTTGAAAATTTTGACCCCCACATCGAGATCAGGAGCTCCCTCCTCAACCGTGTCGAGGTGGGCGAAATAGGTGAGGTTGCGCAGATGCACCTCCTTGAAACCGATACCAACGCCGATGAAACGCTCCGCGTGTCCAGCATCCGGATAGGGACCACCGTGCAGATCCTGCACGTAATCGATCTGGGAGATGTTGTTGGCGATCAATCGGGTCAGGAAGGCCACCATCCCCGCATCCATGGGGGCAGGTGCGGAGCTTTCGACGGCTTCAGCAATTTGAGCCATGGCCTGATCGGCAGTCATGGATGCCGTGGCTGCATGCAGCTCCCTAGCGCAAAGCCAACGGTCGAGCACCATTTCGCTGTCACGGCTCGGGGGATGAACACGGATCGCATCGGTGTCGGTGTCGAGGCCGATCAAGAGAAGATCAACGGAAGCACCGCAGCAGAAGCTGTTTTCCACCGACTCACGGAAATCCAGCAGTCGCTGATGACCAGCCGAAGCCGCCAATTCATCGTTGCTGCCATGGGCAGCGCAGCCCTGGTGGGAGGGGTCGAGGGAACTGAAGTGGTAAGTCACCACCTTCAGATAGCGGGTTGGTTCGGTGGAGGGATTCGGAGCGCCTTCGCGATAGCGGCGATGCTCTGTTTTGACCCAACGATTCACCGTATTTTCCACATCAAACATGGCGCCGGCATGGGAGCGTCGACGCACAGCGCTGAAGGGAATGCGCAGGGCGTAGGCAACGGTGTGCGCAAGGCGCCCGTCAGCACAGGGGGTCAGATCAAGAAGATGAATGCCGCAGTCGAGCAGGAACTGTTCAAACTCTCTGGAGGCATCACTGCCAGTGGCTCCACTGAGGGGGTCGTCCTGGAAAAAGCGGTCGCTGAACAAGCGATGGCTTTCAAAGACACACCACGCGAACAGGGCGCGCATGTCGAGAGGACGCACCCAAGCCCTCTGAAGGATGTGATCCGGCAAGTCGAAACCGAGTTCTGACCTGCAAAGCCGTTGGGCCTGGGGAATGAAATCGGTTTCATGCTGCAACGCTGAAACCTGCTGAAGCAGGGGAACGATCCGATCGAAACGTCCCTTGATCTCCTGCTCATAGGCCTGAAGACGGCCATTGGCCGCTGCATCCGTGAGCGGATGACGCCGATGGGTGATCGGCAGTGAGCTACGACTCAGATTGAAAGGAACAGACCGGGTGGCTGCTTTCTCCCGCCGCACCCAACCGGGCTGGGACGGAGCAGGACGCTGAGCGTCGTTGCTGGAGCGAATCCGGCCTGCAGCGACCGAACCACGATCCAATTGCGCTGCTTTGCCAGAGGTGGTTAAGGCACGACGCCTTTGCAAAGCAGCCTGGCGGGTCGACGACTCCATATCCGGAGCCATCTCTGCAGGATCAGTGATGTTGGCCAGCTGCTGAAGCTGGAGACGGGTTGGAGCCGAGGGGGCCTGAGGTCGCCCGCCACGGAAAGGCTTGGAGCGAACCATCAATGAATCAGCCCCGTGCGCCGCCGGAGACGGTGATCAGGGACCCCTTCTCGGTGTTACCGCTGGAACCAGTGACCCGACTAACAGGCCATTCGGTCTCTTCGTTGCGCTTGCGCTCAAAAGAGGACATGGCACTCATCGGACCAGGACGGCTGGGATTGCGACGGCGGGCCGATGCACCCTCTGTACCGGTCACATGCTCCCCACGATCCCAGTCATCGCCGGTGATCTTGGTGGAAGAGCCTTCACCGGTGACCCGCGATGCGGGCTTGTCAGTGGGCTCACTAACGACAGCAACGGTGGGCTGGAACTGACGTTGTTGCTGGCGGTTTTGGAACTCGCGGTTATCGAAGCGAAATTGCTCGGTACCGGTCACCTTGCCGCCAGCCATGTCAAAAGGGCCGGTGATGCGATTCCCCTCCTCGTAAGACGTGCCGGTTACACCGGAGCGTGCATCACGCTGCTGCTGAGCAGCGCGGGCGGGAGAAACCACACTGAAGCGGGTCCAGGCAGCCCCCTCAGGGGATTGACCGTGGGTGTCGGTGCCGGCAGGAGCATCAGCGCCACAGGCAGCGGCCAACTGATCAGCGCCGACATAAGGAGTGCCGGTCACCGCTTCACAAGCGCCGCGTTTATCCCCAGTCATGACACCGCCGACTCCGGGTTGAATCCCAGTCATCGCAGCGGAAGGGGTTCCGGGACGCACAGGGGTGCGTTCACGAATGGCTTGGACTGCGGGAGTGCCGCAGTTTTGGCCAGCCTGCTCGAGGCCTGCATAAGGAGTTCCCGTTACGGCCTGGCAGCTACCGGGCTCGTCACCTGTGACGTGCTCCGAACGGCCGGTGCGGGTTCCGCTCACCACCTGGTTGCGGTTGGTGACGCTGAAACCAACTTTGGCAGCTTCAGGCTCAGGCTTGCCGCCACAAAAGGAATTGACCTGCTCAGCACTGATGTATTGATCACCTGTCACACGGTGGCAGGAGCCGAATTCATTACCGGTGACCTGGGAGGAGCGACCCACCAAAGTTCCAGTAACTCCCGTACCCGAAAGGGTGCCGGACAAACCGACTTTCGCTGCCGGACGGCCTTCGGGGAGGGGATCAGAACCGAGGTACTGGTCACCTGTGAGGCTGCGGTTGGCACCGGCTTCGTCACCAGTGACACTGGCGGAACGACCCACCATCACGCCACTGACGGGACGACCTTGTTCCGTAAGGCTGTGACCCACCTTGCGGGGGGAACTAACACCTTCACCGCAGTAGGCAGCAGACTGGTTGGCCGAGATGTACTCGGTGCCGGTGACGCTCTTGCAGGTGCCGGGCTCATCACCGGTGACCTTCTCAGAGCGGCCCACTTCATTGCCGGTGACACGGTTGCCATGGCTGGTGGCCGTCACACGCACTTTGGCTGGCGTCGTGGCAGCCGGAGCGGTCTGACAGAAGGTCTGGAAGACTTCAGCCCCCAGATACTCCGTACCTGTGATCGATCGGCAGGTGCTGGCTTCGTTACCGGTGGTTTTGACCGAGCGGTTGGCCTGGGTGCCGGTCACTGTTTGACCAGCAGTGGTGGTGCTTTCACCAACTTTCCAATGGGCATCAGCGGCAGCAGCCTGCTTGGCGCCATGGCGGTTGGGACCGGTGGGGCGCGTAACACCGGCGCTCTGCTTGTTGCGTGCACCGGCCTTGGTGCGCAACTCGCGCACCTGCTGGGCCAGCTCACGGCTGGTGAGATCAGGGTTGGCCTGACGGGCAACAGCAGCGGCACTGGTGGACTGCTTACCGGCGGTTTTGCCGTGCTTGGCCATGGCGTCGCGGCGGGCCAAAACGAGGGCGCGACTGGGATTCTCGATCGCACGACGCTTGGGGGCCGATGCACGACGTTCCGACCGCACGGCAAGCTTGGGGGCTGATGCACTCAATGAGGTCAGTGCAGTCTTCTCGGCAGCACGCTTGCCTCCGCAGCCACAGCTCTTGGTGGTTTCAGCGGCTGCAGGAGCGGGAGCAGCTTTGGTTTGGCGGGCAACATCAGCGCGGTTGCGATCGCGGCTGGTGTCTGCGGTTTTGCCGCGACGGGACAGGGCCTCACGGCGGGCAAGCACCAGATCACGACTGGCATCGCGATGCGTCTTGACCGGTGAAGTGCGCCTGGAAGGAGCAGCGGTGAACGCAGTTGTTCGCTGCGGAGCTACAGCAGCGGGAACAACAGGTGCGGTCGCAGGTTCAGCAACTGCAGCCGCGTTCGTGCGGGTGGGACGGGCATCATCAACGGTGCGAACACGGTTGGCGCCTGTACCAGCTGCAGCTGAGGACTTCTTACCGGAAGTGGTCAGCGCCTTACGGCGTTCTAATGCGAGTTCGCGACTGGAGAGTCTTGCCATGTCCGCCCGAGGGAGTCGTCGTGAGGTGGAAGGGCACTTGCCCCTCCGAAAAAAGCTGGAGCCCTGATCAGGTCAGGGCTCAGAACCATGGGTCCGAAGGATCAGCGTCCTTCGAAGACCACGAAGCAGGCACCCTGGCTCTGGGTGTAGGCGTCGTAACCAACGATGCGCACGTGGTGATCGGGGTATGCGCGGTGGCAAGCCTCGAGCTCACTGACGACAACGTTCAGATCCTTCTCACCGAAGAAGGGGAGCTTCCAATAAGACCAATAAATGGCCATGGAGTTGCTGGGATGGACGTGCTCGATGAGCGGGCTCCAACCCTGGGCAATGATGTACGCGATCTGGTCGTAGATCTCGTCCTGGGTCATCGGCGGGAGGAAGCCGAAGGTCTCCAGGGTGGCGACTGTTTGATAGTCACCCACGGTGCTCTGGAAAGGCATGGGGATCCTGGGTTTAAGAAAAAGGGATGGCCGATTGCATCAACCGGCCGAAGAAACGATCAGTTCTGAACGTCGAGCTTGTCGACGGTGTCGAACTCGAACTTGATCTCCTTCCAGGTCTCGAGAGCGATGGCCAGCTCAGGGCTGTGCTTACCGGCTTCCATGAGGATGTCCCGGCTTTCCTTCTCGATCTCGCGACCGGCATTGCGTGCCTTGACGCAGGCCTCGAGGGCCACACGGTTGGCAGCAGCACCTGCAGCGGAGCCCCAGGGGTGACCGTGGGTACCACCACCGAACTGCAGCACGGAGTCGTCACCGAAGATGGCGACCAGTGCAGGCATGTGCCAGACGTGGATACCGCCGGAAGCAACGGCGAACACACCAGGCATGGAACCCCAGTCCTGATCGAAGAAGTTGCCGCGGCTGCGGTCTTCGGGCACGAAGGATTCGCGCAGCTGGTCGATGTAGCCGAGGGTGGTCTGACGATCACCTTCCAGCTTGCCGACCACGGTGCCGGTGTGGAGCTGGTCACCACCAGACAGACGCAGACACTTGGCGAGAACGCGGAAGTGAATGCCGTGCTTGGGATGACGGTCGATCACCGCGTGCATGGCGCGGTGGATATGCAAGAGCATGCCGTTCTTGCGGCACCACTTCGACAGACCGGTGTTGGCTGTGAAGCCACCGGTGATGAAGTCGTGCATGACGATTGGCATTCCGAGTTCTTTGGCGAACTCAGCGCGCTCATACATCTCCTCGGGAGTGTTGGCAGTCACGTTGAGGTAGTGACCTTTGCGCTCACCGGTCTCCTGCTCGGACAGCTTGATGGCTTCCGCAACGAATTCGAAGCGGTTCTGCCAACGCTGGAAGGGCTGGGAGTTGATGTTCTCGTCGTCCTTGGTGAAGTCCAGACCGCCGCGCAGGCACTCATAGACAACGCGGCCGTAGTTCTTACCGCTCAGGCCGAGCTTCGGCTTGATGGTGCAACCCAGCAGGGGACGGCCGTACTTGTTCATCCGGTCGCGCTCGACCTGGATGCCGTTCGGCGGGCCGTAGCAGCTCTTGATGAACGCCATCGGGAAGCGGATGTCTTCCAGACGGAGGTGGCGAAGAGCCTTGAAACCGAAGACGTTGCCGACCAGGGAGGTCAGAACGTTGGTGATGGAACCCTCTTCGAACAGGTCGAGGGGGTAAGCGATGAAGGCATAGAAAGACTCCTTGTCACCAGGGACGTCTTCGATGCGGTAGCAGCGGCCTTTGTAGAAGTCGAGATCGGTAAGGAGCTCGGACCACACAGTGGACCAGGTGCCGGTGGAGGATTCAGCGGCCACAGCAGCGGCAACTTCTTCCTTGGGCACACCTTCTTGGCCGGTGCACTTGAAGCAGGCCAGCAGGTCGGTGTCGAGGGGGACGTAATCAGGAGTCCAGTAGGTATCCCTGTACTCCTTGACCCCAGCGTCGTACTTCTTGCTCATGGGAAAACTCCGTTAGGTCGGTGAAGAGGGTGAGACGTTCGCGTGCCTCGTCAGAGGCTCAGCGGAAGATCTCAGTCCTTCTGACCAAGGAAGTTGCCGTTGCCCAGTGCAGGCTCCACTTCGCGGTGGGGGCGGGCAATGATGTGAGCAGCAACCAGGCCGTCACCGACGCGCTCGCAAGCATCAGCGCCAGCACGCACTGCAGCGTTCACAGCACCGGTTTCGCCGCGCACCAGAACGGTGACGTAACCGCCACCGACGAACTCGCGACCAATCAGGCGCACTTCGGCAGCCTTGGTCATGGCATCAGCTGCCTCGATGGCGGGGACCAGACCGCGGGTCTCGATCATGCCGAGGGCGATGCCCATGGTTTCGTTAGCCATTGCCTACCGGGAAAAGAGGTGGAATGTTCGCTGGGGACATTGCTCCGCCAGAACCCTTCCCGTCAAGCGATTTGGAAGACTTTCTTGATCACTGTCCATAGTGAACTAAATAAGCTGGGCTTATCACGCAGTGCCTCACTGTTCCGGTCTGCTGTGGTGGTTCCTGTGATCACATCCGCACAAGTCGTTGTCGAGCGTGGTGAAACTCCATAGCTTCACCTGGCGACATGCTCCCAAAGCCTTGCTGAGGGGTGGAATGTTCAACCCAAATGCGTGTTGCTGGGTCGAATCCAGAGATTTTTAAGTCCTACCCCCCCAATCAGCCCGCACAATGGAGGCCCTCATTTGTCGGCCCCCTTGTCGCTTCAGCTCACCATTGCCACAGGTAACCCCACCAAGGTTGCTGAAATTGAGGCCATGCTGGGTCCGCTTCCCATCCACGTTCAGCGTCAACCCGACGATCTGGATGTTGAGGAAACAGGAAGCACCTACCGGGAAAACGCCGAGCTGAAGGCCACCGCAGCAGCACTGCGAACTCAAGGTTGGGCGCTTGCAGACGATTCCGGGCTTGAAGTTGATGCACTCCAGTGCGCTCCTGGCCTGTTCTCCGCCCGATATGCCGAAGGCAACGACGCCAAAGTTCAGAGAATCCTTGCGGAGCTTGGCCCGTCCCTTTATCGCAGCGCCTGCTTCCGCAGCACGATGGTGCTGAGCGACCCCACAGGGACGTGCCGAGCGGCGGCAGAGGGCATTTGCTGGGGTGAGCTCCTCAGCGCACCGGCCTACCCAGGTGGCGGCTTTGAATCCTTGCTCTGGGTGCGTGAAGCCCGTTGCACCTATGGCGAACTGAACCCGGCACAACTCAGCCGACTGGGCAGTCGTGGCAAAGCAGCACGAGCTCTGGCACCTCAATTACGCCAACTTCTTGGCCTGAACTGAGTTCACCGATCAGCGAGCAGAGCGATCAGCGCAATCGTGCGTTTCGGTTGACATGGTCGATGGCGCGCATCGCTGCTGCCGCCGCTTCCTCAACATCACCTTCACGCCCCGCCAGGGTGAGGCGTCCAAAGGCACCCACAGCTTTCACGTCCACCAAAGTGATATTCGAGGATTTTTCAGCCTCATTGGCAGCAATCAGCACGTACCCCGCCGGCTCAGTCTCCAGGATGAACATGCTCATCCCGGCCTCAATCATGGAACCGCGTCGGTTGAGGCGGTTGATCAACACGGCGTGGTCCGGCGTGATTGCTCGAATGACTTCGGTCCAGCTCACCTCTGCTGGAGAACGCTGCTCAATCGTGCTGCCAATCGCTTCCAGCACCACATCTCCGGAATGGAGAACGGTGCTCTGGTCGCGGTGATAGAGGGCCATCGAACCAAAAGCCCGCTCCACCACCATCTGGCCGAGGCGAACATTGCTGGCTTTCAGAGCAATGTCGGTGACGCGGTGAACCGCCATGCCCGGAGAAACCTCCATCCAGAGGCAGGCGTCTCCAGGAATGGGCAGAAATCCTTGACTCACCGACCCCATGTAGGCCGCAAGTTGAGGTTGCAGCGAGTCGATGAAGACGTGGGTGCGCAGTTCGATCGACTGCACTTGGCTGTTTTGGCGAAGCAGCCGGGGAGACTCAGAATCCGTCGTGACAACACAACTTGCCCCTCCCTGCTGGGAGGTCACCTCAGTCCCGGTGACGAGAGCACTACCGCCGCGTCGCCGCTCCCGAGCATCGAAGCTGGCAAAACGGGTCATGGCGGGGAGTGTAACGGACGAATCCTGGGCAAACGGGCCATCAAAGAGTTAAAGCCAGCGGTCTTGCACCTTGAAAGACAGCCGATACCGTCCAGAAAACCTCTCGAGATCCTGCAATGACTGAGCAGTCTTCTTTAAAACCAGTTGATCTCAACGCTGATCAGGCCCTTGGGATGGTGAGCTTCGGCCTGATGCAACGCCTCGCGCAGGATGGGCAGGTGGATCTGCCCTGGCTGGAGGCATCAGGCAATCAAGACAGAGATCGTCTGCGTCAGCTGCGTCAACGCCTAGAGCTGACTGCATTAGCCATCGAAACAGGTGCCCCCCTGACCACGGCGGAAGTGAGCATGCTTCTCGGAGCCCGACCGGGAACGGAGCGGGCGGAACGCGGCGGCCTCGTTGCCCGTCGGGTCAGCCGCAACGTTTGGCGTTTGAGCAAAACGGAGGAGAGTGACCGTTCAGAGCGTTACGACGGATTCCGCCGCCGCCTTTGATCGCAAAGCAAGCTCTGTCGGCCAGGCCTGATCCCGAAGAGTTTGCGCTGGGTTTGGCATCCAAGCCCCAATCTTTTGCAGCTTGAGGGGCGAACGTCGCATGGAGCGGCCATGGCCGGGCCCACCCTGTTAAAGGAATCAGGACCACGGGAGGTGTTCTGTGGTCTCACCTCGATCGTCTGGCTACATCGGCGCATGCCCGATGCCTTCTTTCTGGTGGTGGGATCCCGCACCTGCGCCCATCTAATCCAGAGCGCCGCTGGGGTGATGATTTTTGCCGAACCCCGTTTCGGCACCGCGATTCTCAACGAACGGGACCTGGCCGGCCTCGCCGATGCCCACGACGAACTTGATCGCGTCTGCAAGGAGCTGCTGCAACGCCGTCCCGAGATCCGCACGCTGTTTCTGGTGGGTTCTTGCCCCAGCGAAGTGATCAAGCTGGATCTAGCCCGGGCCGCCGAACGGCTGAACGACGAGCTCTCCGGCCGAGTGAGGGTGGTGAACTACTCCGGTAGCGGCATTGAAACCACCTTTACCCAGGGAGAAGACGGGGCACTGGCGGCGCTGATTCCGCTCCTCCCCGCTAGCGACGAGCGGCAGTTGCTACTGGTGGGCACCCTCGCCGATGCGGTGGAAGACAGGCTGATTCACCTGTTCCAGCGGATGGGCATCGAGACAATTCACAGCCTGCCTCCGCGGCAATCGACTGACCTGCCTGGGGTGGGAGCGGGAACCACGGTGCTACTCACCCAACCCTTTCTCACCGAAACCGCACGCTTGCTGAGCGATCGCGGCGCCACGGTGCTCACGGCCCCATTTCCCCTGGGAGCCGAAGGCAGTCGCCGTTGGATGGAGGCTGCTGCCAATGCCTTCCATCTCCCGGACGAGCGAATCGCCGCAGTGCTCGATCCTTTGATGGAACGGGCCCAAAGCGCCCTGGCCCGCCACCGCGCCGTGCTGGAGGGCAAGCGGATCTTTCTTCTCCCGGAATCCCAACTCGAACTGCCCTTAGCCCGGTTCCTGCAACGCGAATGCGGCATGGAGTTGGTGGAGGTGGGAACGCCTTATCTGAACCGTGAACAGATGGCCGCTGAGCTGGCCTTGCTCCCCGACGACACACCGGTGATGGAGGGGCAGCACGTGGAGCAACAGCTGGACCGGGTGCGCGCCAGCCAACCGGACCTTGTTGTCTGTGGCATGGGCCTCGCCAATCCGCTCGAGGCCGAAGGCATCGCCACCAAATGGTCGATCGAATTGGTGTTCAGCCCGATTCACGGCATCGACCAAGCCGGAGACCTGGCGGAACTGTTTTCCAGACCGTTGCGTCGCCGGCAAATGATTCGACCCGGTCTACATCCGAGCAACCCCGACCAAACCGTGCACGCCTGATCCCATGCAACTAACGCTCTGGACCTATGAAGGGCCACCCCATGTGGGGGCCATGCGCATCGCCGCCTCGATGAATGGCGTGCACTACGTGCTCCATGCCCCCCAGGGGGACACCTACGCCGACCTGCTGTTCACGATGATTGAGCGGCGCGGGCAACGTCCGCCGGTCACCTACACCACCTTCCAGGCCCGAGATCTCGGGGGTGACACCGCAGAACTGGTGAAACGGCATGTGCGCGAAGCCGTGGACCGCTTCCAACCCGATGCCCTGCTGGTGGGTGAGAGTTGCACCGCGGAGTTGATTCAGGATCAACCGGGCGCCCTGGCCCAGGGCATGGATCTGACCATGCCGGTCGTGAATCTTGAGCTGCCGGCCTACAGCAAGAAGGAGAACTGGGGAGCTGCGGAGACCTTCTATCAATTAATCCGCAACCTGCTCAAAGCGCAGGCCCCGACAGACATCAACCATGCCCCCCAGGCATGGAAACAGGAGGGCCGTCGACCCCGGGTGAACCTGCTGGGGCCGTCTCTGCTCGGTTTCCGCTGCCGCGACGACGTACTGGAGGTGCAGAAGCTGCTCACCTTGCACGGCATCGATGTGGGCGTTGTGGCACCGCTCGGTGCAGGGGTGGACGATCTGAAGCGCATCCCCGATGCCGATCTGAACGTTTGCCTCTATCCGGAGGTGGCCGAATCCACCTGCAGCTGGCTGGAGCGCAACTTCGGCATGCCCTTCAGTCGAACGGTACCGATCGGTGTGGGCGCCACCCACGATTTCCTCGTCGAAGTGCACACCCTGCTGGGGCTCGAGGCACCCGCTGCTGACGAGGGCTACAAACGCTCACGCTTGCCTTGGTATTCGGAGTCTGTGGACTCCACTTACCTCACCGGCAAGCGGGTATTCATTTTCGGCGACGGCAGCCATGCCATTGCAGCAGCACGGATCTGCAGCCAAGAACTGGGCTTCAGCGTCGTGGGGCTGGGAACCTATAGCCGGGAGATGGCCAGGCCCGTCCGGGCAGCCGCCAAGGCCCTGGGTCTGGAGGCCTTGATCTGTGACGACTACCTAGAAGTGGAAGCCGCCATGGCCGAGGCAGCGCCAGAACTGGTGCTCGGAACACAAATGGAACGACACAGCGCCAAGCGGCTGGGGATTCCCTGCTCCGTGATCAGCACGCCGATGCATGTTCAAGACGTGCCGGCCCGGATGAGCCCCCAAATGGGCTGGGAAGGGGCAAACGTGATCTTCGACGACTGGGTGCATCCGCTGATGATGGGACTAGAGGAACACCTGATCGGAATGTTCCGCCACGACTTCGAATTCGTGGATGGCCACCAGAGCCATTTGGGCCATGCCGGTGGTGCCGGAGCAGCCGACATCTCCGCATTGAGCGACGTCCCGGAGGACGGCCAAGATTGTCTGCAATGGACAGCCGATGGGGAAGCCGAACTGAAGAAGATCCCCTTCTTCGTACGGGGCAAGGTGCGTCGCAACACCGAGGCTTACGCCCGCGATGTGGGCTGCCGGGAGATCAGCAGCGAAACGCTCTATGACGCCAAAGCCCACTTCAAGGCATGAGCAATTGCACTCATTTCTTTTTATTTAATTGAAAGAAATTCTGCTCTTGCCACCTAGCCAAGGGCCAGATCTTTCATTTCTTAGTGAAAACCAACCACTGCACATCTGCTGCTGTTGAATGAAAATGACTTCTCTTGCACAGGTCGCTGAATGACCACGACTCTGACGCGACCGGCGGACGGCGAAGGCAGTGTTCAGGTCCACCAGGACCCGGAAATGAACATCCAGGAGGAGACCCTGGTGATTGCCGTCTACGGCAAAGGTGGAATCGGCAAATCCACCACCTCATCGAACCTGTCAGCCGCCTTCTCAAAACTGGGCAAGCGGGTGCTTCAGATCGGCTGCGACCCCAAGCACGACAGCACCTTCACCCTCACCCACAAGATGGTGCCGACGGTGATCGACATCCTCGAGGAGGTGGACTTCCACAGCGAAGAGCTGCGACCGGAGGATTTCGTCTTCACCGGCTTCAATGGGGTGCAGTGCGTTGAGAGTGGTGGCCCACCGGCGGGCACGGGCTGCGGCGGTTACGTGACCGGACAGACCGTGAAGCTGCTCAAGGAGCATCATCTTCTGGAAGACACCGATGTGGTGATCTTCGATGTACTCGGCGATGTGGTGTGTGGTGGCTTTGCCGCCCCGCTACAACACGCCAACTACTGCCTGATCGTGACGGCCAACGATTTCGATTCGATCTTCGCGATGAATCGCATCGTTCAGGCGATTCAGGCCAAAGCCAAGAACTACAAGGTGAGGCTGGGCGGCGTCGTGGCGAACCGCTCTGCTGACACTGATCAGATCGACAAGTTCAACGAACGCACCGGCCTGCGCACCATGGCCCATTTCAGGGATGTGGATGCAATTCGTCGGTCGAGGCTGAAAAAATGCACCATCTTTGAAATGGATGATGACGATGAGGCAGTGAAAGCTGTGCGCAATGAATACCTGCGGTTAGCCCAGAACATGCTCGACAAGGTGGAGCCCTTGGAGGCCGTATCCCTCAAAGACCGCGAAATCTTCGACCTGCTGGGCTTCGACTGAAGAGATTATTTCTGCGTCCTGAAGCAATAAAACCAGCCCAACGTGGCCATTTAACTTCAGCCCTTCCTGGAGTGTGATCCTGAATGTGATTGCACTCCAGAGAAATAAATCGAATGTCTAGGCAACGACCACCTCAATCAAACCACCTCTCCGAGCCTCATCGCCTGGATAGAGAGCCGATACGAGCAAGCAAGTTTTAGCCCCCTGCAAATCAGGCTCAGGCCAAACCCACCAAGGCCATCGAGAGCTCCCACACCCGCCGGGCCGTCTCCGGATCCGTGGCCTTGTCGGACAGTTCCTGACTGAATTGCTCTCCGTCCTTCTTCTGGCGGTTGCCCCAGCTCCAGTGCACACCGGATTCAGCAAAGTCGGGATTGGCCACTACATCTGCCACCCGTTCTCCGGCCAAAGCCTGGGAGACGTAGCCGCCAGTGATGTTCTTCTGGAACCAGGGAAAGATCGTCTGAAAGGCCTTGGGCGTGTTGCGGAACAACGGGGTATCCGCCACGCAGCCGGGGTAGAGCGAGGTGAAGGTGATTCCTGTATCTCCGTGCAGGCGGCGGTGCAGCTCCTGGGTGGTGATCATGTTGCAGAGCTTGCTGTCTTTGTAAGCCTTGCCGGGCTTGAACGGCTTGCCACTGGCCATGGCGATGGGGTCTTTGAAACCGCCCTCAAACCCGGAGAGATCCCCCAGATCCGCCGGCGCAGGGATGGGAATCTTGCCCCCCAGCTCCTTGGAGTTGGCGGTCACGGTGCCCAGGATCACCACACGCTTGGAGGGGTGGGTGGACGTCTTGAGCCGACCCAACAGCAGCTGCACCAGCAGAAAATGACCAAAATGGTTGGTGGCCATCGAGATCTCGTAACCCTGGGGAGAGCGCTCCGGCTGCTTCAGTTTCGGTTTGTAGACCGCCGCATTGCAGACCAAGGCATCCAACCGCTCGGGCAAGACATCAACCGCTCGGCGCACACTGTCGAGATCACCCAGATCCATCAACACGTGCTGAAGCCGCTCCTTGGGGAGGTCCAGCTCATCAGCGGCAGCCGCTGCTCGCTGCGGACTGCGATTGGCAGTGATCACCGTCCAGCCCCGCTTCACCAGAGCGCGCGTGGCATTCAGGCCGACACCTGATGTGGTGCCGGTGATCAGAACGGTGCCGGGCGTGGACATCAAGACAGGGTCAGGAAGGTTGTCAGTCTGCCGGTCAGCACTCAATCCCAACACCGCTGGTCACGAATCTCAGCGCCAGATCACACGTAAGCGATTGGGGCCGATCCACTGATCCTGCTCGCTGATCAGGCGCTTCTCTCCTCCAATACTGAACAGACGATCGAACCGCTGCTGCAGCGTGTCCAATTTGGCCGTCTCGATCGACACCACCGCCGAGATTTCACTGTGACGGTCCATCCGTTCCTGATAGGCCACCGACAGGCGGATCAAGCTCACACAGCCCAACAAAACAAGACCTGCCTTGGCAGCCAGGGCGAGAAGGCTGCACTGCAGTTCTTGTTGGTCGGTCTGTCGCTGAATTGCTGCAGCCATGGTGGCTGCATCAGTGCGGGGAGCTGAACTTTGAGCCTGACTGGCGGTCACCGCATCAGCACGAACATCCGCTTTTAACGCAATCCGTTGACGGTGCCAAGACCAGCTCCACGCCCGTTGATATCACGAGCCGATTGAAATCAGGCTTCGTAGAGGCTGATGGAGAGACGCAGGGCCAGAACAGCGGCATGGGCAGCCACCACGAGGGCAATGAACACCTCAGGTGCAGAGAGAAGGGTTTCCATGGGAACCATGCATCAAACGCTCCCATTCTTCTCCGAGGGAGGGGCTGCAGGCCATCATTCGCAAAGGCCTGTCACACCAGCCCATGGATTCGGTTCTGATCGATGCCCCTGCAATCCGGTCGTTGGATCTGCGGCCGCTGGAGATATGGAGCGATCAGCCGCTGAACACACTGCTCGGCCAAGGGCCAGTGCTCGAGCTCCGTTTCGACTGGCCCCGAGCCCAGGATGACCCGCGCGAACTACCGGAATGTCCGGAACCTCGCCTCTGGGCCCTGCGGGCGGATGCACGGTTCCCTTGGCTGCCACTGTTGCTTGAACGCGACCAGGGCAGCCTGATCCGCCATGTTGCCCTGGTAGTGCCCCACAGTTTCAGCCGCAGCGAAGGCCTGCGTTTTGATCCTGAGGCCTTGGAGCTCTGGGTGACGCATCGCTTGATGCTGCTGGACGACCTCTGCCAACAGCAGCTGGGACGGCCGATGCGAGGCAACCTCTCCCAGATGGCCGCAGCCCTGGGTTATGAGCTCGATGCAGGGTTCTGGTCATTACTGAACTGAACAGTTGGCCATTCAGCTCAGCAAGAGCTGCAGGGCCCTCCTTGAGCTGTCGATCGCCAGGATGATGGCGAGAGCCTTCAGGCAGCGCACCAGAAGAGCTGCATCAAATTGATCGAGACGGCTGGCTGCCCACTGGGCGGCAATGGCCGCCACCCCACCCAGCAGCAACCCCATCAGAGGAACCCCGCGGCCCTCATGCAGGAACTGCAGAGACGCTGCGCTGGCTGAACAGAGCACCGCTACCGTGCTGAGCCGCACGGCCTGATGAATCGGCACGGATAAAGGACCGCTCATCAGCGGCACCATCACCAGCCCCCCGCCTAGGCCCAACATCCCGGCGGTCCAGCCGGCGATGCAACCCACACCAGCCAACTGCGGTGCTCTGCTGTCATCAACGTCCTCGCTTGCGTCTTCCTCGGCCCGTTCCCGAACGCAGAACGCCAGCACGATGTACATCAAGGTCTGCATCGCCAACAGCATCCATCCCGCCGCAAAGCCAGCCAGGCCACCGAACAACAGGGCCGAGCCAAAGGCCGCCAAGCCGATGGCGAGCCCGGGCCGTGTCGGTACCCGCCCTTGGCGCAGGTGAGTGATGGTGCCCGCCAGTGCCGTGGGCACAATGGCGAAACTGCTGGTGGCCAGGGCCTGATGGGGCGGGAGATCGAGCCAGAGCAGGAGCGGGGCAAAGATCAAGCCGCCGCCAATCCCCAACAGCCCGGCCAAGCCGCCCGCCAGAAGCCCAAGGGCAATCAGGATCGGCACATCCCACCAGGGCACCATGGCGTGCGATCGATGCTTTCCTCCAGCATGCCCGCAACCGGGCGTCTGCTTCCCACCCAGCAAGCGGATGGACACACCCAGATGGCCTTGGATGCCTGGCTTCTAAAGCGATGCAACGGCCCGGCATTGCGCTTTTACCGCTGGGATGGACCCTGGCTCTCGCTGGGACGCCATCAACGCCAGTGGCCTGACCACTGGAATGAACTGGCCCGCCGCGGCCGCCTCAGCCTGGTGCGCCGCCCCAGCGGCGGCCAAGCGGTGCTGCATGCCGGCGGTCTCACCTACGCCTTGATCTGGCCTGATGCACCACGACGTCGCCAGGAGGCCTACCGCCAGGCCTGTCAGTGGTTGGTTGATGGCTTCAAGGGACTCGGTCTACCGCTGCACTTCGGATCCGACCCGGCTGGAGCCGAAGCCAGCAACTGTTTCGCCAGTGCAACGGTGGCCGACCTGGTGGATGGATCCGGAGTCAAACGGGTCGGCAGCGCCCAGCGCTGGCAGAACGGTCGTCTGCTTCAGCACGGAGAAATCCTGCTGGATCCGCCCGCCGACCTTTGGTCTGAGGTGTTTGGGGAAGCGGCACCGGCAGTAGCCCCGATGCAGATCAGCCGACTGGATCTGGATCAGCAGCTACGCCAGAGCATGATTCAGTCGTGGCCTGACTTCTGTTGGCAAATGCAGCCCCTGAACACCAAAGAAGTTCAGGAGTTGGACGACGAACTGGCGTCCTGGTCGTAGCTCTGAGCCTGCATCGTCTGGACCATTTGAGGGAGCATCGCCAGCCCCAGGGGATAGCCATTGCGCTTGCGCGCTTCCTCAAGGATCGCGGAGGGGAGGCTCACCCCCAGACGCTTCAGCACCGCATCCCCCACATCCATACGATCGAGAGTGCCGGAGGGAAGCCCCGCAGCACTCATCACCAGAAGGCGTCCCTGGGATGCCTTCTCAACGGCCGGCACCGCTTCCACCAGAGAGGCGGAACACACGATTGAGGGCAGTTCAGAGAGGGGGCGCAGATGATCCTCGAGTCGCTGCTGGTCCCATTGCTGCACCGGCAAGAGCTTCAATGGCTGATCGTCAATCCAGCCCACCCAACGACCGCTCTTACAGACGAGCACCCAATCGGCGGGTCCCTCCCCCTCGCTGGCGGTTAGCCGCACCTGGCTGAGGCGCCGCAACGTCTGATCCGCCTCCAGCACGCGAAAGCGTCGGCCCGCCGCGGCCTCCACTTTCAACTCCCGCAGCACGTTCTGCAACTGCAGCATCTGGGTCTGACTGCGGTTGGCACTCAGCCCGAACCAGCCGATCAACATCAGCAGGATCCCGTTGATCCCCCAGCCCTGCCAGAGCAGGACACCGCCCATCAGAATCATCAAAATCGACAAGGCCCGCCCGGACGCCGACGCCACCTGAACGCCCTTCTGCTGACTGCCACTGATCTGCCAGACCAAGGCCTTCAGGATCAGCCCGCCATCGAGAGGAAGACCTGGCAGGAGATTGAACAGACCCAGCATCAAGTTGAGCAACCCCACCTGGCTCAACAGCTGCGTCGCCAAGGGCTGGGTGTCGGAGAGAGCTGCAGCACCCACCAGCATCCCGAAGGCCAGCAAAAGGCTCACAATCGGGCCAGCAGCAGCAATGCGCAGATTGCCCATCGCTGTGGGGCATTCCTTTTCAACCCGGGCAATACCGCCCAGATGAAACAGGGTGATGCTCAAGACCTTCACCCCTTCCCGCAGGGCCATCAGGGCATGACCCAGCTCATGCAGCAGCACGGAGCTAAACAGCAGCAAGGTTGTTAGAAAAGCCAGACCCCAGCTGGCTGTTTCCGAGGTCGTGGCGGCATATCGAGATTGGAACAACGTGGTGAAGATCGCCACAGCGAACAACCAGCTGGGCTGGAGCCGCAATGGAATTCCGCCGATTTTGAGCAACTGCCAGCCCTCTCCCACCGCCAATTCCGTCGTGTGCCGCTGTCGCGGGCTGTCATCCACGATCCTAGGGAGAGCAATCGATGCAGCCCTTGCGTGATCCCCGCCCCACTCCAGACCTCAAGATCTGTGGGATCACCGACCTTGAGCAAGCACTCGCCATTGCGCGCATGGGCGTACAGGCGATTGGCGTGATCGGCGTTGAAGACACCCCGCGCTACGTCGAACCATCCCAACGCAGGGCTTTGTTCAGTGTGCTCGAGGAGCAGCATCCGCCACTGCATCGGGTTTGGGTTGTCGCAGATCCCGACGATGCGGCTCTTGAGGAAGCGCTGAGCGGTGCAGGCCAGCCCTCCGTGGTGCAGCTCCACGGCAGCGAATCAAGCGATCGCTGCCAGATCTTGAAACAGCGCTATCCCCAGCAGCAGTGGTGGAAAGCGTTGCGGGTGCGCGAGCCCGACGATCTCAAGCAGCTCGAGCACTACGACACCCATATGGACGCCTTGCTCCTCGATGCCTGGAGCTCCGATCAACTGGGCGGCACCGGCCACCGGTTGCCCCTCGATTGGCTCAGTGAGACAGTGCTATCAGTGCCGTGGTGGTTGGCCGGGGGCGTGAGTGCGGAGTGGGTTCCAGAACTGCTCAGCAGAGTGAACCCTCAAGGTCTGGATGCCTCGAGCCGACTCGAAGAACGACCTGGATGGAAAAACCTCGACAAGGTTAAGGCCCTTGTCGAGGCAGTACATCAGGGTTGATTCAGACCTGATCAGGTGCTGAGCAGCGCTTCTTGCTGACGCACTAGCTCGAAGAACTCCTGCTTGAGGCTTGGATCGTGGCGGAAATCACCGCGCACAACCGAGTTCACCATGCTGGTTTGGGGCTCCTTCACACCACGCCATTTCATGCAGTAGTGCTGAGCCTTGATGATGATGCCAAGCCCCTGAGGCTCGCAGAGCTTCTCAATTTCATCGGCAAGGATCATCACCGCTTCCTCCTGGATGTGCGGGCGAGAAAACACCCAGTCGGCCACACGCGTGAACTTGGAAAGACCGATCACCCGAGCTCCAGGCTTGATCCCGATCCAGCAGTTGCCCATGATCGGCACCAAGTGGTGGGAGCAGGCGGAGCGCACCGTGATCGGACCAACGGTGTAGATCTCATCCAGCTGCTTCACATTGGGGAAGCTGGCCACTTTGGGTTGCTGGTGGTAGCGCCCTTTGAACACTTCCTGCAGGTACATCTTGGCGACCCGCTCGGCCGTCTCATGGGTGTTGTGATCGTTATCGATATCGATCACGAGGCTGCGCAGCAGGTCGCGAACCTTGTCTGCAACTTCAACCTGCAACTGATCCAGCTCTCCGGGGTGGAGGTGATCAGCAATGTTGTCGTTGGCCAGGAAGGAAACGCCAGATTCGACCAACCGTTCACGAATACGGGCTGAGACCTGGGGGTTTAAGAGCTTATTGCCGTTGCCGTTGGAAACGCCGTTGGAAACGCCGTTGGAAACGAAAGGGACTGTAGTGGTCATGGTGTTCGTTTAAAAGGCGCCGGCGGCCGGCATAAGGGTGAGGTCTTCGATCAACTGGTTGCTGGGTTGCATCGCCAGATTCGCCAGTGTCTCTGCTGCCTGATCGACAGAGAGCATGGCACGACGATCGAAATCGCTTTGTACGGTTTCCGCGTCCCAAAGCGGTGTGTTGACGGCTCCGAGGGTGAGGGTGCAGGCACGAATGCCATGGTCTCGCTCCTCTTCTGCCAGACAGCGGGTGAAGCTGGCCAACGCAGCCTTGGTCACGCAATACGCTCCCCATTGGGGGAAGGCATTGCGGGCCGCATGGCTGCTGATGTTGATCACCAGTCCGCCGTTCTCACGCATGGAGGGAACAACAGCAGAACAAACCTGCATCACGCTGGTGACATTCAGCTGTAGCAGCCATTGCCAACGCTCCAGCGGCATGGACAGAAGTTCACCGGTGTAAGCAGCACCGGCGTTGTTGATCAACACCGAAGGGGTCGCCCCCCGCTGCAATAGATCAGCCATCGCCAAAGCGATCGCATCGGGCTGGGTCAGGTCAATGGCTGCAGACGCCACAGAGACGCCCTGCTCACTGAGCTGTGCAGCGAGCTGATCAAGTTGATCGGCACTACGGGCCGTCAGCAGAAGGTCCCAACCCTGTTGAGCCAGAAGTTCGGCTGTGCGGCGACCAATGCCTCGGCTCGCACCCGTAATTAGAGCCGTTGGCAAAAACCGTTAGCAAACCGCGATACTTTAAGCCGCTTTCTCGACATCCTGTGACGTTTTTTCGAGAAAGCGCCCCATCGCCCTGAATTTGGAGTAGCGGGCATCGCGGAGCTCCTGTTCCGACAGGCTCAACAATTCATCGAGATGCCGGTCAATCGCCGCCCGCAGAATTGCGCCGGCCTCCAACGGTGCCCAGTTGTTGCCACCGGATGGCTCCTCGAGCACCTCATCCACCACCCCCAGCTCCAATAAATCGCGGCCGGTGATTCGCAAAGCCGCCGCTGCATCCGGCGCCTTCGCTGCATCACGCCAGAGAATGGAGGCACAGGCTTCAGGGCTGGCAACGGTGTAAACGCTGTGCTCGAACATCAGCAATCGGTCCGCAACCCCGATCCCCAACGCACCCCCGGAACCGCCTTCGCCGATCACAGTGGCGATAACCGGAACGCGTAAGCGGAACATCTCCCGCAGGTTGACTGCGATTGCTTCACCCTGACCCTGCTCCTCCGCTTCGAGTCCGGCATAAGCGCCAGGAGTATCGATGAAAGTGAGGATCGGCAAGCGAAAGCGATCGGCGTGGTCCATCAACCGCATTGCTTTGCGGTAGCCACCCGGAGCGGCCATCCCGAAATTGCGTGCGACGTTTTCCTTGGTGTCGCGTCCTTTCTGATGGCCGATCAACATGATCGGTCGATCACCCACCCTTCCTACGCCGCCAATCAACGCCTGATCGTCATTGCCACGACGGTCTCCATGCAGTTCGACCCAGTCGTCACAGAACATCTGAATGAAATCCAGCGTGCTCGGACGATGCGGGTGGCGGGCGACCTGAATCTTCTGGGCGGGAGTCAGACCCTGAAATATCTCCTGACGCCGACGGGCTGCCAGGGTCTCCAGCTGCTGCAGCTGCTGCGACACGTCAACTTCCGAATCCCTGGCCAACTGGCGGATTTGCTCAATCTGCTGCTCCAGCTCGACAAGCGGTTTTTCGAACTCAAGCAGGGGGCGACGGGGCATGGCTCTCCGGGGGTCAGGCGGCAGTGGCCTGCAGGTTGGGATGGAGGTTCAGAGTGCTGAACCCATGGCGGACCGATGCCGCACCGATGAAATCCATCTTCTCGAGGGTGATGTTGTTGCGCCCCCAGCTGAAGTTGGTGTGACAGCGCTCGAACTCGAGCAGCATGGCCTCTGCGAAACAAGCAAACATCTGGCGCTGAGGTTTCTCCATCTCGGCGATGGCCATCATCGACCAACCAATGTCGCGGCAGAACTCAACGATTCCACCCTTCAGGACGTGAATGCCGCCACCAGCGACCTTGGTATTCAGATTCTTGGGGTAGCCCCCGTCAATCATCAAACAAGGCTTCTTCAAACTGTTGTGATCGATCTCAAGGGTCCGGGGCATGCTCGCCACCCAGACCACCACATCAGCTTCCGGCAGAGCCTCATCGAGCGTCAAGATCCTTCCACCGCCGAGTTCCTGTTGCAGGTCCAGCAACGGTTGCTGCTGACGCGCCACCAATAAAAGTTCTTCGACGCCGGTCCGCGCCTGCAGCCAACGGCAGACGGCGGAACCGATGTCACCGGTCGCTCCAACAACGGCGACCTTGGCCTTACTTAGGTCGATACCGAGAGTTGGCGCGTTGTTCTCCACCTGGCGGCAGATCACCCAGGCCGTGTGAGTGTTCCCTGTGGTGAACCTCTGCCAATCCAGGGTGGTGCTGCGCACCGTCTGGTGCTGCAGCAGATTGAAATTCTCGAAAATGATCGAGGTAAAACCGCCCAGGGCGGTGATGTTGATGCCCTTCTTCTGGGCAAGTTCCATCGCGTTGAGCACCTTGCGCCGAGCCGTCTTGAAACGGCTCAGCATCTCGGGCACGAAGCAAGAGTCGATATAGGCACCCTCAATGGTCGTGCCCGTTGGACTGGTGACTTCGACGTGCTCAACAAGCTGCGGAGGTGCGCTGCACCACACATCGAGATCTCCGTCCGAAATGTGATCGAACCCGAGTTCCATTGCCTTGCGGCGAGCGGCCTCAAAACTCGTTGAATGTCCGATCAGACCAAACATGTACTACCGCTGACGTCTCAAAGAACACCTCGAGGAACCATGCTCCCACGCCAACCGGTATCGATGGCAACGTGCCTGTCGAAAAACCGGCGTTAATTGGGTCCTGAACTGGCCTAAACGGCCAGAGCTGCCGCCGCCATCCTGGCGATGTCACGGGACGTGAAGCCGATTTCACCCAACGCTTCCTGGTAGGCGATCAGGAAATCTTCGATCAGGTCTTCCTTTTCCATATGGAGGACGGCAGCGTCAGCAGCCACGTCTTCCAGCATCGAGCGGATTAGGGGAAGATTCGCCTTGTTTGCTTCGAACAGCTCATCCTTGCTGGTTTCGAAGTTGGCCTTCAGCCATTCCTGGCCATAGTTCAGATGGGTGTACTCATCTTTGACAACACCCTCAGTGATCTTGCGAGCGAAGGGATCAGCAACGGGGATATAGATGTGATAAGCCGAAATGGCAAACGCTTCGATCAACAGAGCCTGGATCAACAGGCAAGTAACAACCTTGCCTTCCTTGAGCGCAGCTTGGAAGTTGCCGTGAAGCGGTTCGAAGAACTTCTTGGCAAAAGGAAGGTCAGCTTCAACGCCAAGGTTCCGGCCGCAGGAGGTGAAGCCCTTCATGTGCTTCATTTCCATCCGTGCCAGGCGCTTGAGCTCCTCAGCCTGGTCAGGGATCAGCGTCCCAAGAGAAATGTAGTTGTCGTGGGCTTCCTGCTCGCCCTCGATGACAATGGCGTTGATCCGGCTGTAGGCGTCCTTGTAGGCAGCGGTTGTGAAATCGGGCAGTGCGTCTTGGCCCTCCAGCACAGGTGCTTCAGGTGCGTTGAGGGTCGTCATAGGACGCTTGCTACCGCTTCAGTGGGACTGACAATAACCAGTGCCCCCAGAGTTGGGGACACATGCGTCCAAAGTTCAGGACTTGGGCGCGCCGTTGGACGGGTTGGTGAGCAGGCTTTGGGAGGGGGGCCAGTCACTCGCCATAAGGGTCTGAAAACGCGCCTGCCAGTGGCGAATAAGACGTTCCTCCAAGCGGCGGCCCAGGTCTGTCGATGCCGGACGCGCATCCCCGATCACTCCCGACACGCTGAGATCGTCGGTGAGCCAAGCGCAGGGTGCCGCTCCTTCGAGGCTCCACCCCTCCGGCGGGTCCTGAGCTGAGCCTGGTGCTGGATATCCATCCACGGGACGATCCGAACCGACCAGCTCTGGGGCCATCTGCAGCATCAAGCTGGTTTCGGCTTGTCCGGCATGAAGACCGTGGAGCAATTCCTGCTCAGGCAACAGTTCAGCCAACCCCTCCACACCACTCCAAAGGAAACAGGGAAGAACAGCCAGCGACGGGCTGCTGGCCCGCAGCTGGCGGGCCGCAACCTGCAACAAACCGATTTGGCCGCCGTGGGCATTGAACAGAACGAGGCGTTGCATCCCCATCGCCGCAAATTGCATGCCCACCTGGTCGACCAATTCCAGAATGAGAGGAGCCGAAAGGCTGAGAGTGCCAGAGAAATTCTTGTGCTCGGGCGAAAAACCAAGGGCCTGACAAGGCATCCGCCAAAGCGGCAGAGCTGGATCAAGCCCGAGCAGAACCGAATCAAGGATGCTTTCAGCGAATACGGCATCCGTCGACAGCGGCAGATGAGGTCCGTGTTGCTCACAGGCTCCGAATGGCCAGATCACCGTGGCACCAGGCCGGGTGGCAGCATTTTTTGCCTCGGGCCATGTCAGCTGATCAAATCGCTTTCGGAGCTGGTCCATGGAATTACACAGGCAGGAGGGTGCTGATCCCAGCCCAGCCTGTCAAAATGGTCGATCGATGACCCCGATGGTCCATGCCCGCAGCCGGCAGTCCGCAGCCCAACCGCCCCAAGGCACCAAAGCCGGCAGCGACCAAACCGCTGCAGGTGATGCAGATTAATCGCCGTGAAGAGCAGGAGCAGCTCGCACGGGAAGCAGCAGAAGCGCGCGCGGCAGCCGAGGCAGCAGCTGAAAAAGCACGAATCCTGGAGGAGCGGGCTGGTCTAGCCATGCCGCCAAAGCCAGCCCAACAAGACGGAAGAACGTCTCCCAGCACAGACGATGACGCCCGGTTCGACATGGGTGCCATGGAAGGCATGACCATGGCCGACTTGATGGGTGCGCCTGATCAGCAACCCAAGAAGGAGCAGCGCAATCAACCGCGCAGCGTTGATGATTTCGATTTCGATGAAGAAGCCTTCCTCGCCGCTCTGGACGAGAACGCTCCCGTGGGCACGACAGGGGAGGTGATCAAGGGCACGGTGATCGGTATCGAAAACGATGGCGTGTATGTCGATATCGGCGGTAAAGCTCCTGGCTACATGCCCAAGAGCGAGGCAGGCCTCGGCGTTGTGACCAACTTCCGGGAACGCTTCCCGAAAGGCCTTGAGGTCGAGGTTCTGGTGACCCGTGAGCAGAACGCTGATGGGATGGTCACGATCAGCTGCCGCGCCCTGGAGCTGCGCAAGAGCTGGGACCGGGTGAAGGAGATGGAAAAGCAGGGGAAAGTCGTTCAGGTCATTGTGAATGGCTTCAACCGCGGCGGTGTCACCTGCGATCTCGAAGGGCTGCGCGGCTTTATCCCCCGCTCACAACTCCAGGACGGTGAAAACCATCAAGAGCTGGTGGGCAAGACCATGGGAGTGGCCTTCATCGAGGTCAATTCCGAGACACGCAAGCTGGTGCTATCCGAGAAACGTGCTGCCGTTGCTGAACGGTTCCAGGATTTGGAAGTGGGGCAACTGGTGGAAGGGCAGGTTGCAGCGGTCAAGCCCTATGGCCTGTTCATTGATCTCGGAGGCATCAGCGGTCTGTTGCATCAATCGGCGATCACCAATGGCAGCCTGCGCTCGATCCGTGAGGTCTTCGATCAGGGTGATCGGGTGTCGGCCCTGATCACAGAACTGGACCCTGGACGGGGACGCATCGGCCTCAACACAGCACTGCTGGAGGGCCCCCCCGGAGAGCTACTCATCGAAAAAGACAAAGTGATGGCTGAAGCAGCAGATCGCGCCAGCCGGGCACAAAGCGTTTTGAAGCAGCAGGAGCAATCCGCCGGATGAGCACTGCTGCCCTGACAGCCGCTGAGGACTGGGAACTTGACTTCTATTCCCGACCGATCCTGGAGGCCGATGGCCGAAAGCGCTGGGAACTTCTAATCACCTCCACCCCTGCGGTGAGCGGCGACACACCACCGTTTCGCTTCGCCAAGGTTTGTCCCTCCGGTGAGGTGAATTCACTGTGGTTAAGCCAAGCCCTCGCGGAAGCCAAGGAGGCGTCCGCCAGTGGGGGCTGGGGATCCCCCGTGCGCCTGCGTTGCTGGCGCAGTTCGATGCGAACGATGGTGCAACGGGCCGCCACCGAACAAGATCTGGAAGTGATTCCAAGTCGCCGCACCTTCGCTCTGCTCGATTGGCTCCAGCAGCGTGAAAGGGAGGTGTACCCACAGGATGAGGGGTTCATGGCAGGACCACTCGCACCCCCACCGGCCCCTGTTACGACACCACCGGTGCCCCTGCCGGAAGAAGTTCAAGGGGATGCCTGGAGCTGGGCAGCCTTGCCGGCAAGCCTGCTGCTAGAGGCATCGGAATGGCCGATGAGTTTCAACGGGCTTCTGCCGGTGCCCGATGGCATCGATCCCGATGCTTCCGTGCCGGGTTTACGCCTGTTCAGCCAGAGCCGCTCCCTCGCCATGGCGGGCTGGTTGGGGGGTCTTGAACCGGTGCGCATGGTCGTTGAAGACCGGCAGCTGGTGCTGGAAGCCGGTCAGGACGACCGCTGGCTTGTGAGTGACCTCGAATCGGGTGTTGCCACTGAAATCGCCGAAGCACTCATGACCTCACAACAGCAAGTGCGCGGCCTGCAATTCATCGCCATCCAAGCCAGCCCCGAGGAGCAGACCTTTGGGGGCTTCTGGATGCTGCGGGACATCCCGATGGCCTGATCGCAAGGCTGATGGACGACAGGCCTTTTGATCGACCAGACAGCAGCTTCAACACGTTGAAGAACTGGACCTGGATCGGTTGTTACGGGGGCTACTACCTCCAAAGCGATCTGCTGCATGAGCAGGGCTTTGAACACGGCTTCTTCACCCGGCTCTGGCAGGGCCGCGGGCCCGACCAACTGGCGGGCTACATCAGCGCGGGCATCAGCGTCCATCGTCCCCAGCAGGTGCATAGCGGAATCGTTCTGAAGGCCAGCGAAGCTCGTCAGGATCCCTGGCCCGAGGCCGACGGCCTAGTGAGTGATCGCGGAGGCCAGAGCCTCTGGGTGTGCGGTGCGGACTGCACTCCAGTTCTGATCGCCGATCCCGGCACCGGGCATGCCGCTGCCTGTCATGCCGGCTGGCGTGGGGTGGCCGCTGGAATCCTGATGACGGCCCTCGATCAGCTGTTGGAGCTGGGTGCCCGTCGAGAGGATCTGGTCATTGCCCTAGGCCCTGCCGTGAGCGGCAAGCGCTATCAGGTGGGAGAAGACGTGGTGGAGGCCATCACTGCCGCGATTCCAGGGGATGCTGATCTCCATGAGAGCGAAGTCCTCCTGCCGGATGAGCAGCCTGGGAGGCATCGCCTGGACATTCGCACCGCTGCCAGGGTGCAACTCCAGAGCGCAGGAATCGCCGGCGAACGGATCGCCCACTGCCCGCTCTGCACCGTCAGTGAACCCGAGCTGTTCCATTCCTGGCGACGGGATCAGGTGAAAGCCGTGCAATGGAGCGGAATCGTGGCGCAAGCCCCAACCTGAGCCACGCCAATCACGGATCAAGGGCTAAGGCTGACGAATTTCCAACCAAAAGCCCTTTGAAGGAAGCATTTCAGCTTTCAAGATGTTCCAGTCGATCCTTCGCCTCGTTTTGGCGAGTGCAGTCTCCCTCGCCCCCCTGATCGCATGTGCCGGTGCCGCTGATGCAAGCCGTCGGTGATGTCGGAAACCATCAGGGTGAGCGACGTCAAGGTTGCTCAGGATTCCTGGTGTGAGGCCCTCATCACCATTAGCAAAAACCACGATGAAGGAGGCCTGGCCAAATCCAAACCCCTGGCCGGAGAGATCATCGATGCGGCCTACGGCTACTAGTTCGGTCCTGTGGCCTTCAAGCCGACCTGGGCCAAGGGTGACGTCACCTTCCGCGCCACCCGCAGTGGCGCTGTGTCCTATTTCGTCGGGGACGATCCCGCCTTTGGCGACTCCGGCTTTGCCATTGGCACCCCCGGCACCACGCGCAGCCCCTGGGTGAAATGTAAGCCTGAAATTTTCGTGATTCAGAGCTTTGGGAACACCTCCAATGCCATGGGCTGGGTGCATCTGGAAGCGGCCGATGGCACCACCAGCAAGGTCGATAAAACCTTCGGTTACGTGCGTGATGACGAAGGTGCTCTACGGATCGTGGTGCATCACTCCTCCACCCCCTTTGCCGGGTATTGATCGCCTGGACGGGTGAGGGTCAACAGGACTGGCGGCCGGTCCCCAGGATTTCGATGGCTAGGGCCTCAGCGGCCCGAATGCCATCGATTCCAGCCGAAAGGATGCCGCCGGCGTACCCCGCCCCTTCACCCGCCGGCACCAGCCCCCTCACATTGAGCGATTCCAGCGCGTCATCCCTGGGTATGCGAACGGGCGATGACGTGCGGGTTTCGACGCCCGTGAGTACGGCATCGGGGTGGTCGTAACCCTTCAGCTTGCGGGCAAAGGCAGGCAACGCTTCCCGCAAGGCCTCAACGATGGAAACCGGCAGCAGATCGTTCAGGTCGGCCGGGTGCACACCCGGTTGATAGGACGCTGGGATAGCGCCAAGACGGGTTGACGGACGCTCAGCGAGGAAATCCTCCAGCCGCTGCGCCGGCGCGGCATAGCTTCTGCCCCCCAGTCGGAAGGCACGCTCTTCGAGCTCACGTTGAAGGGCAATCCCCGCCAATGGATCCCCGGGGAAACGTTCAAACGGTGCAAGGTCGTCTGCCTCCAAAGCCACGACCAAACCACTGTTGGCGTTGCGTTCATTGCGGGAATGCTGGCTCATGCCGTTGGTCACGACCCTGCCCTCTTCCGACGTCGCACCCACGACAAATCCACCGGGACACATGCAGAAGCTGTAAACGCAGCGTCCGTTCTCTGCATGGTGCACCAACTTGTACTCGGCGGCCCCGAGGCGAGGATGGCCGGCCGCCTCCCCCCATCGGGCTGCATCGATCAGATGCTGCGGATGCTCAATCCGCACACCCACCGAAAACGGTTTGCGCTGCAGTTGCACGCCGATCTCTTCCAGCATTTCGAAGCAGTCCCGCGCCGAATGACCGGGAGCCAGCACCAGATGGCGGCAAGGGATCTCAGCACCGTCAGCCAGCACCACCCCCTCGAGTTGATGGGGCTTGTCAGCGACGCTGGCACTGAGCTGCAGGCGAGCCACACGACTGTTGAACCGCACCTCGCCTCCCAGGGCTTCAATGCGAGCCCGTAGACCGCGCACCACGGTGGCGAGTTTGAAGGTGCCGATATGGGGTCGATGCAGCGTCAAGATCTCTTCACTGGCGCCACAGGCCACCAGCTCCTCCAGCACCTTGCGGCCGTAGTGCTCGGGATCGCTCACCTGGCTGTAGAGCTTGCCGTCCGAGAAGGTGCCGGCCCCCCCCTCACCGAATTGGGCGTTGGATTCCGGGTTGAAGGGGCTGGTTCCCCGCCAAAAGCCGAAGGTCTGCAGGGTGCGCTGCTTCACCGACTGCCCCCGTTCCAGCAACAGCGGCCGGAAACCCATCTGCGCCAGGAGCAGGGCAGCGAAATAGCCGCAGGGGCCTGCTCCCACCACCACCGGCCGATCGACCGGATCCAACGGGAAGCCATCAGGGGCATTGCCGACAGACCGATAGCGGGTATCCGGCGCAAGACGAACCCGTCCTTTGTTGCCGATGCGCCGCAACAAGGCAGCTTCACCCCTCACCTGCACATCCACGCTGTAGATCAACTGAATCCGATCGCGGCGACGCGCATCGACACTGCGCTTCACCAGGGTCTGGCCTAGGAGTTGATCCGGCGGAATCCGCAGGCGCTTAAGCACCGCCTCCCTCAGGGCCTCCTCCCCGTGATCCAGGGGCAGCTTCAACTCACTCAGTCGCAGCATCTCGAGGTCGTATCCCCAGACCTCATTCGATCAGACCGGCAATGGCCTGACCTGAAGGTGCCTGGCCGCCACGAAAGCGGGAATCACTGGCAACCGCCTGAAGACGCAAGCGCTCACCGCGGCGCCGCTGATCGAAGGCCTCGCAAATCGGGACTGCCTCCTGATCGGGATCGAGCCAACCCATGGCATCGTTGGTTCCATCATCGGACAGCTGCAGCGGTGCTGCATCCGCCAAAGCCAACAGCCTCGCCGTATCGAAGCCGGCACCGGCGAGCAGCGAAGGAGTTGCACCGGTGTGCTGCTGGAAGTTCTCTTGGAAGTCAGACCAGGCGTCCCCACGAGCTGGGTGCCGCAGGCCAAGCTGTTGCCAAGGAACCTCGGGAGCATCCTGCAGGCCTTCAGCCTCAGTGAGCCAAATCCAGTTCGGAGTTCGCGGTGCCCCACCGCCGAAGCGGCCCTGCTGCTGCTCAGCCCGCAGCTGTTGCGAGAGAGGGCCATCGGGGGCATCAGCAACCACAACAGTGGGCACCCACGACCAGGCCATGTCGTCCTTGAACCGTTGCAGACGCCGGTCGTTGCTGGGATCCACCCGCTGAACCGGCTCGGCTTCGTAGCTCTCAACAATGCCGCCAGCAGCCTGGAACAGTTCGACAAAACCCTTGGAGCTTATGGACTCCAGGGCGGACGGGGCCTCCACCACCATGGCCCGTTCCCAACCGGCCTCCATCGCCGCCGCCACCATCGCTTTCAAATCCTCCTGTTGGCAGGGAACCAGCGGCCAAAGCCGTTCACGGCCTTCGAGGCCACGCAAGGTGTCCAGAGACTGCCCCCGCTGAAAGGGCAACAGCACGGTGAGATCCCGCTCAACCGCCAAAGCAGCAAAGGTCCGCAAATCCGCAGACGGGGGTGCCACCAGCAGCTTGAGTTCGCTGGAAGGCATCAACTGCGCCTCAGGCGCCTCGCCGGAGTTCAACCCATGCCAGACCACCGGGGGGAAAGACTCACCACAGGCCTCCACCGAAGACTGGCCGAGACGAAAGCCCTGCAAGAAGTCCTGCCGCAATGCAGCATCGCGATGGCCCACCGGAAGCAGCACCGCCAGCCGTGGGCGATTGAGGCCACTGGCGACCATGGATTGGCATCCGATCAGCGTCGCCGTAACAACAGACCACGACAGCCAAGGCCAGCATCGCCACTCAGGCTTCGACATGGAATCGGAGGGAAGCAACCCGATTCCCGCAAGTTAGGGAGAGGGATCGGACTCGTCTGGTTTTGTCACAGGGGTCTCAGACCCGCCTCCCAACTGGGACAACCAACCGGCCAAGAGCAAGCCAACGCCGAGTCCGATGGCCAGGGGGCGATTTTCGGCGGCGGCTCCCTGACCCCAAACGGCCGTTGCCAGAAAAGCACCGCCCAACAGAAGGCAAGGCACCAGCACAATGCCTCGGGCGACTCTGTTATCAGCCATCGACCCCACAGCTGTTGATAGCCAAACCGGCGGCAATCAAGCCACTGCTGAGGTCACGCTCAGCACCGATTGGCGTCACCAGAGCCATGAGCTGACCCTCGCTGGAACCAACCGGTCGGAGATTGACCCTGCGCCGGCGCGGCAGTTCCTTACGCAACCAGGCGGTCGCTTCGGCTTCGTGGCTCACATCAACGGATGTGCAGGCCAGGGAAACGGTGTAGGTGCGGTTGTGATCGCCGACCTGAAGCAGGGAGCTGCTGCGCACCTGAAGCACCTCAGCGGCCTGAACCGGAACTGCCCAAAGCAGCAACAGCAATCCGGTTAAGACAAGTCGAATCAAGGGGTCGTGGCATTGAGAACCGGCATAGGGGCCGGGAGGCCCACC
Organism: Synechococcus sp. MU1625; assembly: GCF_020514205.1. Lineage (NCBI taxonomy): Bacteria > Bacillati > Cyanobacteriota > Cyanophyceae > Synechococcales > Synechococcaceae > Synechococcus > Synechococcus sp. MU1625. The sequence continues at coordinate 987,292 of NZ_VTLA01000001.1, forward strand.
ATTTCAGCATTGCTTTTGCCGGGGGGAACCATCGGATAACAGTTCTCACCGCGGCGCACGTGGATATCAATCAGCATCGGGCCGGGGGCCTTCAAAGCGGCCTCCAGGTCAACGCGCAAGGTCTCCCGCTCGCGGATGTGCACGCCGTCCACACCGAAGGAGCGGGCGAGGGCAACGAAGTCCGGCATGCCATTGAGCATGTCGGAAGCTGAATAGCGCTCGTCGTAGAAACTCTCCTGCCATTGGCGCACCATGCCCTGCCAATGGTTGTTGACGATCACCACCTTCACCGGGAGGCTGTAGGCCGCCAGTGTTCCCAGCTCCTGAATGTTCATCAGGATGCTGGCGTCACCGGCAATGCACACCACTTGACGATCGGGGCAAGCCACCTGGGCGCCCATCGCGGCCGGCATGCCGAAACCCATGGTGCCGAGACCGGCACTGCTGATCCAGCCGCGGGGACCATTGCGTAGGTACTGGGCGGCCCACATCTGGTGCTGCCCCACATCGGTCGTAACGATGGCATTCGGCGCAAGGTCCCGAACGGCAAGCAGAACCTCCTGGGGGAACAGGGCTCCCTCAGCGGGAGGAACGGTGAGGGGATAGGTCTGTTTCCACTCGGCAATGCGCGCAAGCCAGGGAGCGGTTCGTGGTTGCACCTGCTGTTGCAGGCTCAGCTCCACCAACCGCGCCACGCTCAGGCCCAGATCACCCAGCACCGCAACCTCAGGACGACGGGTCTTGCCGATCTCAGCCGGATCAATCTCAAAGTGGATCACCCGGGCCCGAGGGGCAAAGGTATCGAGCTTGCCGGTGACCCGATCATCAAAGCGGGCGCCGACGGCAATCAGTAGATCGCATTCGGTGACGGCGAAGTTGGCGTAGGCCGTACCGTGCATTCCGAGCATCCCTACGGATAAGGGGTCGTTCTCATCGAAGACACCCTTGCCCATCAAGGTGCTTGTTACGGGGATCTGGAAGCGCTCTGCGATGACACGAAGGCTGTCGTGAGCACCCGCAGAGATTGCACCACCCCCCACGTACAGCAGGGGGCGCTCCGCCTCCATGATCAGCTCAAGAGCTGACAGGATCGGCTCATCCCGCGGTGGCTGCGGCTTGCGAAAGCCCTGGGGAACAATCGACCCAGGCTCAACGGGCACATAATCGAACATCTCCTGACCGACATCCTTCGGGACGTCAATCAGGACCGGACCCGGACGACCACTCGCTGCGATCAGAAAGGCCTGGGCAACGATGGACGCAAGATCCGCTGGATCCCGCACCACCCAGGAATGCTTCACGATCGGCAGGGTGATGCCAAAGATATCGGTCTCCTGGAAGGCATCGGTGCCGATCGCCGGACGGGGCACCTGACCGGTGATTACCACCATGGGCACCGAGTCCATCTGGGCGGTGGCGATGCCGGTAACCAGGTTGGTTGCACCGGGACCGGATGTGCCAAAGCAAACGCCCACCTTGCCGGTGGCGCGGGCATAGGCATCGGCCGCATGGGTTCCAGCCTGCTCATGTCGCACCAGGATGTGCTTCACCCACCCCTCGCTCTCGGCGATATGGAGGGCGTCATAGATGGGAAGAATCGCCCCGCCGGGGTAGCCGAAGATCGTGTCGACGCCGTGACGTCGGAGGGCATCCATCAGGGCTGTGGCCCCTGACATTCTCTGTCCACCGTTACCTGCCTGCTGCCCGGTGACGGCCGAAGACGCGGAGGTGAGAGTCACAGGGGCGACAGGTCAATGACCCTCAAGGTTAAGGGCCGGAAGCGCCCCCGGCTTGATCAGAGCAATCCGAGGGCATGAAGCGGCCCTTGACCACTGATCAACTCGAGCAGAAAAGCCGAAAAACCCACCATGGCAAGACGGCCGTTCCAGACTTCCGAACTGTTGTTCCAGCCCCATTCCCACTTCTCCTGTGGGTAGAGCTTCACCTTGGTGGGCAGTTCCGCCGCCGCATCCAGACTCACTTCAGGACCCTGCAGGCTGCTGCTCACCAGATCAGCCAGCCCTTCAATGAAGGGGGTATAGGTATCGAGAGCCCGCACGCGGCGGAAATTCACCACGCCAGCCTCGGTGGCCAGCTCCCGGTATTCGATGTCAATTTCCTCGAGCGTCTCGATGTGCTCGCTAACGAAGCTGATCGGCACCACCACGAGGTCATTGGTCTTGGCTTCGCCTAATTCTTCAAGCGCCTCTTCCGTGTAGGGCTTCAGCCATTCCACCGGGCCCACACGGCTTTGATAGGCCAGGGTGAAGGGGTTGTCGTGACCCATCTGAACGGCCAGTTCCTTCATGATCAAACCCGTGCAGGCTTCGATCTCTTTTTGGTAGGGGTCGCCAGCCTCTTCGACGTAGCTCTTCGGCACACCGTGAGCACTGAAGAAGACGTGAGCTTTGCTGGGATCATCGCTATTGCGGACTTCTTCAGCGATCAGCTCGGCCATGGCTTTCACATAGCCCGGGTGATCGAACCAACTGCGGATGCAGCGAATCGGCAGCTTCTCAAAGGAGGGATCTGCCTGACGCAGCCGCTGCAGCTCACGGAAACTGGAGCCACTCGTGCTGATCGAGAAGTGGGGATAGAGGGGGAGCACCACCACCTCATCCATGCCGTCGGCCTTGATGTCCGCTACAGCGGATTCCGTGAACGGATGCCAATAGCGCATGGCCACATAGCTGGTGGCATCGATGCCGCGCTGCCGCAACATGCTCTGAAGTTCTCGAGCCTGCTGCTCGGTAATCCGGCGCAGCGGTGATCCGCCACCGATGGAGCGATAGGCCTCCTGCGACTTACCACTGCGCAGGGTGCTGATCAACCAAGCCAGTGGCTTCTGCAGCGCCGGGCTAGGCAGCCGAATGATCTCAGGATCGGCGAACAGGTTGTAGAGAAAAGGCCCAACATCCTGGATTCGCTCCGGGCCACCCAAGTTCAACAGGACGACACCGACGCGAGACATACCGAGCAGAACGGCTTGAGGGGGTTGAGCGTAGCGGCCATCGACGCGATCCTTGACGTCGACGACACATTTATGGAGCTCAAAAGTGCGCTGGAGACCGCCAATGCGCAGCTGGCGGCACGGGGGACACGACTGCGCATCGAACAGCGGGGTCGACGGCTGAACCTGCGCGGGGCTCTGCCTCTACGCGGCGATCCGAGCCGGAGCCGCTTGCAACGGATCAGTCTGGGGCTGACGGCAGATCCAGCCGGGCTGAATCAAGCCCTCAGCACCGCAGCCCTGGTGCAACTGCAATTGGAGCAGCGCAGTTTTGATTGGACGCTCTGGTCAGCCCCAACGTCAACCAAAGCCAAGAGCCAATCCATCGGAATTCAGGCCGCACTCGAGAGCTTCGAGAGAGCATTTTTTACCGACCCGCGTCGACGCCGCTCCCCAGCGAGCAGCCGCACCACCTGGACAAGCGCCTATCTGCCCTACCTGCGGCGCCTGGCCCATCAGAGCGGTGATCAGCAGCTGGAGCCGACGCTGCTGATGCAGACCCTGACCAGTTACGACGACGGCAGCCGCAGTCGCCAGCAATGCGCCACAGCCCTAGCGGCCCTGGCCCGCCATCTGGAGCTGCCCTTACCGGAGGACTGGCGCCAGGAGGCCGGCGGCTATGGCCTGCACAGGGCCCGCTTCCGCCAACTGCCCACCGACCCTCAGATCCTTGAGGCCGCAGGCCGCATTCCCAATCCCCAGTGGCGCCTGGCCTTTGCCTTGATGGCCACCTACGGCCTGCGCAACCACGAGGTGTTCTTCTGCGATTGCTCCTCCCTGGCCCCGGGCGGCGATCAGGTGTTGCGGGTGCTGCCGACCACCAAAACCGGTGAACACCAGAGTTGGCCATTCCACCCCGACTGGGTCGAACGCTTCGGCCTAAGGGAGCTAGCGGAGAACCCGGCCGCCCTGCCGGCGATCCAGACCGATCTTCGTCGCACCACCCTGCAGCAGGTGGGACGGCGTGTGAGTGAACAGTTCCGCCGCTATGACCTGCCGATTACGCCCTACGACCTGCGCCATGCCTGGGCCGTGCGCACCATCCATGTCGGCCTGCCGGACACCGTCGCCGCCAGGATGATGGGCCACTCGGTGGCGATCCACACCCGCACTTATCACCACTGGATCACCCGGCGTGACCAGCAGCAGGCGGTGGATGCAGCCCTGGCCCGGCAACCGGCCTGACATCAACCTGACTGCCCTTTTTGCACATCAACGATGACGTCGTTTCTGAGGCCGCTGGCCTACCGCTACCGCTGGATTTACGACACGGTCACGGCGGTGTCGTCGCTGAGTGTGGGTGGGGTGGACCGACTGCGGGGCCTAGGGCTCGCTGCGTTGCAACCCCATCTCAAGTCCGGAGCTGCGGTGCTGGATCTCTGCTGCGGCAGTGGCGAGGCAGCGGCCCCCTGGCTGGCGGCGGGGTATGCCGTAACGGGCCTGGATATCTCCCCCCGAGCCTTGGATCTCGCCGCCCAACGGCACCCGGCCCTGCAGCGGGTGGAGGGGCTGGCCGAAGATCCGCCGCTTGCCGATGGCAGCTTCAGCGCGATCCAAATGAGCGTGGCCCTGCATGAATTTCCCCGCGGCGATCGGGAGCAGGTGCTGCGCAGTGCCCTGCGGTTGCTGGAACCCGGCGGCTGGTTGGTGGTGGTGGATCTGCATCCGGCTGGGCCCTGGCTGAAGCTCCCCCAACAACTCTTCTGCACCCTGTTTGAAACCGACACCGCTACCGCCATGCTGGAGGACGACCTCCCCGCCCAACTGGAGCAACTCGGGTTCGACCATGTCACCCAAGAACTGCTGGCAGGACGGGCCCTGCAGCGCATCACCGCCACTCGCCCTCGATAAGCCTCAATCAACACCCTCCTTCCATGAGCAACCACGACCTCGATCAATCCGCCGCGGAGCTGGGGATGGGGGGGAAACTCGCCCCCGAAGCGGACGACGCCGGCTATCGCAAACGGATGGAACGACGGCAGCAGGTGCAGAAACAGCGGGTCGAGGAGCGCAACAAGGAAAAGGGCTTGGTGCTGGTGTTCACCGGCCAGGGCAAGGGGAAAACAACCGCCGGGCTGGGGCTGGTGTTACGCACCCTGGGGCATGGGGATCGGGTGGCGGTTGTTCAGTTCATCAAGGGAGGATGGGAGCCCGGCGAAGCACGGGCGCTGAAGGCCTTCGGCGAACAGGTGAGCTGGCATGCCCTCGGCGAGGGCTTCACCTGGGAGACCCAGGACCGGGAGCGGGATCAACAGCTGGTGGAAGAGGCCTGGCAGACAGCCCTCGGCTATCTACGGAATGCCAGCGTGAAACTGGTGCTGCTCGATGAGCTCAATGTGGCCCTGAAGCTGGGCTACATCGATGCCGACACCGTGATTGCCGGATTGAACGAGCGACCGGACCTCACCCACGTGGCGGTGACCGGCCGTGGAGCACCGGCTGCATTGGTGGAGCGAGCCGATCTGGTGACGGAGATGACCCTGGTGCACCACCCCTTCCGCGAGCAGGGGGTGAAGGCCCAGGCGGGCATCGAGTTTTAACGGGCTCAGCCCGTCTTAGGCCGCTTCAGCAGCCTCGAGATCGTCCTGAAGACGACGGGTGGCCGCGATGAGCACGGAGAGTCCACTCACCAACAAGGCGCGATGCACGACGGGTTCACGCCAGCAGTCGGGATCTTGGCTGGCGCGTTCCAGGGCCGAGAGGGTGAGACGGGCCATCACACCGCTCTGGGTGGCATCGGTCTCTGGCATCAAGCAGCCGCGGTTCATCCATCCAAGCGGTGATCTGAGGCCTGTGCCAGTGCTTGCTACTGTCAGAAGGATCTGGACCGTTGATGACCTACACACGCGTCCTGCTGAAACTCAGCGGCGAAGCTCTGATGGGATCTCAGGGCTACGGAATTGACCCCGCCATTGTTCAGTCAATCGCCTCCGACGTTGCCAAGGTGGTTGCCAATGGCACTCAGCTAGCCATTGTCGTGGGCGGTGGAAACATTTTCCGCGGGCTGAAGGGTTCTGCAGCAGGCATGGAACGGGCCACAGCCGACTACGTCGGCATGCTGGCCACTGTGATGAATGCCATCACCCTCCAAGACGGCCTGGAGAGAGCCGGCGTGCCCACCCGGGTGCAGACCGCCATTGCCATGCAAGAAGTGGCGGAGCCCTACATCCGCCGTAAAGCCATCCGGCACCTGGAAAAAAACCGGGTGGTGGTGTTCGGCGCCGGATGCGGCAATCCTTTCTTCACCACCGATACCACCGCCGCCCTCAGGGCTGCTGAGATCAACGCCGATGTGGTGTTCAAAGCCACCAAAGTGGATGGGGTCTACGACAAAGACCCTGCCAAGCATTCCGACGCCGTTAAACACGAGCACCTCAACTATCAGGATGTGCTCAGCGGAGAACTGGGCGTGATGGACAGCACAGCCATCGCTCTCTGCAAAGACAACAACATCCCGATTGTTGTTTTCAACCTGTTCGAACCTGGCAACATCGGCAGAGCCGTGGCCGGGGAACCGATCGGGTCCCGCATCGGCGCCCCCGCCTGACAACGCACCCAAGCACGCACGCCTCCACCCTCAGCAACCATGTCGACCCAGGACCTCGAAGCCAGCATGCGCAAGTCGTTGGAGGCCACCCAGCGCAACTTCAACACCATTCGCACCGGCCGGGCCAATTCCTCGCTTCTGGATCGAATCAGCGTGGAGTACTACGGCGCCGAAACACCGCTGAAATCGCTAGCCACCCTGTCGACCCCAGATTCACAGACGATCCAGATCCAACCCTTCGACATCAGCGCCCTCGCCTCGATCGAGAAAGCGATCGCCATGAGTGAGCTGGGCTTTACCCCCAACAACGACGGCAAGATCATCCGCATCAACGTGCCACCCCTGACAGAGGAACGCCGCAAGGAGTTCTGCAAGCTGGCATCCAAGTACGCCGAGGAAGGCAAAGTAGCCCTGCGCAACCTGCGCCGCGACGCGATCGACAAAATCAAGAAGCAAGAGAAGGAGGGCGACTTCTCCGAAGATCAGAGCCGCGACGAGCAAGACAGCGTTCAGAAAACGCTCGACAAGTTCATTGCTGAACTCGAGAAGCACCTGGCCACCAAGGAAGCCGACATCCTCAAGGTGTGAGCAACGGAGTGGATCGGACCCGCGATGTTCTGATCATCGGGTCCGGTGCAGCCGGTGGTGCCGCAGCGGCCCATCTAGCGGCAGCCGGTCACGACGTACTCGTGCTGGAACGCGATGCTGAGCCTCGGATCAAACCCTGCGGTGGTGGCATGGCCGCTTCGGTGCAGGAGTGGTTCCCATTTTCCCTGGAACCCGCAGTGGAACAGGTGATCCGCCGCGTTGACTTCAGTTGGTGTCTGAAAGATCCGGTGGTGGCCGAGTTGCCGGGGGATGCGCCGTTCTGGATCGTGCGCCGCGAAACGCTGGATCAACTACTCGCGGATCAGGCGATTCAGGCTGGAGCCGAACGGCTTGCCGGGGTTGCCGTGAACGGCATCGACCGCAATGGAGACGTGTGGGACATAACGGCAACCGATGGTCGCCGTTGGCAAAGCCGGGCCGTAGTGATCGCCGATGGTTCTGGCTCGCCCTGGCCCCAACGGCTCGGTCTTGGTGCCAAACAGCCCCAGATGGCCACCACCATGTCAGTACGACTGGAGGGCCAAGGGCAGCTCAGCAATGGCACCACCCGCTTTGAATTCGGCCTAGTGAAACAGGGCTTTGCCTGGGCCTTCCCTCTCGCTGGCGGGGTGAACATCGGCGTGGGCAGCTTCATCGGCAGGCAGGACGCTGACCCAGAGCAGGTGCTGGCTCAGTTGCTGCCGGATCTGGGCTTCGCTGCCGATGCTGGCATTCGTCAGCGCGGGCAACTGCGGGTGTGGAACGGCCATCACCGTCTGGACGGCAACGGCATCGTTGTGGTGGGCGATGCGGCATCCCTGTGCGATCCCTTTCTGGCCGAGGGGTTACGGCCTGCCCTGATGAGTGGCTGCGAAGCAGCACGGCATCTGAGCCGTTGGCTCAACGGGAAGAGCAGCGATCTGCGGGGCTACAGCCGCGCCATGCGGGAACGCTGGGGGGAGTCGATGGCCTGGGGTCGGCGCATTGCCCAAGTGTTTTATCGCTTTCCCGGTGTCGGGTATCAGCTGGGGATCAAACGGCCCACCGCACCGCAACGGATTGCTCAAATACTCTCCGGGGAGATGGGCTATGGAGACATCGCCCAGCGGGTGATCAAACGACTGCTGCTGCAGCGCAACTAGAGACCGAGGCTGAGCTGCTGGCTGCCGTTGTCAGGTTGCTGAGGTTTGCGCCGGCGGCGGGTGGTTACCGGTTTTAAGCCGGCCTTGCGGGAGCCATGCTTACGCTGAATCGCATCGGCATGGCGCTCAAAACCGGCCGATCGACGAATCTCCCAGATCCGGTCTTTGGCCTGCTGCATCGATTCAGTCACATCAACAATCGGGGCCGGCCGACCGCCGCCGAGCATCCAGGGCTCATGGATGTGAATCGTGGGCACGTCCTTGAGTTCAGGACACCACTGACGGATGAACACCCCCTGCGGATCGTGGTCCATGCCCTGCTTGATCGGGTTGTAGATCCGAATCGTGTTGATCGAGGTGCTGCCCGACTGCATCTGACACTGGCTCCAGTGGATGCCGGGCTCGTAATCGACAAACTGGCGCGCCAGGTGCAGGCCACTGTCCCTCCAGGGCAGCCAGAGGTTGTAGCTGGCGAACGACATCAACATCGCCCGCATGCGGAAGTTGATCCAGCCATGGGCCTGTAAGGCGCGCATGCAGGCATCCACAAAGGGAACACCGGTGCGGCCTTCACTCCAGGCCGACAAGCGCTCCGCATCCGCCTTGCGAATGCCCCGCATGAACGGATGGAAATCGCTGAATTCAATCGCCGGCTGATCCTCAAGCTTCTGAATGAAATGGCAGTGCCAGTGCAACCGTGATTCAAAGCTGCTGACACCGCGACCGCTATGGCTGCGGCTGGTCTGCAACACCTCCCGCATCGAGAGACAACCCCAAGTGAGATAGGCCGACAGGCGTGAACAGCCCGTGAACGCCGTGTTGGGGCTAGACATCGCCCGTTGATAGCGCGGCGCTCGGTGCTGCATAAAATCGCGCAATTCCCCCAGGCCGATCGAACGCCCTCCGGTTTGCCGCTTCGGGCAAACATCAACCGGCAGCTCGCGGCAGGGCCGCTCTGGGATCTCGCCGGGAGCGATGCCCTCCAGTGGTTGCAACGTGGCCGGAGCTGCAGTGATGGACTCCGCCATCTGCGCCTCCCACCGCTTGGCCCAGCCATTGCGAGTGCTCATCCGGCGCGTCACCCCAAACTGCGGTATTTCGCACCAGGCGATGCTGTGCTGACGGGCCCAGCCCCCCACACGTTTGTCGCGCTGATAAGTCCAGCCGTTGCCGGTTTCCTCATGGCTCCACAGCCCATCGATACCGAACTGGCGCCGGGCACGCTCCAGCACCTGCACCACATCGCCTGCCCGCACCACCAATGGCTGCCCCAGATCAGCCAGAGCCTCACGCAGCTCCAGAAGCGACTCCCGGCAAAAAAGCCACTGCCGCTCGGAGACATCGGGCTGTTGCCATAACTCCGGCTCGACCACATACAACGGCAGCACCGGACCACGCTCAGAGGCCGCCGCCAAGGGCTTGTGATCAACGCTGCGCAGATCACGCTTGAACCAAACGATCTGCAGCGCTGCCATTCACTGCAATTCAAGGAAGCCGTTTCTAGTGGATCCGGCCCTTCATCCAACGTTCAATCCACCGCCATCTCCATCACGTCGCTGAAGCGAGTTTTCACCGTGTTGCGGAAACAGACCACATCCAAACGGCGCGTCATCAATGCGGCTCCCAGGAAACAGACCATCTGCAGGGCAAACACACCGCTGTAAGCACCGAACAGATCCCCGCCATTCCAGGCTTGGAACAAGGTGAGCAGCCCGCCTCCACTGATGGTGGCCAGGCCGCAGGAATAGGCATAGCCCGCACCCCAAATTCCCAAGAGGAGCCCAGTACGTCCGGGTTGCACAAAACTGAACATCAGGGTGAGGCAGGCATTCATGCACACCCCAAGCGACAAACCAAACAAAGCAACAGCAGCCCGCAACAGGGGGATCGACTGCTCAGCCCCGGCCCACAACATCAGCATCAAGGCAAAAGCGGCCAGCACCGCACCCACCCGGGCGGTGCGGATGTTGCCGACCCGCTCAATCAACCAGAAGCCACTGAGCGCCAGGCCGCCGAAGAAGCCCAGTGCGATCAACACATTCAGCGATGTGGTGGCGCAGACACTCATGCCAAAGACAGCGGCGCCGTAGGGCTCCAGCACCGCATCGTTGAGGAACATGCTGAAGGTGAACAGGCAGAGCACGCCGAGGAAACGACCGGCCTGGGGGATGGACCGCAGTTTCAAGAGCACTTGGGGCAAGGCCAACCGCTGGGGAACATCGGGTGGCTCCGCCCCCACAGACGCCATCAAGCCTGTGATGCGGCGTTCCACGCCGAACACCGACGCCACCCCCAGCCCCAGCAACACCAACGGCGTCACCACCGACAACCGCTGCAGTCCAGCCAGAACAGCGGTGCGGCTGGGATCGGCCGCGCAGGCACTGCCGAACACCTGATTCACCAGAACACTGCCCAGCAACACCCCCATAAGACGCATCCCCCACACCACCGACAGCACCCTCGGCCGCTCGGCTTCCGTGGTGCGATCAGCGATCAAGGCCGAAAACGCTGTTCCACCAGCGGCAATGGCCGTGCCAATCGCCACAAACACGAGGATCAGCAGGCCAATCAGCAGCCCATTGAGCTCACCGCCGGAGGCCTCCATGCTGGTGGCCAACCGCAGCACCAGCTGACAGGCCAAACCGAACAACAAGGCAATCGCCAACGAGCTGATAATGATGAAAGGGGTGCGACGCAGCCGGCTGGGGGGGATGCGATCGGAGCGATGGCCGAACCAGGCGCGGGTGAACCCCATCAGCTGCTGACCACCTACGGCCAAGGCCGCCAGCACCGCCGGCAACTGGATGTCTTGAATCAGGAGACGGTTCAGCAGGCCAAGGATCTGGACACCAAGAATCCCAAGACTGAGCTGGAACAAGCCCAGTTGCAAAGCCAGACGCAGGGGATGGCTTTGCAACAAGCAATACAAAAACTCGCAGGATTATGCCCTTTTCGCATAAAAAGCGACCAGGGCCTCAGGCCTCGGCCAACTTGATGTCTCGCAAACGGGCATCGATCGACGCGAGAAGCTGCACCGCAAACATCGGCGTCTCCTGAACCGCAAACAGAAACTTGTCGCGGTTCATGGCAATCAGCCGGCAATCACTGGTGGCCGTGGCTGTGCTCAGACGCTCATGGTCCTCCATCACGAGGGCACCTGCGCCAAAAACATGGCCAACAGGGATGTCTTCATGCCCTTCATGGCCTGTCGAATCGATCCAGGTGAGACGCACGGATCCTTCCAGTAACCCATACATGCAGGTTCCGGTTTCCCCCGTGCGAAACAGAATCTGCCCCTGCTTCAGATGGATTACTTCGGCCTTGCTTGCCAAAGCGCGCATGGTGTCGAGCGCATGCATTGGAATGAATCGTTGACCGAAAAATCAAACGTGAATGAAAGGAGAAGCGAGGCTCGCTTCTCCTCAGCAACAGATCAGACGACGGACTCAGACGGAGGTCAGTGCCAGAGCAGCACCAAAGCCTTGGCGCACGTCTTCCTGGGAGATCAAACCATCATGATCTTGATCCAGCGCATCGAAGATGGCATCACTACCAAGCCATTCATCGCGGGTAATCGACCCATCACCGTTCATGTCGTTGAGCATGAAGATCTCGGAGACAGCGTGGCGGAAGGCGGAGCCACCCTCCAGTTCCGCAAGACGATGGGCCAGCTGATGCTCCAGGGTTTCAATCGCCTTACTGAAACCTTTGATGCCCTCAGTGAGTTTGTCGGTGGCCATCCGGTCGTCATGCATCAACGCATCGAACTTGGCGCGATCAACGTGGATCTTGTCCTCACCCCCGCTGGAATGGGCCGCATCCAACTTCTGGGTTAGGGCTGCATCACTTTCGCGGAGCTGATCCAGCAACTTGGGTGAAATCGTGAGCAGATCACAACCGGCCAGCTCCGTGATCTCATCGATGTTGCGGAAGCTCGCCCCCATCACCTCCGTGCTGTAGCCGTGGGTCTTGTAGTAGTTAAAAATCCGAGTCACAGAAATCACCCCGGGATCTTCCGGCCCGGGGTAGGAATCGCGCCCGGTTTCAGCCTTGTACCAATCCAGGATGCGCCCGACGAAGGGGGAAATCAGGGTGACGCCAGCTTCAGCGCAGGCCACCGCCTGCCCAAAGCCAAACAGCAAGGTGAGATTGCAGTGAATCCCCTCTTTTTCCAGCACCTCGGCAGCTTTGATGCCTTCCCAGGTGGAGGCGATTTTGATCAAAACGCGATCGTTGCTGATGCCGGCATCGTTGTACAAACGAATCAACTTGCGCCCTTTTTCAATCGTGGCGTCGGTATCGAAACTCAAGCGAGCATCCACCTCCGTTGACACACGACGGGGAACGATCTTGAGAATCTCCTTACCGAAGATCACACTGATTTCATCCAGGGCTTCCCGCACCACGTCTTCCACCGGTGCATCGCTGCCCATCAGCTTGCGCGACGACCGCAAAGCCTCATCAATCAGGCTCTGATAGGCCGGAATCTGGGCGGCCGCAAGGATTAGTGACGGGTTGGTGGTGGCATCCCGAGGGGTGAACTTACGGATCGCCTCCAGATCACCCGTGTCGGCAACGACCACGGTCATTTGTGAAAGCTGATCGAGCAGGCTGGCCATGATGTACGACGGCTCTATACCCGTAACGTAGCGGCGCTTTTTGATGCGTCAGCTGTTCAAAAGCTTGTTCAATTCAGCAGGTTTTGAGGGTGCAATGCGCTCCACAACCAACAGGGCATCAATGATTTGTTTGGCGACCGGAACGGCCACGGTGGATCCATAGGCGTTTTCACCTTGGGGCTCATCCACCACAACAAACACCACATAACGGGGATCCTCAATCGGCAAGGTCGCCACAAAACTGCAGATTTTCGCGCCTGGGAGATAAATCCCATTCAGGGCTTTTTGGGCCGTCCCTGTTTTGCCACCAATCCGATACCCGGGTGTTTTCACACCTTTGCCACTACCAAGATCCACCACCGACTCCATCCACTGGAGCACCGTGCGAGTGACCTCTGGCTTCAGCAGCTGCTGACCACTCGGTGCCGCCGCCGGAGCCAAAGCATCACCCGAGCGAAATCCGCGAGTGATATGAGGGCTGATCAACTTGCCGCCGTTGGCCAACATCGCGTGAAGCTGCACCAGCTTGAGCGGAGTGAGTGAAAAACCCTGGCCAAATGCCGTTGTGGCCGGCTCAATCGGTTGGCTAGTGAACTGCTGCTTGCTCTTGAGTTGGCCGGCCACCGCACCAGGGAGGTCGGTGTCAGGACGCTGATTGATACCGAGACGCTGCATCCAGTTCCAGTAGGCGTCATCGTTAAGACGGCGCATGGCCTGGACCATGCCGACATTGCTCGACACCTGCAGCACGGTGGCGAAATCCACCAGGCCATTGGCCCGCTTGTCGTGGTTAAAAATCGGCCAACCACCAATGGTGAGCTGGCCGACGTCATTCACCCGATCCGTCGGCTCGATGGCGCCATCCTGGAGCGCCAGAGCCAGATTGATCGGCTTGAACGTTGATCCCGGTTCGTAGAGATCCTGAACGGACCATTCCCGAAACCGCCCGGTGGGGAAATCCCAGTAACGATTGGGGTCATACGTGGGTGTCGATGCCAGCACCAACAGCTCACCATTGGTGGCATCCATCACGATCGCGGCGCCCTTTTGCGCTTTCCACTTCGTGACCTGCTCAGCCAGGGCGGTCATAGCCACCTGCTGGAGCCTGGAATCCAGCGTCAACTGCAAACGCAAGTCGTCGCCGTAGAAGGCCCCCGGGGCGAGATTGGCCGGCAAAGGGGTGCCATCGGCTCCTCGACGGAGATATCGGGTCTGCTCATGACGGGCCAGATCGCCATCACGGCTCTGCTCAAGGCCCGCTTGGGGTTGCCGCTCAGCATTGAGGAAACCGACCACATTGGCGAACAACGATGCCTGGGGATAAACGCGCTGGGGATAGGGCTCCAGATCCAGGCCACTGATTCCGAGAGCACCGATGCGATCAGCGGTCTCAGGAGCAAGCTCTTCGGCAAGTTTGATCCCGGATGCCTGCGTTCCCATCGCTTCTAAAAGCTCGGAAGCGGGGCGGGCCAACGGATCAGCCAACACTGCCGCGACATCCTCAACAGGGCGGACAGCATTGGGGGCATCTCCAGGCATGTTGAAGTAACGGGGATGGGCCCAAAGCCGAAATCGCTTTTCATCCATGGCGACCAGGCGGCCAGTGCGATCGACGATCGGACGCCGCTGCCCCAGAGGCTGGGTGCGCTGCGTCTGCAGTTGACGGGCACGCTGCTCCAAGGCTGGAGCTTGCACCAACTGCAGCCATGCCATGCGACCGATCAGGCCCAGCAGCCCTGCCGCCAAAATCCAGAAAATGATCAACAACCGCTTCGGCGGAACCTGCGTCAGAGGAACAACCCGTGCGCGGGAACGTCGCGAACGAACAGGTCGACCCCCTGACAACCGCGTCATCAGTACCCCGACCGAATGGGCTGATCTCCCAGCTCCTGAAACGAAACCATCGGAGAGGGAGTGGTCGGCTGGAGCGAATGCAGAGCGGGGCGATCGAGATGCACCAGGTTGGCCACCTGGGTGGGCACAAGAGTGTTCGGTTGTTGGGAACGTTGCAGCAGGTGCTGTTCCATGACAGCAGTTGATTCCGTCAATCGGTGCGCCTGGGTGTTGGTCGCCTCCAGAAGGCGGAAAGCCAGGGTCCAGCGATGCTGCCAGTGCAACGTCAGGCCCGCCAGAACAGCAACCGCCGCGATCAACCCCAGCAGAGTGCCGTCCATCAAGCGATGGAGTCCCCCCAGGAGAGGGGATCGTCGTGCAATCCGTCCAGAGGACAGGGACCCTTGAATCAGCTCAAAAGCTGTGGTCGATGCACGCTGTTCCGGAGCGGCAACCACCGGGATCACAGGCGAATAGGCCAGTGAACCACCTGTGGAAAGGCGGGGCAAGGCTCAGAGCAGCAACAGATTCAGGAACGTGACTGCATTCCAAAGGCCATGCATCAGCACTGACGGCCACAGCCGTCCGCTGCGGAGCCGCACCAACCCCAGCCCAACCCCGAGCACGGTGAGGGGTGCCAGCTCTCCAACACTGATATGGGCCATGGCAAACAACAGGCCACTGAGCAAGACACCCGCAAGGGGGCCAAGCCGGGCTGCCAGAACTGGGAGCAGAGCACCGCGAAAAATGGTCTCTTCGAACAGCGGAGCCAGCACAACGGCTGTCAGAGCGAGCAAGCCGAGAGCAATCGGATCATGGCTGCCCAGCACCAACTCCAGCAGCGGGTTGCTCCCCCCTGGATCCCCCACCAAGCGCACGAGCAACCATCCCGTGAGCATCACCAGGGGGGTCACCATCAACCAACCCGCCACTGCATCCAGCAGAGCGGAGAGCAAAGGCCGCAGCCGCCACTGCATCCAGCCCGATGGTGGCGCACTCTGCTTCGGCAGGGCCCGCAACTGCCGCCAGAGGATCAGCAGGCTTGGCAGAGCCATCACGCCGTAGTTGATCACCACGCCCACGGCTTCACGGCGGGGACTGGCAAGCCCGGCCGTGAGTGCACCGACCAAGGGGAACGCCACCAATGGGACGCCAACGGCACTGATGACGACAAAGCCTCCCGCCACCAGCAGGGCCATATCGATCAAAGTCAGGTCCGGCCCCTGAACCGCTGGCCAGGCCATCAGACGGCCCCGCACCAACCGCCAGGCCTGGCCGATCAGCAGCAGACCACCGATCAGGGCGGTCACCAGGGGCAGCACCGTGCTGAACGCCAAACGCAACGCCGCTTGGCCCGCCGCTGCACCATCAATGCAGAGCCCCGGATCAGACGCGCTGACTTCGCACAGCAGCTGCTGGAGCAGGGGATCTTCGGGTTCGCTTTCACGGTCTGCAGAGGCAGGAGTCTGGCCCTGCAAGAGCAGGAGCATCCGTTGCTGCCGCTCACTGCGATCCTCGGATGAGATCCCCTCCAGGGCTTTGAGCAGCGCATCCCGTGGCGACTCCCCCAGCAAGGCTTCTCTCAACGAGGACGGCACCGCTGGCTCGGCCAGGAGCGTCAGCTCCTGCTGCTGAAGGCTCAGGGCCGGAGCCACCGATGGTCTGGACAAACTGTCAACCAAGCCCGACAGCCAGATAAAACCGGCCATGGCCAAGGATAGGGCCGCCAGAAGCCCCTTCCAGCGCGGGGAAACCGGTCGTGGAGAACTGGGCACCAGCTGGCGTCAACTCCCCACGATTGTCCCCCCGAAAGGCCGCTTCCATACGATGGCCGCGCCCTGACGCTGAGCTGAACCGTGCCCCTTCGTCTTCTTTTGGTCCGCCACGGTCTCAGCAGTTTCAACAAGGAGCGGCGCATCCAGGGTCGGGATGATCTTTCGAACCTCAGTGATGAGGGTCATGAACAGGCAAGGGCCCTGGGCCGCTCGCTGCAGGAGGTGAGCTTCCACGCCATCTACAGCTCGCCGTTGCAACGGGCTGCCGCCACAACCGCAAGCCTGCTGGAGGCTCATGCCGGTCAGGCACCGGATGTTCTGCTCGATGACGGCCTGCTGGAAGTGGATCTAGAACCCTGGTCCGGGCAAACCATCGATGAGCTCATCGAAGGGTCACCAGAGGCTTACAGCATCTGGAAACAGCAACCGATGAGGTTGGAACTTCAACGTCGGGACGGTTCGTCTTACAAGCCCCTGGCGGAGCTAATGGAGCAGGCGCGTGGATTCATCACCAACCTGCTGCAGCGCCATCCCGTCGATGGCAATGACACGGTGCTGGTGGTGGCCCACAACGCCATCCTGCGCTGCCTGATGCTGGTGTTGCTGGGAGAACCAGACAATGGTTTTCGACGGCTCCGCGTCGACAACACCTCCCTCTCGATCTTCAACCTCCATCCCGGCGTTGATCGCCCCCAGGTGCAGATCGAATGCCTGAACAGCACCACACACCTGCAACCTCTGCCGGAGAAGGGCAAGAACGCCAGGCTGATCCTGGTGCGGCACGGCGAGACCGACTGGAACAAGGCAGGCCGCTTCCAGGGACAAATCGACATTCCGCTTAACAGCAACGGTCGCCGTCAAGCCGCGGCCGCCCGTGATTTCCTCAAAGACATCCCCATCGATCGGGCCTGGAGCAGCACCCTGTCGCGGCCAACGGAAACAGCCCAGATCATTCTCGAGGCGCATCCCGATGTGCCCCTGACCCAGATCGATGGACTGGTGGAGATCGGACACGGACTGTGGGAAGGCAAGCTCGAATCCGAGATCAGAGACGGCTGGTCGGAGCTGCTGGACACCTGGAAGCGTGCTCCAGAAACCGTGCAGATGCCTGAGGGGGAAACCATCCAGGACGTGTGGGCCCGTTCCGTCCGGAGCTGGGGAGAGATCGCTGGTGAGCTGAAGCCTGAGGAAACGGTGCTGGTGGTGGCCCACGACGCCGTCAACAAGACGATTCTGTGCGACCTGCTTGGCCTAACTCCAGCCGACATCTGGGCCGTCAAACAGGGCAACGGTGGCGTCACGGTGGTCGACATTGCCGCCGATCCAGGCCAGCCTGCAGTGGTGACCTGCCTCAACCTCACCTCCCATTTCGGAAGCGTGATTGACCGAACGGCAGCAGGCGCTCTCTGACGTCATGAACGACACCTTGCTGCTGGATCCGGTGCGCATCCTGCGTGGCCCCGGACACACGGTTCAGCTCGGTGCAGTTCTGATCGATCAGGGGGTGCTGGTCGGCTTTGACGACGACGCCCGGCAGCAGGCCCTGGGCCTGGGCATCAAGGCCAGCCCAGCACCGGATCAACTGGTCGCCCCCTGCCTGGTTGATCCCCATTCCATCCTTGAGACCCCCTTCAGTGGGGACCAGGAAACAGCCGTGAGCCTGCGGCACTGTGCCGCCGCAGGGGGCTACGGCCAAATTGCCCTGCTTCCCCGCAGCAACAACTGGCGCGATTGCCCGGAGCAGCTCCAGGGATTCAGCCTCGATCAGGATCAAGCAGCAACAGTTCGCCTGCACCTTTGGGGAGGCTTCAGCCGCGGCGGCAAGGCAGATGAACTTGCCCCCCATGGCGATCTGCTCGAACACGGTGCCATCGGGCTGGCAGACGATGTCGCCATGGTTCCAACCCCGTTGCTGGAACGGGGACTGCTGCTCGGAGAGATGGGGGGATGCCCAGTGCTCGTGGCACCCCGGGATCCCTCTCTGCAGGGGGAGGGTCTGGTGCGGGAAGGCGTGGAAACACTGCGGGCCGGATGGCCAGCGGATCCGATCACCAGCGAGACCCTTCCGCTCAGCCAGTTGCTGTTGCTGCATCAACGCCATCCGGAACGACAACTGCGACTCATGAATCTGTCCACGGCAGCAGCGGTTGTTCAACTCGCCAGCTGCGAGTTCCCTCCCCTGAGCAGCGTGAGCTGGTGGCATCTCCTGAACGACCGCAGCATGCTGGCCAACAGCGACCCTGGCTGGCGCGTCTGCCCCTCCCTCGGGGGTCCGGAGGATCGTGACCAGTTGATCCAGGCCGTTCAACAGCGAATCATTACTGCCGTGGCTGTCCACGCTGTACCTCTGGATGCCGAGGACATGCTGTTGCCGGGTGACCAGCGTCCGGCAGGCCTCAGCGGCCACCATCTGGTGCTGCCAGCGCTTTGGAATGCTCTGGTGCAATCGGGCCGCTGGACCGTTGAAGATCTTTGGCAAGCCCTCAGCTTTGGGCCGTCGGCCCTGATCGATCAGCCCCCTGAACAGCTCGAGCAGGGCAGCCGGCGCTGGCTGCTGTTCGATCCCGAGCAACGCTGGTCAGTCGAGAAAAGCACGCCTGGAGCTCCGCGCGCTGCCAACATTCCCTGGCTGGGACGTGAACTTCAGGGCAGTGTTGTGGCCTGCGGACTCAGTTGCTGAGCGGACCGATCCGCGCAGGCGGCCAGAAGCGGAAGACAGCACGCCCGATGATCTGATCGTCGGGCAGGAACGGCCCCCCGGGCCAACGACGTGCATCCTGGCTGTTGCGACGGTTGTCACCCAAAACGACAACGTTGCCTTCGGGCACGACGGCATACAGACCTTTGCAGCCGATCATTCCATCCCGATCCGAGCAGAAGTTGGTGACGTAAGGCTCTTTGAAGGCTGTGCCGTTGATGCTCACAGCGCCGCGACTGTTGACCTCAACAACATCGCCAGGAACACCGACCACCCGTTTAATCCAGGCCTCACATTCCGGGTAGCGCTGCACCAGGACGCGATCGACAACCCAACTGATGCCTGGGAAGGTGACGATGCCGCACTTCAGTGGATTCGGTTGCCCCGACTCCAGTTTCCAGACGGGATCAAACGCACTTGGGGAATTGAACACGACGATCTCACCACGCTGGGGAGGGCGGGACCGATACGAAAGTTTCTCAACGATCAACTTGTCGCCAACCTGCAGGCCAGGAAGCATCGATCCCGATGGGATATAACGCGCTTCAAAGGCGAATTGCCGAAGCAAGAGATACAGCGAGACCGTGAACAGAAACGGGGCCCAGAACTCCCAAATCGCGCTCACTCTGCCCTTCACATCAGAAGGCCCTTTCTCCGCGTTCAATGTGGGCAGGCTCAATCTTTCGACCCACGATAGGGGGAGCCTGCAGGCCCCATGATCCGTCCACGCTGGCAAGCACTCAAGCCCCATCGAGGCCTGCTCAGCTGGCGCCGGTGGGACCAGGCCATTGCCGTCATCGCCGCAATCAATCTCAGCTGGGTCGCTCTTGATCTCACCTACATCCCCCTGCGCACGTTCTGGCTTCAACGCAATCTTTATCCGGTCCCATCACTGCCCCTGGTGGTCCCTCTGCCCTGGCTGCCGGACATCACCCCACTTCTGGACCCCTTAAAGGGCATCGAACCCCATCGCGACACAGAGGCTTATCTCAAGGCATATAGCGCCTTGGATCAAGCACTCCTGAAAAACGGTTCGCGCACACCTGAAAGCAGCGATCTGCTGAAGCAGCAGGCGGCTCTAACCACGGGGCTGATGGACAGCAACCCGTTCATCAGTTCAGGCAATGCCGGTGCGCTTGAGAAATTCAAGAACCGACTCCGAGCACGTACCGGCCTGGAATCAGCTCGCGCATCGGCCAACCTTCTACTGAGCCCCGAGCATCTCGAGCAATCCCCCTGGAGCCAGGAGCGTCAGTTCTGGAGCCAGCAGATCGTGCCCCTGGTGGAAAGCAATTACTGGCGAAGCATCGACGAAAACGGACGACCCAGCGATCTGAGCTGGCGCATCGACACTCCGTTTCAACTCCTGTTCCTCCTCGACATCCTTCTGCGGACCCTGCGCCTGAAACAGCGCTACCCCGCGATCCGCTGGCGCGACGCCCTGTTACGTCGCTGGATCGACCTGCCACTGCTGCTTCCATTTGCGCGCTGGCTCAGGGTGATCCCTGTCACAGAGCGCCTTTGCGGAGCAGGGCTGCTGCAATTGGAACCTCTTCGTGCAGTCATCAGCCGCGGCGTGGTGGCCCTGTTAGCCGTGGAGCTATTCGAGGTCATCGCGATCCGACTCGTCGACACCCTCCAGCAATTGATCCGATCTCCGCAACTGCCGGAGAGGGTGCGCGGACTGTGCAGTTACCAAAGCAGTGATCTGAATAATGAGCGGGAGGTGGTCGAGTTGCTGCGGTTATGGCTGCCACTGCTGCTGACCCGTGTTGGCCCAGCCATGCGCCCGCAACTGCAAGCCTTGATCGGCCATCTGGTGCAGCAGAGTTTGGACCGCAACGTGGTGCCTGACGCCTTGCGGCGGCTCCCCGGACTGCAAAACGCCGAATCGGAATTCAGCCGCCAGATGGCGGAAAGCATGGTGACCTCAGTCCTCGACCTCTCGAAGGGAGCCGGCAACCGCATCGGTCAGCGCGACCATGTCCTCGAATCCCTGGGATCAGAGGCCCTCGATCGGCTGTGGGAGGAACTTGCACACATGCTTGAACATGGCCCTGTACTGACTCGAAGTCAGGATTTGCTCGTGGCCTTGCTGGAAGACATCAAACGCTCGAGCTTCCGTCAGATCCGTGACCAGGGAGATGTCGATGCCCTGATCAGCGAATTGGATGGATTGAATTTCAGCCCTGGAGCGTCGATTCCCAGAGATCAGGCTTAAAGCCGATCAGAAACGTGGAGGAATCCACCACCACAAACGGACGTTTGATCAGTTTCCCATCGGCAGCCAGAGCATCGAGAGCCTCGTCATCGGTGAGGGCCTTCACTGATGCAGCTCCCATGGCTCGATAGCTCTGGCCACTGGTGTTGAACAACAGCTTCCGCTCACCAAAAAATTGATAAGCCGCCGAGAGCAGCTCCCTGGAGGGTGGGTTCAGGGTGATGTCATGCACGTCATGGGCGATTCCTCGCTCAGACAGCCATGCCAACGCCTTCCGACAGGTGCTGCAGCGGTTGTAGCTGTAGACCTGGAGAATCCCCGCCAAGATTCAGCGGCCAAACAGGGATTTGATCGCACCAACGAGGCTGTTGGAGCCGCGGCCAACACCTTCGGCTGGACGGGTGCGAACCGTCACATCACCGTTCACGGTGGTGCGGCAGCTCAAGCGGAAGTTCGCAGGCCGGTCAGCCAGGTACACCTCTTCGACGTCGCTGCGGGGCGAAAGATTGCCCTGACCTTCGATCACCTCCATCACACAGGTGCCGCACTGACCAACGCCACTGCAGTTGTTGAGGTTGTTGAGGCTCTTGTAGGGGTTGATGCCTGCATCAAGTGCAGCTTTTCGCAGATTCGCGCCCTCGATGCAGCCAACCTGCTGGTCTTCCTGCTCGAATCGGATGGTGGGCACAGTTTCGGCGAATCTCAGTGCGCACCAACTTACAAGCAACTGGCCAAATCAAGCGGACCTTTCTGAGATCAGTTGGCCGCGCTGATACAAGAATCCAGTAATGGCTGGACCGCATCGATGTCACGCCAACCATCAATCGACACAACTCCTCCTTGCAGCGTGCGGTAAGTCCTGAAAAATTCAGCGACCTCCTCAAGCTGTGATGCCGCAATCTGGCGAATGCTACGGATCTCGTCTTGACGGGGATCCGCATCGGGAACACACAAGATCTTCCCGTCGTAGACGTCCAGGTCATACAGATCCAAAACCCCGATAGGGCGGGCCTTGATCAGACAGCCAGCAAAAGTGGGCTCGGCCATGATGACCATGGCATCCAGGGGAGATCCGTCATCCGCCTGCGTGTTGGGAATGAAGCCGTAGTCGAAGGGGTAGCGCACCGAAGAGTGCATCACCCTGTCGAGCACCATGACGCCAGCCTCAGCCAGATATTCGTATTTATTTCTGCTTCCTGCCGGAATCTCCACGATGAGATTCACCAATCCTTGCGAAGGAGACGGGGGGAGCTGATGGAGATCCATTCCGATGCGAGGCGGTTGGGATCAGTCGCGGAGAGGAGAACGTTCGATCCGTAATCACAGCCACAAGAGGAGCGCTGAAGCTGACAACAGCAATCAGCAGTCCAGTTACGGCCGTCAAAGAGGCGCTACGACTAAACGGCTCATCCGTCTCGGACGACGCGATGGCGTCATCGCCAGACGGGAGGAAAGCATCTGAGGCCATAGAACGGGGAGTCACAAGGACTCCCTCTTCTCATCACAACGTTGATCACTTCATTCTGTCACTGCCCAAAGACAGATGCAGGGATCATTAAGCAGCAGGACGATCTTGCTGGTCGAGACGTGCGCTTAGGTCAGAAGGTGGCTGCACGCTGCCTTCGAGATGGGTGCGAATCAGACGGAGCTCTTCAAGGATTGATCCCAGAATCTGCTGCGTCGCCGTTGACGGAGAGTTCAGCACCTCAACAGTGACTTCCTTGATGCGCAGAACATCCTTGGCGAAGCGTGCAACTTCGTTGGGATGGAACATCAGCGCATCTTTCTGATCGCTGCGGTACTCCGGATTCAGCTTGCGAGGGTTAAAGGGAGGATTGAGGTTGCGAGGGTCTGTGTTGGTGTAGCGGTAGACCGATGCGCGAGAACGATTGAGAGATTTCTGAACGTCGTCGATTCCCACCAAGGCCTCAGCTTGCGCGGAAGCTTGGGCTGAATCCATGGAAAGTTCTGCCTGTTGTTGAACGTGTGACGCCACAGACTCAACGGACCGAGGAAACATGAGACGGGCCTAGGACAGGCTGGAATGAGCTGGACGGTAGCAGCCGAGACTCAGGGCGCACAGTGGAATCCCAGCAAAACGGACACTTCTGCGATCGGCATGCTTCCGGAGCGGTGATAGCTTCCAAATCTCGTTTTCTTGCGATCGATGCGCGTCTCCCGCCTGCTGCTGGTGACGCTTCGGGATGTTCCCGCCGAAGCGGAGATCACCTCGCATCAGTTGCTTCTGCGTGCTGGGTACATCCGTCGCATTGGATCAGGGATTTACGCCTATCTACCCCTGATGTGGAGGGTGCTTCAAAAAATCACAGCCGTGGTGCGTGAGGAGATGAACCGCGCCGGCGCCCAGGAGACCCTGCTTCCACAGCTGCACCCTGCAGAGCTCTGGCAGAAAAGCGGTCGCTGGCAGGGCTACACAGCTGGCGAGGGCATCATGTTTCACCTCGAAGACCGGCAAGGCAGAGAGCTGGGGCTTGGACCAACCCACGAAGAAGTCATCACGAACCTCGCAGGTGAGCTGTTGAGGTCGTACCGGCAGCTTCCGGTGAACCTTTATCAAATCCAGACCAAATTCCGAGACGAGATCCGTCCTCGCTTCGGTCTGATGCGAGGTCGCGAATTCATCATGAAGGACGCCTACTCCTTCCATGCCAGCGAAGCGGACCTTCGCGAGACCTACGGGTTGATGGATCAGGCCTATCGCCGCATTTTTGAACGGTGCGGACTCGCTGCCGTCCCCGTCGATGCCGACAGCGGGGCGATCGGAGGTGCAGCCTCCCAGGAGTTCATGGTGACGGCGGATGCCGGGGAAGACCTGATCCTGATCAGCGATGACGGGCAATACGCGGCCAATCAGGAGAAGGCTGTTTCGATTGCCCCAGAGGCATCGCCCCTACCCGAAGGCCCTGAGGAGTGCATCCCGACCCCTGGTTTGGGGAGCATCGAGAGCCTCTGCGACGCCAAAGGCTGGGATCCAAGCCAAGTGGTGAAGGTGCTGCTTTTTGTGGCGGCCTTGGACGACGACACACTCCAACCCCTGCTGGTCAGCCTTCGTGGTGACCAGGACCTGAACCCCACCAAAGTCGTCAACGCCGTTAGCGGCATCCTCGGCAAGGGCGTCCTCGATTGCCGGCCGATCACGCCAGACGATCAAAACCGCCAAGACATCAATCCCATCCCCTTCGGATCCATCGGGCCTGACTTGTCCGATGACGTCCTGCAGGGAGCCAAGACCTGGGAGCCAGCCTTCCTGCGTCTGGCAGACGAAACAGCCATTGAATTGGGTCGTTTTATTTGTGGAGCGAATACGCCAGATCAGCACCGTTTCAACACCAGCTGGGCCGCCCTCAAGCAACAGCCAACAAGGTTGGATCTACGCAATGCACGGGCGGGCGACGCCTGTCGACACAACGCGGAATCACGGCTGACTGAAAAACGTGGCATCGAAGTCGGCCACATTTTTCAGTTGGGCCGTAAGTATTCCGAAGCCATGGAAAGTCGGTTCACCAACGAGAACGGCAAGACCGAACCGTTCTGGATGGGTTGCTATGGAATCGGCGTTTCCAGGCTGGCGCAGGCTGCTGTCGAACAGCATCACGATGACGGTGGCATCTGCTGGCCAACCACAATCGCTCCCTACGAAGCGATTGTGGTCGTCGCCAACATTCAGGACGCGACCCAGGCCCAACTGGGGGAAACGCTCTATGAAGAACTTCAGCAGGCAGGGGTCGACGTACTCATCGACGACCGAAAGGAACGAGCGGGCGTCAAATTCAAAGACGCGGATTTGATCGGTATTCCCTGGCGGATCGTGGTGGGACGCGACGCAACCGATGGCGTCGTTGAGCTGGTTCGCCGCAGCAACCGAGAGGTGCAGAAGCTTCCCCACGCAGAGGCCTTGTCTTGCCTGATCAAGGCACTCCACCCCTAAAGTCAACAGATTCTCAAGGGTTTCATGCTCTCCGCACTGACACGCCTGCTTCGCCCCTTGAGCCGGGCTGCCGTAGCGCTCGGCCTGGGCTTATGCCTTTTTCTAACGGCCTGCAGTGGTGATGCTGAAGCCCGTTTGAGCGGCAATTACGTGGAAGACACCGTGGCGGTCTCCCGCACGTTGAGAACGGTGATCGACCTGCCCCAGGACGATCCAACCCACGCCGAAGCCGAAGCGGATGCTCGGACACTGATCAACGACTACATGTCCCGCTACCGGCCTCAGCCGCGCGTGAACGGACTCAGCTCCTTCACAACCATGCAGACCGCACTGAACTCTCTGGCGGGTCACTACACCTCGTATGCCAACCGTCCCCTTCCTGAGGCACTCCATGACCGGATCGCCAAGGAACTCAGCAAAGCCGAGAAGTCTGTAGTTAGGGGCAGCTGAGTCCCTGGACACACGCTTTGACGAGGCCACCCGAGATCTGAGATACTCGCGGATTGTGCAGATCTGCGGCTTCGGGCCGCCGTGTTCTTGGCCAACGTTGTCGTCATCGGAGCGCAGTGGGGTGACGAGGGAAAAGGAAAGATCACCGATCTCCTCAGCCGCTCCGCAGATGTGGTGGTGCGCTATCAGGGTGGTGTGAATGCAGGCCACACGATCGTCGTTGACGAACGTGTCCTGAAATTGCACCTCATTCCCTCTGGAATCCTCTATCCCGACACGATCTGCCTGATTGGGTCAGGAACGGTCGTGGATCCCAAGGTGATGCTTGGTGAGCTCGACATGCTCATCGCCAATGACATCGATATTTCGGGCCTGCGATTGGCATCCACGGCTCACGTGACGATGCCTTACCACCGCCTGCTCGATCAGGCCATGGAGAAGCAACGCGGAGCGCGTCGGATCGGAACAACTGGCCGCGGAATCGGCCCCACCTACGCGGACAAGTCGCAGCGCAGCGGCATCCGCGTGATCGACCTGCTGGACGAACAACGGCTTAGGGAACGCCTTGAGGGGCCTCTGAAGGAAAAGAACGAACTTCTTGAAACCATCTACGGCGTTGCTCCTTTGAATGCCGAGGATGTCATCAAGGAATATCTGGAATACGGGAAGCGCCTCGCACCCCACGTTGTGGAATGCACCCAAGCCATTCACCAGGCTGCCAGGGATCGCAAAAACATCCTGTTCGAAGGAGCCCAGGGCACGCTGTTGGACCTCGACCATGGCACTTACCCCTACGTCACCTCGTCCAATCCCGTCTCCGGAGGGGCCTGCATCGGTGCTGGCGTCGGTCCGACTCTGATTGACCGTGTTATTGGCGTCGCCAAGGCCTACACCACCCGCGTGGGTGAGGGCCCGTTCCCCACGGAACTGAGCGGAAGCCTGAATGATCAGCTCACCGAACGCGGTGGGGAATTCGGAACCACCACGGGCCGGCGGCGGCGCTGCGGCTGGTTTGACGGGGTGATCGGTCGCTATGCCGTGCAGGTGAACGGCTTGGACTGTCTGGCCGTGACCAAACTGGATGTTCTGGATGAACTCGACGAGATCCAGGTTTGCGTGGCTTATGAGCTCAACGGCGAGCGGATCGAGCACTTCCCGAGCAGTGCCGAGGACTTCGCCCAGTGCAAACCCATCTTCAAAACACTGCCTGGCTGGCAATGCTCAACCGAGGAATGCCGCAGTCTTGAGGATCTCCCCAAACCGGCCATGGATTATCTGCGCTTCCTCGCGGATTTGATGGAAGTGCCGATCGCCATCGTCTCCCTTGGTGCCAGCCGTGATCAGACCATCGTTGTAGAAGATCCGATCCATGGCCCGAAACGCGCGTTGTTGAGCGCCTGAGCCTCTGAGGTTCATACTTCGGTGCTGTCTTCACAGCACCGATGTCGCCTGAGACCCGTTTCCCCAGCACCTGCAATCTCGATGTCGTTGGCATCGGCAACGCGATCGTGGATGTTCTGGTCCAGACGGACGACAGCTTCATCTCTGACAACGGCCTCCAGAAAGGAGGCATGGCGTTAATCAATGAGCAACAGGCCGAGACCCTCTACAAGGCGAGCGGTCCTGGCCTTGAGACCTCCGGTGGATCTGTCGCCAACACCATGGTCGGGATCGCCCAGCTCGGCGGTCGCGCTGGTTTTATCGGTCGTGTCCGTGACGACCAACTCGGCACCATTTTCAGCCACGACATCAGAGCCGTTGGTGCACGCTTTGAAACCCCAGCGGCCACTAGCGGAGCCACAACAGCGCGCTGCCTGATTTACGTCACGCCCGACGCGGAGCGGACCATGTGCACCTTCCTGGGAGCCTCCACCCAGCTGGAGCCGGAGGATCTCGATCTTTCGATGGTCAAGCAGGCCAAAGTGCTCTATCTGGAGGGGTACCTCTGGGACAGCCCAGCCGCCAAGCGAGCCTTTATCGCCGCCGCAGAAGCCTGCCGAGAATCAGGAGGACAGGTGGCCCTCTCCCTATCGGATGGCTTCTGCGTGGATCGGCACAGGGAGAGTTTCCTCGAGCTGGTCAATGGCCATGTGGATGTGCTGTTCGCCAACGATGTCGAGATTCAGTCGCTCTACGAAACCGAGGATTTCGATCAGGCCCTCGACCGGGTCCGCGGCTGCTGCTCGGTCATCGCGATCACCCGTGGAGCTCAGGGATCCGTCGTGCTGAGTGGAGACCAACGCTGGGATATTGGCATCTTCGGCCTGGGCGACCTGGTGGACACCACAGGAGCAGGCGACCTCTATGCCGGGGGATTCCTACATGCCTTCACCCAGGGCGAATCCCTCGAACGCTGTGGTCAGCTTGGTGCTCTCTGCGCTGGTCAAATCGTGACGCAACTGGGGGCACGCTCCCAGGTCTCCCTCAAGCAGCTGGCGGCGACGCATCTGCACTGAGCTCAGCCAGGGCCCAAGCCCCATAGGCCGGTGAAGCGGTCACCGGCCAGCTCAACCACTCGGGTGTGTCGTAGCTGTGCAGTTCTGACACAGCCAAGCGAAGCGCCTCCAGATGTTGGGCGGAGGTCTTCATCAGCAGTTGGACCTCATGGGAATGCTCCAGGGCCCCCTCCCAGCGGTAGAAAGACTGAACGGGGTGAATGGAGACACACGCCACCAGATGGCGCTCCAGCAAGACCTCAGCCAGCTGTTGGGCGCGCTCGGCGTTCGCTTCCGTGGTGAGGGCAAGCACCAGCCCACACGCTTCAATCTCGCTCAAGCCGATCCAAAAGGCTGCTCACATCCTCGACACAAGCCATGCCATCGGGGGGGGACGGACGGCGCAACAGCACCAAGTTCAGCCCCAGCTCTGTTGTGAGTTGATGCCAGAGCTGTTCCGTCACACCACCAGACTGGCGGCACAGCACCACACCGATGCCCCAGCGTTGGCAGAGGGACCGCTCGATCGCCCCCGGCACCTCCCCCTGCAGGGGACGCACCACGGCGAGGTGATCCGGGGGCAAACCCGCCCGCAGGGCTGCGCGCAATCCATCAGGTGACGGAAGCGCACGGCCATAGGGGATGGCTCCAGCGCGGCGTATAGCAGCAGCCATCGCCGGAAGATGGCGACCCCCAATAGCCAGCAGCAGGTGCTGGCCCTGGAGCGGCTGCAGTGCCAATGCCTCGGCATCAGCCACGAGGGAGGCAGCTCCAAGCGGTTCGCGGCGACGCTCATAACGCAGCAGCGGTTGGCCCACCGCAGCACAGGCGGTGACCAGGGAATGGCTGATCTGAGCTGCAAAGGGATGCGTGGCATCCACCACCCAACGGAAAGGTCCGGCCTGATGCAGGGCGGCAATGATTCCGCCAACCCCTTGCAGGGCACCGATCGAGATCCGCTCCAGCGGCAGTCCCGCGTAAGCCTTCGCCGCACTTGAGGTCACCACGCTCACGCTCACACGCCAGTTGAAGCGGGAGAGCTCCTGCACCAAGCGCGGGCCCTCACCAGTTCCAGCCAGCAACAGGACACGACGCTGGTCATTCGCGGGCCCTTGCATCAGGATGTGCGCCGACACCAGCTCAAGCCATGAACCATTGCGTGCTCGAAGTGGAGGTGATCGACGCACCGACGGTTCGATACACCCAAGACAACCAGACTCCCATTGCGGAGATGGCCGTGCGCTTTGACCCCCTGCGGGAGGGTGATCCGCCAGGCGAATTGAAGGTGGTTGGCTGGGGCAACCTGGCCCAGGAGCTACAGAACCGTGTGCAGACAGGGCAGCGGCTGCTGATTGAAGGCCGGCTGCGGATGAACACCATGCCCCGGGGCGATGGCATGAAGGAGAAACGGGCTGAATTCACTCTGGCTCGGCTCCATCCGATCGGCGCTGCAGCCACTGGTGCTCCCCCCACCGGCAACCCCTCAGCCC